>NZ_SPHX01000007.1:0-381802 GCF_004535805.1 Cellulomonas sp. HD19AZ1
CGGAGCTGGCCGTGCGCCACGTCGAGATCCCCGAGCAGGTCGTGCAGGTCGGCGACGACGTCTTCGTCAAGGTCATCGACATCGACCTCGAGCGTCGCCGCATCTCGCTGTCGCTCAAGCAGGCGAACGAGGGCTTCGACCCCGAGTCGGAGGACTTCGACCCCGCGCTGTACGGCATGGCGGCCGAGTACGACGAGCAGGGCAACTACAAGTACCCCGAGGGCTTCGACCCGACGACGAACGAGTGGCTCGAGGGCTTCGAGGCCCAGCGCGAGGCGTGGGAGGCCCAGTACGCGGCCGCCCACGAGCGCTGGGAGGCCCACCGCAAGCAGGTCGCCGCGGCGGCCCAGGCGGACCTCGACGCGCAGAACTCGGACACCGGTGCGTCGACGTCCGGCGGTGGCGGCGGGGCGATCCCGTCGACCTACTCGTCCGCGACGGAGGAGGCCACCGGCACCCTCGCGTCCGACGAGGCGCTCGCCGCGCTGCGCGAGAAGCTCACCGGCAACTGACGGACCGCGGGCCCACGCCCGCGCCCGGCACGCCACGACGGCCGGTCACCCCTGGGGTGGCCGGCCGTCGCCGTCCCCGCGGCACGACGGCGGGGCGGGTCGCGCCCGGCGCCCGTGGTGGGCACGATGGGGCGATGCAGCGCATCGGGCTCACGGGAGGCATCGCGGCCGGCAAGTCCGTCGCGGCGCGCAGGTTCGCCGAGCGCGGGGCGGTCGTCGTCGACGCCGACGTGCTCGCGCGCGCGGCCGTCGAACCCGGGACGCCCGGTCTCGACGCCGTCGTCGAGGCGTTCGGCCCGGAGGTGCTCCGGGAGGACGGCACGCTCGACCGACCGGCGCTCGCCCGCGTCGTGTTCTCCGACCCGGACGCGCGGTCCCGGCTCGACGCGATCGTCCACCCGGCGGTCCGGCGGCTCGCGGCCGAGCGCGAGGCGTCCGCCGCCGCGCTCGACCCGGGCGCCGTCGTCGTGCACGACATCCCGTTGCTGGTCGAGACGGGCCAGGCCGGCGACTTCCACGCCGTCGTGGTCGTCCACGCGCCCGCGGTGCTGCGGGTCGAGCGGCTCGTGCGGCTGCGGGGCATGACCCGCGCCGACGCGGAGGCGCGTGTCGCGGCGCAGGCGCGCGACGAGGAGCGCCTGGCGGTCGCCGACGTCGTGCTCGACGGCACGGGCGGCGACGCCGACCTGCGGCGGCAGGTCGACGAGCTGTGGGAGCGGGTCGCGGCCGAGCAGGACGCCGAGCGCGCCGCCGACACGCCCTGACCCCGTCTGCCACACGCTCACGTGGCGGGTGCGGGACGTTCGTCCGCCGATGCGGCGAACCGGCGTCACTCCGACGGGTGAATTGAACGCGTGTCCACGCGAGGAGTACGGTTCGACCGCCGATCACTCGGAGCGGGCGCGACGACGCGTCCGGGGGCCGCTGCGGCGGCCCGTCAGGGGAACAGCAGCCGGAGGAACGATGGCGCTCCAGTCGGTCGGCACGAACGGGTGGGAGGCGCGCCCGCTGCAGTCGAAGGCGTCGCTCTCGGTGGCCACGGGGACGCTCACGGCGACCCAGGTCCTCGATCTGGCGGTGAAAGCCGCCGCGGCGGTCGACGACCCGTCCGGCTGGCTGCGGACGGGGGAGCGCGGGTCGAGCAAGGTCTCGTTCGCCGTCCGCGACATGACGCGCGACGGCACCGAGCCGGTGCTGTTCTTCGACGCCGAGGTCGACCGGGCGGTGGGCCGCGTGACGGTGCGGACGCTCATCACGAGCTACGTGACGCGCTCGTCGGGCGTGAGCGCGCTCCTGCCGGTCTCGAAGCGCAAGGTCGCGGGCTTCTCGACGTACCGCGCGTTCATGGACGGCTACGCGAAGCTGCTCAAGGAGGCGGACCCCGCGGCCTCGGTGTCGTTCAGCGGCACCTGAGACGGGCGGGGCTCCCCGGGCCCGGGAGGCTCGCGCGGTCGTTGTCGGTGCCTCGACGTACGGTGGTCGCATGCGCCCCGTGACCGACCTGCAGCGGACCGTCGCGCCGTTCGAGGTGGTGTCCGAGTACACCCCGAGCGGCGACCAGCCGACCGCGATCGCCGAGCTCGCCGAGCGCGTGCAGGCGGGCGAGAAGGACGTCGTGCTGCTCGGCGCGACCGGCACTGGCAAGTCGGCGACCACCGCGTGGCTCATCGAGCGGCTGCAGCGTCCCACGCTCGTCATGGCGCCCAACAAGACCCTCGCGGCGCAGCTCGCCACGGAGTTCCGTGAGCTGCTGCCGAACAACGCCGTCGAGTACTTCGTCTCGTACTACGACTACTACCAGCCCGAGGCGTACATCGCGCAGACGGACACCTACATCGAGAAGGACTCCTCGATCAACGAGGAGGTCGAGCGGCTGCGGCACTCCGCGACGAGCTCGCTGCTGACGCGCCGTGACGTCGTGGTGGTCGCGACGGTGTCGTGCATCTACGGGCTGGGCACGCCGCAGGAGTACGTCGACCGCATGGTGACCCTCGCGGTCGGCGACCGGATCGACCGCGACCAGCTGCTGCGCCAGTTCGTGACGATGCAGTACTCGCGCAACGACATGGCGTTCACGCGCGGGACGTTCCGCGTGCGCGGCGACACGATCGAGATCATCCCGGTCTACGAGGAGCTCGCGATCCGCATCGAGATGTTCGGCGACGAGATCGAGGCGATCGCGACGCTCCACCCGCTCACGGGCGACATCGTGCGGGACGAGCAGCAGGTCCACGTCTTCCCGGCGACGCACTACGTGGCCGGTCCCGAGCGCATGGAGCGCGCGATCACCGGCATCGAGGCCGAGCTGGCGGAGCGCCTGGCGGACCTCGAGCGGCAGAACAAGCTCCTCGAGGCGCAGCGGCTGCAGATGCGCACGACCTACGACATCGAGATGATGCGGCAGATCGGCTCGTGCTCGGGCATCGAGAACTACTCGCGGCACATCGACGGACGCGCGCCGGGGTCCGCGCCGCACACGCTGATCGACTACTTCCCCGAGGACTTCCTGCTCGTCATCGACGAGTCGCACGTGACCGTGCCCCAGATCGGCGCGATGTACGAGGGCGACCGGTCGCGCAAGCGGGCGCTGGTCGACCACGGGTTCCGGCTGCCGAGCGCGATCGACAACCGCCCGCTGCGGTGGGAGGAGTTCGTCGAGCGCATCGGGCAGACCGTGTACCTGTCGGCGACGCCCGGGGACTACGAGCTGTCGATGGCGGACGGCGTGGTCGAGCAGATCATCCGTCCGACCGGGCTCGTCGACCCCGAGGTCGTCGTCAAGCCCACGAAGGGGCAGATCGACGACCTGCTGGGCGAGATCCGCACGCGCGTCGAGCGCGACGAGCGCGTCCTGGTCACGACGCTGACGAAGAAGATGTCGGAGGACCTCACCGACTACCTCCTGGAGAAGGACGTCCGGGTCCGGTACCTGCACTCCGAGGTCGACACGCTGCGCCGCGTCGAGCTGCTCCGCGAGCTGCGCCTGGGCGAGTACGACGTGCTCGTCGGCATCAACCTGCTGCGGGAGGGCCTCGACCTGCCCGAGGTCTCGCTGGTCGCGATCCTCGACGCCGACAAGGAGGGTTTCCTGCGCTCGGGCAAGTCGCTGATCCAGACGATCGGCCGCGCCGCGCGCAACGTCTCCGGCCAGGTGCACATGTACGCCGACAAGATCACCCCGGCCATGCGGCTCGCGCTCGACGAGACCGACCGTCGCCGCGAGAAGCAGATCGCGTACAACCTCGAGCACGGCATCGACCCGCAGCCGCTGCGCAAGCGCATCGGCGACATCACCGACATGCTCGCGCGCGAGGACGCCGACACCGCCGAGCTGCTCGGCGGCGGCGGCCGGCAGGCGAGCCGCGGCAAGGCGCCCGTGCCCGGGTTCGGGTCGCGCACCGCGCCGCACGACGAACGCACGCGCCTCACCGGCGCGGCGGCGCACGAGCTCGCCGACCTCATCCAGCAGCTCACGGACCAGATGCACGCCGCCGCGGGCGAGCTGCAGTTCGAGCTCGCGGCGCGGTTGCGCGACGAGATCTCCGGGCTGAAGAAGGAGCTGCGGCAGATGCAGGCCGCCACCGCCTGACCGCGCGGCGCCGCCGCACGGCCCGCTCAGCACCCCTCGCTCCGCACCCTTGGAGGATGCATGGACCGCAGGTTGCAGATCGTCGTCGACGCGCACGACCCCCGCGGGCTGGGGGCGTTCTGGGCCGACGTGCTGGGCTACGTCGAGGAGCCGCCGCCGCCGGGGTTCAGCACGTGGGAGGAGACCCTCCAGGGCTGGGGGCTGCCCGAGGACCGCTGGAACGACGCGTACACGATCGTCGACCCCGACGGCGCCGGGCCGCGCCTGTTCCTGCAGAAGGTGCCCGAGGGCAAGGTCGCCAAGAACCGCCTGCACCTCGACGTCGGTCAGCCCGGACGCGCGCGCGGCGAGGAGCCCGACAAGCCCGCCGTCCGTGCGCGGGCAGACGAGCTCGTCGCGCGCGGAGCGACGCACGTGCAGGAGTTCGACGACCCGGCGCAGGGATTCTGGATCGTGCTGCAGGACCCCGAGGGCAACGAGTTCTGCCTGGTCTGACGCGACCCGCCGTCCGGGCGTCCGGCGCGCGGACGCCCGGACGGCGGCTCGCCGGTCCGTCACCTATAGTGGCGCACTGGAGGGGAGTACTCCCCGCGACGTCATCGTCATCACGGTCGCCATCGTTGTCGGCCCGGTGCCGTCGGCCGCGCGTCCGACCCGCAGGGTCCGGCGCTGGCGGAAGAGACCTCCGGTCATCAGCCGTACCCTTCCGGAGGTCGTTTCGTGGATGTTCCTGTCTGGGCGTGGGCCGTCACCGTCGGCGCCATCCTGCTCATGCTCGCCGTCGACTACGTGGGTCACGTGCGCTCGCCGCACGAGCCCACCCTGCGCGAGTCGGCGTGGTGGTCGGCCGGCTACGTCGGCGTCGCGATCCTCTTCGGCTTCCTCGTGTGGGGCGTGTGGGGCGCGACCTACGGCGGTGAGTACTTCGCGGGGTACGTGACCGAGAAGAGCCTGTCCGTCGACAACCTCTTCGTGTTCGTCCTCATCATGGCGAGCTTCCGCGTGCCGCGGCTGTACCAGCAGAAGGTGCTGCTCATCGGCATCACGATCGCGCTCGTGCTGCGCACGGTCTTCATCTTCGTCGGCGCCGCGATGATCGAGAACCTGTCGTGGATCTTCTACATCTTCGGCGCGTTCCTGCTGTACACCGCGTGGACGCAGATCAGGTCGGGCAGCGAGGAGGAGGGCGAGTACCACGAGAACGCGGTGCTCCGCTGGACGCGTCGCGCGTTCCCGACGACCGACGACTACGTCGAGGACAAGATGGTCGTCCGCCGCGACGGCAAGCGGTTCATCACCCCGATGCTCATCGTCATGATCGCGATCGGCACCGCCGACATCATCTTCGCGGTCGACTCGATCCCGGCGATCTTCGGCCTCACGCAGGAGACCTACCTCGTCTTCACGGCCAACGCGTTCTCGCTGCTGGGCCTGCGGCAGCTGTTCTTCCTCATCGACGGGCTGCTCGACAAGCTCGTGTACCTGTCGTACGGCCTGGGCTTCATCCTCGGCTTCATCGGCGTGAAGCTGCTCATCCACGCGCTGCACACCAACGAGGTCGGCTTCATCAACGGCGGCGAGCACGTCACCGCGATCCCCGAGGTCAACACGTGGGTGTCGCTCGGGGTCATCATCGCGACCCTCGTCGTCACGACGGTGCTGTCGTTGCACCGCAACCGCAAGGACGCCGCCGCGTCGGCGGCCGCGCAGGCGTCGTCGCGCGAGGCGCGCCTGGGCGTGCACGCCGACGCCCCCGAGGGGCCCGGCGTCGGGCGTGACGAGATCCGGGACGACCGTCCGTGACCCACGAGCTGCCCGCGGCCTTCCAGGTCGCCTCGCTCGTCGCGGTCGTCGCGATCCTCCTGGTCGACCTCGCCATCGTGCGGCGCCGGCCGCACGTGCCGAGCGTGCGCGAGAGCGTCACGTGGGTGCTCGTGTACGTGGGTCTCGCGCTCGCCTTCGCCGGGCTGCTGTCCGTCGTCGGCGGCGCGGCGCCCGCGGGGGAGTTCGTCGCCGGCTGGTTGACCGAGTACAGCCTGTCGGTCGACAACCTGTTCGTGTTCCTGCTGATCATGTCGAGCTTCGCCGTGCCGCGGGAGCAGCAGCAGCGCGTCCTCATGGTCGGCATCGTCGTGGCCCTCGTGCTGCGCGGCGGGTTCATCCTGGCCGGCGCGGCGCTCATCGAGCGGTACACGTGGGTGTTCTACCTGTTCGGCGCCTTCCTCGTGTGGACGGCCGTGAAGGTCGCCCGCGAGGGCGCGGGCGACGACGACGAGGAGTACAGCGAGAACGCGGTCGTGCGGGTCGTGCGGCGCGTGCTGCCGATGTCCTCGACGTACGACGGCGGGAACCTGCGCACCGAACGGGACGGGCGGCGGGTCTTCACGCCGCTGCTCGTCGTCTTCCTCGCGATCGGCACGACCGACGTGCTGTTCGCCTTCGACTCGATCCCCGCGATCTTCGGGCTCACGCACGACCCGTTCATCGTGTTCACCGCGAACGTCTTCGCGCTGATGGGGCTGCGGCAGCTGTACTTCCTGCTGGGGGGACTGCTCGACACGCTCGTCTACCTGCCCTACGGGCTGGCGGCGGTGCTCGCGTTCATCGGCGGGAAGCTCGTGCTCGAGGCGCTCGCGACGAACACGCTGGGCTTCGTCAACGGCGGCGAGCCCGTGGCGTGGGCGCCCGAGGTGCCGACCTGGCTCTCGCTCGTGGTGATCGCGGGCGCGCTAGGTGCCGCGACGGTCGCGAGCCTCGTGCTGGGCCCGCGACGGTCGGTCGCTGCGCCACCCGCGCAGCACGACGACCCCCCGGCCCCCGGTCGACCGGGCGCCTGACGCGCGCGCGGGGTGGGCGCGTCTCGTGCCCACCCCGGCCGGTCGGTCTCAGACGGTCGTCGCCCACGGGCCGAGCACGACGTCCCACACGCGCACCTCGGTGGCGGCGACGAGCCCCTCGCGCGCGAACGGGTCCTGCGCGAGCAGGAGGCGCAACGCGGCCTCGTCCGTGGCGCGGAACACGAGCAGAGCGCCCGGGTCGCCGTCCGTGAACGGTCCCGAGCCGAGCAGCGCGCCGGCGTCGGCCTGCTGCGCGAGCCACGCGCGGTGCTCGGGACGCACGGTGTCGCGCACGTCGGCGCGCTCGTCGTAGGTGTAGCGGACGGCGAATGTGGTCATGGCGACATCCTGCCCGAGCCGCGCGGCGCGGTGGGCGCGCGCGGCGGTGGCAGAGTGGCGGCATGACCTCGACGACCCCGCCGGCACCGCGGCGGCAGCGCACCCTGCTGACCGACGAGCTGCTCGAGCGCATCCGCTCGCGCGCCGACGCCCACGACCGCGACAACACGTTCCCGCACGACGACCTCGCCGACCTCGTCGCGGCGGGCTACCTCACGGCGTTCGTGCCGGAGCGGCTCGGCGGTGCCGGCCTGACCCTCAAGGAGGTCGCGCGCGAGCAGGTCCGGCTCGCGGGCGCCGCGCCCGCGACGGCCCTCGCGGTGAACATGCACCTCGTGGTGACCGGGCTCGCGGCGCTGCTCGACGCGCACGGCGACGGCTCGGTGGAGTTCGTGCTGCGGGACGCGGCCGCCGGCGAGGTGTTCGCGTTCGGCAACTCCGAGGCAGGCAACGACCTCGTGATGTTCGCGTCGCGCACGCGCGCCGAGCGCCAGGACGACGGTGGCTACCGGTACCACGGCACCAAGATCTTCACGTCGCTGTCGCCCGTGTGGACGCGGCTGGCGACGTTCGGCCTCGACGACTCCGACCCCGACGACCCGCGCCTCGTGCACGGCGTCGTCGCGCGCGAGGACGGCGGCGTGCGGGCCAAGGACGACTGGGACACGCTCGGCATGCGCGCGACGCAGTCCGCGACCACGGTGCTCGAGGGTGCGTACGCACCGGCGGACCGCGTGTACCGGCGGCTGCCCCCGGGCCCGAGCGCCGACCCGTTCGTGTTCGCGCTCTTCGCGGTCTTCGAGACGCTGCTCGCTGCCGTGTACACGGGGATCGGGCGTCGCGCGCTCGAGGTGGGCGTCGCGCACGCGCGCCGCCGCACCTCGATGAAGAACGGCGGGCGCAGCTACGCGCAGGACCCCGACATCCGGTGGCGGGTCGCGGACGCCGCGCTCGCGCAGGACGGCGCCGAGCTGCAGCTGTTCGCGCTCGCGCGCGACGTCGACGAGCGGGTCGACCACGGCGCACGGTGGTTCGCGCAGCTCGTGGGACTCAAGGTGCGGGCCACCGAGACCGCTCGCGTGGTCGTCGACCACGCGCTGCGGGTGTCGGGCGGCGGCGCCTACTTCACGGGCAGCGAGCTCGCGCGCCTGTACCGCGACGTGCTCGCCGGCATCTACCACCCCTCTGACGACGAGTCCGCGCACGCGACCGTCGCGGCGTCGGTGCTGGGGCCGCTCGAGGGCTGACCGCTCACCAGCCGCGTGCCGCCCAGGCGGCCAGATGCGGACGCTCGGCACCGAGCGTCGTGTCGTCGCCGTGCCCGGGGTAGACCCAGGTGTCGTCGCGGAACCGGTCGAACACGCGTGCCGTGACGTCGCCCAGCAGCGCCGCGAACCGCGCGGGGTCGCCGCCGGTCGCGCCGACGCCGCCGGGGAACAGCGAGTCGCCCGTGAACAGGTGCACGCGCCCCGGCACGGCGCCCGGCGCCGCGGCGTCCGCGGGCTCGGTCAGCGCGAGCGCGACCGACCCCGGGGTGTGCCCGCGCAGCGCGACGACCTCGACCACGAGGTCGCCGACCGCGACCGTGTCGCCGTGCCGCAGACGCGTGGTCACCGGGTGGTCGGTCGCGGCGGCGATCGCGTCCGCGTCGTCCACCCCGGCCGCGACGTGCGCGCCGGTCACCGCCACCACCGACGTCAGCGCACCGACGTGGTCGTGGTGGCGGTGCGTGACGACGACGACGTCGAGCCGCGCCGACGGCGAGCCCTCGCGCACGAGCGCGAGCAGCCGGTCCGGGTCGGCGGGTGCGTCGACGAGCAGCTGCGCGCCCGTGCGGCGGCACGTCAGCAGGTAGGCCGCGTTGTCCGTCGGGCCGACGGCGACCTTGCGGATCTCCGCGCCGTCGAGCACGCGCACGTCGGTCGCGCCGCCGACGTGCACCCGCCCCGTGTAGCCCGGTCCCGTCATCGTGCCTCCACCGAGGTGCCGTCGTCCGCCGCGTCGGCCGCGGCGGCTGCCCGGCACGCGACGTCGTGGCTGTGGGCCGCGCGCACGAGCGCGAGGTGGGACAGCGCCTGCGGCACGTTGCCGACCATGCGCCGCGCCCGCGGGTCGTACTGCTCCGCGAGCAGCCCCACGTCGTTCGCGAGCGGCACCAGCGCGTCGAGCACCCGGGTCGACCCGGCGACGTCGCCCGCGCGCGCGAGCGCGTCCGCGAGCCAGAACGAGCACGCGAGGAACGGCGCCTCGTCGCCCTCCAGGCCGTCGTCGGTCCGCTCGGCGCGGTAGCGCAGCAGCAGCCCCGGCGCGACCTCGAGCTCGTCGCGCACCCGTGCGACCGTCGCGAGGACGCGCGGGTCGTCCGCGGGCAGGAAGCCGACCTGCACCATCTGCAGCAGGGACGCGTCGGTGTGCGTCGCTCCGTAGTGCTGCACGAAGCTGCCGACCTCGTCGGACCAGCCGTGCGCCAGCACGTCGGCGCGGATCTCGTCGCGCGCGGTGCGCCACCGGTCCAGCGGCGCGGGCAGCCCGTGGTCCTCCGCGCCGCGGATCGACCGGTCGAGCGCCGCCCAGGCCATGATCTTCGAGTGCGTGAAGTGGCGTGGCTCGCCGCGGACCTCCCAGATGCCGCGGTCCGGCTCGCGCCAGCCGCGGACCAGGTCGTCGACGAGCCGACGCTGCAGCGACCACGAGTCGGCGGTCTCGGCCAGGCCCGCGTCGCGCGCCATTGCGAGGGCCGACATCACCTCGCCCAGCACGTCGTGCTGCACCTGGTCGACCGCGCCGTTGCCGAGCCGCACCGGCCGCGACCCGGCGTAGCCCGGCAGGTGGTCGAGGTGCGTCTCGGGGAGCCGGCGCCCCCCGTCCAGGCGGTACATGATCTGCAGGTCGCGCGGGTCCCCGGCCACGGCCCGCTCGAGCCAGTCCCGCCACTGCGTGGCCTCGTCGCGGAACCCCTGCTCCAGCAGCGCCTCGAGCGTGAGCGCCGCGTCGCGCAGCCAGCAGTACCGGTAGTCCCAGTTGCGCTCGCCGCCGAACGTCTCGGGCAGCGAGGTCGTCGGCGCGGCGACGATGCCGCCCGTCGTCACGTCGGTCAGCATCCGCAGGACCAGCAGCGAGCGGACGACGGCCTCGCCGTACGGGCCGTCGTACGTGCAGTCCCGCGCCCACAGGCCCCACGCGATCACGGTCTCGTCGAGCCGGTCCGGCACCGTGAGCCGCGACGGGACGGGCTGCCACGAGTGCACCCACGTGAGGGACAGCTCGACGCTCTCGCCCGCGCGCAGCGTGAAGCGGTCGCGGTGCCGGTGGTCGACGGCGCGGGGGAGCCGGTCGCCGCGCAGGACCAGCGAGTCGGGCCCCGCGATCGCGCGGATCGCGTCGTTCCCGTCGGCGTCGCGCTCGTGCCGGACCCACGGCTGGATGCCGCCGTAGCCGAACCGCACGACCCACTCGTGCTCGACCTCGACCTCGCCGTGCGTGCACTCGACGCGCCGCACGACGTCGCTGCGGCCGTCGCCGAGCGGCATGGCGTCCGTCGCGACGGCCGTGCCGGTCGGCGTGACGTACGTCGTGTCGAGCACGAACGAGTCGCCACGGTACGTCCGCGTCACGGACGTCGCGTCGCGCACCGTCAGGAGCCAGCGCCCGTGGTCGGGCGTGCCGAGCAGCGCCGCGAAGCACGCGTCGGAGTCGAAGCGCGGCAGGCACAGCCAGTCGAGGGACCCCCCGCGCGAGACGAGGGCGGCGGTGTGGCCGTCTCCGAGGACCGCGTAGTCCTCGATGGGGACCTGGCAGCCGAGCAGGTCGGGGTGCCGCCGGGACGCGTCGGGGCTGGTCGTGGGCTCCATCGTGACCAGCATGGACCGGACGGGCGTCGCTCGCGCGCGCTGCGGCGCGGGCGTGCGCGTGCGGCCGACGGGGCGCGCGTCACGTCGAACACGTGTGCGATTGTCGGAGGGCGGTCGTAGACTGCACGGCTGTGACGCAACCTCTGTCCGACCGTCTCGTGGTCCGCGGCGCCCGGGAGCACAACCTCCGCAACGTCGACCTCGACCTGCCTCGCGACGCCATGATCGCGTTCACCGGCCTGTCCGGCTCCGGCAAGTCGTCGCTCGCGTTCGACACGATCTTCGCCGAGGGCCAGCGCCGCTACGTCGAGTCCCTGTCGGCGTACGCGCGGCAGTTCCTCGGGCAGATGGACAAGCCCGACGTCGACTTCATCGAGGGCCTGTCGCCCGCCGTGTCGATCGACCAGAAGTCGACGAACCGCAACCCGCGGTCGACCGTCGGCACCATCACCGAGGTCTACGACTACCTGCGCCTGCTGTTCGCGCGCGCCGGCACGCAGCACTGCCCGGTCTGCGGCGAGCGCGTCCAGGCGCAGACGCCGCAGCAGATCGTGGACCGCCTGCTCGAGCTGCCCGAGGGCACGCGCTACCAGGTGCTGGCGCCCGTCGTCCGCGGCCGCAAGGGCGAGTACGCCGACCTGTTCCGCGAGCTGCAGGGCAAGGGCTTCGCGCGCGCCCGCGTCGACGGCGAGGTCGTCCAGCTCGCGTCGCCGCCCACGCTCGAGAAGAAGCTCAAGCACGACATCGAGGTCGTCGTCGACCGGCTCGTGTCGCGCGAGGGCGTGCAGCGTCGCCTCACCGACTCGGTCGAGACCGCCCTCGGGCTCGCGGGCGGCCTGCTGGCCGTCGAGCTCGTCGACGCCGACGCGGACGACCCGCAGCGCGAGCGCCGCTTCTCCGAGCACCGCTCGTGCCCGAACGACCACGTCCTCACGCTCGACGAGATCGAGCCCCGCACGTTCTCGTTCAACGCGCCCTACGGCGCGTGCCCCGAGTGCACCGGCATCGGCTCGCGGCTCGAGGTCGACCCCGACCTCATCGTCCCGGACGACGAGCTGTCGCTCGCCCAGGGCGCGGTCGCGCCGTGGGCGCAGACGTCCTCGGAGTACTTCCAGCGCGTCCTGACGGCCCTCGCGGACGACCTGGGCTTCTCGATGGACACGCCCTGGCGTGCGCTGCCGAAGCGCGCCCGCGACGCCGTCCTGCACGGGCAGAACCACGAGGTGCACGTGCGCTACCGCAACCGGTGGGGGCGCGAGCGGCAGTACTCGACGGGGTTCGAGGGCGTCATCACGTTCCTCGAGCGGCGCCACTCCGAGACCGAGTCGGAGTGGAGCAAGGAGAAGTACGAGGCGTTCATGCGCGAGGTCCCGTGCCCCGCGTGCGACGGCGCCCGCCTCAAGCCCGAGGTGCTCGCGGTCAAGGTCGGCGGCCGCTCCATCGCCGACGTCTGCTCGCTGCCCATCGACGAGGCGCGCGACTTCATCGACGGCCTCGAGCTCGGCGAGCGCGAGCGCGCGATCGCCGCGCAGGTCGTCAAGGAGATCCAGGCGCGGCTCGGGTTCCTGCTCGACGTCGGCCTGGACTACCTGTCGCTCATGCGCCCCGCCGGCACGCTCTCGGGCGGCGAGGCGCAGCGGATCCGGCTCGCGACGCAGATCGGCTCGGGCCTCGTCGGCGTGCTGTACGTGCTCGACGAGCCGTCCATCGGGCTGCACCAGCGTGACAACCGCCGCCTCATCGAGACGCTCACGCGGCTGCGCGACCTCGGCAACACGCTCATCGTCGTCGAGCACGACGAGGACACCATCCGCACCGCCGACTGGATCGTCGACATCGGCCCCGGCGCGGGCGAGCACGGCGGTCGCGTCGTGCACTCGGGCGACCTCGAGGGCCTGCTCGCGTCGCAGGAGTCCGTCACGGGCGCCTACCTCTCGGGGCGGCGCTCGATCCCCATGCCCGCGACGCGGCGCCCCGTGGACCGCTCGCGGCAGGTCACGGTGGTCGGCGCGCGCGAGAACAACCTGCGCGGCATCGACGTGTCGTTCCCGCTCGGCGTGCTCACGGCCGTCACCGGGGTGTCGGGCTCGGGCAAGTCGACGCTCGTGAACTCGATCCTCTACACGGTCATGGCGAACGAGCTCAACGGGGCCCGGCAGGTCGCCGGGCGTCACAAGCGCGTGACGGGTCTGGACCAGCTCGACAAGGTCGTGCACGTCGACCAGGGGCCGATCGGCCGGACGCCGCGCTCCAACCCCGCGACGTACACGGGCGTGTGGGACCACGTGCGACGGCTGTTCGCCGAGACGTCGGAGGCCAAGGTCCGCGGGTACACGCCGGGCCGGTTCTCGTTCAACGTCAAGGGCGGGCGCTGCGAGGCGTGCTCGGGCGACGGCACGCTCAAGATCGAGATGAACTTCCTGCCCGACGTCTACGTGCCGTGCGAGGTCTGCCACGGCGCGCGGTACAACCGCGAGACGCTCGAGGTGCACTTCAAGGGCAAGACGGTCGCCGACGTGCTCGAGATGCCCATCGAGGAGGCCGCCGAGTTCTTCGCCGCGGTGCCGGCGATCTCCCGGCACCTGCGCACCCTGGTCGACGTCGGCCTCGGGTACGTGCGCCTCGGCCAGCCCGCACCGACGCTCTCGGGCGGCGAGGCGCAGCGCGTCAAGCTCGCGTCCGAGCTCCAGCGCAGGTCGACGGGACGCACCATCTACGTGCTCGACGAGCCCACCACGGGTCTGCACTTCGAGGACATCCGCAAGTTGCTCGGCGTGCTGCAGTCGCTCGTCGACAAGGGCAACACCGTGCTCGTCATCGAGCACAACCTCGACGTGATCAAGAACGCCGACTGGGTCGTCGACATGGGCCCCGAGGGCGGGTCGGGCGGTGGCACCGTCGTGGCGCAGGGCACGCCCGAGCACGTCGCGTCCGTGCCGCAGAGCCACACCGGCCGGTTCCTCGCCGAGGTTCTTGAGCCCGAGCGCGTCGAGGTGAGCGCCTGACGCCCTGACGCGTCGCTCGGGGCGGGTGCCGGGTCGCGCGACCCCGCACCCGCCGCAAGGCGTCTCAGGCGGTGACGACCACGGGCGCCGGCTCGTGGCGCACCGTGAAGTTGACCGACCGTGCGATGAAGCAGTGCTCGTGCGCGCGGCGGTGCACGTCCGCCAGCAGCGCGTCGTCCACGGCGCGGCCGTCGGACGCGGTGCCGCCACGGACCGTCACGCGCGGCCGCAGCACGACCTCGGTGAACTGGCCCTGCCCCTGGCTCTCGATGCGCATGGTGCCCGAGGCCGCGTCCTCGTACCCGACCACGACGACGCCCGCGCTCGCCGCGAGGTGCAGGAACCACAGCATGTGGCACTGCGCGAGCGCGCCGACGAGCAGGTCCTCGGGCGACCAGCGGTCCGCGTCGCCACGGAAGTGCGGGTCCGACGTGCCGAGCAGGGCGGGCTTGCCGCCCGCCGTCAGCGCGTGGTCGCGGCCGTAGGACGTGTAGGTCGCGGTCCCCGCCTCACCCGCGCCGGTCCACGTGAGGTCCACCGAGTACTGGTGCAGCAGCTGTGCCATGCACCGACCCTAGTGGTGCACGTCACACGTGCGCCCCGCGGTGGCCGCGTGGCGAGGCCGTGTCGGTGCCGCGAACTAGGCTCGGACGCATGGCCGATCCCGCGACCTACCGTCCCGCGCCGGGGGAGATCCCCGACGCCCCCGGCGTGTACCGGTTCCGCGACGAGCACGGCCGCGTCGTCTACGTGGGCAAGGCCAAGAGCCTGCGCAACCGCCTGAACAGCTACTTCCAGGACCTCGCCGGGCTGCACCCGCGCACGCAGCAGATGGTCACGACCGCGGCCTCGGTGCAGTGGACGGTCGTCGGCACCGAGGTCGAGGCGCTCGCGCTCGAGTACTCGTGGATCAAGGAGTTCGACCCGCGGTTCAACGTCAAGTACCGCGACGACAAGTCCTACCCGTACCTCGCGGTCACGATGGCGGACGAGGTGCCGCGCGTGCAGGTCATGCGCGGCGCGAAGCGGCGCGGCACGCGCTACTTCGGGCCGTACGCGCACGCGTGGGCGATCCGCGAGACGGTCGACCTCCTGCTGCGCGTGTTCCCGGTGCGGACGTGCTCGGCGGGCGTCTTCAAGCGCGCGAAGCAGCAGGGCCGGCCGTGCCTCCTGGGCTACATCGACAAGTGCTCGGCTCCGTGCGTCGGGCGGATCGGCGTCGACGAGCACCACCAGCTCGCGCAGGACTTCTGCGACTTCATGGCGGGCGACACCGCGCGCTTCACGCGCCGCCTCACCGCGCGCATGAAGGAGGCGGCCGCCGAGCTCGACTTCGAACGTGCCGCGCGGCTGCGTGACGACATCGCGACGCTCGAGAAGGCGACCGAGCGCAACGCGGTCGTGCTGTCCGACGGCACCGACGCGGACCTCTTCGCGATGGCCGGCGACGAGCTCGAGGCGGCCGTCCAGGTCTTCCACGTGCGTGACGGCCGCATCCGCGGGCAGCGCGGCTGGGTCGTCGAGAAGGTCGAGGACCTCGACGACGCCGCGCTCGTCGAGCACCTGCTGCAGCAGGTGTACGGCGGCGAGGACGCCGGCACGGCGCCCGGCGCGGTCCCGCGCGAGGTGCTCGTGCCGGTCCTGCCCGCCAACCTCGACGAGGTGCAGGCCTGGCTCAGCGGCCTGCGCGGCAGCCGCGTGAGCGTGCGCGTGCCGCAGCGGGGCGACAAGCGCGAGCTCGCGGCGACCGTGCTGCGCAACGCCGAGCACGCGCTCGCGCTGCACCGCACGCGCCGCGCGGGCGACCTCACGACCCGCAGCCAGGCGCTGCGCGAGATCCAGGAGGCGCTCGACCTGCCGAGCGCGCCGCTGCGCATCGAGTGCTACGACGTGTCGCACAACCAGGGCACGTACCAGTCCGCGTCGATGGTGGTGTTCGAGGACGGGCTCGCGCGCAAGAGCGAGTACCGGCTTTTCTCGGTGCGCGGCCCCGAGGGCCAGGGCGCACGCGACGACACGGCGGCGATGCACGAGGTCATCACGCGCCGCTTCCGCCGCTACCTCGCCGAGCGCGCCGAGTCCCACGACCTCGACCTCGGTGACGCCGACGACGAGGACGCGCCGCGCAGCGGCCCGGTCGACGAGCGCACGGGCCGCCCGGCCCGGTTTGCCTACCCGCCCAACCTCGTCGTCGTGGACGGCGGGCCGCCGCAGGTCGCGGCAGCGGCGGCCGCGATGGCCGAGCTGGGCATCGACGACGTCGCGCTGTGCGGCCTGGCCAAGCGGCTCGAGGAGGTGTGGGTGCCGGGGGAGGAGTACCCGGTCATCCTGCAGCGCAGCTCCGAGGGCCTCTACCTGCTGCAGCGCGTGCGCGACGAGGCCCACCGGTTCGCCATCACGGCCCACCGCAAGCGCCGCAGCAAGGGCATGACGGCGTCGGCGCTCGACGACGTGCCGGGCCTCGGCCCGGCGCGCAAGGCCGCGCTGCTGCGGCACTTCGGCTCGGTCAAGCGGCTGCGCGCCGCGTCCGCCGAGGAGATCGCGACGGTGCCGGGCATGGGCGCGCGCACGGCGGAGGCCGTCGTGGCCGCGCTCGCGCCGGCCGCCGAGCCGGGTGCGGCAGGCGTCGGCGTCACGCCCGGCGGGTCCGACGAGGCAGCCGCGGCGTCGCCTGGCACGATGGGGACATGAGCGAGCCGTCGCCGATCACCGTGCCGGCGGGCATCCCCGCCCTCGAGGCCGCGACCGTGGCCCCCGTCCTCGAGCTGCCGCAGGTCCTGGTCATCACCGGGATGTCGGGCGCGGGGCGCACGCGCGCCGCGGCCGTGCTGGAGGACCTCGGCTGGTACGTCGTCGACAACCTGCCGGCGCAGATGCTCACGCACCTCGTCGGCATGCTGACCAGCGGTCCGGTCAGCGGCCCCGCGCAGCGGCTCGCGGCCGTCATCGACGTGCGCGGCCGCGAGTACTTCGCCGCGCTCACGGGCGTCCTCGACGACCTGCAGAGCCGCGGCGTCGAGCTGCGCGTGCTGTTCCTCGACGCGTCCGACGAGGTGCTCGTGCGGCGCTTCGAGCAGGTGCGGCGTCCGCACCCGCTGCAGGGCGACGGCCGGATCCTCGACGGCATCGCGCACGAGCGCACGCTCCTGTCGGACCTGCGCGAGCGCGCCGACACCGTGATCGACACGTCCGACCTCAACGTGCACGACCTCGCCCGCCTCGTCCGGGCGGGCGTCTCGGGCCCGTCGGAGGACGTGCTGCACGTGTCGGTCCTGTCGTTCGGCTTCAAGTACGGCATCCCGCTCGACGCCGACCACGTCGTCGACGTGCGTTTCCTGTCCAACCCGTACTGGATCACCGAGCTGCGGCACCTGTCGGGCCGCGACGCGCCCGTGCGCGACTACGTCCTCGGGCTGCCGGGCGCCGTGACGTTCGTCGACCGCTACGTCGACGCGCTCGAGCCCGTGCTCGACGGCTACCTGCACGAGGAGAAGCGGTACGCGACCATCGCCGTGGGCTGCACGGGCGGCAAGCACCGCTCGGTCGCCATCAGCGAGGCCATCGCCGCGCGCCTGCGCGAGCGCGGGCACCGCGTGCAGGTCACGGCGCGCGACCTGGGCAAGGAGTGAGCGCGCCGCACGCGAGCCGGTTCGGCGACCCGTCGCGTCCGGCGGTCGTCGCGCTCGGCGGCGGCCACGGGCTCTCGGCGTCGTTGTCGGCGCTGCGGCTCATGACCGACCGCATCACCGCCGTCGTCACGGTCGCGGACGACGGCGGGTCGTCCGGCCGGCTGCGCGAGGAGCTGGGGGTGCTGCCACCGGGCGACCTGCGCATGGCGCTGTCCGCGCTGTGCGACGACTCCGAGTGGGGGCGCACCTGGCGGGACCTGCTCCAGCACCGGTTCTCGTCCGACGGGCCGCTGGACCGGCACTCGGTGGGCAACCTGCTGATCGTCGCGCTGTGGGAGCTGTTCGGGGACACCGTCGAGGGCCTGGACCTCGTCGGTCGCCTGCTGGGCGCGCGCGGCCGGGTGCTGCCGATGGCGTCCGTGCCGCTGCGGATCGAGGCCGACGTCGTCGGGCCGGCGGGGGAGCGCGACGTCGTGCGGGGCCAGACCCACGTGGCCACGACCGGGTGGCGCATCGCCCAGCTGCGGCTCGACCCCGTCGACCCGCCGGCGTGCCCCGAGGCGGTCGACGCGGTGCGCGAGGCCGACTGGGTCGTCCTGGGGCCCGGCTCCTGGTACACGTCGGTGCTGCCGCACCTGCTCGTGCCCGCGCTGCGCGCGGCGCTGCTCGAGACGACCGCGCGCGTCGTCGTGGTGCTCAACCTCACCCCCGACGACGAGACCGCGGGCATGCGCGCGGTGGACCACCTCGCGGTGCTGCGCGCGCACGCGCCCGAGCTGCCCGTGCACGCCGTGGTGGCCGACCCGGCGTCGGTCGAGGACGTCGACGAGCTCGCGGACCTCTGCGCGACGATGGGGGCGCAGCTGCTGGTCCGGCAGGTGCGGCGCGGCGACCAGAGCGCCGTGCACGACCCGCTGCGCCTCGCGGCGGCGCTGCGGGACGTCGTGGAGGACTACCTGGGCGACGTCGGGACGCGCACGGGACGGTGACGCACGCCCGGGCGGACCGGCCGAGATCGGGTCACGAGACGGTCACGACCACGGCCCGCTCGGTGGCAGGATTGCGGCATGGCGCTCACGGCACAGGTGAAGGACGAGCTCGCCCGGCTCAAGGTGGACAAGACCTCGTGCCGCAAGGCGGAGATCTCGGCGACCCTGCGGTTCGCGGGTGGTCTGCACATCATCTCCGGCCGGATCGTCATCGAGGCCGAGCTCGACACCGGGATCGCCGCGCGCCGCCTGCGGCAGGCGATCGCCGAGGTGTACGGGCACGAGAGCGACATCATCGTGGTGTCCGGCGGCGGGCTGCGCCGCGGCAGCCGGTACGTCGTGCGGGTCGTGAAGGACGGCGAGTCGCTCGCGCGGCAGACGGGTCTGCTCGACAACCGGGGGCGCCCCGTGCGCGGGCTGCCGCCGCAGGTCGTGTCCGCGGGCGTCGGCGAGGCCGAGGCCGCCTGGCGCGGCGCGTTCCTCGCGCACGGCTCGCTCACCGAGCCGGGTCGGTCGTCGTCGCTCGAGGTGACCTGCCCCGGGCCGGAGGCGGCGCTCGCGCTGGTCGGCGCGGCGCGGCGGCTGGGCGTGGCCGCGAAGGCGCGGGACGTGCGCGGCGTCGACCGCGTCGTGATCCGCGACGGCGACGCGATCGGCGCGATGCTCACGCGGCTGGGCGCGCACGACACGATGCTGGTGTGGGAGGAGCGTCGCGTGCGGCGCGAGGTGCGCGGCACGGCGAACCGGCTCGCGAACTTCGACGACGCGAACCTGCGGCGCTCGGCGCGGGCCGCGGTGGCCGCCGGCGCACGCGTCGAGCGGGCGTTCGAGATCCTCGGCGAGGACCTGCCCGAGCACCTGCGCCAGGCGGGCGAGCTGCGCCTCGCGCACAAGGAGGCGTCGCTCGAGGAGCTCGGCAAGCTCGCCGAGCCCGCGCTGACCAAGGACGCCGTCGCCGGGCGGATCCGGCGCCTGCTGGCGACCGCCGACCGGCGCGCGGCCGAGCTCGGGATCCCCGACACCGAGGCGGGCCTGAGCCCGGACCTGCTCGACCTGTGACGTCACGGACGGCCGCGGTGCCGGTCGCCGCCGGACGGCCACGCGCGAGGTCGCTCGACGACCGGCCGCGACGCGGTCGGCGGATGGTCCAGCATGCGAACACGTCGGAGGGTGGACCTTCGTCTTGGGCGTGACCTGGGCCACCGGGTATAGGCTCGGGTCATCCGATCGCAACGAGGACGCAACACGCTGGGCAACGTCCGGCGGGTGCGGACCGTGGCGGTCGGGACGCACAGCGGCGTGCGTGACCGAACACCAACTGTGTGCGCCGGCATGAGCACGGCGCGTGCCGAGGAGGGCAAGTGACCATCAAGGTCGGCATCAACGGCTTCGGCCGCATCGGGCGCAACTTCTACCGCGCCATCGTGGCCTCGGGGGCCGACATCGAGATCGTCGGCGTCAACGACCTGACGGACAACCACACCCTGGCCCACCTGCTCAAGTACGACACGGTCCTGGGCCGCTTCCCGCTGAGCGTGGACTACGACGACGAGAACATCATCGTCGACGGCAAGAAGATCCGCGCCCTCGCCGAGCGCAACCCGGCCGACCTGCCCTGGGCGGAGCTCGGCGCGGACATCGTCATCGAGTCGACCGGCTTCTTCACGGACGCCACCAAGGCGAAGGCGCACATCGACGCCGGCGCCAAGAAGGTCATCATCTCGGCCCCGGCCAAGAACGAGGACGGCACGTTCGTCGTCGGCGTGAACCACACGGACTACGACCCGGCCACGCAGCACATCATCTCGAACGCGTCCTGCACCACGAACTGCCTCGCCCCCGTGGCCAAGGCGCTCAACGACGCGATCGGCATCGAGCGTGGTCTCATGACCACGATCCACGCCTACACGGGCGACCAGAACCTGCAGGACGGCCCGCACCGCGACCTGCGTCGCGCCCGCGCCGCCGCGCAGAACATCGTCCCGACGACGACCGGTGCGGCCAAGGCCGTGGCGCTCGTCCTGCCCGAGCTCAAGGGCAAGCTCGACGGCTTCGCGCTCCGCGTGCCGACGATCACCGGCTCGGCCACCGACCTGACCTTCACCGCCTCGCGCGAGGTCACGGTCGAGGAGGTCAACGCCGCGGTCAAGGCCGCCGCCGAGGGTCCGCTCAAGGGCACGCTCGAGTACACCGAGGACGAGATCGTCTCCTCGGACATCGTGACGAACCCGCACCAGAGCATCTTCGACGCGAAGCTCACCAAGGTGATCGGCGACCAGGTCAAGATCATCGCCTGGTACGACAACGAGTGGGGCTACTCGAGCAGCCTCGTCAAGCTGACGGAGTACGTGGGCGCGCGTCTCTGACGCTCGCACCGTAGGCAGTCCATGCGTCCGCGTGCGCCGAGGCCACCCGGCCCGGTGCACGCGGACGCTGCCGTGTCCGGGGCTCGACGCCCCACGGCCGTGCCCCCGCACCGCGGGGGAGTCCGAGCCGCCGAGCACCGGCGGCAGCGAGGGAGACACCGACCATGAAGACCATCGAGGACCTGGGCGACCTGCGCGGCAAGCGCGTGCTCGTCCGCTCCGACTTCAACGTGCCGCTCGACGGCACGACCATCACCGATGACGGCCGCATCCGCGCCGCGCTGCCCACGCTGCAGGCGCTGACCGCGCAGGGTGCGCGCGTGATCGTCGTCGCGCACCTGGGCCGCCCCAAGGGCGCGCCCGACGCGAAGTACTCGCTCGCGCCCGTCGCGGCCCGGCTCGGCGAGCTGCTCGGGCAGCCCGTCGCGCTCGCCGAGGACCTCGTCGGGGACTCGGCCAAGGCGACCGTCGCGGCGCTCGAGGACGGGCAGGTCGCCCTGCTCGAGAACGTCCGCTTCGACGCGCGCGAGACGTCGAAGGACGACGCCGAGCGCGGCGCGCTGGCCGACGAGCTCGCGTCCCTCGCGGACGCGTTCGTCTCCGACGGCTTCGGCGTCGTGCACCGCAAGCAGGCGTCGGTCTACGACGTCGCGCTGCGCCTCCCGCACGCCGCGGGCACGCTGGTCCTGGCCGAGGTCGAGGCGCTCCGCAAGGCCGTCGAGGACCCCGAGCGCCCCTACGTCGTCGTCCTCGGCGGCGCCAAGGTGTCGGACAAGCTCGGCGTCATCGGCAACCTCATCACCAAGGCCGACAAGCTGCTCATCGGCGGCGGCATGATGTTCACGTTCCTCAAGGCCCAGGGCCACGAGGTCGGCTCCTCGCTGCTCGAGGAGGACCAGGTCGACACCGTCAAGGGCTACCTCGCGCAGGCGCAGGAGGCCGGCGTCGAGATCGTCCTGCCCGTCGACACGCTGGTCGCGCCCGAGTTCGGCTCGGACGACTACCAGGTCGTCGCGGTCGACGCGATCCCGGCCGGCACGATGGGCCTGGACATCGGCCCGAAGTCCGCCGCGCTGTTCCGCGAGGCGATCCTCGCGGCGAAGACGATCGCGTGGAACGGCCCCATGGGCGTGTTCGAGCGTCCCGCGTACGCCGAGGGCACCAAGGCCGTCGCGCAGGCGCTCGTCGACACCGACGGCTTCTCGATCGTCGGCGGCGGCGACTCCGCCGCGGCCGTGCGCCTGCTCGGCTTCGACGAGGCCGGCTTCGGCCACATCTCCACCGGCGGCGGCGCGTCGCTGGAGCTTCTCGAGGGCAAGACCCTCCCCGGCATCGCTGTCCTGGAGGACTGATCGTGGCGACCACCCGCACCCCGCTCATGGCGGGCAACTGGAAGATGAACCTGGACCACCACCAGGCGACGCACACCGTGCAGAAGCTCGCGTGGAGCCTGCGCGACGCCAAGCACGACTACGCGGCCGTCGAGGTCGCGGTGCTCGTCCCGTTCACGGACCTGCGCAGCGTGCAGACCCTCGTGGACGCCGACAAGCTCGAGCTCGTCTACGGCGCGCAGGACGTGTCGGCGCACGAGTCCGGCGCGTACACCGGCGAGATCTCGCCGCTGTTCCTGTCGAAGCTCGGCTGCACCTACGTGGCCGTCGGCCACTCGGAGCGCCGGCAGTACCACCACGAGGACGAGGCCGTCGTCAACGCCAAGGTGAAGTCGGCGCTCGGCGCGGGCCTCGTCCCGATCGTGTGCGTCGGCGAGCCGCTCGAGGTGCGCAAGGCCGCCGAGCACGTGCCGCACACGCTGGCGCAGCTCGACGGTGCGCTCGAGGGCCTGACGGCCGAGCAGGTCGCGGGCCTCGTCGTCGCCTACGAGCCCGTGTGGGCCATCGGCACGGGCGAGACCGCGACGCCCGAGGACGCCCAGGAGCTGTGCGAGGCGATCCGCGTGCGCATCGCCGAGCTGTACGACCAGGCCACGGCCGACGCCGTGCGCGTGCTGTACGGCGGCTCGGTGAAGTCCTCGAACGTCGCGTCGATCATGGCCAAGCCCGACGTGGACGGCGCGCTGGTCGGTGGCGCGAGCCTCGACCCCGAGGAGTTCGCGAAGATCGCGCGGTTCCAGGCGCACACCGTCGCCTGACCCGGCAGCGGTCCGGCCGGTGCGCAGCCGCGCGCCGGCCGGACCACGCCGCAGGGTGCGACGGTGGTGGTCCCGACCGCCTCCCGTCGCCTACCCTGTACCGCGGTCGTCCCGTCCCCGCACCCCGGGGCCGGGTGACCGGAAGCACGAACCAGCACGACCCGCACCGACGCCGCGCGCGGCCCGGCGCACCGCTGCACCGACCGCCCGAGTGAGGAACCCACCGACGTGACTGCCCTGCGTATCACCCTCCAGGTGCTGCTGGTCCTGACCAGCCTCCTGCTCGTCCCGCTGGTGCTGCTGCACAAGGGCAAGGGCGGTGGCCTCTCGGACATGTTCGGCGGTGGCATCACGGCCAGCGCCGGTTCGTCGGGCGTCGCCGAGCGCAACCTCAACAGGATCACCGTCGGCGTCGCGCTGACGTGGACCGTGATGATCGTGCTGCTCGGCCTCATCGAGAAGTTCTCCGAGTAAGGGGGCACGGCCATGGCGAGCGGAAGTGCGATCAGGGGGTCGCGCGTCGGTGCCGGTCCGATGGGCGAGGCGGAGCGCGGCGACGCCGCGCCGCGCGTCTGGATCTCCTACTGGTGCGCGAACGGCCACGAGACGCGGCCGAGCTTCGCGGAGGAGGCCGCCGCCGAGGCGCCGGCCACCTGGGACTGCCCGCGGTGCGGGTTCCCCGCCGGTCAGGACCCGGAGGCGCCGCCGTCGCCCACGCGCAACGAGCCGTACAAGACGCACCTCGCGTACGTGAAGGAGCGTCGCAGCGAGGAGGACGGCGCGGCGATCCTCGACGAGGCGCTCGCCGCCCTGCGGGCGCGGCGCGGACGTCGCTGACGACGACCACCCTCTACGCGCGAACGGCGTCGCACCCCGCGGGGTGCGACGCCGTCCGCGTCCCCGGCCGGTGACGCGCTCACCGCACGAGCAGCAGCGCGAACCCGTCGTAGCCCTTCTCGCCGACGGTCTGCACGACGGTGCCGTCGACGCGGCCGTCGGCCGCGGCGCGCTCCAGGAACGTGCGCACGCCCTGCACGCGGTCGTCGGGGTGGTCGGCGTCGACCACCGCGCCCCCGCGCACCACGTTGTCGACCACGAGGAGCGTGCCGGGCCGCGACAGCGTCACGGCGCGGTCGAGGTAGGCCGCGAGCTGCTGCTTGTCGGCGTCGACGAACACGAGGTCGAACGGGGCGACGTGGGCGGCCACGAGACGGTCGAGCGACTCCAGGGCTGGTCCCACGACGACGTCGACGCGGTCCTGCAGACCGGCTGCCGCGAGCGACGTCCGGGCGACCGTCGCGTGCGCGTCGCTGACCTCCAGGGTCATGACCGAGCCGTCGGCCGGCACCGCCTGCGCGAGCCACCACGTGCTGTAGCCGCCCAGCGTGCCGATCTCGAGCACGCGGCGCGCACCCACGGCGCGCGCCAGCAGCTCGAGCAGGCGGCCCTGCGCGGAGCTCACCGCGATGTCGGGCAGGCCCGCGTCGGCGGCGGCGGTGCGCACGGCCACGGCGTCGGCACCCTCGGCGACGAGCGGTGCGACGTACGCCTCGACCGCCGTCCACGCGGGGTCCACCTCCGAGCGGGGGCGGCGGGGCCCGGAGACCGGGGGCGTCGCGGCCGGGTCGGCGCCCGGCAGCTCGGCCGCCGACGCGACGTCGACGAGCCACAGCGTGCGCTCCTGCCCGCGGGCGGCGGCGGCGGGCGTGGTCCGGACGTCGTCGCCCGCGAGGGCCCGCGCGACCGCGGGTGCCTTCTCGGCCCCGGCGGCGACGACCCACACCTCCCGCGCCGACCGGATGAGCGGGAACGTGAGCGACACCCGCTCGGACGGCGGCTTGGGGGAGTCGTGCTCCGCGACCACGAGCAGGTTCGCCTCGTACAGCGACGACCGCTCGGGGAACAGCGACGCGACGTGCCCGTCGGGTCCCATGCCGAGCAGCAGCACGTCGAACCGGGGGGCGAGCCCGTCGTCGGCGGCGTGCGCGCGCAGCTCGGCGGCGTAGGCGCGTGCGGCGGCCTCGCCGTCGGGCACGTCGTCGGAGGGCCCCGGGACGGCGTGCACGTTCGCGGCCGGCAGCGCGTCGCCGAGGGCGTCGATCAGCGCCGCGCGGGCCTGCGTCTCGTTGCGGTCCGCGTCGCCCGCCGGCAGGAAGCGCTCGTCGCCCCACCACAGGTGCACGCCCGACCAGTCGACGGCGTCGCGCACCGGCGAGTCCGCGACGGCCCGCAGCGTCGCGATGCCGACCGTCCCGCCCGTGAGCACGACGTGCACGGGCGAGCGGTGCGACTGCAGGTCCACCAGGCGCGTCAGCAGGCGCGCGGCCGCGGCGGCGGCGAGGACGTCGGCGTCGGGGTGGACCAGGACCTCGGGCGTGGCGGTGCTCATGCGTCTCCTCCTCGGCCCGGTCCGGCGCGGCCCGGGCGGTCGTCGCGGGGGTGCCGACGGGCCGCCCGGCGCGCGCGGTGGCGCGGGGCGGCCCGTCGGTGGGGTCAGGCGTCGATGCGCGCGAGGCCCTTCTGCAGGACCTCGCCGTACACCTCGTCGGCGTCGAGGCGACGCAGCTCCTCGACGAGGCACTCGCGCAGCTGGCGGATCGGCAGCGCGATGCGGTGCTCGGGCTGGTCGGGCTGGCGCAGCGCGGCCGTCTTGCCGTCGGGGCGGTCCAGCACGATGTCGCCCGAGGCGCGCTCGAGCCGCACCTGCGTGATGGCCGGCGCGCCGGGGACGCGCTCGATCTCGACCGGGCAGCGCAGCGCGTGCGCCAACCAGGCGGCCATGAGGTCGACCGAGGGGTGCGTGCTCTCGCCCGTGACCACGGCACGGCGCACGGGCTCGTACGGCGGCTGGTCGAGCGTCGCGGCGATGAGCCCGCGCCACAGCGTCGCGCGGGTCCACGCGAGGTCGGTGTCGCCCTCGGTGTAGACGCGCGCGAGGTTCCGCAGCGCGCGGCTCGGGCGCGAGCACGTCGACGTGTCGGTGATGCGGCGCTGCGCCATCTGGCCCAGCGGGTGCTCCGCGGGGTTCTCCGGCACGTCGTAGGGCCACCACGCGACGATCGGCGCGTCGGGCAGCAGCAGCGGCATGACGAGCGTGTCGAGGTGCCGCGTGACGCCGCCCGAGATGCGCAGCACGACGACCTCGCTCGCGCCGGCGTCGCCGCCGAGGCGGATCTGCGCGTCGAGGTTGGCGCGCCGCTCCTCGGTGCCCTCGGTGATGACGATGATGCGGCACGGGTGCTCGCGGCTGGCGGAGTTGGCCGCCTCGATCGCGTCCTCGGGGTCGTGCGCGTCGGCGTCGATGATGAGCGTCAGCACGCGCCCGAGGGCGATCGCACCGCCCTCGTCGCGCTCCTGCAGGAGGCGCTTGTTGATGTCCCGGGTGGTGGTGTCCGGCATGTCGATGATCACGGGAGCCTCCACGCCCGGCCGTCACGGGCCATCATCTCGTCCGCCGACGCCGGACCCCACGTTCCGGCGCGGTACTCGTCGGGCTTGCCGTGGCTCGCCCAGTACGCGGTGACCGGGTCGAGGATCTTCCACGACAGCTCGACCTCCTCGTGCTGCGGGAACAGCGGCGGGTCGCCCAGCAGCACGTCGAGGATGAGGCGCTCGTACGCCTCGGGGGAGGACTCGGTGAACGCGTGCCCGTACCCGAAGTCCATCGTGACGTCGCGGACCTCCATCGCCGTGCCGGGCACCTTGGCCCCGAACCGCAGCGTGACGCCCTCGTCGGGCTGCACGCGGATCACGAGGGCGTTCTTCCCCAGCTCGGACGTCGAGGTCGACTCGAACGGCAGGTGGGGCGCGCGCTTGAACACCACGGCGATCTCGGTGACGCGCCGCCCCAGGCGCTTGCCGGTGCGCAGGTAGAACGGCACCCCGGCCCAGCGCCGGGTGTCGATGTCGACCCGGATCGCGGCGTACGTCTCGGTCGTGGAGTCCGGGTTGAAACCCTCCTCCTCGGCATAGCCGACGACCTTCTCGCCGCCCTGCCAGCCGGCCGTGTACTGCCCGCGGGCGGTGTGCTTGCCGAGGTCGCGCGGCAGGCGCAGCGCCGACAGCACCTTCGTCTTCTCGGCCCGCAGCGCCTCGGCGTCGAACGACACCGGCTCCTCCATCGCGGTCAGCGCGAGGAGCTGCAGCAGGTGGTTCTGGATGACGTCGCGCGCGGCGCCGATCCCGTCGTAGTAGCCCGCGCGGCCGCCGATGCCGATGTCCTCGGCCATGGTGATCTGCACGTGGTCGACGTAGTTGCCGTTCCAGATGGGCTCGAACAGCTGGTTCGCGAAGCGCAGCGCCAGCAGGTTCTGGACGGTCTCCTTGCCCAGGTAGTGGTCGATCCGGAAGATGTCGTCCGGTCGGAACACCTGCGACACGATGTCGTTGAGCTCGCGCGCCGAGGCCAGGTCGTGGCCGAACGGCTTCTCGATGACGACGCGCCGCCACGTGCCGTCTTGCGGCTGCGACAGACCCGAGCGGGCGAGCTGCTGGCAGACGACGGGGAACGAGCTCGGCGGCACCGACAGGTAGAACGCGTGGTTGCCGCCCGTGCCGCGCGTGACGTCGAGGTCCTCGACCGTCTCGCGGAGCCGGTCGAACGCGTCGTCGTCGTCGAACGTGCCCTGCACGAACCGGATGCCCTCGGACAGCTGGCGCCACGTCGCCTCGCGGAACGGCGTGCGCGCGTGCTCCTTCACCGAGTCGTGCACGACCTCCTCGAAGTCCTGCGTCTCCCAGTCGCGCCGCGCGAAGCCGGTCAGCGCGAAGCCGGGGGGCAGCAGGCCGCGGTTGGTGAGGTCGTAGACCGCCGGCATGAGCTTCTTGCGCGCGAGGTCACCGGTCACCCCGAAGATCACGAGGCCGCAGGGCCCGGCGATGCGGGGGAGGCGGCGGTCGCGCGCGTCGCGCAGCGGGTTCTGGTCGGGCCCGACCTTGGCGCCGCTCACCGGGCCTCCTCGGTCGACGACGCGGCGGACGTGAGCCCGGCCTCGACCGTGCCGAGCAGCTCGGACCACGAGGCCTCGAACTTCTCCAGACCCTCGACCTCGAGCTGCTCGGTGACCTCGTCGATCGAGATCCCGAGGGCCTCGATGCGGTCGAGCAGCGCCGCCGAGGCGTCCTGCGTGCCCGTGACCGTGTCGCCGCGCACGGCGCCGTGGTCGGCGACCGCGTCGAGCGTCTTCTCGGGCATGGTGTTGACGCTGCCGGCGACCACGAGCTCGTCGACGTAGCGCGTGTCGGGGTAGGCCGGGTCCTTGACGCCCGTCGACGCCCACAGCGGACGCTGGGGCTTCGCGCCGGCGGCCGCGAGCGCCTGCCAGCGCTCGCCCGCGACGACCTCCTGGTAGACGCCCCACGCGAGGCGCGCGTTCGCGATCGCCGCCGTGCCGCGCAGCTCGGCCGCCTCGGCGGTGCCGAGCGCGTCGAGCCGCGGGTCGATCGCCGCGTCGACGCGCGACACGAAGAACGACGCGACCGAGCCGATCGGCGCGAGGTCGATCCCGGCGGCGCGCGCCTGCTCGAGCCCGTCGAGGAACGCGTCGAGCACCGCGCGGTAGCGCTGCAGCGAGAAGATCAGCGTCACGTTGACGCTGATGCCCTGCGCGAGCGCGGCCGTGATCGCGGGCAGGCCCTCGCGGGTCGCGGGGATCTTGACGAACAGGTTCGGACGCTCGATCTCCGACCAGAGCGTCTCGGCGGACGCGACCGTCGCGGCCGTGTCGCGCGCGAGCCGCGGGTCGACCTCGATCGACACGCGCCCGTCGACGCCGTCGGTCGCGTCGTACACGGGCCGCAGCACGTCGCACGCGTCGCGCACGTCGTCCGTGGTGATCCGCAGGACCGCCTCCTCGACGGCCGCGCCGTCGGCGGCCAGCGTGCGCAGCTGCGCGTCGTAGGCGTCACCGTGCGCGAGGGCCGAGGCGAAGATCGTCGGGTTGGTCGTGACGCCGACGACGCCGCGCCGCACGAGGTCGGCGAGACCTCCGGACGCGATCCGCTGGCGCGACAGGTCGTCGAGCCAGACGGCGACCCCGGCGTCACGCAGGGCCTGTACAGGGGTGGTGCTGGAGGTCATGGTCGTTCCCCTTCGTCCCACGACGAGCGGTGGTGCGGGTCGTGCGGGTGGTGCGCGGCGGGGCCGGTGCTGGAGCCGGCCCCGCCGCGTGGTGCGTCAGGCGGGCAGGTCGCCCGTGCCGGACTGCGTGGGCGTCGCGGCCGAGTCGGCCGGGGCGTGCGCCCCACGCGCCGCCGCGATCGACTCGTGCGCCGCGGCCACGACGGCCTCGGCGGTGATCCCGAACTCGCGGTACAGCGTCTGGTAGTCCGCCGACGCGCCGTAGTGCTCGAGCGAGACCGACCGGCCCGCGTCGCCCACGATCTTGTCCCACGACATCGCGATGCCGGCCTCGACCGACACGCGCGCGCGGACCGACGACGGCAGCACCGACTCGCGGTACGCCTCGTCCTGCTCGGCGAACCACTCGAGGCACGGCGCCGACACGACGCGCGTCGCGACGCCCGCGGCCTCGAGGGTCTCGCGCGCCTCGACGGCGAGCTGGACCTCGGAGCCGGTCGCGATCAGCACGACGTCGGGCGTGCCCGTCGACGCGTCGCGCAGCACGTACGCGCCCTTCGCGACGCCGTCGGCCGCGCCCCAGCCGTCCTCGCCGCGCGGGAACGTCGGGACGTTCTGCCGCGTGAGGACCAGGGCGACGGGGCCGTCGGAGCGCTCGAGGGTCGCCTTCCACGCGTGGGCGGTCTCGTTGGCGTCCGCGGGGCGGACGACCGCGAGGCCGGGGATCGCGCGCACCGCGGTGAGGTGCTCGACCGGCTGGTGCGTCGGGCCGTCCTCGCCGAGGCCGATCGAGTCGTGCGTCCACACGTACGTCGCGTTCACGCCCATGAGGGCCGCGAGCCGCACGGCGCCGCGCATGTAGTCCGAGAACGTGAAGAACGTCCCGCCGTAGGGCCGCGTGAGGCCGTGCAGGCGGATGCCCGACAGGATCGAGCCCATCGCGTGCTCGCGGATGCCGAAGTGCAGCGTGCGGCCGTACTGGTCGCCCGCGAACTCGTGCGACGAGCGGTGCGCCGGCAGGAACGACGGCTCGCCCTTCATCGTCGTGTTGTTCGAGCCCGCGAGGTCGGCCGAGCCGCCCCACAGCTCGGGCAGCACGGGCGCGAGCGCCGAGAGGACCTCACCGGACGCGGCGCGCGTCGCGACGGACTTGCCGGCCGGGAACTGCGGCAGCGCCTCGGCCCAGCCGGCGGGCAGCTCGCCCGCGACGAGGCGGTCGAGCAGCGCCTTGCGCTCGGGGTTCGCGGCGGCCCACGCGTCGAACTTCTCCTGCCACGCGGCGCGCGCCGTGGCGGCACGGTCCGCGAGCGACCGGGTGTGGGCGATGACCTCGGGCGCGACGTCGAAGGACTTCTCGGGGTCGAAGCCGAGGACCTCCTTGAGGCCCTTGATCGCCTCGCCGCCGAGCTTCGAGCCGTGCGACGAGTGGTCGTCCGTCTTGCCGGGCGTGGGCCACGCGATGAGCGTGCGCAGGCCGATGAACGACGGCTTGTCGGTCACGGCCTTGGCGGCCTCGATGGCCGCGTGCAGCGCGTCGACGTCCTCGCGGTACTCGCCGCCGGCGGTCCAGTCGACGTACTGCACGTGCCAGCCGTACGACTCGTAGCGCTTGAGCACGTCCTCGGTGAACGCGATCTGCGTGTCGCCCTCGATCGAGATGTGGTTGTCGTCCCACAGCACGACGAGGTTGCCGAGCTCCTGCGTGCCGGCGATCGACGAGGCCTCGCTCGTCACGCCCTCCTGCAGGTCGCCGTCCGAGGCGATGACGTACACGAAGTGGTCGAACGGGCTCTCGCCGGGCGCCGCCTCGGGGTCGAGCAGGCCGCGCTCGCGGCGGGCCGCCATCGCGAAGCCGACCGAGGACGCGAGGCCCTGGCCCAGCGGGCCGGTCGTGATCTCGACGCCGGCCGTGTGGCGGTACTCGGGGTGGCCGGGGGTCTTCGAGCCCCACGTGCGCAGCGCCTCGAGGTCCTCGAGCTCCAGGCCGAACCCGGCCAGGTAGAGCTGGATGTACTGCGTGAGGCTCGAGTGCCCCGCCGACAGCACGAACCGGTCGCGGCCGAGCCAGTGCGGGTCGGTCGGGTCGTGCCGCATGACGTTCTGGTAGAGCAGGTAGGCCGCGGGGGCGAGGCTGATCGCCGTGCCCGGGTGGCCGTTGCCGACCTTCTCGACCGCGTCCGCCGCGAGCACGCGGACGGTGTCGACCGCCCGCACGTCGAGGTCGGACCAGCCGACCGTCGTGGCCAGGGGAGCCTTCGCGTTCACCGCACCTCATTCCCGTCCCGCACGCGCGGGGCGTCGTTCCGAGCGTCGGGCGTCGGCCGCGGGGAGCGACGCGCCCGGCGGATCCCCGTCACGCCGTCGGACGGGACCTCTGCCTCGTCGAGCCTATAGCGCGGCGGTGGGACCGCGCGCACTCGTCCCATCGGAAAGGCAATCGCTTGCCGTCGGGTGTGGGAGCGCGGCGACGGGCCTGATCACGCGGCGGTGCGACCGATCTCACGTCGCCGCAGGGCCGCGGGGCACGCCGAGGACGCCCGCCGGGACGGCACCATGCGTAGCATGGCGGGCGGGACCTCGGTCCCACCGCCCTCGTCGCGACGCCGCCGTGCGGACCGACGACGCCCCCGGGCGGACTCGTCCGACCTCCTGAACGGAGCACGAAGCACGTGCGCCTCTCCACCCCGTCGCCGCCCGACGCGAGCCGCCCCGACGTCGCCCCCGACGCGACGGCCGGCGCCGCGCACGACGAGGTCGCGACGCCGGGGGAGCGGGAGGCCGCAGGGCTGCGACGCGTGCTCGGCACGGTGGGCGCGTACGTCGCGCTGACGAAGCCGCGCGTCATCGAGCTGCTGCTCATCACGACGATCCCGACGATGTTCCTCGCGGCGCAGGGCTTCCCGCCGCTCGGGCTCGTCGTCGCGACGCTCGTCGGCGGCGCGGGCGCCGCGGGTGCGGCGAACACGCTCAACCAGTACCTCGACCGCGACATCGACCGCGTCATGAACCGCACGCGCCGCCGCCCGATCGTCACGGGCCGCGTGACGCCGCGCGCCGCGCTCGTGTTCGGGCTCGTGCTGGGCGCCGTCTCGCTCACGTGGCTGTGGTTCGCGGTCAACCCGGCCTCGGCGCTGTTCACCGGGTCGGCGATCCTCATCTACGTCGTCGGCTACACGATGATCCTCAAGCGCCGCACGCCGCAGAACATCGTGTGGGGCGGCGCCGCGGGGTGCATGCCCGTCGTCATCGGCTGGTCGGCCGTCACCGGCGGCGTCTCGTGGGCGGCGGTCCTGCTGTTCGGCGTCGTGTTCTTCTGGACCCCGCCGCACTACTGGCCGCTGTCGATGAAGTTCCGGCGCGACTACGCGGCGGCCGGCGTGCCGATGCTGCCCGTCGTGGCCGCCGACACCAAGGTCGCGCGCGAGATGATCGCGTACACCCTCGCGATGATCGCGTGCTCGCTGCTGCTCGTGCCCGTCGCCGGCATGACCTGGGTCTACGCCGTCGTCGCGGGCGTGCTCGGCGGGTGGTTCCTGTGGTCGTGCATCGGGCTGCTGCGCCGTGCGAACGACGCGCAGCGCGGGCCGCTGCGCGCGATGAGCGTGTTCCACGCGTCGATCACCTACCTCACGCTGCTGTCCGTCGCGATCGCGGTGGACGTGTTCCTGCCGCTGTGACGCGCCGGTGCCCGACCGTCTGACGTCCGCGCTCGAGGGGTACCTCGCGCACCTGTCGGTCGAGCGCGGGCTCGCGACGCACACGCTGTCGGCGTACCGCCGCGACCTCACGCGCTACGTCGCGCACCTGCACGCGCTCGGGCGCGACGACCCGTCGCAGATCACCGAGCGCGACGTCGAGGACTACCTGCTCGTGCTGCGCACCGGGTCCGACGGGCGGGCCGTGCTCTCGGCGTCGTCGTCCGCGCGCTCGGTGGTCGCGGTGCGCGGCTGGCACCGGTTCCTCGCGCTCGACGGCCTCGCGCCGACCGACGCCGCGGCCGACGTGCGACCGCCCGCGCAGCCCCGGCGGCTGCCCAAGGCGATCTCGGTCGAGGACGTCGGGCGCCTCATCGACGCCGCGGGGCTCGGCGACGGCCCGGTGCCGCTGCGCGACCGCGCGCTGCTCGAGCTCGTGTACTCGACCGGGGCCCGCATCTCGGAGGCCGTGGGCGTCGACGTCGACGACCTCGACCTCACGGCCGGCCGGTCGGCCGTGCGGCTGCTCGGCAAGGGCCGCAAGGAGCGCGTCGTGCCCGTCGGGTCGTTCGCGGCGGAGGCGGTCGAGGCGTACCTCGTGCGCGGGCGTCCCGCGCTCGCGGCCTCGGGGCGCGGCAACGCGGCCGTGTTCCTCAACACGCGGGGAGCGCGCCTGAGCCGGCAGTCGGCCTGGGCGGTGCTGCGCACGGCGGCCGAGCGGGCCGGGCTCGACACCGCGCACGTGTCGCCGCACACCCTGCGGCACTCGTTCGCGACGCACCTGCTGGCCGGCGGTGCGGACGTGCGCGTGGTCCAGGAGCTGCTCGGCCACGCGTCGGTGACGACGACGCAGATCTACACGATGGTGACGCCCGACACGCTGCGCGAGGTGTACGCCGCGAGCCACCCGCGTGCGCGTTGAGGCGGATCGCGGCGTGCCCGGTCTGTCGTGGTCGTGACGGCGCGTCGCTCGGGTAGGTTGTGCCGCGTGGTGGGCCCGGGAGGGCGAGGCGGGAAGCAGATGGTGAGCCGATGACGCAGGAGACGACCGAGCAGCCGCTCGACGCGGTGGGCCGCGTGCTGCCCAGGTTCCCGGTGCCCGCGGCGCTGCCGTCGCACGGTCCCGCGCGGGTCATCGCGATGTGCAACCAGAAGGGCGGCGTCGGCAAGACGACGACGACCATCAACCTCGCCGCCGCGCTGGCCGAGTACGGGCGGCGCGTGCTCATCGTCGACTTCGACCCGCAGGGTGCGGCGTCGGTCGGCCTCGGCATCAGCCCGCACGAGCTCGACCGCACGGTCTACAACCTGCTCATGGAGCGCGACGCGGACATCCACGAGGTCATCCGCGAGACCGCGATCCCCGGGCTGGACCTGCTGCCCGCGAACATCGACCTCTCGGCCGCCGAGGTGCAGCTCGTGGGCGAGGTCGCACGCGAGTCCGTGCTCTCGCGCGTGCTGCGCCCCGTGCTCGACGACTACGACGTCGTGCTCGTCGACTGCCAGCCGTCGCTGGGCCTGCTCACGGTCAACGCGCTCACGGCCGCGCACGGCGTGCTCATCCCGCTCGAGTGCGAGTTCTTCGCGCTGCGCGGCGTCGCGCTGCTCGTCGAGACGATCGAGAAGGTCCGCGACCGGCTCAACCCGCGCCTCGAGGTCGACGGGATCCTCGCGACCATGTTCGACTCCCGCACGCTGCACGCCCGCGAGGTCGTCGCGCGCGTGCACGAGGCGTTCGGCGACACGCTCCTGCACACCGTCATCGGCCGCACCGTGAAGTTCCCCGACGCGACCGTCGCGGCCGAGCCCATCACCCAGTACGCGCCGACGCACGCCGGTGCCGAGGCCTACCGCCAGCTCGCGCGCGAGCTCGTGGCGCGTGGCGACGCCGCCTGACGGCGCGCCGGCCGACAGCGCACCGCAGGAGCACGCCCCGGCCGGGTCCACCGGCTTCGAGGTGCACCTCGACGTCTTCAGCGGGCCGTTCGACCTGCTGCTGGGCCTGATCGCCAAGCACAAGCTCGACATCACCGAGGTCGCGCTGTCGAAGGTGACCGACGAGTTCATCGCGCACATCCGCGCGGCCGAGCGCGCCGCGGCCGAGGGCGGCCGCGACTGGGACCTGTCGCAGGCGAGCGAGTTCCTCGTGGTCGCCGCGACGCTGCTCGACCTCAAGGCCGCGCGGCTCCTGCCGTCCGCCGAGGTGGAGGACGCCGAGGACCTCGAGCTGCTCGAGGCGCGCGACCTGCTGTTCGCGCGGCTCCTGCAGTACCGCGCGTACAAGCAGGTCGCGGCCGACCTCGGCGTCGCCCTCGAGGCGGGGTCGCGACGGTTCGCGCGCGCCGTCGAGCTCGAGCCGCACCAGGCGGCGCTGCTGCCCGAGCTGGTCTTCCAGATCGGCCCGCAGCGGCTCGCCGAGCTCGCCGCGCGTGCGCTCGCACCCAAGCCGCCGCCCCCGCGCGTCGACCTCAGCCACCTGCACGCGCCCGTCGTGAGCGTGCGCGAGCAGGCCGCCGTGCTGGTCGACCGGCTGCGGCAGCACGGTGCGAGCACGTTCCGGGCGCTGACCGCCGACGCGGCCGAGCCCGTCGTCGTGGTCGTGCGGTTCCTCGCGCTGCTCGAGCTGTTCCGCGAGGGCGCGGTCGCGTTCGACCAGATGGTGCCGCTCGGTGAGCTGACCGTGCGGTGGACCGGCAGCGAGGAGGGCGAGGTGACCGTGTCCGACGACTTCGACCGCGAGGCCGGCGAGGTGCCGGCGGACGCGCCCGCGCAGGCACCCGTCGCGGTGGGTGCCGGTGGCGACGAGGAGGTAGTGACGTGACCGAGCAGACGCGCCAGACGCAGGACGCCGCACCGGGAGCGGCCCCCGACGCCGGGACCGACGACGCCCTGCCGGACGTCGACACGCTGCCCGGCGGTGCGCTCGCGGCGCTCGAGGCCGTGCTCATGGTCGCTGACGAGCCGATCCCGGCCGTGCGGCTCGCGACCGCGCTCGCGCTGCCGACCGCGCGCGTCGACGAGCTGCTCGCCGAGCTCGCGGCCGAGTACCGCGGCGAGCACGGCGGCCGGCCGCGCGGCTTCGAGCTGCGGCAGGCGGGCGAGGGCTGGCGCATCTACTCGGCCCCCGCGTACGGCGACGTCGTCGGCCGGTTCGTCGTCGACGGCCAGACGGCGCGCCTCACGCAGGCCGCGCTCGAGACGCTCGCGGTCGTCGCCTACCGGCAGCCCGTGAGCCGCGGGCAGGTGTCCGCGGTCCGCGGCGTCAACGTCGACGGCGTCATGCGCACGCTGACGACCCGCGGCCTGGTGGCCGAGGTGGGCCAGGACGCGGTCACTGGTGCGGTGCTGTACGGGACCACGGGATACTTCCTGGAGCGGATCGGCCTGTCGACCCTCGACGAGCTGCCCCCGCTGGCGCCCTACCTGCCGGACATCGAGACGCTGGAGGGCGTCGACACGACCGACGGACGGGAGGACGGACGATGAGCGGCACGAACGCGCGCGGGCACCGCGGAGGTGGGCGCGCGGCAGGAGCCGGGCGTCCGGGACGCGGTCGCGGCACCACGGGCGGCGGGGCCGGCGGCGCGCGCCGCCCCCAGCGCCGGCCCGCACCGGCGGCCGAGCCGGTGGACGTCCACGACCCCGAGGGCGTGCGCCTGCAGAAGGTGCTCGCGACCGCGGGTCTCGGCTCGCGGCGCGCGTGCGAGGAGCTCATCGCGAACGGCCGCGTGACGGTCGACGGGCAGCTCGTGGTGGAGCTCGGCGTGCGCGTCGACCCCAAGAGCGCCGTGATCCACGTCGACGGCATGCGCGTGCAGCTCGACGGCTCCCTCATCACGATCGCGCTGAACAAGCCCAAGGGCGTCGTGTCGACCATGCACGACCCCGAGGGCCGGCCCGCGCTCGCGCAGTTCGTCGCGAACCGCGAGGAGCGGCTGTTCCACGTCGGCCGTCTCGACGCCGACTCCGAGGGCCTCATCCTGCTCACCAACGACGGCGACCTCGCGCACCGGCTCGCGCACCCCTCGCACGGCGTCGCCAAGACGTACCTCGTCGAGGTGCAGGGCCGCGTCAAGGAGTCCCTCGGCACGCGCCTCAAGCAGGGCGTCGAGCTCGAGGACGGCACGGTGACGGTCGACGACTTCAAGGTCGTGCAGGTCGCGAGCCACGCGAGCCTCGTCGAGGTCGTCCTGCACGAGGGCCGCAACCGCGTCGTGCGCCGGCTCATGGACGAGGTCGGGCACCCCGTGACCAAGCTCGTGCGCACGCGCATCGGCCCGATCCGCCTGGGCGACCTGCGCCCCGGGCGCACGCGCGTGCTGTCGAAGACCGAGCTGGGCTCCCTCATGACCTCGGTGGGCATGTGAGCATCGCCACGGTCGGCCCCGTGCGCATCGTCGGCACGGGGTTGCTGGGCGCGTCCGTCGGGCTCGCGCTCACGCAGCACGGCGTGGACGTGCAGCTCGAGGACCCGTCGCGCACGGCGCTCGCGCTCGCGCGCGACGTCGGCGCGGGTACACCCGTCGCCCCGGGGTCGGCCGCGCCCGCGCTCGTCGTGGTCGCCGCACCCCCCGACGTGACGGCCGACGCCGTGCGGGCCGCGCTCGCGGCCCACCCCGACGCGGTCGTCACGGACGTCGCGAGCGTCAAGGGGTACGTGCTCGCCGAGCTGCGCGCGTCGGGCGCCGACCTGTCGCGCTACGTCGGGTCGCACCCCATGGCGGGGCGCGAGCGCTCAGGCCCGTCGGCGGCGGTGCCGGGCCTGTTCGTGGGACGCCCGTGGGTCATCACCGACTCGGGCACGTCGCGCGACGACGCGCTGCTCGCGGTGCGCCACCTCGCGGTCGACCTCGGTGCGGTGCCCGTCGTCATGGAGGCCGACGAGCACGACGCCGCGGTCGCGGCCGTGTCCCACGTGCCGCAGCTCGCGTCGTCGCTCGTCGCGGCGCGTCTGCGCGGCACCGACGACGCCGCGCTCGCGCTCGCGGGCCAGGGGCTGCGCGACGTGACACGGCTCGCGGCGTCCGACCCGGCCCTGTGGACGTCGATCCTCGCCGCCAACGCCGCCGCGGTGCGGGACGTGCTCGTCGCGCTGCGGGCCGACCTCGACGTGGTGGTCGACGCGCTGGACCGGGCGGCCGGGGCCACCGGGCCCGAGGACGTCGAGCTCGGTGCGCTCGCGACCATCGCGCGCACCATCGCCGAGGGCAACACGGGCGCCGCGCGCATCCCCGGCAAGCACGGCGGCGCGCACAAGCAGTACGCCGTGGTGTCGGTGCTGGTGCCCGACACGCCCGGCGAGCTCGCGCGTCTGCTGGGGGACGTGGGCGCCGCGGGCGTCAACCTGGAGGACCTGCAGCTCGAGCACGCGGCGGGCCGCGCCGTCGGCATGGCGGCGATCTCGGTGCTGCCCGCGCGCGCCGAGCACCTGGAGTCCGAGCTGACCGCTCGGGGATGGAGGCTGGTGAGTTGAGCATCGTCGTGGCGATCGACGGGCCGTCGGGGTCGGGCAAGTCGAGCGTGTCCCGCCGGGTCGCGCAGCGGCTCGGGCTCGCGTACCTGGACACCGGCGCCATGTACCGCGCGGCGACGTGGTGGGCCGTGCACGAGGGCGTCGACCTCGCCGACACCGGCGCCGTCGCGGCCCTGGTGCGCGACATGGTGCTCGTCATGGTCGTCGACCCGCGCGGGCCGCAGGTGTGGGTCGGCGGGATCGACGTCACGGCCGCGATCCGCGAGACGTCGGTCTCGACGGCCGTGAGCGCGGTCGCGACGAACCTCGACGTGCGCGCCGAGCTCGCGCGTCGGCAGCGCGCGGAGATCGCGTTCCAGTGCGAGCCCGGCTCGTGGGCCGACGGCCGCGGGATCGTCGCCGAGGGCCGCGACATCACCACGGTGATCGCGCCGGACGCCGACGTGCGCCTGCTGCTCACCGCGAGCGAGGAGGCGCGCCTCGCGCGCCGCGCGCGCGAGGTGCACGGCTCGGACGACGCCGCGGCCGTCGAGGCGACGCGCGACCAGGTGGTGCGCCGCGACGCCGACGACTCCGCCGTCGCGCAGTTCCTCACGGCCGCCGACGGCGTCGTCACGGTCGACTCCTCGGCGCTCGACCTCGACCAGACCGTCGACGCCGTGCTCGGCGTCGTCGAGCGCACGCTGGCCGCGCGGGGCTGACGTGGCGGACGCGCCGCACGTGCCGTCGGCCGCCGGGCCCGCGTGGGCCCGGTGGGTCGGGCGGTTCCTCGCGCGCGTCGTGTGGGACACGCACGTCACCGGTGCCGAGCGCGTGCCGCGCAGCGGGCCGGTCGTGCTCGCGGCCAACCACGTGACGCTGCTCGACGGCCCGCTGCTCATCGGCGTCGCGCCGCGGCCCCTGCACATCCTCGTCAAGCAGGAGATGTTCCACGGGCCGGTCGGGGCCGTGCTGCGCGCCGCGGGTCAGATCCCCGTGGACCGTGCGATGGGGCGGCCCGCGCTGCAGGCCGGGCTCGGCGTCCTGCGGCGCGGCGGTGCCGTCGGGATCTTCCCCGAGGGCACGCGCGGGCGCGGCACCGCGGAGCAGGTGCGGGCCGGTGCCGCGTGGCTCGCGGTGCACGGCGACGCGCCGGTCGTACCCGTCGCGATCCTCGGGACGCGCCTGACGGGGGAGTCGGTGCGCGGGCTGCCGCCGCTGCGGCGCGACGTGCACGTCGAGATCGGCGACCCCGTCGACGTCGCCGGCGAGGGGCTGTCGCGGCGCGAGGCGATCGACCGCGCGGGGCGCCTCGTGCAGGCCGCGATGAGCGAGCTCGTCGTCGCGGCGCAGCGGCGCACGGGCGTCGCGCTGCCCGCCGACGACCCCCGCTCGACGGCCTGACGCACGGCCCGCCGGGGCCGCGCGGGGGCCCGTGTCGGTGCCGGGGCGCGCGACGGGGGAGAATGGGGGCATGGAGCAGCCCGACCCGACCCTGACGCGCGTCGACCCGCAGGACGCCGCCGAGCCGAGCGCGCCGCTCGACGCCGCCGCACCGCCCGCCGACGACGTCGACGACGAGGCCCGTGAGCGCGCGCTGCGCGCCGGGCTCGAGGAGTACGAGCTCGAGGACGACGACCTCGCGCTGCTCGAGGGCGAGGGCCTCGACGATGGCGGCGTCGACGTCGAGGCCGCCGCGCCGGTGCTCGCGGTCGTGGGCCGCCCGAACGTCGGCAAGTCCACGCTCGTCAACCGGATCCTCGGGCGCCGCGAGGCGGTCGTCGAGGACAAGCCGGGCGTCACGCGCGACCGCGTGAGCTACCCCGCCGAGTGGTCCGGGCGCCGGTTCACGGTCGTCGACACGGGCGGCTGGGAGGTCGACGTCGCGGGCATCGACAAGCGCGTCGCGCAGCAGGCCGAGGTCGCGATCGACCTGGCCGACGCCGTGCTGTTCGTCGTCGACGCGACCGTCGGCTCGACCGACACCGACGAGCAGGTCGTGCGCCTGCTGCGCCGCTCGGGCAAGCCCGTCGTGCTCGTCGCCAACAAGGTCGACGGCCCGGCCGTCGAGGCGGACGCGGCCGCGCTGTGGTCGCTGGGCCTGGGGGAGCCGCACCCGATCTCGGCGCTGCACGGCCGCGGCACCGGTGACCTGCTCGACGCCGCGATGCGCGCGCTGCCGACCGTGTCGGCGCACGCCGTGCCGCTGCCGGACGGTCCGCGTCGCGTCGCGCTCGTGGGCCGCCCGAACGTCGGCAAGTCCTCGCTGCTCAACAAGGTCGTCGGGTCCGAGCGCGTGGTCGTCGACGACCTCGCGGGCACGACCCGCGACCCGGTCGACGAGCTCGTCGCGCTCGGCGGACGCCCGTGGGTGTTCGTCGACACCGCCGGCATCCGCCGCCGCGTGCACCAGACCACGGGCGCGGACTTCTACGCGTCGCTGCGCACGCAGGCCGCGATCGAGAAGGCCGAGGTCGCGGTCGTGCTCGTGGACGCGTCGGCGCCCATGACCGAGCAGGACATCCGCATCGTGCAGCAGGTCATCGACGCGGGCCGCGCGCTGGTCGTCGCGTACAACAAGTGGGACCTCATGGACGAGGACCGCCGCCCGTTCCTCGAGCGCGAGATCGAGCAGCAGCTCGTGCAGGTGCAGTGGGCGCCGCGCGTCAACGTCTCGGCGCGCACCGGCTGGCACACCGACCGCCTGGTGCCGGCGCTCGAGCGGTCGCTCGAGTCGTGGGACACGCGTATCCCGACGGGTCGCCTCAACGCGTTCCTCGGCGAGCTGGTCTCGGCGCACCCGCACCCGCTGCGCGGCGGCAAGCAGCCCCGCATCCTGTTTGCGACGCAGGCCTCGACGCGTCCGCCGCGGTTCGTCATCTTCGCCAGCGGGTTCCTCGAGGCCGGGTACCGCCGGTTCATCGAGCGCCGCCTGCGCGAGACGTTCGGCTTCGAGGGCACGCCCATCACCATCTCGGTGCGGGTCCGCGAGAAGCGCCGCCGGTGAGCCTGCGCGCGGGCACGCCGTGACCTCGCTGCAGGACGGCGGCTCGCCGCGCCGCGTGACGACGCACGCGCTGCTGCGGCTCGGGCTGCCGCGCGACCCGCGCGCCACGCGGCACCTGGGGACGTTCCTCGTCGCGACCGCGGCGACCGTGCTGCTCACGCGCGCGTTCCTCGCGGCGACCGGGTACCCGCAGGTCGGCGGCGACGGCCTGCACATCGCGCACGTGCTGTGGGGCGGGCTGCTCATGGCGCTCGCGTTCGTGCTGCTGCTGTCGTTCGCGGGGCCCGCGCTGCGGCCGCTGGGGTCGCTGGTCGGCGGCGTCGGGTTCGGGCTGTTCGTCGACGAGGTCGGCAAGTTCGTCACGTCCGACAACGACTACTTCTACGAGCCGACGGCCGCGATCGTGTACGCGACGGTCGTCGGGCTGGGGTTGCTCGCCGAGGCGCTGCACGGGCGGCGCGAGCCGGACCCGCGCGAGGAGCTCGCGGGCGCCGTCGACGAGGCGGTCGCGGGCGTCGTGGGCGGTTTCACGCCGTCGGCGCGGCGCCGGGCCGAGGCGCACCTGCGGCACGCGGGCGACGTGCACGGCGCCGCGCAGGCCCGCGCGCTGGTCGACAGCGTCGCCGAGGACGACGTCGCGCTGCCCGACCCCGTCGGTGCGGTGTCGTCGTTCGCGGTGCGGGTGCTGCACACCCTGATCAAGGCGCGGTTCGTGCCGTGGCTCGCGGTGCTCGTGCTGCTCGGGTCGTCGGCGTTCACGGTCGCGCGCGCCGTGACGGGGTGGTGGAGCGGCGACGGCAGCCCCGCGTGGGTGCTGGTCGGTGCGCTCGTCGCCGCTGCGGCCAGCGGTGCGCTGTGCGTCGTCGGGCTGCTGCGCGTCGGCGGGGACGCGATCGAGGGCTACCTGTGGTTCCGGCGTGCGGTGATCGTGTCGCTGCTGGTGACGCAGTTCTTCCTGTTCCGGCTCTCGCAGTGGGACGCATCGTGGGGGCTCCTGGTCGACCTGCTCGTGCTGGGCCTCGTGGCCGCGGAGCTCGACGCGCTGCGGCGGCGGGCGGACGGCGAGGGCTGACGCGCCCCGGGGCGGCGTGCCCCGGTTCGTCGCGGTGCGCGGGCGCCGCGGGTGTCGGCGGGGGATGCCGGCCGGTACCCGCGGCACGCGAGGCGTGCGGCGTTGCGGCGGCTGGACGGCCGGAACGCCGCACGGTCGCCGCACCGCGGGCGGGTTCGCGACGCGTGCGGGTCGCCTCCGGGCGCGGCCCCGGGGCGACGTCGTCTCATCCGCTGGTCATCCCATGAATGAGGCGCGACATGCATGCATGATGCATGCATGTCGCGCCGCTCGTCCGCCCCGCCCGCGTCCGCCGCCGACACCGCCTACCGGCACGTCAAGGACGCGCTGCTCGGCGGCCGGCACCCCGGCGGCACGATGCTCAGCGAGGTCGACGTCGCCGCCGAGCTCGGCGTCAGCCGCACGCCCGTGCGCGAGGCGTTCCTGCGGCTGGCCGCCGAGGGGTGGCTGCGGCTGTTCCCCAAGCGCGGGGCGCTCGTCGTCCCCGCGACGCCGGGCGAGGCGCAGGACGTGCTCGACGCGCGCCTGCTGCTCGAAGGGCACGCGGTCGAGCAGGTGCTCGCCGGGCCGCCGGGCGCGCGCGAGGAGCTCGTCGCCACGCTGCGCGCGCTCGTCGCCCGGCAGCGCGACGCGCTCGACGCCGACACGCACGACGACGACGCCGACCTGGACGCCTACGCCGACCTCGACGCCGCGTTCCACCACGCGGTCGTCGCGGCGGGCGGCAACGCCGTGCTCACCCAGGTCGCCGGGACCCTGCGCGAGCGCCAGAGCCGCATGGTGGCGCTGTCCGTGGGGCGGTCGTCGGCGCGGGCCGCGACGTTCGTCGACGGGCACGAGGCGCTCGTCGCCGCGATCGCCGACGGCGACGCGGCCGGCTTCCGCGCGCGGCTCGCCGCGCACGTGCACGACGCGCACGGCACCGCCGGGCGGCACGGAGGGCAGCGGTGAGCCGCACGACGTCGGCAGGCCACACGCCCGCGGCGGGCGCGGGTGTCGCCGCCGCCGCACCTGCGCCCACGCGCGCGGCCGACGTGTCCGCTCCCGATCCGTCCGCGCAGACCGGCTCCGACGTGCCGCCCCGGACCTCGCCCGCCGCCCCCGCGGGGAGAGCCGTCGGCGCGCACGCGTGGCGCGGCGTCGCCGCGCTCATGCTCGCGGTCGCGTGGGGCGGCAACGAGTTCACGCCGCTGCTCGTCATGTACCGCGACGTCAGCCACCTGTCCGCGCTCACGGTCGACGTGCTGCTCGGTGCGTACGTCGTCGGGATCGTGCCCGCGCTGCTCGTCGGCGGTCCGCTGTCGGACCGGTACGGGCGCCGACCGCTGCTGCTGCCCGCCGCGCCGCTCGGCGTGCTGGGCTCGCTCGTCATCGCGTTCGGTCCCGCGTCGGCGCCCGCGCTCGCGGCCGGGCGCGTGCTGTCCGGCGTCGCGCTCGGGCTCGTCATGGCCGTCGGGACCACGTGGGTCGCCGAGCTGAGCGCCGCCACCGGCGACGCCGGTGCCGGGCCGCGGCGCGCGTCGCTCGCGCTCACGCTGGGGTTCCTGCTCGGGGCCGGCACCGCCGGTGCGCTCGCGCAGTGGGGGCCGTGGCGCACGGGCACCCCGTACCTCGTGCACGCGTGCGTCGCGCTCGCTGCCATGGCCGCCGTGCTGTCGGTGCCCGAGACGCATCCCGCACCGCCGCGCGCGCCCGATGCGCGGCTGCGCGACGACCTGCGCGTTCCCGCGGTCGCGCACCGGCGGTTCTGGCGCGTCGTCGTGCCGGTCGCGCCGTGGGTCTTCGGGGCCGTCGGCAGCGCCTACGCGGTGCTGCCCGGGTTGCTGCGCCGCAGCGCCGGGGGAGTGCCGATCGCCTTCGCGGCGTCCCTCACGGTCGTCACGCTCGCGAGCGGGTTCGCCGTCCAGCAGCTCGCGCGGCGCATCGACACCGCGCGCAGCGCGCGGGCGTCGGTCGTCGCGATGGCGATCGTCGTGCCCGGCATGGCCGCGGCGGCCTGGGCGAGCGCGACGCTCAGCCTCGCCGTCGCGGTCCTCGCCGCGGTCGTGCTCGGCGCCGGGTACGGGCTCGCGCTGGTCGCCGGCCTGTCCGAGGTGCAGCGCATCGCGACGCCCGACGACCTCGCGGGCCTGACCGCCGTCTACTACTCGGTGGCCTACACCGGGTTCTTCGTGCCCGCCGCGCTCGCGTGGCTCTCGGCCCGGTGGGCGTACCCGGCGATGTTCGTCGCGGGCGCCGTGATCGCGACGGCGTGCCTGGTCGCGGTGGCGTGCGCGTGGCGCGCTCACCTCCCGACGGGTGACGAGACGACCCCGCGAGTGCGGTAGAGTTTCCGAGGCCCCTGCGGGGGTGACGGGCTGTGGCGCAGCTTGGTAGCGCACTTGACTGGGGGTCAAGGGGTCGCAGGTTCAAATCCTGTCAGCCCGACGTATGTGATGTCTGGGGACATCAGCGACAACGGACCTACGGAGACGTGGGTCCGTTGTTGTTTCTCTTGGGTGCTGGTCCCGGTGGTCGCCCGGTGCCCTGGTAGTCCTTGGCCGGGTCGAGGACGAGCTCGCGGAGGATCTGGCCGGTCGGGGCGTCGACGATCGTGCTGTCGAGGTCGTGGACGAGCATCCGGACGTAGGTTCCGGCGTAGGTGCGCCCGACACCGGTGTGGTGCAGTCGGCCGTTGTGGCGCAGGGTCACGGTTCCGACGTGGGCGATCTTGTCGGTACGAACGCGGTGGTGGGTCTCGCGGCTGCGGTCCTTGCTCGGGGTGACCTTAGGACGGGCTAGGTAGGCGGCAGCGGGGGTCGATGGGTGTTCCAGGGAGCGGTGTGGGCGCCGTTGGTTGTACTCCTCGCGGAAGGCGTCCAGCAGGGTCTGCAGCTCGGTGAGGGCGGCTGGCTGGATGGGCTGGACGCTCAGCCACGCGCGGTCCTGTACGGCGTGTTGCAGCACATCGGTGCCGAGCTGTCCGCGCACGAGACGATCACCGCCGAGCAAGAGCATCGGGCTCGATCGCTCAGCTCGCGGCCGAGTACGACACCATCGCGCAAGCCGCTCAGCACGACCGCTGGGCGACCTTGCTCACCGCGTCCGGGCTCACCGTCGAGCAGGTCGAAGACGTGCCCGGCTCCGACGCCTACGGCGCGCTGTCGGCCGAGCTGCGTCACGCCGAAGCCAACCACCATGACCTTGATGCGCTGCTCCCGCGTCTGGTGGCGGCGCGGAGTCTGGACGATGTCGACGACATCGCCTCCGTCCTCCACACCCGCGTGGCACGCGCCACCGCCCGGCCCGCCGGATCAGGCCGAACCCGCAAGCGCCCGATGCTTATCGTCGGCCTGATCCCGCACGCCGGCGGACAGATGACCGACGACATGCGGCAAGCCCTGGACGAGCGCCGCGAGCTGATCGAGGCTCGCGCCGGGGCTGTGCTCCGTGGTTCCTTGACCGATGAGGAACCGTGGACGGCAGACCTCGGCACGGCTCCGAGGGGTGAGAAGCAGAAGGCGGCGTGGTGGCGCGCCGCCTGCACCATCGCCGCCTACCGCGACCGCTACGGCATCACCGACGACCGGACCCCGCTCGGCGCGGCACCGGAGAGCACCAGCCAGAAGATCCACGCCATCCGCGCCCGCGCCGCCCTCAACCGCGCCCACGCCATCACCAACGACGAGCAGTCGGCGCAGCAGGTACGACAGACCGCGGCGGCTCGGCCCGCTCGGAGCCTATGACGAGCGGAGTTGCACGGACCGAGCTACAACATGCCGTGAGTGTCGGTGCTCGCGGATACGGTCAAGACATGAGCGACACGCACAAAGTGAGCCCCTACGGCTCGGCGCGCGATCTTCCGTCCGTCAAGGAGATGGAACAGCAGATCGCGGCGTTCAAGCTGCTTGGCTTGCTGCTGCCGAAGGCGCAACGGAAGCAGCTCAAGAACTTGCAGAGCGAGCACCGGCGCATCATTGGGATTGTTGACACCTTCTACGGCCTTCTTGGTGAACGGAATTGGGTGTTTACCGGTGACTTCAATCTGCCTGCTATCGAGCACGTCGTCTGCGCCGAGGATGCGTCGATTGCTGAGGCACGGCTCATCGAGTACTACAAGTCAGCCGATCGGATCGCATTCCCGCTCCGTCGCCTCCATCGCTTCGACGCGATGCGTCCGCGCATCCCGCTGCTGAAGAAGGCGCTGATCGACTACGAGGCAGGCCGGTACTACAGCACAGTCCTTGTGTTGCTGTCAGTGATGGACGGCTTCGTCAACGACCTCGACACGGCGTCACGGCAAGGACTGCATGCGCGTCCCGTAGAAGACATGGTGGCGTGGGACAGTGCGGCCGGACACCATCTGGGCCTGAGCCATGCACACGAGTCGTTCGTCAAGGGCTTCTACAAGACCGATACGACCGAAGTAACCGAGCTATTCCGCAACGGCATCATGCACGGCACCCTGGTCAACTTCGATAACGAGGTCGTCGCCACCAAAGCGTGGAATCGGCTCTTCGCGGTAACCGACTGGGCAGACGCCCGGGAACGTCAGGCAAAGCCTGTCGAACCGACGCCAACGCTGCGCGAGTCCTTGACCCGCTGGAAGACGATCCAAGACCAGAAGGCCAAACTCGAAGAATGGCACCCTCATCAGTACGAACCAGGCGCATCCACTGACAATTCGTCCGAGGTCGCTACGACGTGCGCGGACTTTTTACTGAGGTGGCAGAAGAAGCAATGGGCTCCCGCAGGCGCCTACTTCATGGAACTCGGCAGCTCCCGATCGTCCGTCGGCAAGCTCGCCGTTGAGGCCAAGGACCTCTACCAGACACTAGACCTCACGGCATGGACGATCCTCGGCGTCCGGCACGTTGCGGCCGCCGTCGCACACGTCGATGTAGAACTCCTCGTGAATGGCGACACCTACCGAACTGATCTCCGATGGGTTCGCGTCGATGAATCAGGAAGTACCGCGACAGAGTGGGAACCTGGCCGCTGGATGCTCTCGATGTACGGGCCATCCCATTTCCTGAAACCCGAAACAGTAGTGACACGCTCAGACAGTGAGCTGGTACCCCGCTCTGAGGCGGTCTAGACATCGACCGACGACATCGAAGCCGTCTATTTCACGCCGGTTGTGGTGTCGATTGAAGATGATCAGAGCGAACGGCCCGCTCTTCCCCGCTGAGGGCGGCGGTCGAACTGCTGTCGAACCCCCGGCACCGTCGCCGCTCGACTTGATACCTCGTCGGCGTCGAGTAGGACAAGTAGCTCGCTGGGTTCCGTGATGAGTTGGGCGAAGCCTTGCCGGATGAGCTGGTTGGCGCCACTACTGGTCGCGCTGGTCACGGGACCGGGCACCGCGCCGACGCCCCGGCCGAGTACGTGCGCGGCGATGACGGTGGTCATCGTCCCGGATCGGGGACCGGCCTCGGGGATCACGGTCGCACCTGAGAGCGCCGCCAGCAGGCGGTTGCGAGCCGGGAACCTGTGTCTCGTCGGCGCGGCGCCCGGCGGCAGCTCGCTCACCAGCAGGCCGACATCTCCGATGCGACCCAGCAGCTCGCTGTGCCCGGCAGGGTAGGGACGGTCCAGCCCGCCGGCCAAGACCGCGATCGTCTGTCCGCTCGCGGCGAGCACGCTCTTGTGCGCGGCACCTTCGATGCCGTAGGCGCCGCGGGAGACGACGACTCGTTCCTCATCGGCAAGACCTGTCGCCAGCTCGCCGGCGACGTGCTCGCCGTATGACGTTGAGGCGCGGGAGCCGGTGATCGTGACGCGATCGCTCAGCGCCGCCGTCAAGGACGAAGTCGCCCCGCGTGTCCACAACAGGTACGGAGCACGCTCACCCAGGTCATCAAGACCGGCGGGCCATTCCTTGTCCGCCGGGATGAGAGTGCCGAACTCTCCGCCTTGGGTATCGGCCACCCGGTCGGGCAAGTCGGGAGTGACCCGAGCGGCGAGCCGTTCGCGCCACATCAGCGCATCCGCGCGAGACAGGTCCGGCACCGGATCGTCGGACCATGCCGCCGAACGCCGATGGGCTCGTCGACATCCTGATTCCTGTCTACTGGCTCCTGCCGCTCGAGGATGCGGACGAAACTGCGGAGCGCTCCCGCACGATTCAGCATATTGCCGCTCATGAGGCTGTTCACGCCAGCATCCATCACATCGGTGACGAGCCCTTCGACCTGCACCACCGCGAGAAGTTTGGCCACGCATCGATGAACTTCATCTCCATGGCGAGCGAGCAGATCGAGGAGCACTTGGCGGAGTACCTGGGTTCCAAGGTCACGGGCCGTGAGGTTGCGCAGTCCGCGAGCAACGTCGAGTCCTCAATCGAGGCGTGGCAGGAGACACTGGCCACGGAACTGCCAGTCATCCCGGAAGACGATCCTGACTATTTCCAGCGCGGCATGCTTGTCACGTTCAATGCCCTACACATCCTCTGAAAGACACTCGCATATATAGCCGCGGCGCTTCGAGTGAAAGACGGTCTTTGTCCTGTGCCAAGCGAGATTGCGGCGCTCCCGGGCTGGCGTCAACACATCGAGCCGTGGTGGGACCGATACCTGGAACTTCTTGACGAGATTCCGATGACTGTCGATGTCGACATGGCTGCTACCGACGAGGTCGTTCGGGAGATGGCATTGCACCTACAGACGTGGGCAGATGAACTTGGGTTTGACTTCCACGACACGCCCCGGGGCGGGTTCTTCAGGATCAAGCTCTGGGACTGAGTGTGCTGGTCTCCTCTGAGTAGGTTGCTCCTAGTTGAACGCCGATTGACTCGCGAGCCCGTCTCTGATCTGTTGACTGAGTCGCCGGTCTGCCGCCATCAATGCACTGAACGCAGAGGAGCCGCGCCGGTGCGCCGTAGGCGAGCGCGACGACGGGTGGAACTCAAGGTCGGTGAGACGCGCGGTATCCATGACTAGAGGCGTGGCTCATTGAGGTTGAGTTCGGGGTGCCGGTCCAAGCCCGCCAGCCGAAGAGCAGTCCCAGTAGCTCACACGAGGGGGACCAGAAGGGGACCAGAACCATGCATTTCATGCATCTCGTGAGTCGGGCTGCATGATCTGAGGCCCGGAATCCCGCGGAATTCGGCCTTGATGACGCTGTCTGGACGCCTGGGGGTCAAGGGGTCGCAGGTTCAAATCCTGTCAGCCCGACCGTCCGACGTCGTCCGACGTCGAGAACGCCCGTAGCCGGGAAGTCGGCTACGGGCGTTCGGCGTTCACCGGGCAGGAGCGGTGGGTGCCTAGCGCCGCTCCTCGTTCCGGGTGTGGCCTCTCGGGTGGTGCCCGTCTACGTGCTCGTGGCCGTCGCGGGCTCGGGTGTCGTGGTCGGCCGGTTCCCTCGCCCCGGCGGGGCGACCGCCGCCGTGAGCACGAGCGCGAGCCCGGCGGGGGCGAGCGCCCAGCCCGCGAGCGTCCCCGCCCGCACACCTGCCGCGAGGAGCGCGCCGCCCGCGGCGGCGCCGGCGGCCGAGCCCAGGTACATCGCGGCCATCTGGAACGCGACCACCGACATCGCGCGCTCGGGGGCGTGCTGCGTGAGCGCCTGCTGCAGCGTCGGCACGCTCGCCCAGCCGGCCGCGCCCCACAGGGCCGCCGCGACGAGCCACGTGGCGGGGGACGTGCTGAGGGTGAGGAGCGCGAAGGCCACGAGCAGGAGCGCGGGCAGCCCGACGAGCAGCGGGCGCGGTCCGTGGCGGTCGAGCGGCCGGCCGACCGCCGCCGAGCCGGCCACGCCGCCGACGCCCCACGCCCAGACCAGCGCGAACCCGGTCCCGCCGAGGCCGCGGTCCTGCGCCATCGGCAGCACGTACGTGTAGAGGCCGAGGCTCGCGACGCCCAGCAGGAACGCCGCAGCGACGCCGACGATCGTCCGCGGGTCGCGGACCACGGCGAGCGGTGACGCGGCCGCCGTGGTCGGCAGCGGCGGGAGCGTGGTGCGGCGCGTGGCCACGGCCGCCATGCTGACGACGCCCACGGCGACGACGAGCGCCATCGTCCACCGCCAGCCGAACCGTTCGCCGACGAGCATGCCGAGCGGCACGCCGGCGACCGTGCCGGTCGACAGGCCGAACGTCACGAGGGACATCGCGCGGCCGCGTTCGTGCTGCTCGACCATCGCCGCGGCCGTCGCGGTCGCGACCGCGGTGAGGACACCCGCGCCGACGCCGGCGACGACGCGCGACGCGAGGAACAGCGGCAGCCCGGCGGCGATCGCCGTCACGAGGTTGCCGACGTTGAACAGCCCGAGCGCGACGAGCAGGGCGCGCGCCGTCCCGGTGCGGGTGAGCCGGCCGGAGAGCGTCGGGCCCGCGACGGCGTACGCGGCGGTGAAGGCCGTGACGCCCAGCCCGACGGCGGCGACGCCCGTGCCGAGGTCCGCGGCGATGCGGGGCAGCACGCCGGCCAGCACGTACGCGTCGACGCCGAGCGAGACGGCGGCCACGACCAGGGGCCACAGGCGGCGCGTCACGGGTGCGGGTCCGCGAGGTCGGTGGTGCGCTCGTACCCGTCGAGCACCGCGTCGAGCAGCCCGGGGAACCGGGACTCGAGGTCCTCGGTGCGCAGGCTGATGAGGCACTTGCGGCCCTGCGCGCGCACGTGCACGACGCCGGACTCGCGCAGCAGGCTCGTGTGGTGCGTGAGGGTCGAGCGCGGCAGGTCGGGGCCCAGCTCGAGGCTGTCGGTCTCGCCCTGCGCGGCGAGCACGCGCACCATGCCGAGCCGCAGCGGCTCGCTCAGCGCGAACAGCACGCGGGGGATCGCGATCTCGTCCGTGTCGGGGTGGTGGTAGGTCCGAGGTGACACCAGCAGTCCTGTCGTTCGAAAGAAGTCGCACAATGATTGTGCGGCGAATCTCGCACGATTGGCGCGGGAGGTCAAACCCGTACGGACGGCCGGGCTGTCACCGGGGCTCGGTGCCCGGCCCCGGCTCGTCCCGCCAGGCCTGGTGCGTGTCGCCGACGCTCACGACCGTCCACGCCCCGCACGCGTACCCGTCGGCCGGCAGCGGGTCGAGCAGCCACGCGGGCTCCAGGTCGGGCGTGCCGGTGACGGGCGCGGCGGTGCAGTGCTGCGCGTCGAACGGCGTGGGACTGGTCCAGCGCATCACCCCCGCGTGCCCGTCGAGCTGGGCGAGCAGCCGCACGTCCGTCGCGTCCTGGGGGAGGAACCCCTGGAAGCGGAACGACTCGCCGGACCTCTCGACGTCGGCGCTCGTGGCGTAGACGAACTCGCGCTGCCCCACCGGGAACACGTCCTGGAACGTCGCGCAGCCCGTGAGAGCGGCGGCCAGGACGAGCGTCGTGGTGGCCAGGACGGTGCGGCGGGTGGTCATCGGGGTGCTCCTGTCGTCGGTCGGACGTGGGTGGTCGGCGGCGGCGCCGCGCCGCGTGACGCGGGCGTGGCGGCTCATCGCGCCGCCAGCCCGATCGCCGGCTCGACGCGGCCCGCGCTGCGCATCGGCACGGCCGCGGCGAGGACCGCGGCGCCGACCACGCCGGCGCCCAGCAGCGCGAGCCGGACCAACGGCGGCTGGCCGGCGGGCATGTCGAGGACGCGCAGCGCGAGCACGCCGTACGCGCCGCCCAGGACGACGCCGAGCGTCGCGCCGACCGCGGAGGCGAGCCCGGCCTCGGCCGCCACCGACCGGCGCGCGCCCGCCCGGCTCACGCCGAGCGCGCGGACCAGGGCGATCTCCTGCCAGCGCTCGGCGACCGACAGCGCGAGCGTCACCACGACGCCGACCATCGCGACGACGAGCGTGACGCCGATCATCGCCGCGCCGACGAGCTGCCCCACGGCGACGGTCTGCTCGATGCCCGCGAGCACGTCGCCCGCCCAGTAGACCGACGTGCCGGCGGGAACGGTGTCGAGCACGGCGTCCCGCAGCGCCGCGGGGTCCGTCCCCGGGGCGGGGTCGAGGAGGATGTCGGTGCCGACGACCCGGGCGTCGACCGCCGGGTGCGCCGCGAGCGCAGCCACGAGGGGTTCCGGATCGGCGACCAGGTCGACCGGGATCAGCGCGTCCGCACCGAAGTTCCGCGCGACGCTCTCGCGCGCGTCGGCGGTGACGCCCGCGACCGCGACGAGCAGCGCCGCGGCCAGGCCCACGCCCAGCGTGAGGACCGTCGTCATCGCGGCGGTGCGGCGCGACGAGCGGTGCGCGTTGGACACCGCGAGCCGCAGCGCCGCCGACCGCGCGCCGAGCGGTCGCACGGCCCGGGCGGCCCACCGCACGAGGAACGGGCCGACCGCGACCAGCACCGCGAAGACCAGCGTCCCGCTCAGCGCCGCGAGCGCGAGGCCCGTCAGCTGGTCGGTGCGCGCGACGGGGACCGCGACGGCCCCGGTGGCCACGGCCGTCAGCGTGAGCGCCCCGGCCGTCACCAGCCGCGCGCCGACGCGCACGGGGCGGGCGTCGGACGACCGCGCCGCCCCGAGCGCCACGACGGGTGCCGTGCGACCGGCGGCCCGCGCCGAGGGCAGCGCCGCGGCGAGCGTCGCGACGACCGACAGGGCGACGCACGCGACGAGCCCGCCGGGCGCGGCGACGAACGGCGCGGACACCAGGTCCGCGGCACGCGCCGCCGCGACGAGCCCGGCGGCGACCCCCAGCCCGGCGCCGGTCCCCACCAGGCCCCCGAGCAGGCCGATGCACGCGGCCTCGGCGAGCACCGAGCGGTGCACCTGGCGACGCGTCGCGCCGACGCACCGCAGCAGCGCGAGCTCCGCCGCACGCCGTGCCAGCAGGATCCGGAACGTCGAGGACACGATCACCACGGCCGACACCACGGCCAGCGCGACGAACACCGCCAGCCCGCCCAGCACGCCCGCGAGCGTGTCGCCCACCGACCGGGCCTCCCGGGCGCGCTGCTCGGGACCGCTCGTGACGGCGGCGTCCCCGGCCACGGCCCGCACCGCGGCGAGGTCGACGTCCCCGACGACGAACATCTGCACGGGCGGCATCCCGCCGATCGTGACCGCGTCGGACGGGTGCACGAGCCCGACGTCCTGCCCGAACTCCCGCACGGGCCCGACTCCCACCACGACGAGCTCGTGCCCGCCCGCCACGACCGTGTCCCCGACGTCGACGCCGACCCGCTCGGCGGTGCGCCGCCCCAGCACGATCCCGCCGGGCTCGAGCGGGCCGACGTCGGGGGCGTCGCGCAGCGCGCTCAGCGGTCCGCCGCCCGGGTCGCTCGTGAGCTTCCAGGTCGTGGTGACGCCACCCGCCTCGACCTCGACGTCCCCGAGGTGCTCGACGGCGACCTCCACGACGTCGGGGAGCGCGCGCACGCGCTCGGCGACCTCGAGCGCGGCGCCCGGCGCGACGTCGCCGCGGGGGACGACCACCACGTCGGCCGCGTGCGGGGTGACCATGCCGAACGCGACGAGCGCGACGCGCGCGTTGGCCGCGACCAGCAGGGCGACCGCGGCGAACGCGGTCGCGGCCGTGATCGCGACGCCGACGAGCAGCGCCTGCCGCGGCCGCCGCAGGACGCTGCGCAGCGCGGTCCGGGCGACGATCACGCGACGACCCCCGCGGGCGCGGCGAGCTCGCCGAGGCGCTCGAGGACGGTACGGCGCGTCGGCCGGTCGACCCGCCCGGCGGCGCGGCCGTCGCGCAGCAGCACGACCTCGTCGGTGACGGCCGCCGCCGACGGGTCGTGCGTGACCATGACGACCGTCTGGCCGAACTCGTCGACGCACGCCCGCAGCAGCGCCAGCAGCGCGGCGCCCGACTCGCTGTCGAGGGCACCCGTCGGCTCGTCGGCCACGACGAGGTCCGGCCGGCCCAGCAGCGCCCGCACGACGGCGACGCGCTGCCGCTGCCCGCCCGACAGCTGCGACGGCAGGTGGCGCAGCCGGTCTGCGACACCGAGCCGCTCGACGAGCTCGCGCCGCCACGCGCGGTCCGTGCGGCGGCCGGCCAGCGAGGCCGCGAGGTCGATGTTCTCGCCCGCCGTCAGGTGCGGCAGCAGGTTGCCGTCCTGGAAGACGAACCCCAGACGGTCGCGCCGGATCGCGGTGAGCGCCGCGTCGTCGAGCGCGCCCAGGTCGGTGCCGCCCAGCAGCATCTGCCCGGACGTCGCCCGGTCCAGCCCGGCGAGGCAGTGCAGGAACGTCGACTTGCCCGACCCCGAGGCGCCCATGACCGCGGTGAACCGACGCTCGACCAGGTCGACGCTCAGGCCGTCGAGCGCGCGCACCCGGCTCGAACCCGTGCCGTACTCGCGGACGAGGTCGACCGCGCGGGCGGCGAGGCGCGGTCCGGCGACGGTCGACGGGGGCGGGGCGACGGGAGGCTTGCTCATGCGTCCAGCCTGGTCAACGCCCTGACCCACGGGAATCGACCGGGCGGACGGTCCGGGTCGGTCACCCTCGGTCGAAGGGACGATCTTCCGGAGCGCTCGCGGAGCCCGGGCGTGGTGATCCGTAGGGTGGACGCGTGCCGGACCCCGACGACCGACGACCGCCCCGTGCGACGTGGCTGCGGTCCCGCGCCGCGACGACGGCGCTCGAGCTCGTCGCGCTCGCGGGCCTGCTCGTCGTCGACCTCGAGCTGGGTGCGCGGCTCGCACCGGGGACGCCCGGTGGCGCGGACGTCGCCGGGGCGCTGGTCACCGCGCTCGTCGCCGTCGTCGTGGCCGTCGTGGCGCTCGTGCGCCGGCAGCTGCCGTGGTGGCTCGCGACCGGCGGCGTCCTCACGGTCTCGGCGGGCGGCTCGCTCGTGTGCGCCGTCGTCGGCAGCCCCTCCCCGTCCCTCACGGAGGCCGCCGCGCTCGTCGTCGTCACCGCGTCCGGGGTGCGCGCGGCGCCGACGTCACGTGCGGCGGCGGGCACCGGGGCGGCTGCTCTGGTCGCCGTCGTCGGGGGAGTCGTGCTGCGGGTCGGCCCGCAGGCCACGCCTGTGCTGCTCGCCGTGCTCGTCTGGGGCTGCGCCGTCGTCGCCGGCGTCGCGGGCCGCGCGGTCCGCACGCGCCGCGCCTCGGCGCTCGAGGAGGCCCGCCGGGCCGAGCGCGCCGAGCTCGCGCGCGAGCTGCACGACGTCGTCGCGCACCAGGTCACCGGGATCGTCGTGCAGGCGCAGGCGGCCGTCGCGGTGGCCCGCACGGACCCCGCGCGCGCGACGCAGGCGTTCCAGGCGATCGAGGCGGCGGGTGCCGAGGCCCTCGCGGGCATGCGGCGCATGGTCGGCGCGATCCGGGAGGACCCCGAGGGACACGCGCCCGTCACCGTGCGGTACGACCTGGCCGACATCCCCCCGCTGGTGGACCGGTTCGACGCCGGCCGGGGCCGTACGACGTCGCGGGTCGAGGTCCCGGACGCCCCGCTCGCCCCCGGCATCGGCGAGTCGGCCTACCGCATCGTCCGCGAGGCCCTCACCAACGTGCGCCGGCACGCGGTCGACCCCAGCACGCACGTCTGCGTGCGCGTCGTGGACGACGCGCTGCGGCTCGAGGTCGGCAACGACGGCGTGCGCCCCGGCTCCGCGCCCCGTGGCTCCGGCGGCTTCGGGCTCACCGGCATGGCCGAACGGGTCGCGGCGCTCGGCGGCACCCTGCACGCCGGTGCCGACGAGGCCGACACGTGGGTCGTGCGCGTCGAGATCCCCGCGGCGGTGACCCGGTGATCGGCGTCGTCGTGGCCGACGACCAGGCGATGGTCCGCGCCGGGTTCCGCATGGTCCTGGAGGCCGAGGGGGACATCGCCGTGCTCGCCGACGTCGGTACCGGGCAGGACGCCGTGGCCGCCGCGCAGCGCCTGCGCCCCGACGTCGTGCTCATGGACATCCGCATGCCCGGCATGAACGGGCTCGACGCGACGCGGCAGGTCACCGGGCTGCCGGGCGCGCCGCGCGTCGTCGTCGTCACGACGTTCGACACCGACGAGTACCTGCGCTCCGCGCTCGCGGCCGGCGCGTCGGGGTTCCTGCTCAAGGACTCCGGCCCGCGGCTGCTCGTCGAGGCCGTGCGTGCCGCGGCCGACGGCGACGCGCTGGTGTCGCCGTCGGTGACCGTGCGCCTGCTCGCCGAGCTGGCGGCGGGCGCGACGCCGCCGACGGCCGAGCACGACCTCACCGACCGCGAGCTGGAGATCGTCGCGGCGATCGCGCGCGGCGGCACCAACGAGGAGATCGCCGCCGACCTGTTCGTGTCGCTGTCGACCGTCAAGACGCACGCCCGGAACATCAGCGTGAAGCTCGGTGCGCGCAACCGCGTCGAGATCGCCGCGTGGGCGTGGCGGACCCGGCTCGTGAGCTGAGCACGGGATCTCGGCGGCCGCGACGTTCTACGCTGCTCGCCGTGAGCAGCGATCAGGCGTCGTCCCGGTACTCGATGGCGTTCCTCCCGCTCGGCGGGCCGGACGACGGCGTGCTCGGGTGGCTCGTCATCCGCGACACGCACGGCCACGTGCCCGTGCGTGCGGTCGCAGCTGCCGACGAGGCCGAGGCGATGCGCCTCCTGGAACGTGCCGGCGCCGATATGCGCCGGTCGGTCCTCGCGTTCGAGCAGGTCTGGGGCATCGGTCCGGACAGCAGGGCCGATCCCGTCCTGGCCGCAGCGATGCGGGCGCTCGAGGCGGCATACGCCGAGGACGACGAGGGCGAGGAGGTCGCCGTGGACGACCCGCGCGTCGAGGTCTTCCCCGACCCGGTCGACGTGTTCGTCGCCGACCAGCCGTGGCTGGGCCGTGTGCTGCACCCGTTGGTGTCGATCGACCTCGGCGCGCTCGACCCCGCGGTGCTCGGGCCAGGGGCGCGGGACCTCCCCGCGCCCGCCCGTGGTCTGCTGCTCAGCCCGGTCGAGCGAGAGGGCGGCCTGCTGGGTGGCCACCTGCGCGCACCACCCGACGCGTGGTCCGCGGTGAACTGGCTGGCGTTCCGCATCGAGGACGACGGGCGGTGGCGGCTGCTGAGCGACCGCTCGGTCTTCGAGATCGAGACCGTGGGGGACGACGTGCCGGTGGCGCTCGCGGCCTTCTACGCCGACGCCGAGGCCGACCTCGCCGCGTCGCGCGAGCGGTGGCGGGTGCACGGCGTGCTCGCCGGTGGGGACTTCGGCGACCCGACGCGCCCGCGCGCCGGGTCGGAGGGAGGCTTCCCGGTCGTCGAGAGGCTCGGTGGCGACACCCCGACCGGCAACTGGGTCGTGGAGCCGCCCCCAGCGGCCGTCGTGCTCGAGGCGCCCGACGCGGGAGAACCGGTCCTGCGTCTCGCGGACGGCCGCCCGTTCCGATTCGTCGCCGCGACGCCCGGCTACCCGTGGCGTGACCACGGTGCCGACGCGATCCTGCTGTTCGTCGAGACGGAGACACGGACCGCGCTGCTCACGTTCGACTGGAGCTGACGCGCGGGATCGTGCGGCCGGACCGCGTACGGCGGCGCCGGGCCGGGCACGCGCGCCCGGCCCGGCGTCGTGGCGTCAGGCCGGTGTCGCGGCGGCCTCGTACGTGATCCACCGCGTGCGCGTGGCGACGGAGTCGTAGAGCGCCTGCGCGCGGTGGTTGTCGTCGGCGGTGACCCACTGCACGAACTGCCGGCCCTCGGACGCGGCGAGGTTGGTCAGTCGGCGGATCAGCGCGCGGCCGACGCCCCGGCCGCGCACCTGGGGGTCGGTGTAGAGATCGTCGAGGAACACGCCGCTCGTGCCGGTGTACGGCGAGGAGATGCGCCGGTGGTGGGCGAAGCCGACGACGGCGCCGTCGGCCACGGCGACGACGGCCTGGCACTCGTGGTGCGGGTCGCGCAGCCAGCCCCAGGTGCGGGACACGACGTCCTCGGACTCGGGCAGCCGGTAGAACTCGCGGTAGGCGCGGAACAGCTCGCGCCAGCGCGGCTCGTCGGCGGGGTCGAGCGGGCGGACGGCGAGGTCGGTCGTGGTGGTCATGCGGGTCTCCAGCCAGGGTGCGGACGGGGTCGCGGCGTCGCCGCGGGACGGTCGGGGCAGCCGGGGTCACGGTCCGCGGGCCCGTCGGGCGGGCGGTAACACCTGGGGGAGAAACGCAGTAGCGTTATCGTTGTCTCTCATGACTGACGATAACAGGGTTGCGGACGTCGCCCGCTCGCTGCGTGCGCTCGTGGACGCCGCGAGCCCCGGCGACCGGCTGCCGGGCGTGCGCGAGCTGTCGCGGCGGTACCGCGCGAGCGCCGTCACCGTCACGGCGGCCGTCGGACAGCTGGCGACGGCCGGGCTGGTGCGCGCCGAACCCGGGCGAGGCACGTTCGTCACCGACCGCGCCGCGCGGCCCGAGCCCGACTACGCGTGGCAGACCGGCGCGCTGGGCCCCGCCCGTGTCGACGCCGACCGTGCCGCGCGACTCGGCGGGTACGGCTCACCCGACCACGTCCCGCTGTCCTGGGGCTACCTCGCGCCCGAGCTGCTGCCGCAGGAGGACCTGCGCCGGCTCGGCGCGCGCGCCGTGCGCAGCACCCGGGCCTGGGCGATGACCCCGCCCGCCGGCTCGCCCGACCTGCGGCGCGTGCTCGCCGCGCCCTACCGCGTCGACCCGCAGGACGTGCTCGTGGTCCCCGGCGGCCAGCAGGGCCTCGTCGTCGCGCTGCGCACGCTCGCCGACCCCGGCGGCACCGTGCTCACCGAGAGCCCCGGCTACCCCGGGACGCTGCTCGCCGCCCAGAGCGCCGGGCTGCACGTCGCGTCCGTCCCCGCCGACGCCGAGGGCGTGCGCGTCGACCTGCTGGCCGACGCGCTCGAGCGCACGCGGGCGCGCGTCGTGGTGCTGCAGCCGTCGTTCGCCAACCCCACCGGCGCCGTCCTCGGTGCCGACCGCCGCCGTGAGCTGCTCGACCTCGTCGTGCGCCACGGCGCGTTCGTCGTCGAGGACGACTGGGCGCGCCACCTCGCGATCGACGGCCCCGCGCCCGCGCCGCTGCTCGCCGACGACGCGCACGGCCACGTCGTCACCGTCACGACCCTGAGCAAGCCCGCGTCGTCCGGGCTGCGCCTCGGTGCGGTCGTCGCGCGCGGCCCCGCCGGCCAGCGCATGCGAGCCGCCCGCACGGCAGACGACCTCGGCGTCGCGCCGGTCGTGCAGGAGGTCGCGCACGGCCTGCTGACCTCGGCCGCGTGGCCGAGGCACGTCCGCCGGCTGCGCACCGAGCTCGCGACCCGCCGCGACGCGCTCGTCGACGCGCTGCGCACGACCCTGCCCGAGGCCCGCCTCACCGCCGTCCCGCGCGGCGGCCTGCACCTGTGGGTGCGCCTCGACCACGGCGTCGACACGCGCGCCCTGACCGCCGCGGCCGACGCCGCGGGGGTCCTGGTCGGTGACGGCCGGCACTTCTACGTCGACGAGCCGCCCGCGCCGCACCTGCGGCTGTCGTTCGGGGCCGCGAGCCCCGCGCAGATCGCCGAGGGCGTACGCGTGCTGGGCGGTCTGCTGCGGGCCTGACGCACGCCGGCCGCGGGCCTCAGCCCGCGCGGGCCACCCACGCGCGCGCGTCGGCCAGTGCCGCGACCGCCTCGCGGTGCAGCGCGGCGCCACGGTCGGCGACCGCGCGCGCCACCTGCGCCCTGCGGTCGGCGAGGTCCAGCAGCCGGGCCGCCACGACGTCCACGCCCGGCGGGTCGTTGACGTCGACCGTCCACGGCTCGACGTGCAGCGTGCGCGCGAGCTCGCGGACCTTGACGTCGTAGGCCAGCACGAACGGTGCGACGCCCAGCACGGCCGCGAGCACGATCGTGTGCAGCCGCTCGGCGACGACCAGGTCGCACGCCGCCACGAGCCGCGCCGCGTCGGCGGGCGTCGCGACGGCGTGGTGCACGACCCGCACGCCCGGCAGCCGCGCGGCGAACGCCGCGAGCACCTGCGCGTCGTCGTGCTCCTTGAAGCCCGTCTGCATGGGCAGCGTGTGCACGTCGACGCCGTGCCGGGCGTCCAGGTGCACCAGCGCACCGGCCAGCGCCGTGAGGAACTGCTCCCACGCGGCCGGGTTCTCGACGTCGACGTTGAGGTTGAGCGCCACCCGCAACGGTCCCGTCGCGTCGCCCGGCGGCTCCGGTGCCGCGCCGTCCCCGAGCAGCGCCGCCCGGTCCACCGAGAACACCGCGGCCGGCACGACGACGGCCGGCACGCCGACCCGGTCGCACGTCGCGCGGGACCGCAGGTCACGCACCGTCAGCACGTCGACCTGCGCCAGCACGAGCCGTGCGAGCCGCAGCCCGCCACCGCTCGGCAGGGGCCCGACCCCGACGTGCAGCATCGCGACCGGCCGGCGCGCGACCCATCGCGTGAACGTCACGATCGCGAGGATCATCAGCAGGGTCGCGTACCGGTGACGCCCCGTCGAGGCGTACAGCTCCTTGACGATCGACCCGCCGCCGAAGCACACGACGTCGCACGAGCGCAGGGCGCGCAGCAGCCGGTGCCGGTCCCGGGCCGTGTCGATCACGGTGACGTCGAACCGGCCCGCGAGCTGGCGGCGCGTGAACGCCGGGTCGTAGCTGTTGACGACGTAGCGGTGCTCGGGCCCGAGGGTCGTCAGGAACGTCTCGAGCAGCAGCTCGTCGCCGACGTTGTACTGCCCGTGGGTGCCGAGGAACACGATCCGGCGGGGTCTGCTGGTCATGGCGCCTCCTGGTCGGTGTCGTCGTGGTGCGTCCGGGCGTCGGGGCCGTCGTCGGGGCCGGGGCCGGGGCCGTCCGGCTCGTCGTCGGGGTGCAGCCGCGGGCGCCACCGCACGAGCAGCACGCTCGCGACCAGCAGCGCGACCGTGAGCCCGACGCCCAGCTGGCTGGACCCCACGACGCCGCCGGGTGGCGGCTCGAGGTCCTGGACGTCGGCCGCCGCGAGGGCCAGGAGCTCGTCGGACGTGAGGTTCGCGTGCTCGGGGTTGGCGGCCGGGTCGACGTAGCCGTCGGACCCGCCCGCGCTCGCGGTCCGCTCGGAGCAGCCGAGGGCGTCGGGGTCGTCGACCGTCGTGACGTCGGGCGGCAGCGCCAGGCCCGCCCAGACGTCCTCGGGGACGAGGGCGAGCCCCTCGAGCAGCAGCGGGTTCGTGTCGGTCTTGTCGAGCGCGAACGTGTGCGTGCCCGCGGTAGCGTCGACCACGCCGAGGTCCTGGTACCCGTAGCCGAAGTTCACGGGCACGAGCTCGTCGGGGATCGCCCGCTCGACCTCGGCGACGGTCGTGGTGCTCGTGTCGACGGGCTCCCGGTCCGTCTCGTACACCTGGTCGACCGGGTAGAGCTGCACGTCGCCGGGCGGTGCGCGGAACTCGAACGTGCGGTCGTACGCGAGGGACGACGACGTGACGTGCACCGTGTTCGCGGTGGGGGCCGTGCGTGCCAGGACGCGGTAGCGACCGGGCTCGGCGACCGTGACCGGCACGCGGACGCCGGTGGCACGCGGCAGGCCGATGAACGAGCCGCGCAGCGTCCCGAAGACCCTGGGCGTGATCATCTCGGTGCGGTTCCACTTGGTGTTCGAGAACAGCAGGAAGGACCGGAACATCGGCGACAGGTAGTAGTTGGACGCGACGACGTCCGGTTGAACGCGAACATCCGGGGGTCCGGGCCGGCGAACGCCTCGGGGTGCTGGAACAGGTAGCGGTTGAGCGCCGAGGTGCCGGCGTCGTCGGTGAGCAGCGTGAACGGCGTCCCGGGGGCCACCCTCCCGGGGTCGACGTACGGCGTGAACTCGAACGTGTAGCAGCGGCTGAGGTTGCGTCGGTGGAACACCAGTTCGAGGTACGTCTGCCAGCTCGAGTCCACCAGGAGGGTCGGTCGGTCGGCGGGTGCGCGGTCGGTGATCTCGTAGAGGGCGTAGCTCGCGTTCTCGAAGCGCAGCGCGACGTCGTCGGGCAGACGCCGCAGGCCGGGCTCGACGTAGCTCTCGACGTTCGGCAGGTACTCGGCGCCGACCCCGCGGTTGGAGTGGATCCGGCGGTTGACGACGACGTACCGCACGTCGATGTCGCGGGCGACGTTGATCCACCAGTCCTGCTGGTAGTACATGCCGCGCAGGATGAGGAAGACGTCGAACTTGTTCTTCACGTCCCCGGTCAGGCCGTAGTAGTAGCTCGGCTTCTCGAGGTAGTAGATGAAGAACCTGTCGATGAACTTGTGGTCGACGCCGTTGCTGTCGGCGACGAGCTTGGCCGTCTCGGTGGGCGGCAGCACGACCGTCTTGCCGGTCGGCAGGTCGTCGAGCGCCTCCTTGAGCTCGGTGAGGTCGTGCAGCGGGAACGGTGAGAGGAAGCCGGCCATGTTCCCCGAGCCGAACACGTCGCGGTACGGCGCGTTGGACCAGAACGGCGTGAAGAATACGGCGGCCACGCACGCCGTGGCCAGCAGCGTGACGACGTGCTCCCCGCGCAGGAGCCGCGCCGCGCGGGCGGTGACGGCACGGCGCGCGCGGGTCGTGGCGGGAGGTGTGCCGGTGCGCGGCGGGCGGGCGGGCCGCGCGGCGGGCCGCAGCCAGCGGCCGCTGACGGCGTCGATCAGCAGCGCGAGCGTCAGGGACATCACGAGCGGCGCGAGCGCGAAGAGGATCAGCTGGAACCGGTGCGGGAACCGCAGGATCTGCACGACCGTGCCCGCGGCGGTCACGACGAGGTCGCCCAGGGGCGAGCCGCTGGCGTTGGCGGTGATCGCGAGCGCGGCGAGCGTCCGGCGGAAGGTCGGGAACCACAGGGGCTCGCCGTAGCCGATCGTGGCCCACATGGCGAACGTCACGGTGACGTACACGACGCCGAGCAGCTGGCGGTGGGGCCGGGTCGGGAGCAGGCGCCGGCGCACGCCCGGGACGATCAGCGGGACGAACAGCAGCAGCGAGTACGCCGCGTCGGGGTAGCGGGGGACCTTGGCGAGGTAGTCGCCGAACAGGATCTTGTCGGTGGTGCCGGCCAGGTCCCACGACAGCAGGTGCAGCCAGGACACCGAGGCGTCCTGGCTGAAGTGGAAGTCGCCCGGCACGGTGTCGGTGAGGTTGGTGACACCGGCCAGCGCCACGTACTTCACGAACAGCGCGTAGGGCACGAGCGTGAGCACCGCGTACATGCCGGCGGAGAGGGCGACGCGGCCCGTCGTCGTCCCCGACCAGGTGCGCAGCCACGCGCCGACGCGCCGCAGGCGGCGGCCGCCGCGGACCAGCGCCACGGCGCGCGCGGGCAGCGCGCGCAGGCGCGCGGGCCCGCCCCGGCGCAGCCAGTAGCCGATCTCGCCGACCAGGAGCGTCACGCAGGTCATGGCGAAGAACAGGCTGAACAGCACGAGGTAGTGGATCGCCGGGTTGAGCAGCGTCGCGACGCACGCGACCGCCATCGGACGCCACCAGCGACGCCCCGCGAACAGCAGCGCGTACAGCATCCACAGCACCGAGACGGTCAGCAGGACCAACCCGAGGACCAGCGTGTAGAAGTGCGTGATCTTCGCGTAGACCATGATCAGGTAGATCAGCGCGACGGGGAAGAACGTCGCGAGGTACACCGCCTGCGCCGACACCGAGGTGAACACGGCCGCGGTGAACCTCGCGACCGTGAGGTAGGCGACCCAGAACAGCGTCGGGATGACGACGAGGATCGCGAACGGCAGCACGAGGTAGTACCGCAGCCACGTGGTGAGGAACGCGTGCCGGACGCGGAACTCGTACCCGTGCACGAGCTCGTTGAACTCGCCGGCGGCCTGGTCGAGCAGCTGGCTGTGCCAGTCGAAGAACGGCACGAGCTCGTCGCCGACGACCACCGCGTCGCCGCGCAGGACGGCGGGGAGACCGAGCAGCACGTCCCGGAAGAACGATGAGCGCGGCGACGTAGTACACGATCCCTGCGACGCGCGCGCCGACGAGGCGGGCGCCGTCCTCGTCGCCGACCGGCTCGCGCGGCGCCTGCGACGGATCGCGCTCGTCGCGGGCGTCGCCACGGCGGCGCTGCTCGCGGGCGCCGCACCGTTCTGGTCCGCGACGTTCCGCACCGCGTCGCCGTGGCCCTTCGTGATCCTCGGGGTCGGCATCCCGTTCTGGCTCGTGCAGGCCGTGGGGCGCGGCGTGATGCAGGCGCGGCTGATGCTCCCGGGCCTCGCGCTGTCGTTCGTCGTCGAGATGGTGACCCGGGTCGGCCTCGGCGTGCTGCTCGTGACGGTCGGGCTGGGGGTCGAGGGCGCGACGGCGGCCCTCTCGGCGTCGTTCGTCGTGACCTGCGCGGTCGTGACGGTCGCGAGCCGCCCGCGCGGGAGAGCGGCGGCCGGGCCCGCGCGCCGGGGAGTCGACCCCCGCGAGGTCCGCGCGTACGCCGCGCTGGTGTCCGTGCTGCTGCTGGGGCAGATCGTCGCGAACAACAGCGACGTGTTCGTCGCCAAGGCGGTGTTCGCACCCGCCGACGCCGGCGTCTACGCCGCGATCGCCCTCGTCGGCCGTGCGGTGTTCTTCCTCGCGTGGTCGGTCGCGACGGTCGTCTTCCCGGTCGCGGCGCGCCGCCACGCCGCGGGGCGCGACTCCGGGGGCGTGCTGCGCGGCGGCCTCGTCGCGGTCGTCCTCATCGGCGCCGCGTGCTCGCTCGGGGCGCTGTGGCTCGGCGGGCCGGTGCTCGCCGCGGTCCTCGGGCCGGCGTACGGCGGCCTGTCGGTCCCGCTGGCCGCGTACGCCGCCATGACCACCCTGTTCGCGGCGGCGAACCTCGTCGCGAGCTACCACCTGTCGCGCGGTCGCGTCACCGAGTCGGCGATCCTGCTGGGGGCCGCGCTCGTGCAGCTCGCGCTGCTGCTGCTGCGCCACGACGACGTCGCGACGCTCATCGGCGTGCAGGCCGTCGTCATGGCGGCGCTCGTCGCGGTGCTCGCGCTCCGGGCGCTGCTGGTCCGTGGGCGTGCGGACGCCGCGACGGCCCGGGCCGTGCCGTAGCCCGCGCCCCTCAGGGGGCCGTCGCCACCGCCGGCGCGGTCGTGGACTCGCGCACCACCAGGCGTGTCGAGAGCTGCACGTGGTGCGAGTCGGGCCGCTCGCCGCGGGCCTGCTGCAGCAGCGTGCGCAGCGCGACGCGTCCCATGTCGATGATGGGCTGCCGCACGGTCGTCAGCGGGGGGGCGGTCGACACCGCGGCGTACGTGTCGTCGAAGCCCACCACCGACAGGTCGTCCGGGACGCGCAGCCCTCGGCGGCGTGCCGCCTCGAGCACGCCGAGCGCGGACGCGTCGCAGCCCGCGAAGACCGCGGTGGGCGGGTCGGGCAGGTGCAGGAAGCCGAGCGCCATGTCGAGCCCGGCCTCGAACGTGAAGCCCCCTTCGCGCACGAGCGCGTCGTCGCCCGGGACCCCGGCCGCGTCGAGCGCGCTGAGGTAGCCCTGCAGGCGCTCGCGGGACGCACCGGAGCTCGGCGGGCCGCCGGCGAACCCGATGCGCCGGTGCCCCAGACCCAGCAGGTGGCGCGTGGCCTGCACGCCGCCGCTGAAGTTGGTCGCCCCGACCGAGACGACCTCGTCGTCCAGGGGGTTGAGCGGGTCCACCAGGACGACGCTCAGCCCGAGGCGCCGCATGAGGTCGCGCTGGCCCGCCCCGAGCTCGGTGGTGACGACGATGACGCCCGCGCGCCCGTGCGCGGCCAACCGCCGGATCCACGCCGGGCTGAGGGGGCCCTCGCCGGTGGCCTCCTCGTCGAGCTTGGAGACGAGGACCTCGACGTCCTGGGTCTGGGCCGCGGTGAGGATCCCGTCGAGCATCTGCATCGAGTACACGTTGACGAGCGTGTCGAACACGACGTGGACCTTCTGCAGCCGCTCGGGCTCGCGCGGGCCGGTGCTCGGCACGTAGCCCAGCTCCTCGATGGCCTGCTCGACCCGTCGACGCGTCGCGTCGGCGATGTTGGGGCGGCCGTTGAGGACCTTGGAGGCCGTGGCCTTGGAGACGCCCGCCCGGCGCGCCACCTGGTCCAGCGTGGGGCGAGGGGCGTCGGTGCTGGTCACGTGGTTCCTCCGATCTCGGGGTCAGACGCACCCTACTGGACGGAAACAGTTTCCTGCCAGACGTACGTCCCATCGTGTTGACATCGGGTCTGACGCTTCCTACCGTCATGAACGCCAAGGAAACCGGGAGAAACAGTTTCCACAACCCGTCGACGCTGACGTCGGCGAGAGAGGACTCACGCGATGACGCGGAGCATCACACGACGCACGGCCGCTGCGGTCGCAGCCGTCACCGCCACGCTCGCGCTCGCAGCCTGCGGCGGCGGGGCCCAGCCCGGAGGGGCCGCCGCCGGCGGCGGCGCCAGCGCCTGGGCCCTCACCGGAGGCAGCGAGGCCATGTTCCGGGCCCAGTTCGACGCCTGGAACGACGAGCACGCCGACGAGCAGATCGGCGTCGAGTGGTTCGCCAACGACGCCTACAAGGAGAAGATCCGCACGGCCGTCGGCGCCGGCAACGCGCCGACCCTCGTCTACTCGTGGGCGGGTGGCACGCTCGCCGACTACGTCGCCAACGACAAGGTCGTCGACCTCGGCGACAGCACCGCGGCCCTCACCGACCGGCTCATCCCCTCCGTGGCCGCCAACGGCCAGGTCGACGGCGCCACCTACGCCGTCCCCAACACCCAGAGCCAGCCGGTCGTCCTCTACTACAACAAGCAGGTCCTCGACGCCGCGGGTGTCGAGGTCCCCACGACCTACGACCAGCTCCTCGACGCCGTCACGAAGCTCGACTCGCAGGGCACGATCCCGGTCGCGCTCGCGGGCCAGAGCGTGTGGCCCGAGCTCATGTGGATCCAGTACCTCACGGACCGCATCGGCGGGCCCGAGGTGTTCCAGGCCGTGCTCGACGGCAAGCAGGGTGCCTGGTCCGACCCCGCGATCGTCGAGGCGACCACCAAGATCCGCGAGCTCGTGGACGCCGGCGCGTTCGGCGACGCGTTCGGGTCGGTCAACGCCGACCAGAACGCGGACACCGCGCTCGTGCAGACCGGCAAGGCCGCGTTCGTCCTGCAGGGCAGCTGGGTGTACCCGAACTTCCTGTCCAACGCGCCCGAGCTCGTCAAGTCCGGCGGTCTGGGCTACGCGACGTTCCCCGCGGTCGACGGCGGTGCCGGCGACCCGGCCAACATCGTCGGCAACCCGTCGAACTTCTGGTCGGTGTCCGCCGACGCGAGCGCCGAGCAGCAGGCGACCGCGAAGAAGTTCCTCGCCGAGCGCGTCCTCGACGACGCCGCGGTCGACGCGCTGCTGGACATCGGCACGGTCCCGCCCATCACCGGGCTCGAGGACAAGATCGCGCAGCGGGACGACGCCGACTACCTGTCCTTCGTCTACGGCATGGTGCGCGACGCGCCGCACTTCCAGCTCTCGTGGGACCAGGCGCTGCCCGCGGCGCAGGCGCAGGCGCTGCTGGAGAACCTCAGCCAGCTGTTCCTCGGCCAGATCGACCCGCAGCAGTTCTCCACCGCGATGGACGCGACGCTGTGACGACGTCCGCCACGACCGGCCCGGCGCGTGCGCGCCGGGCCGGTCGGTCCACCGCAAGCCGCAACGCCGGACCCTCGGCGTGGATGGCCGCGCCCGCTCTCGCGCTGTTCGGTGCGTTCGCGGTGGTGCCGCTGCTCGGCGTCGTCGTGCTGTCCTTCATGCGCTGGGACGGGCTCGGCGACCCCGTCTGGGCGGGCCTGGAGAACTGGGGCCGGACCCTGACGGACCCCGTGACCCTCAACGCGATGCGGCTCACGGCGCTCCTGACCGTCACCACCTGGCTCTTCCAGGCGCCCGTGTCGCTGCTGCTCGGGGTGTTCATGGCCGGGCGCCAGCGCTACCGCGCGGTGCTGTCCGTCCTGTACTTCCTGCCGCTGCTGTTCTCGGCCGCCGCCGTCGCGATCGCGTTCCGGGCGCTGCTCGACCCGAACTTCGGCCTCGGTGCCGCGCTCGGCGTGCCGTGGCTCTCGCAGGACTGGATCGGGCGTCCCGACCTCGCGCTGTGGGTCGTGCTGTTCGTCATCGGCTGGTGCTTCGTGCCGTTCCACTCGCTGCTCTACCAGGGCGGCGTGCGGCAGATCCCGGCGACGATGTACGAGGCGGCGCTCCTCGACGGCGCGGGTCGCGTGCAGCAGTTCTTCCACATCACGCTGCCGCAGCTGAAGTACACGATCGTCACGTCGTCGACGCTGATGATCGTCGGCTCGCTGACGTACTTCGACCTGATCTTCGTGCTCACCGGGGGCGGACCCGGCAACGCGACGCGCATCCTGCCGCTCGACATGTACCTCACCGGGTTCCGCAGCTACGACATGGGCAAGGCCAGCGTCATCGGGGTCGTCCTGGTGGCCGTCGGGCTCGCGGTGTCGCTCGGCCTCAACCGGCTCACGGGAGCCCACCGGATGCAGTCCCAGATGGAGGGTGCGTGATGTCCGCACGTCCCGGGCGCACGACGCCCAACGTCCTCGGCGGCCTGGCCGGCTGGCTCTGGCTGGCGGTCACGATCCTGCCGATCTACTACATCCTCGTCACGAGCCTGCGCCCGCAGTCGGACTACTACTCCGAGAACCCGCTGTCGCTGCCGTCGTCGCCCACGTTCACCGCGTACGGGCAGGTGCTCGCGAACGACTTCCTGCGGTACTTCGGCAACTCCGTGGTCGTCACGGCCGTCTCGGTGGCCGTGATCCTGTCGGTGTCGCTGCTCGCGTCGTACGTCGTCGTGCGCTCGACGCGGCCCTCGACGTCGCGCCTGTTCCAGGTGTTCCTGCTGGGCATCGCGATCCCGATCCAGGCGACGATCATCCCGGTCTACTACCTGATCGTGCAGCTGGGTCTCTACGACACCCTGCTCGCGCTGATCCTGCCGTCGATCGCGTTCGCCATCCCGCTGTCCGTCCTGATCCTCACGAACTTCCTGCGGGACGTGCCCGGTGAGCTCTTCGAGTCCATGCGGGTCGACGGCGCGGGGGACTGGCGCACGCTGTGGAGCCTCGCGCTCCCGCTGACGCGTCCCGCGATCGTCACCGTCGGCGTCTACAACGCGCTGCAGGTCTGGAACGGGTTCCTGTTCCCCCTGGTGCTCACGCAGAGCGCCGAGACCCGCGTGCTCCCGCTGTCGCTGTGGGCGTTCCAGGGCGAGTTCTCCGTCAACGTCCCCGCCGTCCTCGCGGCCGTCGTGCTCTCCGTGCTGCCGATCCTCGCGGCCTACGTCGTGGGCCGCCGCCAGCTCGTCTCGGGTCTGACCGCCGGGTTCGGCAAGTGACCCCGCGGGCCGCGCCGTGCGCGGCCCGCCCCTCTCCGTGCAACGAAAGGCTCCTGCCACCATGACCGTGCTCCACGTCGCCACGACCGGGTCCGACCTCGCGGACGGGTCCGCGCAGTCACCCCTGCGCACCGTGAACCGCGCCGCGGCGCTCGCGCACCCCGGCGACACCGTCCGCGTGCACGCCGGCGAGTACCGCGAGTGGGTCGTCCCCGTGCGCGGCGGCCTCAGCGACCGCCGCCGCATCACCTACGAGGCCGCACCCGGCGAGCACGTCGTGCTCAAGGGGTCCGAGGTCGTGACGGGCTGGCGCCCCGACGGCGGCGACGTGTGGCGTGTCGACGTCCCGAACGCGTTGTTCGGCGACAGCAACCCGTTCGCCCAGACCGTCGACGGCGACTGGCTCGTGCACGACACGCCCGACGCGCCGCGCAAGCACCTCGGCGACGTCTACCTCGACGGCCGCAGCCTCGACGAGGTCACCGCGCGCGCCGACCTCGACACGCTCGCCGAGCGCACGAACGTCGTCGACCACTGGACGGGCGTCACCGTGCCGGTGCCGCACCCCGAGCGCACGCGACGCGCGTGGTACGCCGAGGTCGGGCCCGACGTCACGACGATCTGGGCGACGTTCGACGGCGTCGACCCGAACGGTGCGCTGACGGAGATCAACGTGCGCCGCTCGGTGTTCTTCCCGCGCGAGCACCACCTGGACTACATCACCGTGCGTGGGTTCGAGATGGCGCACGCGGCGACGCCCTGGGCGCCGCCGACCGCCGACCAGCCCGGCCTGGTCGGCCCGAACTGGGCCAAGGGCTGGATCATCGAGGACAACGTCATCCACGACGCGAAGTGCTCGGCGATCTCGCTGGGCAAGGAGGCGTCGACCGGCGACAACTGGGCCACGACCCGGGGCGACAAGCCCGGCTACCAGTACCAGCTCGAGTCCGTGTTCGCCGCGCGGCGCATCGGCTGGGACCGTGAGCACGTCGGCTCGCACGTCGTGCGCCGCAACCACGTGTACGACTGCGGGCAGAACGCCGTCGTCGGGCACCTCGGGTGCGCGTTCTCGGTCATCGAGGACAACCACGTGCACGACATCGCGACGCGTCGCGAGTTCTTCGGCCACGAGATCGCGGGCATCAAGCTGCACGCCGCGATCGACGTCGTGATCCGGCGCAACCGCGTGCACGGCTGCACCCTGGGGATCTGGCTGGACTGGCAGACGCAGGGCACGCGCGTGACGCGCAACCTGCTGTACGGCAACCAGCGCGACCTCTTCGTCGAGGTCAGCCACGGCCCGTACGTCGTCGACCACAACGTGCTCGCCTCGCCCGCCGCGCTCGAGGTCGTCTGCCAGGGCGGCGCCTACGTGCACAACCTCGTCGCCGGCTCGGTGCGCCTCGAGGCGGTGCCGGACCGCGCGACGCCGTACCACCTGCCGCACAGCACGCAGCTCGCGGGCTTCGCGACCGTCCAGGGCGGCGACGACCGGTACGTCGGCAACCTGTTCCTCGGCGGCGACCTCGACGCGGCGTACGCCCCCGGCAGCAAGCACCACGGCCAGTCGTCGTTCGGCACGGGCGGGTACCACGCGTTCCCCGCCTCCTTCGCGGAGTACCTGGGGCGCATCGACCCGACCCTCGGCGACCACGAGCGGTTCCACGGCAAGCCCATGCCCGTGTACGTGCGGCACAACGTCTACGCCGGCGGTGCGCGCGGCTACGTGCACGAGCGCGACGGCCTCACCCTGCCCGCCGACGCGGTGGCGCGCGTGCACGTGGACGACCGGGGCGACGAGGTGCACCTCGAGATCACGCTGCCCGACGACGTCGAGCGGTCCGCCGTCCCGGCGCTCGACGGGACCGACCTCGAGCCCGCGCGGTACGCCGGCGCCGAGTTCGAGGACGCCGACGGCGCACCCGTGCGGTTCGACGTCGACCTGGTCGGCACGCCCCGGGACCGTGGCGTCGCGGCGCCCGCCGGGCCCCTCGTCTACCTGCGGGGCGGCACGACGCGCGTGCGCGTCTGGTGACACGCCGCACGCGCCCGTGACGGCGGGAGCCAGGGGCCGCACCATCGTGCGGCCCCTGGCTCCTCAGGCCCGCGCGAGCCCTGCACCAGCGCTGCGCGCGTCGTGAGCAGCGCCCGGCACGCCTCCGCCCGGATACCGTGCTGGCATGCCCGCCGACCCGCACAGCACCGCCGCGCCCACCGCCCGCCAGCTCGCCGACCGCTGGGTCGAGACGCTCGCCGACCTGGACCCGGCCGTCGGAACCGCGCTCGGCACGCGCCCCGACGACGGCCGCATGCCCGACCTGTCGCCCACGGGTGCCGGTGCCAAGGCCGACGCGTCGCGCGGCGTGCTGCGGGATCTTGACCACGCGCGCGTCCTCGACGACGACGACCGACGCTGCGCGACGCTGCTGCGCGAGCGGCTGACCGCGCAGCTCGCCGTGCACGACGCGGGCGAGCACCTCGCCGCGCTGCGGCCCATCGCCTCACCCGTCCAGACCCTGCAGTCGCTCTTCCTCATGATGCCGACCGCCACCGCCGACGACTGGGAGGTCGTCGCCGACCGCGTCGCGCAGGTGCCGGCCGCCGCCAAGGGCCTGCGCGCGACGCTCGCCGAGGGCCTGCGTCGCGGCGTGCGCAGCGCCCCGCGGCAGGCGTCGACGGTCGTCGACCAGCTCGGCGACTGGCTCGGCGCCGCCGACGGGCGCGGCTGGCACGCCGACTTCGTGGCCGGCGCCGCGCAGGCCGGGGTCTCGCCCGCGCTGCAGGCGCGGCTCGACGCCGCGGCGGTCGACGCGGCCGCGGGCGTCGACGCGCTCCGGACGTGGATCGCGCAGGAGTACCTGCCCGCCGTGCAGGACGTCCCCGACGCCGTCGGCCGCGACCGCTACGCGCTCCACGCGCGCCTGCACACCGGCGCCGACCTCGACCTCGACGCCGCGTACGCGTGGGGCTGGGAGGAGCTCGCCCGCATCGAGACCGACATGGCCGCCGAGGCCGACCGCGTGCTTCCCGGCGCCGACCCGCAGCGGGCCCTCGCGCACCTCGACGAGCACGGCGAGGCCGTCGAGGGCGTCGAGGAGGTCCGGGCCTGGCTGCAGCGCATGATGGACGACGCGATCGCCGAGCTCGACGGCACCGTCGTCGACGTCGCCGGACCCGTCAAGCGCGTCGAGGCGATGATCGCGCCCCCGGGGTCCGCCGCCGCGCCCTACTACACGCGCCCGTCGCTCGACTTCTCCCGCCCGGGCCGCACCTGGCTGCCGACGCTCGGCCGCGACCGGTTCCCCACGTGGGACCTCATCAGCACCTGGTACCACGAGGGCGTCCCCGGCCACCACCTGCAGCTCGGCGAGTGGGCCCGCCGCGCCGGCGACCTGTCCGTCTACCAGACGTCGATCGGCTCGATCCCCGCGACCACCGAGGGCTGGGCGCTGTACGCCGAGCGGCTCATGGACGACCTCGGCCACCTGCGCACGCCCGGTGCGCGCCTGGGCTACCTCGACGGTCAGCGCATGCGCGCCGTGCGCGTCGTCATCGACATCGGCATGCACCTGGGTCTGCGCATCCCCGACGACCGCGCGTCCCACCCCGGTGAGACGTGGACGGCCGACCTCGCCGAGAAGTTCTTCGCCGCCCGCAGCGGCTCGCCGGCCGCGTTCGTGCACAGCGAGGTCGAGCGCTACCTCGGCTGGCCCGGCCAGGCCATCAGCTACAAGCTCGGCGAGCGCGCCTGGCTCGCGGGCCGCGCGGCCGCCCGCGCGCGCCGCGAGGCCGCGGGGGAGACGTTCGACCTGCGCGCGTGGCACACCGCCGCGCTCGGCCTCGGCTCCCTCGGGCTCGACGACCTCGAGCGCGAGCTCGCCGCGCTCTGACCCCGCGCCGATCGACCCGGACCGACCGCGTCCCGCACACCGAGGAGCACCCGTGACCACCGTCCCCGAGGACCTGCGCGCCATGCGCGCCGACGCCGCCACCCAGGACACGCACCCCACGAGCCTGCTGGCGGGTGTGCCCACCGGCACGGCCGAGCACGTCGCGCTCGCGGACGACGCACCGGTGCGCGTCCTGCGCGTGTACCGGCCGAGCGGGACGACGGCGACGCCGGGGGTCTTCGTCAACCTGCACGGCGGCGGGTTCGTGCTCGGCGACGGCGGCGGCGACGACCCGTACTGCCGGTTCCTCGCCGACGCGGCAGGGTGCGTGGTCGTCAACCTGGACTACCCGCTCGCGCCGGAGCACCCGTACCCGGCGGCGGTGCACCACGTCACGGACGTGCTCGCGTGGCTCGCGGCGCACGGCACGGTGCTGGGCGTCGACGGTCGTCGTGTCGCGGTCGGCGGGCACAGCGCCGGCGGCAACCTCGCAGCGGCCGCGTGCCTGCTGGGTGCCCGCCGCGGAGGGCCGCGCCCGGTCGGGCTTGTCGTGGACTACGCGCCGCTGGACCTGGCGCGACCGCCGGCCGAGAAGCTCACGGCGGAGCACCGCGCCGGGGCGGCCGAGCTCGCCGAGGTCGGTGCGCGCTTCAACGCGTGGTACCTGCCGGACGCGGCGCGGGGTGCCGAGGACCTCGCGTCGCCGCTGCTGGCCGAGGACCTCACGGTGCTGCCGCCCACGCTGGTCGTGACGGCGGCGCTGGACCTGCTCGCGGCGGAGGGCGACGCGTTCGCGGAGCGGCTGCGGGCGGCCGGCGTGGCCACGACGCACGCGACGTTCCCCGGCGTCGACCACGGCTTCACGCACGCGGGACCGGTCCGCGAGGCGGTCGCGGCGTGGTACCTCATGGGCGGGTTCCTGGCGGGCGTGCTGGCTCCCGAGCCGTCCTGACCGCGGGGCCGCGAGACGGCCTTGAGGTCGAAAGTGTCGGACCACCGTGCAGGAGCGCTCCCATCGAGCGGCGGTCTCCGCGGGGGTGTCGGCCCCTCGCGATGAGCCGGATGCGGCTGCTTCATCGATCAACGTCACCCCCACGAGTGCTGAAACGTTTCCGGCGACACATCGAAAGTACCGATCCGCCGGAGAGCGGTTGACCCCCCGAGGCGCCCCCGCGAGGGTGAGGCGCGCCGGTCACAGCCGGCGCACCAGATCGAGGAGGATCAATGACGACCCCACGTCAGAGGTACCGTCGCGGCCCGCTCGCCGCTGCCTTCGGCGGCCTCGCCGCCGCCACGCTCGCCGTGACGCTCGCGGTCCCCGCCGCCGCCGCCGGCAGCACGCTCCAGGCCGCGGCGGCCGAGAGCGGCCGCTACTTCGGCACCGCGATCGCCGCGAGCCGCCTGAACGACGGCGCCTACACGACCATCGCGAACCGCGAGTTCAACATGATCACCGCCGAGAACGAGATGAAGATGGACGCGATGCAGCCCAGCCGCGGCCAGTTCAACTGGTCCTCGGGCGACCGCATCGTCAACTGGGCACGCCAGAACGGCAAGCAGGTGCGCGGGCACGCGCTCGCGTGGCACTCGCAGCAGCCCGGCTGGATGCAGAACATGTCCGGCTCGCAGCTGCGGACCGCGATGCTCGACCACGTGACCCAGGTCGCGTCGTACTACCGCGGCAAGATCTACGCGTGGGACGTCGTCAACGAGGCGTTCGCCGACGGGTCGTCGGGTGCGCGCCGCGACTCGAACCTGCAGCGCACCGGCAACGACTGGATCGAGGCCGCGTTCCGCGCCGCACGCGCGGCCGACCCGGGCGCCAAGCTCTGCTACAACGACTACAACACCGACAACTGGCAGCACGCCAAGACGCAGGCCGTCTACAACATGGTCAAGGACTTCAAGGCCCGCGGCGTCCCGATCGACTGCGTCGGCTTCCAGGCGCACTTCAACTCCGGCAACCCGGTGCCGTCGAACTACCACACGACGCTGCAGAACTTCGCCGACCTGGGCGTGGACGTGCAGATCACCGAGCTCGACATCGAGGGCTCGGGCAGCTCGCAGGCGCAGCAGTACCAGGGCGTCGTGCAGGCATGCCTCTCGGTCGCGCGCTGCACGGGCATCACGGTGTGGGGTGTGCGTGACACCGACTCGTGGCGCGCGAGCGGCACGCCGCTGCTGTTCGACGGCTCGGGCAACAAGAAGGCCGCCTACACGAGCGTGCTCAACCAGCTGAACCAGGGCGGCACGCCGGTGCCCAACCCGGGCAACCCCACCCCGACGCCCACCCCCACGCAGCCCGGCACGACGCCGACGCCCACGCCGACCCAGAACCCCGGCACGGGCAGCTGCACCGCGACCTACTCCGAGGGCCAGAAGTGGAACGACCGCTTCAACGGCACCGTCACGATCCGCGCCAACACCGCGATCAGCGGCTGGTCGTCGACCGTCACGGTCCGGCAGCCGCAGCGCATCATCGCGACCTGGAACGGCAGCCCCACGTGGGACTCCAGCGGCAACGTCATGACCATGCGCCCGAGCGGCAGCGGTGCGCTCGCCGCGGGCCAGACGGTCTCGTTCGGCTTCACGGTCCAGCACAACGGCGACTGGACGTGGCCGACGCTGACCTGCTCGGCGTCGTGACGCGCTGACCAGGCACGAGGCGCGGCACTGACCGCGCAGCCGCAGGGGGTCGCCCGCACGGGCGGCCCCCTGCGTCGTCGTGGCGCACCGGCACCACGACGCCGCCCGCCCCGGACGCAGATCGCGGCGCTCGCGGGCTGCGCACGCCGCACCGCACGCCACGGGCCGCAGGAGTCAGCGCGCCGGGGGAGTGCGCACCATCGGCACGTGCGGGATGCCGTCCTCGTCGTACGTGTCGCCCGTGCGGACGAACCCGAAGCGCTCGTACCACCGCTCGAGGTGGGCCTGCCCGTGCAGCTCGATCGGTGCGCCCGCGGGGCACAGCCCGATCGCGTGCTCGATGAGCGCCCCGGCGACGCCGCGGCCGCGCGCGACCGGCGCGGTCGCGACGCGACCGATCACCGGCCGGTCGCCGTCGGCGTCGAGCACGCGCACGGTGCCGAGCAGCTCGCCGTCCTCGTGCGCCCACACGTGCCGCGTGCCGGGCAGCAGGTCACGACCGTCGAGCTCGGGGTAGGGGCACGCCTGCTCGACGACGAACACGTCGACGCGCAGGCGCAGGAGCGCGTACAGCTCGGTGGGGGTGAGGTCGGCGGGGGTGCGGGTCTCGACGGTCATCGGCACCGCAGCAGCCTAGGCGCCCGTGGGGGGAGCGGCGTCGGCCCCGTGGACAGGCCCGGCTGCCCGGCGGTCGGTCGGCGCCCGGTCCGCGCGTGCGGTGCACCGGCGTCACGACGGGTCGGGACAGGCGCGCCGTGCAGGTCGGATCGAAGATAACGGAACCTAGCGGCACGCGTGCCGTCGCTCGCCCGAGGTCGGCACGTCACCTCCACGCCCAGCCCCGACGCACCCAGGACCCCCGTCCCAGCGAGGGACTCCGGTCCCACCAGCCGGTGCAGGGGGAGTGGGAGGGTCGTGCCGCTGGGCGCCCGCCCTCACGAGGCGTCCGTGACACGGAGGTCAGCAGTGGCGGGATCACCCACCAGCGCGCGCCCCGAGCCCGACCGCGTCCCCGCGGTGGCCCGGCCCGCGACCACCCGGCCGCCGGTGCCGGCGACCTGGGTCCTCAAGGTCGTCATGGCGGTGACCGGCACGGTCTTCGGCGTGTTCGTCGTGTTCCACCTCGTCGGGAACCTCAAGGTCTTCCTCGGCCCCGAGGAGTTCGACGCCTACGCGCACTGGCTGCAGCGCGACCTGCTGGCGCCGCTCGTGCCGCACGGCTGGTTCATCTGGATCTTCCGTGCCGTGCTCACGCTCAGCCTCGTGGCGCACGTGTGGGCGGCCGTCGTGCTGCGCCGCCGGGCGCGTGTCGCGCGCGGGCCGCACCGGCGCCAGGGCATGCGCACGTTCCGCAGCTTCCAGGCGCGCAGCATGCTCGTGACCGGTGCCGTGCTGCTGTTCTTCGTCGTGTTCCACGTCCTCGACCTGACGACGGGCACGCAGCCCGCCGCGAGCGCCGAGTTCGTGCACGGCAGCGCGTACGCCAACCTCGTGCACTCGTTCCAGCGTCCCGTCGTCGCGGCGTTCTACATGCTCGCGATCGGCACGCTGTTCCTGCACCTCGCGCACGGCCTGTGGAGCGTCGTCAACGACCTCGGCGCCACGGGCCGCCGGCTGCGCGCCACGGGCGCCGCGGTCGCGGGGATCGTGGGGCTGCTCGTGCTCGTGGGCAACCTGCTCATCCCGGTCGCGGTGCTGACGGGACTCGTGTCGTGACCCCGGAGGACACCGTGACGGACCCGACCACCACCCGCGCGGACGCCGCGTCCTGCACGCCCGACGACGTGCGCACGGTCGGTGCGCCGGTCGACGGACGCGTGCCCGACGTGCCCGCCGAGCAGGCGTGGGACGACCGGCGGCTGCACTACCCGCTCGTGGCACCGGCCAACCGGCGCAAGTTCACCGTGATCGTCGTCGGCACGGGCCTGGCGGGCGCGGGCGCCGCGGCGGCGCTCGGCGAGCTCGGGTACGACGTCGAGTGCTTCACGATCCACGACGCGCCGCGGCGCGCGCACTCGGTCGCCGCGCAGGGCGGCATCAACGCGGCGCGCGCGCGCAAGGTCGACAACGACTCGGTGCACCGGTTCGTCAAGGACACCGTCAAGGGAGGCGACTTCCGGGGCCGCGAGGCCGACGCCTACCGGCTCGGCCAGGAGTCGGTGCGCGTCATCGACCACATGAACGCCATCGGCGCGCCCTTCGCGCGCGAGTACGGCGGCGCGCTCGCGACGCGCTCGTTCGGCGGCGTGCAGGTCTCGCGCACCTACTACACACGCGGGCAGACGGGGCAGCAGCTCCAGGTCGCCGGCGCCAACGCGCTGCTGCGCCAGGTGGCCCGCGGCACGGTCACGCTGCACACGCGTCAAGAGATGCTCGACCTGGTCGTCGCCGACGGGCGCGCGCAGGGGATCGTCGTGCGCGACCTCGTCACGGGTGAGGTGCGCGCGGTCACGGCGCACGCGGTCGTGCTGGCCACGGGCGGCTACGGCAACATCTACTGCAAGTCGACGCTCGCGAAGAACTCGAACGCGACCGCCGCGTGGCGCGCCCACCGGCGCGGTGCGTACTTCGCCAACCCGGCGTTCATCCAGTTCCACCCCACGGCGCTGCCCCTCATGAGCCAGTGGCAGTCCAAGACGATCCTCATGTCGGAGTCGCTGCGCAACGACGGGCGCATCTGGGTGCCGGCGCGCGCCGACGACGACCGCGCGCCGGAGGCGATCCCCGAGGACGAGCGCGACTACTACCTCGAGCGGCGTTACCCGACGTTCGGCAACCTCACGCCGCGCGACGTGGCGTCGCGGGCCGCACGCGAGCGCATCGACGCCGGGTTCGGCGTCGGCCCGCTGAAGAACGCCGTCTACCTCGACTTCGCCGACGCGATCGCGCGGCTCGGCCGCGAGACGGTGGTCGCGCGGTACTCGAACCTGTTCCACATGTACGAGCAGGCCACGGGCGACGACCCGCTGAGCACTCCGATGCGCATCGCGCCCGGTGCGCACTTCGCGATGGGCGGCCTGTGGTCGGACTACGACATGATGACGTCGGTCCCCGGGCTGTTCGTCGGGGGAGAGGTCGGCTGGGGCTACCACGGCGCCAACCGGCTCGGCGCGAACTCGCTGCTCTCGGCGTGCGTCGACGGCTGGTTCACGCTGCCGTACGCGGTGCCCGGCTACCTCGCGCCGCTGCTCGGCGCGCCCGTGCTGCCGCACGACGACCCGGCCGTGCTGGACGCGGTCGAGGCCGTGCGTGCCCGCACCGAGCGTCTGCTGTCGACCGGCGGCACGCAGGGCCCGGACCGGTTCCACCGCCGCCTCGGCGAGATCCTCTACCGGTACGCCGGCGTCACCCGCACGCCCGAGGGCCTCGCGCAGGGGATCGCCGAGATCCGTGCGCTGCGCGAGGAGTTCTGGCGCGACGTACGCGTGCTCGGCGAGGGCGCCGAGCTCAACCAGGAGCTCGAGCGCGCCGGTCGCGTCGCCGACTACCTCGAGATGGCCGAGCTGCTGTGCGTCGACGGGCTCGACCGCGACGAGAGCTGCGGCGCGCACTTCCGCGCCGACCACCAGACCCCTGACGGCGAGGCGCTGCGCGACGACACCACGTGGTGCCGCGTCTCGGCGTGGGAGTCCCCGGCGCCCGACGCCCCCGACGCGCGGTTCGTGCGGCACGACGAACCGCTGACGTTCCAGGCCGTGCCGCTGCAGACGAGGAACTACGCGTGAAGCTCACCCTGGAGGTCTGGCGGCAGCGGGACGCCGCGTCGCCCGGCGCGTTCGAGACGTACGAGGTCGCCGACGCGACGGCCGAGATGACGCTGCTCGAGCTGCTCGACCGGCTCAACGACCAGCTCGTCGAGCAGGGCCGCGAACCCGTCGCGTTCGAGTCCGACTGCCGTGAGGGCATCTGCGGGTGCTGCGGCGTCAACGTCGACGGCCGCCCGCACGGTCCGCAGGCGAACACGCCGTCGTGCGAGCAGCACGTGCGGTCGTTCGCCGACGGCGAGGTCGTGCGTCTCGAGCCGCTGCGCTCGGCCGCGTTCCCCGTGGTCAAGGACCTCGTGGTGGACCGCTCGGCGCTCGACCGCGTGATCCAGGCCGGTGGGCACGTCGCGGTGGACGCGGGTACGGCGCCCGACGCGGACACGACGCGCGTGAGCTACGAGACGGCCGAGATGGCCCTCGACTTCGCCGCCTGCATCGGGTGCGGTGCGTGCGTCGCGGCGTGCCCCAACGGGTCGGCGTCGCTGTTCACGGGCGCCAAGCTGACGCACCTCGCGGCGCTCCCGCAGACGCGGCAGCAGCGCGGGGCGCGCGCGGTCGCGATGGTCGACCAGATGGAGCACGACTTCGGCCCGTGCTCGACGTTCGGCGAGTGCGCGGTCGTGTGCCCGGCCGGCATCCCGCTCAGCGCGATCGCGGCGGTCGGCAAGGAGCGCATGCGCGCGTTCCTGCGGGGCCGCGCGAGCTGAGGCCGGGTGCCGGGGCGGCGCGGCCGACCCCGGCGCCGGCACGGGCCCGCGCGCCGGCGCGTCAGGTGCTCGCGCGCCGCACGAGCTCGGCGGGCATGGTCACGGCGGTGTGCGGTGCGCCCCCGACGACGTCGAGCAGCATCGCGACCATCGCCGCGCTGATGCGGTCGAACGGCTGGTGCATGGTCGTCAGCGGCGGGTCGAGCGTCGCGGCGAGGCCCGAGTCGTCGAAGCCGCCCACGGCCACGTCGTCGGGCACCCGCAGGCCGCGCCGGCGCAGCACGCCGAGCGCGCCGGCGGCCATGAGGTCGGACGCCGCGAACACCGCGTCGACGTCGGGGACGCGGTCGAGCAGCACGTCCATGCCCGCGGCCCCGGACTCGGCGGTGTAGTCGCCGTGCACGACGTACCGCTCGTCGTAGGCGTCGCCGAGCTCGGTGCGGTAGCCCTCGAGCCGCAGGCGGCCGCCGGGCGTGTCGAGCGGGCCGGTGATCGTCGCGATGCGCCGGCGGCCCTGCGCGCGCAGGTGCGCGACCATCGCGCGGGCGCCGGCCTGCTCGTCGACGGACACCGAGCCGACCTGGTCGGCGTGCCCGAGCGGGATGCCGCACGCGACGGTCGGGATGCCCTGCTCGACGAGCGTGTCGAGCAGGGGGTCGTCGGCGTGCGAGGAGATGAGCAGGACGCCGTCGACGTGCCCGGCGCCCACGTACTGCGCGACGTTCTCGCGCTCGTCGGGCGTGCCGGCCACGAGCAGGATGAGCGTCATGCCGCGCTCGCTGAGCGCCTCGGCGGCGCCGCGCAGCAGGATCGAGAACGTCGGGTCGGCGAAGAGCAGGTGGTGCGGCTCGGTCAGCAGGAACGCGAGGGAGTTGCTGCGGCCGGTGACGAGCGACCGGGCGTGCTGGTTGGCGCGGTAGCCGGTCTCGGCGATCGCGCGCTCGACGGCCTCGCGGGCCTCGGGGGACACCCAGTGGCCGCCGTTGATGACGCGGGACACCGTGCCGCGCGAGACGCCGGCGGCCGCGGCCACGTCACGGATGGTGGGGCGGCGTCGGGCGGAGGTCGTGGTGTCCACGGATGTCGACTCTAGACGCGGCGCGGCGCGTGCGGCCGGGATCTCGGACCGCGTCCTGTGCACGGTCACAGTCGGATAACGATGCCCCGACCCCCCTGTGGGGGCGCGTGCCCGCGTGATTACCTGTGCACGTTCACAGGCTGTGACCGTGCACAGGGCGCGGGCGCGACGACGCGACGGAGGGTCACGTGGCAGAGCTCGGCTGGCCGACGGAGGGGATCTCCTACGGCGGCGACTACAACCCCGAGCAGTGGCCGCGCCACGTGTGGGACGACGACGTCGCGCTCATGCGCGACGCGGGCGTCAACCTCGTCAGCGTCGGCATCTTCTCGTGGGGCCTGCTCGAGCCCCGCGAGGGCGAGTACGACTTCGCCTGGCTCGACGACCTGCTCGACCTGCTGCACCGCAACGGCATCGCCGTCGACCTCGGCACGCCCACCGCGTCGCCGCCGGCCTGGTTCTACGCGACCTACCCCGAGTCGCGCGTCGTGACCCGCGACGGCACGACCCTCGGCTTCGGGTCGCGCGGCATGGTGTCGCCCAGCTCGCCCGCCTACCGCGCCGCCGCGGTCCGCGTCGCGACCGAGCTCGCGCGCCGCTACGCCGACCACCCCGCCGTCGTGCTGTGGCACGTGCACAACGAGTACGGCGCACCCGTGGGCGAGGACTACTCGCCCGCGTCAGTCGCGGCGTTCCGCGACTGGCTCCGCGAGCGCCACGGCAGCCTCGACGCGCTCAACGCCGCGTGGGGGACGGCGTTCTGGGGCCAGGTGTACCGCGACTGGGAGCACGTCGGTGCCCCCGCCGCCACCGCGTCGACGGCCAACCCCGCGCAGCGCCTCGACTTCGCGCGGTTCACCGACGACCAGCTGCGCGCGTGCTTCCGCCTCGAGCGCGACGCGATCCGCGCGCACGCCGCGCAGCCGATCACGACGAACTTCATGGCGCACCAGTCGTACAACACCGACCTGTGGGCGTGGGCCCGGGAGGTCGACGTCGTCTCCGACGACCACTACCTGTGGTCGCCCGACCCCGACGCGCACGTCGGCCTGGCGCTGTCGGCCGACCTCACCCGGTCGGTCGCCCGCGGGCGGCCGTGGATCCTCATGGAGCACTCGACGTCGGCCGTCAACTGGCAGGGGCGCAACGTCGCCAAGCGGCCCGGCGAGATGCACCGCAACGCGTTCACGCACCTCGGCCGCGGCGCGGACGGGATCATGTTCTTCCAGTGGCGCGCGTCCCGCTCGGGCGCCGAGAAGTTCCACTCGGCGATGCTGCCGCACGCCGGCACGACGTCCCGCGTGTTCACCGAGGTCGTCGACCTCGGTGCGCGGCTCGCACGCGTCGCCGAGCTCCGGGGGTCGCGCGTGCACGCCGACGTCGCCGTCCTGTACGACTGGGAGTCCCTGTGGGCGCAGGACCTCGAGTGGCGCCCGTCGGACGCGCTCGGGTTCCGCGAGCGCGTGCGCACCTACTACGAGCGGCTGTGGCGCGACGGCGTGACGGTCGACTTCGCGCACCCGCTCGACGACCTCTCGCGCTACCGCCTGGTGGTGGCGCCCGCGTCGTACCTGCTGACGGCGGCGGCGGGGGAGAACCTCACGCGGTACGTCGAGGACGGCGGCACGCTGCTGGTGTCGTGCTTCGCGGGCGTGGTGGACGAGCACGACGCGGTGCACGAGGGCGGTTTCGGAGCGCCGCTGCGCGCCGCGCTCGGGGTCGCGGTCGAGGAGTTCCTGCCGCTGCGCGAGGGCGAGACCTGCGAGGTCGCGCTCGACGGCACGGCGGTGGGCACCGACACGTGGACCGAGCACCTCGTGCTGGACGGTGCGCAGGTGCGCGGCACGTACCGCGGCGGCCCGGCGGACGGGATGCCCGCCGTGACGCGGCACGCGCGGGGGAGCGGCACGGGCTGGTACGTGAGCACGGCGCTCGGCGTCGACGCGCTCGCACCCGTGCTCGCGGCCGTGTACGCCGACGCGGGCGTCGTGCCGCCCGGGCGACCCGAGGGCCTCGAGGTCGTGACGCGCCGCGCCGAGGACGCCGACTACGTCGTCGTCGTCAACCACCGCGACGAGGCCGTGAAGGTCGACGTCCAGGGCACCGAGCTGCTCACCGACGCGGTCGCCGCCGGTGTCGCGCAGGTCGGCGCGGGGGACGTCGCGGTGTTCCGCACCGCTCGCGACGCGCAGGGGGGTGGTCGCTGACCCGCGCGCGTCGTGCGGCCGCCCGGCCGCACGCAGCACCCACGAGCACGCACCGCCGTCCCGTCGGGACGGCGGACCAGCACACCACCGAGGTCGCAGCGTCGCGATCGCTCCACGACGCGCGCGGCGGCCCCTCCCCGGAAGGAACTCAGATGCGCAAGCACCTCGCGCTCGGCGTCGCCGTGGTCGCGTCGGCCGCCCTCCTCGCCGCGTGCAGCGGCACGCCCTCGTCGTCCGACGGTGACGCCTCACCGACCGCAGGGACGGGCGGCGGCGGTCCCGAGCTCGTGATCTGGTCCGACGCCGAGCGGGCGGAGGCCATCAAGAACGCGGCCGCGAGCTTCGAGGCCGACAGCGGCGCGACCGTCACGGTCGTGCAGAAGAACTTCGAGGACCTGCGCGCCGACTTCCTCGCGCAGGTGCCGACCGGTGAGGGCCCCGACATCACGGTCGGCGCGCACGACTGGCTCGGCGAGCTCGTCGAGTCCGGCGTGGTCGACACGATCGACCTCGGCGACCGCGCGGCGGACTTCGAGCAGGTCACGCTCGACGCGTTCACGTACGACGGCCAGCTGTACGCGCTGCCGTACGCGCAGGAGGCCGTCGCGCTCATCCAGAACACGGCGCTCGTCGGGTCGACGGCCCCCACGACGTGGGACGAGATGATCCGCATGGCGACCGACGCCGGGTTCGCGGAGCGCCCGTTCATCCTCTACACCAACGGTGCCGAGGGCGACATGTACACGTCGTACGCGTTCCAGACGTCGTTCGGGGCACCCGTCTTCGTGCAGGACGAGTCCGGGTCGTACACCAGCGAGGTCGGGCTCGGCGGTGACGCGGGGCTCGCGTACGCGCAGTGGATCCACGACAACGGCAAGGCCGGCACCGGCTACTTCACCGACACGATCGACTACGACATCAGCAACGAGCTGTTCGCGACGGGTCAGTCGCCGTTCATCGTGCAGGGGCCGTGGACCATCCCGACGTTCCGTGACGCGGGCGTCGACGTGCTCGTGAGCCCGATCCCGTCCGCGGGCGGGCAGACCGCGTCGCCGTTCGTCGGCGTGCAGGGCTTCTACCTGTCGGCGCAGTCGAAGAACGCGCTGCTCGCGAACGAGTTCCTCGCGAGCTACGTCGCGAGCGACGAGGCGCAGCAGGCGCTGTACGAGGCCGACCCGCGCATCCCTGCGCTCACGGCGGTCGCCGAGTCGGTGGCCGACGACCCGGTCATCGCGGGCTTCCTCGCGTCGGCGCAGAACGGCGTGCCGATGCCGAACATCCCCGAGATGGGGGCCGTGTGGGACTTCTGGAACCCCGCGCAGATCGCCCTGATCAACGGTGAGGACCCGGCGGCGACCTGGACCACCATGGTCGCCAACATCGAGTCCGCGATCGCCGACTGACACCCACCCACCCGGGGGCGGGGCGCCACCGCGCCCCGCCCCCGCCCAGGTCGTCGACACGAGGAGCACAGATGTCCGTCGGTCAGCCGGGCGCGGAGCGCCCCGGGAGCGCCTCCGTCGCGCCGCGAGAGTCCGCCGCGCGCGACTGGCGCGGCCCGGGGTGGGGCTTCCTGGTGAAGCTCCTGCTCATGATGGTGGTCAACGCGGTGGGCGGTGCGGCGGTCCTGTCCGCGTACCACGCGCGCTCGTGGGTGGTCCTCGGCGTGCTCGTCGTGCTGCTCGCCGCAGCCGACTGGATCTACTTCGCGCGGCGGACCCGCCCGCTGAAGTACCTGTACCCGGGCCTGGTGTTCCTCGCGGTGTTCCAGGTCTTCACGCTGCTCTACACGGGCTACGTCGCGTTCACGAACTACGGCACGGGGCACCTGGGCTCGATGCAGCAGGCGGTCGACGCAGCGCTGATCCAGGACGAGCGGCGCGCCGACGACTCGCCCACCTACCCGCTGGCGGTCGTGCGCGACGGCGACGTCCTGGGGTTCGCCGTGTCGCAGGACGGCGAGGTGCGGGTCGGCACGGCCGACGACCCCCTGAGCCCGGTGCCGGGGGCCGCGCTCGACGACCGGGGCGTGCCCACGCACGTCCCGGGCTGGGAGGTCGTGCCGCGGGCCACGCTGTTCACCGACGCCGACCTGCAGCAGCGGGTCGTGAGCCTGCGGGTGCCGGTCTCGGACGACGCCGAGGACGGGTCGCTGCGCACGCGCGAGGGCGCGACGGCCGCGGTCTACACCTCGGACCTCGTGTGGGACGCGGCCGCGCGCACGCTCACCGACACCGCGACGGGCGCGGTCTACGCACCCGACGACCGCGGGAACTTCGTCAGCGCGGACGGCGACCGCCTCGCCGCGGGGTGGTACGTCAACGTCGGGTTCGACAACTTCGTGCGGGCGTTCACCGACCGCGCGTACGCCGGTCCGCTGCTCCAGGTCGGCGTGTGGACCTTCGCGTTCGCGATCCTCACCGTGCTCACGAGCTTCGGGCTCGGGCTGCTGTTCGCGATGATCTACAACGACCCCCGCGTCCGCGGGCGCAAGGTCCTGCGGACGGTCTTCATCCTCCCGTACGCGTTCCCGGCGTTCATGTCCGCGCTGCTGTGGCGCGGCATGCTCAACGCCGAGTTCGGCGTCGTCAACGAGTGGTTCCTGCTCGGGGCGGACGTCAACTGGCTGGGCGACCCGTGGCTCGCGAAGCTCGCGATCCTCTGGGTCAACCTGTGGCTCAGCTACCCGTACTGGTTCCTCGTCACCACGGGTGCGCTGCAGGCCGTGCCGTCGGAGACGCTCGAGGCCGCCCGCGTCGACGGCGCCGGCCGGTGGCGGCAGTTCCGCTCCATCACGCTGCCGCTGCTGCTGGTGTCGACCGCACCGCTGGCGATCGCGTCGTTCGCGTTCAACTTCAACAACTTCACGATCATCTTCATGCTCACGGGCGGGGGCCCGGCGTTCCGTGGCGCGAGCGTCCCGATGGGCTCGACCGACATCCTCATCTCGGCGATCTACCAGATCTCCGGGGTGTCCGGCGGACGCGCCGACTACGGGCTCGCGAGCGCGCTGTCGATCGTCGTGTTCGTCGTCATCGGCGTCGTCTCGGCGCTCGCGTTCCGGCAGACCCGCAAGCTGGAGGAGATGTAGCCGTGGCCACCTCTGAGGTCCCCGTCGAGCGTCGCACCCGCGCGCGCCGCGCCCGCTGGTGGGCGGAGGTCGGGTGGAAGTACCCCGTCGCCGTCGTCATCGTGTTCTACGCCGCGTTCCCGCTGGTCTACGCGCTGTCGGCGTCGCTCGACCGGCGCGGGTCGCTCGCCGGGTCGGGTGCGTTGTTCCGCTCGGTCGGCGTCGAGAACTACCGCGCGCTGGGCGGCACGCTGTACTGGACGTGGGCGGGCAACACGCTGCTGATCGGTGGTGCCGCGGCGCTCGGCGCCGTGCTCATGGGCGCGGCGGCGGCCTACGCGTTCTCACGCTTCAGGTTCCGCGGGCGGCGCACCTCGCTGACGGCCCTGCTCATCATCCAGATGTTCCCGCAGACCGTCGCGTTCGTCGCCGTCTTCCTGCTGCTCGTCGCGCTGGGGGAGGTCGTGCCCGCGCTGGGGGTCAACTCCAAGCTCGCGCTGATCTGCGTGTACCTGGGTGGCGCGCTCGGCGCGAACACGTTCCTCATGTACGGGTTCTTCAACACCGTGCCCATGGAGATCGACGAGGCCGCGAAGATCGACGGCGCGACGCACGCGCAGATCTACTGGCGGCTCGTGATGCCGCTGGTCACGCCGATCCTCGCGGTCGTCGGGCTGCTCGCGTTCATCTCGGCGTTCGGCGACTTCATCCTCGCGAAGATCGTTCTCACCGGCGAGGGCAACTGGACGCTCGCCGTGGGCATGTACCAGTGGGTGTCGAACCAGCTCACGTCGCGGTGGGGCCTGTTCGCGGCCGGTGCGACGGTCGGCTCGCTGCCCGTGCTCGCGCTGTTCCTGTCGTTGCAGCGGTACATCGTCGGCGGGCTGTCGGCCGGCTCCGTCAAGGGCTGACGCCGGCTCGCCGAGCGCCGCCCGCGCGACCTGCACCACCCGCGGCGTCCGTGGCGCCGCGGTCCGACCACCACTCGAAGGCCGACCACCACTCGAAGGGGAGTGCAGATGAGATCACGTCCACGACCGGGAGCGGTCACCGCGACCGTCCTCACGGCCGTCCTGGCCGTCGCCGGGCTGGCCGGCACCGCGGGCGCGGCACCTGACGGGCCCGTCGCCGCCGGCATCACCGTGCCCCGCGTCGACGGGATGCGCGACGGCTGGATCAACGGCGTCGACGTGTCGACCGTCCTGTCCCTGGAGGAGAGCGGCGTCACGTTCAAGGACGACGAGGGCCGCGAGGCCGACCTGTTCGCCGTGCTCGCCGACCACGGCGTCAACTGGGTCCGCGTCCGCGTGTGGAACGAGCCGTTCCTCAGCACCGACGCCACGAAGGGCTACGGCGCCGGCAACGTCGACGCCGCGCGGGCGACCGAGATCGGCCGCCGCGCGACCGCCGCCGGGATGCGCGTGCTCGTCAACTTCCACTACGCGGACTTCTGGGCGCACCCCGGCCAGCAGCCGTCGCCCCGCGCGTGGCGCGGCCTGGCCCTGCCGGACCGTGAGCAGGCGCTGTACGACTACACCGCGCAGACGCTGCGCACGATGCGCGACGCGGGCGTCGACGTCGGCATGGTGCAGGTCGGCAACGAGACCACCAACGGCCAGGTCGCGGGCGAGAGCGGCTGGGACCGCACGGCGGGTCTGTTCCAGGCCGGCTCGCGGGCCGTGCGGGACGCGCTCGGCCCGGACGTCAAGGTCGCCGTCCACTTCACCAACCCCGACCGCGCGGGGCAGTACGCCGCCGTCGCACGCGAGCTCGACCGGCGCGGCGTCGACTACGACGTGTTCCTGTCGTCGTACTACGCGTTCTGGCACGGTTCGCTCGCGAACCTCACCGCGGTCCTCGACCAGGTCGCGGCGACCTACGACAAGGAGGTCGCGGTCGCCGAGACGTCCTGGGCGTACACGCTCGAGGACGGTGACGGTTACCCGAACTCCGTGCGCACGGCGCCGACGCAGTACGCTGCCTCGGTGCAGGGCCAGGCCCTCGCGGTGCGTGACGTCATGCAGGCCGTCGCGGACGTGTCGGGCGGCCGCGGCCTCGGCACGTTCTACTGGGAGCCCGCGTGGCTCCCGGTCGGGCCGCCCGACCAGGTCGAGGCCAGCTGGGACCTCTGGCAGCAGCACGGGTCGGGCTGGGCGACGACCTACTCGCAGGAGTTCTACGACCCTGACGGGCGCCTGCCCGAGGGGGAGTGGGCCGACGACTTCGGCGGCTCCGGCTGGGACAACCAGGCGCTGTTCGCGTTCGACGGCACGCCCCTGGAGTCGCTGCGCGTCTACGAGTACGCGCGCACGGGCTCGGTCGCGCCGCGGCAGCTCGACGCCGTGCAGCGTCCCCGCGTCACCGTCGTCGACGGCGAGGCCGTGACGCTGCCTGCCGAGGTCGAGGTCGGGTACACCGACGGCACGTCCGAGACGCAGCAGGTCACGTGGCAGGGCGACGGCGCGTGGATCGGCGGGCCGGGGTCGTACGTCTTCACCGGTGTCACCTCGGGGGGCCACCCGGCCGCGGTCGACGTCGTCGTGCTGTCGGACGCGACCTCGGGCACGAACCTCGTGCGCAACCCCGGTTTCGAGGCCGGCGCCGCGTCCTGGACCGGCACCGGCACCGGGTACACGATCGGGCGTGCCGAGGACCCGTACGAGGGCACGCGCTCGACGCACTTCTACTCCGCGAACCCGTTCGCGTTCACGATCGGGCAGACCGTCACCGACGTGCCGCCCGGCGAGTACCGCCTGTCCGCGAAGGTCCAGGGCGGGAACGCCGGCGCGACCGACACGATGCGGATCGAGGCCCAGTCGGGGATCTCGACCGTCACGGCCGACTTCCGCCTCGACGGGTACCTCGCGTGGCAGACGCCGCAGACCGCGCCGATCAGCGTGGGCGCCGACCGGCAGGTGACAGTCTCGGCGCAGCTGAACCTCAGCGGCGGCGCGTGGGGCACGATCGACGACGTCCAGCTCGTCGCGGTCGAGCCGGCCGTCGAGGCCGACACCGCGCCGCTCGCCGCACTCGTGGCGGAGGCCGACGGCGTCCGGCGCGACGCGTTCACGGCGGACTCGCTCGCGGCCCTCGACGCGGCCCTCGCACGGGCGGCGTTCGTGCTCGGGTCGCCGACGCCGCACCAGGCCACCGTGGACGGTGCCGTGGCCGCGCTGCGCGGTGCGCTCGACGGCCTCGTGGCGGCCCCGACGCCGGCACCGACGCCCACGACGCCGGTGCCGTCGCCGACCGGGACCGCCGCACCCGCGCCCACGGCGGGCCCGGACGGGGCGGCGTCGCCGCGCGTCACGCTGTCGGCCGCCACGGCCCGCGCGGGCGACCGTCTCACCGTCACGGTCGCAGGCGTGCCGGGCGCGCAGGCCGAGGTCGGGATCGCGTCGACCTACCGGCGGCTCGCCGTCGCCGACCTCGTCGACGGCGGCGCGACGCTCACGGTGACCGTCCCGACGGACCTGCCGACGGGGCTGCACCACGTGCAGGTGCGCGACGCGCGGGGCGACGTGCTCGCCCAGGCGCCGCTCACCGTCACGGCAGCGGGTGCCCTGGCGGTCACCGGTGCGGGCGTCCTGCTACCGCTCGGTGCCGGCGTCGTGCTGCTCGCGGCCGGTGCCGCGTTCGTCGCGGTACGGCGACGCGCCTCGGCGTGACGGCCGTCCGTGGGGTGCGGCGCCGCCGCACCCCACGGACGCGCCCGTGCTACGCGGCGGGCACCTCCGCGCCGTGCACGACCAGCACGGTGCACGGCGCGTCGCGCACGACGTCGTGGCTCACCGAGCCCAGGAGCATGCCGGGGAACGCCCCGAGCCCGCGCGACCCCACGACGACCAGCTGCGCGTCGCCGCACGCCGCCACGATCGCGTGCGCGGGGTCGTCCTCGACGAGCCGCACGTCGACCTCGAGGTCGGGGTGGCGCGCGCGCAGGCGTGCGACGAGCTCGTCCGCGGCGCGCCGTGCCGGTGCGTCGTCGGCGGGCGGCAGCTCGACGGGCACGGGCCCGTACGGGGCGGGGATCGTCGGGCGTGCGTGCACGAGCCGCAGCGCGGCACCGCGCTCCGCGGCCTCGTCGGCGGCGACGTGCGCTGCCGCGATCGCGGCCGCCGACCCGTCGACCCCGACCACGACGGGAGCGGGCGCGCCGTCCGCCCCGTGGGTCGGGGCGTCCCGCACCACCGCCACCGGGCAGCGTGCGTGCGCCGCGACCTGAGCGGCGACGCGTGCGACGTGCCCGCCGCCGCGGGAGCCTGCGCCCACCACGACGAGCGACGCGCGTTCGGACACGCGGCGCAACGCGTCGGCGGGCGAGCCGTCGAGCACCTCGAACGTCACGCCGGGGGGCGCGTCGGGTCGCGCCCGCACCCGGTCCGCGAGGTCGGTGAGGTACGACCTCGCCTCGGCGTGCACGTCGACCGCGGGCGGGACCACCGCCCACGACCACGCCGTCACCTCGGACACGGGATCGACGACGGCCACGAGCCGCAGCTCGGTGCCGCGTCGTACCGCCTCGGCCGTCGCCCACGCGAGCGTGTGCTCGCTGCGTGCCGAGTGCGCGAGAGCCACCAGGACCGGTCCGTCGGTCCGCATGAGGACCACCTCCGTGGACGGACGTCGGTCGGCCCGTCCTCTCTCCACGATGCGCCTCCTTCGGGGATCGTGCGAGGGACGGAGGGCCCACCTCACGCCCGGTGCTGCGGCGACGTCTGCACACTGTGGGGATGACCGGACCGTTCGAGGACGTCGTGCGCGTGCACGGCCCGACCGTGCTGCGCGTGTGCCGGGCCATGCTCGCGGGCCGCGACGCCGACGACGCGTGGTCGGAGACGTTCCTGTCGGCGCTGCGCGCGTGGCCCGAGCTGCCCGCCGACGCGAACGTCGAGGCGTGGCTCGTGACGATCGCGCGCCGTCGCTGCCTCGACGAGCTGCGGCGGCGGGCACGGCACGCCGTCCCGGTCGAGGACCCCGCGCTGACCACGGGCACGGCGCTCGTCGCGCGCGCCGACGAGCCGGGCGCGCGCGACCTCGACCTGTGGCGCGCGGTCGCCGCGCTGCCCGCCAAGCAGCGGCGCGTCGTCGTGCTGCACCACCTGGGCGGCCTGCCGTACACCGACGTCGCGGCGCTGGTCGGTGGCACCGACGCGGCCGCGCGCCGCGCCGGGGCCGACGGGGTCGCCACGCTGCGCCGCACCTACGGCGCCGCCGTCACGGACGAGGAGGACGCACGATGACCACCGCACCGCAGGCCGCGCCCGCGGCGGAGCCCGACGGCCGCACCCTCGCGCGGCTGCACGCCGACCTCGTCGAGCGCGCCGCGCGCGACGGCCTGCTCGACGTCGCGTACCGCGTGGTCGACTCGCCCGTCGGGTCGCTGCTGGTCGCGGCGGGCGAGCGCGGCGTGCTGCGCGTCGCGTTCGACGTGCAGGGGCACGACGCCGCGCTGCAGGAGCTCGCCGCACGCGTCAGCCCCCGCGTCCTCGCCGGCGGGCGGCGGCTCGACCCGGTGCTGCGCGAGCTCGACGAGTACTTCGGCGGCCGGCGCCGCACGTTCGACGTGCCGGTGGACCTGCGCCTGCTCACCGGCTTCCGCCGCGAGGTCGTGCTGTCGCTGCCCGACGTGCCGTACGGCGCGACGGCCTCGTACGCGCAGGTCGCGGCCGCGACCGGGCGCCCCGCCGCCGTGCGCGCCGTGGGGACGGCGTGCGCGCGCAACCCCGTGCCGCTGCTGCTGCCGTGCCACCGCGTGGTGCGGTCCGACGGCACGCCCGGGCGGTACGCGGGCGGCGACGCCGCCAAGGCGACCCTGCTCGCGCTCGAGCGGGCGGCCGCGGGTCTCGACGGCGGCGCGGGCCGGGCGTAGCGTCGAGCGGCATGTGCCGCAACATCACGACCCTGCGCGGCCTCGAGCCGCACGCCACCGACGACGAGATCGAGGCCGCCGCACGCCAGTACGTCCGCAAGGTGACGGGTGTGCAGCAGCTCTCGGACGCGACGCGCGAGCCGTTCGAGCGTGCGGTCGCGGAGATCGCGCACATCACGGCGCACCTGCTGGACGCGCTGCCCGAGCGACGACGCCCGCCGGCGACCGTGCCGCCGCTGCGCCGCCCCGAGGTGCAGGCGCGCGTCGCCGCGCGCGAGGCCGCCGACGACCCGCCCGCGGCGGTCGGTGCCGCGGCGGGCGCGCCGGGCTCAGTGCTGCTGCGGGACGTCCGCGGCGGCGACGAGTCGCGGGATGCCCTCGGGCGCGACCGCCGAGAGCGCGAGGAACCGCGCCTCGGCCCGGTGCAGCCGGATGTGCTCGTCGAGCGACCACCCGGGCCCGTTCGTCAGCGTCATGCCGCACGCGCACCCGATGGTCACCGCGCCGTCGTCGTCGACGACGACCTGGCCGACGGTCGTGTGGTCGGTGAAGGCGCGCACCTTCGCGTGCCGCATGGGCGCGCTGACGGCGACCGGCAGGTCGTCGGGGTACGGGTCGGGCTGCGTGTCGTGCGTCGTCACGGACTCAGTGTCCGCCGGTGAGCGTCCCGTCGTCGACCAGCTGGTCCAGCGCGGTGTCCCACGCGGCGCCGCCGAGGCTCGGCATGATCTGCTGCAGCCGCGGGCGCCAGGCGTCCGCCTGCTCGGGGAAGCAGCGGTCCAGCAGGTCGAGCATGGTCGCCACCGCGGTCGACGCACCGGGGGAGGCGCCCAGCAGGCCCGCGATGGAGCCGTCGGCCGACGCGACGAGCTCGGTGCCGAACTCGAGCACGCCGCCGCCGGGGCCGCGCTTGATGACCTGCACGCGCTGGCCGGCGGTCACGAGCTCCCAGTCGCGCGGGTGCGCCGACGGCATGTAGGCGCGCAGCGCGCGCAGCCGGTCGGCGTCGCTCGCCGTCACCTCGCGGATCAGGTACGTCAGCAGGTCGAGGTTGCGCAGGCCGACCGCGAGCATCGGGACGAGGTTGCCCGGACGCACCGAGCGCAGCAGGTCGGTCCACGAGCCGCGCTTGAGGAACTTCATGCTCCAGCCCGCGTACGGGCCGAACATCAGCGCGTTGCCGCCGTCGACGACGCGGGCGTCGAGGTGCGGCACGGACATCGGCGGTGCGCCGACGGCGGCCTTGCCGTAGACCTTGGCGCCGTGCTGCGCGACGATCTCCGGGTTGGTCGTACGCAGGAACTGCCCGCTGATGGGGAAGCCCGCGTACCCGCGGATCTCCTTGATGCGCGAGCGCTGCAGCAGGTGCAGCGCCCCGCCGCCCGCGCCGACGAAGACGAAGCGCGCCGTCACGGTGCGCGGCGGGCGCCCGTTCCACCGGCGGTCGGCGATCGTGACGCGCCACCGGCCGTCGCGCAGGCGCTTGAGGCGCGTGACCTCGCTGCTGGTGCGCAGCTCGGCGCCACGGGTCACGGCGTCCGCGAGCATCGCGCGGGTGATCGAGCCGAAGTCGACGTCGGTGCCCCAGGCGGCGCGCGTGGCGGCGACGGGCTCGTCGTCGGTGCGGTCCGCCATGAGCAGCGGAGCCCAGCGCTCGATGACCGCCGGGTCGGTCGTGAACTCGAGGTCGGCGAACAGCCGGTGGGCGCGCAGCGCCTCCCACCGCTTGCGCAGGTGCTCGACGTCCTTCGCACCGCGGACGAACGACATGTGCGGCGTGGTCGTGACCGCGCGCTCGGCGCCGGGCAGGCGGCCCGCGGCGGCGAGGTGGTGCCACAGCTCGCGCGAGAGCTCGTACTGCTCGTTGATCCGCACGGCCTTGCTGATGTCGACCGAGCCGTCGGGCCGCTCGGGCGTGTAGTTCAGCTCGCAGAGCGCGGCGTGCCCGGTGCCCGCGTTGTTCCACGGGTTGGAGCTCTCGAGCGCCGGGGCGTCCAGGCGCTCGTGGATCTCGACGCGCCACGTGGGCTCGAGCGTCGTGAGGAGCGACGCAAGGGTCGCGCTCATGACGCCCCCTCCCACGAGGAGGGCGTCGACGTCGGCCGTGCTGCTGCGAACGGGTGCCACGGTCGCGATGCTAGGTCGACGTCGAGACAGATCCACCGGCCAGTCATGTGATGTTTGTCTCGTGGGACCTTGGTCACACGTCACCCGTGTGACGTGCGACGACGTGACGTGCGACGACGCCCTCGCGGGCCTGTCGGTGGGCGTCGACGCACCGGTGGGTGGCGCCCGGATGCCGGACGCCACCCACCGGGGGCGCGGGGTCAGCGGCCGGGGTCCGTCCGGCCGGACCTCGTCAGGACAGCGTGCACGCGGTGCCGTTCAGCGTCGCCGCCGTCGGGGCCGCGGCGGTGCCGGTGTGCGTGCCGTTGAAGCCCACGTCGACCGACGCCCCCGGTGCGAGCGCGCCGTTCCACGCGGCGTTCGTGGCCGTCACGACGGCGCCCTGCTGCGACCACGTCGCGCTCCAGCCCTGCTGCAGCTGCTCGCCGTGCGCGTACGTCAGCCGCAGCGTCCAGCCCTGCAGCGGAGCGGCGCCGGCGTGCGTGAGGCGCACGCTCGCCGTGAACCCGGTGTTCCAGCTCGACGCCGTGTACCGCACCGCGCACGACGCGGCCGGGTTCGTGGGCGTCGGGCTCGCCGTCGGGGTCGGGGTGACCGTGGGTGTCGTCGTGGGCGTCACGGTGGGCGTGGGCGTGGGCGTCGGGGTGGGGGTCGGCGTGGCCGTCGAGGTCGGCGACGGTGTCGGCGTGGGTGACGGCACGGTGCCGTCCGACTCGCCCACGACGATCCCGCGGCCGTTCGTCCCGACGTACACGCGCCCGAACACGTCCGGGTCGCCCGTGATGGCGGCGCCCGTCCACGCGTACCGGTGCTCGTCGTCGTTGATGCGCACCCACGTCGCGCCCCCGTCGGTCGAGCGGAAGAAGCCCCGCACGCCCTGGTAGAGCGACGTCGTGTAGATCGCGGGGTAGGACGCGCCGGGCGCGGCCTTGCCGAAGCCGACCGCGCCGCCGTCCTCGAAGCCGGGCACCTGCGCGAACGTCGCACCGGCGTCGGTCGAGCGGTACAGCCCGTCCTCGGCCGCGAGCCACACGTGGCCCTGCTTGCCCGGGACCGCGCCGAACCGCACGTTGCCCTCGGCGGGGAAACCGGTCGCGGCGGACTGCGCGAACGTCGCGCCGCCGTCCGTCGACACGTAGAACCGCCCCGCGGAGTAGGCGTAGAACGTCGTCGGGCTCACGCGGTCGGCCTCGACCTGCGCCTGCGCCGGGACCCCGGTGGACGGCGTCCACGTCGACCCGAGGGTCGTCGACACGTGCACGCCCGTGCCCTCGGGGCTCCAGACGATGCGCGCACCGTCCGCGGACACCGCGACGGTGCCGGACTTCGTGACGCCCGCGGGCTCCTGGCCCGCCCACCACGTCGACCCGGACGTCGTGCTGACCGCGATGTGCGACTCGACCTCGCCGTCGACGGCGTAGCCCACGCGCACGACCGTGGACGGCTTGCTCTCGGCGAAGTCGACGCCCGTCACCGAGCCGTGCACGGGCTGCGTGTAGATGCTGTCCGGCACCTCGTCGATGTCGGTGTGCACGAACCCGCCGAGGTCGCCCAGCCCGGAGTAGAGCTCGACCGCACCCGGGGGTGCCGCGAGGTCGAGCACCGCGGTCTCCTCGATGCCGAGCGCACGGACCTCGATGTCGACCGTGCCCCCGGTGTCCCAGTCGGTGAGGTTGTCCGACCCGTACACCGTGGCGCCCGTGCCGTAGAGGAACCGGTCGGAGTCGAACGGATCGATCTCGAACGACTCGGTCATCCAGCCGAGCTTGACGAGCGGCTCGGGCGGCACGGCCTGCGTGCGGCCCATCGTGAGCCACGGCGTCGCCGACACGTCCATCGAGTACCGCAGCGAGCGCTCGGGGTACGACGCCCAGTCCCAGATCCGGGTCCACGACGCGCCGCGGTCGGTCGAGCGGAAGAAGATGACGTCCGGCCACCACGAGACCTGGGTCGCGACCATGATCGTGTCGGGGTCCTGACGGTCGATCGTCAGGCCCGAGAACCCGTAGTAGAGGTCCGACGACGACAGCGGCAAGGGCGAGACGTCCGTCCAGGTGCCCGTCGTCGCGTCGAACCGCGAGACCTGCCCCTTGCCGCCGTCGTACGGGCCACCCGTGTCGGACGTCGCGACGTAGAGCTGCTTGCCCCGCGCGTCGAACACGCCCTTGTGCGGCAGGTACCCGGTGGGCTGGCCGGGCACGCGCTGCCACGTCGCGCCCGCGTCGGTCGAGCGGTAGACGTTGTTCTCCTTGTCCGCCACGCCCACGTAGATCGTGCGCGTCGGGGAGCCCGCCGTGCCGCTCGTCGGGTCGAACGTCACCCACACCACGCCCTGGTTCTGCGTGAGGTAGGAGTTGTCCGACGTCGGGTCCTGCGCGTAGTTGCCCGGGTTGGGGAAGCTCGTGACCTCGGACCACGTGACGCCGCGGTCGGTCGAGCGCCACAGGCCGTGCCCGTTCTCGGTGCCGAGGTACAGCACGCGGTTGTCGTTGGGGTCGATCTGCAGGCGCTCGCCCATGCCGCGCCCGGGCATGTTGCCGCCGACCTTGAACGGCAGCATCGTGCGCTGCCACGTCTCGCCGCGGTCCGCCGAGCGCAGGATCGCGCCGTTCTGCGGGTCCCAGTCGTTGGTGTAGGTGCCGACGGCGGCGTAGACGCGGTCGGGGTCGCGCGCGTCGGTCGCGAGCGACAGGACGCCCGTGTGCCCCCACTCGTCCCAGCCGACGTGGTCGAGCAGCGGGATCCAGCGCCGCGTCGTCGGGTCGAGACGGTAGGCGCCGCCGATGTCGGTGCGGGCGTAGACGAGGTCCTTCTCGCCCTGGTTGTAGACGATGCCGGGCACGAACCCGCCGCCGCCGATCTGCACGTTGCCCCACGTGTACCCGGTGGCGGCCGCGGCGGGCGCCGCGGTGACGACGCCGGTGGTGAGGGCTCCCGCGGCGAGGGCGACCGCGGCCCCGGCCGCGGCGAGGGGGGCGATCAAGGGTGGGACGCGCATCCGCTGCTCCTTCGCGTGGCGCGACGACGGCGGCCGTGGCGCGGCCGTGCCGCGACGGTGGCGGTCGCCGCCGGCGGGCCCGGCGGGGACGGACCGGGCCGCGTCGCCGGGGCCGGGGTCCGCGCGTCACGCTATCGATGCGCTTCGACGGCCCGAAGGGCACGAAACGATTCGCCGCGCTCGCGCCGCGTGCCGGGGTCGGACGTCCCTGGCGCGCGTCCGACACGCGGACGTCCGCGGCCGACACGCGGGCGCGGACCGCCCCACCGGGTGCGCGCGCCGTCACCCTCGGGGTAGAACCGGTGCATGACCTCGAACCGTGCGCGCGACCTGGCCTCCGACCCCGCGCTCCAGCGCATCGCCGAGCGGCAGCCCGCCGACGCCGACCTCGACGCCGCCGACGCCCGGTCCGGGGGCGACGCCGCACGCGCACCGCGCTCGCTGCGCGCGTCCGAGCTCGGACCGGACGACGAGGCCATCGCCTCGAGCGACGACTGGGACGACCCGCAGCGCCTCTGACGCACCCGCGGGGGCCGACCTCGTCGGTCGGCCCCCGCGGGTCCACGGCTCGTCGGCCGAGGTCAGTCCACCAGCCCTGCCTCGCGCGCCCGGGCCAGCAGTTCCTCGCCGTCGGCCCCCTGCAGCAGCACGACCCCCGGGGCGTCGGCGCTCTCCTCGGACTCCTCCTGCTGCGCCGTCGCCCCGGGCAGACCGTGCGACAGCACGTGCTCGGCGGCCGTGAGCTGCCGGATCAGCACGCCCGCGACGCGGTCGCGGTGGTGCTCGACGGCGCCTGCGTAGATCTGCGGGTCGTGCTGGCCGTCGTCGCCCACGAGCAGCCAGCGCACCTGCGGCAGCTCGGCGAACAGCCGCCGCAGCTGCGTGACCTTGTGCCGCTGCCCGCTGCGGAACACGCCCGTGTTGGTGGGGCCCCAGTCCGTCAGCAGCAGCGGACCGGCGGGGTAGTCGTGCCGGCGCAGGAAGCGGCCGATCGCGGGCGCGGCGTTCCACGCCCCGGTCGACAGGTACACCACGGGGGAGTCGGGGCGCGTCGCGCGCAGCTCGCGGTAGAGCCGCGCCATGCCGGGCACGGCCTCGCGCGCGTTCTCGTGCCGCACGAACTGGTTCCACGCCGCGACCAGCGGACGTGGCAGTCGCGTGACCATGACGGTGTCGTCGACGTCGCTGACGATCCCGACGGTGGGCTCGGGCCCGACGACCACCACGCGTGCGGTCGTGCGCGCGTCGTCGATCGACGTCAGGGTGACGTCGTGCCACCCGGGCGCGAGGTCGGCCTCGACCACGGCGTCCAGGTACCCGCCGCGGTCGGTCGTGAGGCGGTGCGTGCGGCCGCCGACGGTCACCTCGACGCGTGCACCGGCGACCGACGCCGTGAAGAACGACCGCCACCCGCGCACCGAGGGCGCGGGACGCTCGCCGGCCTGCGCCGCACCGCCCGCGTCGGGCAGGTCGCGCTCGTGCACCTGCGGGGACGCGAGCAGCGTGCGCGCGAGCACGCGCACACGCCCCGCGGTGCCGTAGCCCACGAAGCCGACGATGCGCACCGTCCAGCCGCGGCGGCGCAGCACGCCCGCGAGCGCGGCGTCGAACCTGTCCTCGAGGCGTGCCGCGAGGTGCGGGCGCCGCACGGGCGAGCCGTCGGGGTTCTCCAGGGGTGGCGTGACGCGGCCCGTACGCAGGCCGTCCCCGCCGGGCGTCGTGGCCCGGGCGGGGACGGGAGCTGCGGTGGGCGGCGCCGCCGAGCGGTGCCGTGCCGTCACGGTGCCGTGCGAGCGGCCGACGCGGCGGCCTGCGCCGCGCCTTCCTCGGTGCTCTCGCCGTCGGTCGACAGCGCGCCGCCCGAGGACTCGAGGTGCGCGCGGACGAACCAGTGGAACAGCTCGAGCTCGTGCAGGTGCCCGACCAGCAGGTCGTTGGTGACGGTGTCGAGCTCCTCCGTCGCGGCGGCGGCCTCGCGGTGGTCGGTGATGACGCCGACGTAGACCTCGTCGAGCGCGCCGAGGTGCTCGGTCGTGCTGGCGCGGCCGATCGAGTAGTCGTCCCACGTGCGGGCCTTCACGAGGGCGCCGGGCGTGCCGACGGGCGCGACGCCGAGCGTCGCGATGCGCTCGGCGATCGCGTCGACCATGAGGCGCACGGCGTCGACCTGCGGGTCGAGCATCTCGTGCACCGCGATGAAGTGCGGGCCGACGACGTTCCAGTGGATGTGCTTGAGGGTCAGCGCGAGGTCGTTGAGCGCGTTGAGGCGTCCCTGCAGGATCTCCGCCACCTTCGCGCCGTCCTCGGGGGTGAGCGACGGGACGGTGTACTTCGGCAGATCGCGGGCCATGTCCACTCCTTCACGTGCGGGTACGGGCCGCTGCGGCCCGGGTGACGTCCACGCTGCCAGCACCGACGCGGGCTCGCCATCCGAGAGCGGCGCGTCGCGGCGTGGGTGCGCGGTCGCTCACTCCTGCTCCCACGGGTCGGGCGTCGTGTCGGTGCGCAGGCCCCGCACGACGGGCTGACGCAGCCGGCCCGACGGCGTGCGCACGAGGTACCGGGTGTCGACCAGGACGACGGGCTCGACCCACACGGTGCCGCGCGCGTCGACCGGTGGCACGGGGTCGGCGAACGGGCTGGTGGCGCGCTCGTGGGTCTGCAGCACGGTGCGCAGGCCGCGGGCTCCCAGGGTCGTGAGGCCCGAGCCGGCGCGCCCGAGGTACCGCAGGTCGCCCGCGGCGTCGGGTGCGCCGAGCAGCACGGCGCCGAGGTGCCCGGTGCCGGTGGACTGCGGGCGCCAGCCGCCGACGAGCGCGGTGCGCGTGCGGCGGTGCGCGGCCTTGACCCAGTCCGCCGAGCGGCGCCCGGCACGGTAGGGCGCGTCGCGGCGCTTGGCGACGACGCCCTCGAGCCCGTGCTCCCGGGTGACCTGCCACAGGTCGTCGCCGTCGTCGTACCAGGGGGAGGCCTGCACGTGGTCGGGCAGGGCGAGCGCGTCGAGCACCGCGCGGCGCGTCTCGAGCGGCAGCGGCGCGAGGTCGTGGCCGTCGCGGCGCAGGACGTCGAACACGAGGTAGGTCACGGGCCGGGCGGCGGCGAGCGCGGCGGCGCGGCGCGGCTCGCGCACGTGCATGCGCTCGGCGAGGGCCGCGAAGGACGGGACGCCGGCGTCGAGGAGCACGACCTCGCCGTCGAGGAGCACGTCCCCGAGGTCCGCGAGCGCCGCGAGCTCGGGGTAGGCGGGCGTGACGTCGCGGCCGTTGCGGCTCGTGAGGTGCAGCGCGCCGTCGCGGACGTCGGCGAGCACCCGGACGCCGTCCCACTTGACCTCGAACACCCAGGCCGCGCCCCGCGGCAGCGCGGTGCCTCTCGGCGCTGGGGTGGCGAGCATGGGCTCCACGGGTCCATCCTGCCCGGGGACGGTGCTGCGGGCGCGGTGTGCGCCCAGGTGCGGCGCTGCACGGGCGGCGACGAGGAGGACGTGGCGTGCGGGCGATCTGGAAGGGCGCCGTGGCCTTCGGCCTGGTGAACGTGCCGGTGCGGCTGTACGCCGCGACGGGGGAGCACGAGGTGCGGCTGCACCAGGTGCACCGCGAGGACGGTGGCCGCATCCGCTACCGCAAGGTCTGCAGCCTGGACGGCGAGCAGGTCGAGTGGGCCGACATCGCGAAGGGGTACGAGACCGAGGACGGTGAGCTGGTCGTGCTCACGGACGAGGACTTCGACCAGCTGCCGCTGTCGACCGAGCGCGAGATCGAGGTGCTGGAGTTCGTGCCGGCCGAGCAGGTCGACCCGATCCTGCTGCAGAAGACGTACTACCTGGAGCCGGACCGCACGGCCGCGAAGCCGTATGCGCTGCTGCGCGGTGCGCTCGAGCAGACGGACCGCGTCGCGGTGGTGAAGGTCGCGATCCGGCAGCGCGAGTCGATGGCGGTGCTGCGCGTGCGGGACAAGGTCATCGTGCTGCAGACGCTGCTGTGGCCGGACGAGGTGCGCGAGGCCGACTTCCCGGTGCTCGACGACGACGTGAGCGTGCGCCCGCAGGAGCTGACGATGGCGTCGTCGCTCGTGGAGTCGCTCGCCGCGGACTTCGACCCGTCGCAGTACGAGGACGCGTACGTCACGGCCCTCGAGGAGCTCATCGCGGCGAAGGTGTCGTCGGGGGACACGCGGGCCCCCGCGGCGCCGCCGGAGGAGGAGGGCTCGTCCGAGGGCGGGGCGGAGGTCGTGGACCTGCTGGCGGCGCTGCAGCGGTCGGTCGACAAGGCGCGCGCCGCGCGCGGGGAGGACGCGGACGAGGGCTCGGCGGGGCAGGGCTCGGGTTCGGACTCGGGGAGGTCGTCGAGGCGGACGTCGTCGACGGGGCGCGGCGCGACCGGCGGCGCGGCGAAGGCCCGCGCGAGCACGGCCGCGTCGTCCACGACGAAGGCCGCGGCGAAGGACGCGCCCGCGAAGAAGTCGGCGACGAAGGCCGCGGCGAAGAAGGCACCCGCGAAGAAGGCCGCCGACGCCGAGGACGCGGCCCCCGCGCGTCGCAAGGCCCGCAGCAAGGCTTCGTGACGGCGTCGTGACGGACGACGGCCCGCACGGTCGCGTCGCGGACGCGGTCGCGACGCTGCGGCGCGTCGCGTTCCTGCTCGAGCGCGCGCAGGCGAGCGGCTACCGCTCGGAGGCCTACCGCACGGCGGCGCGCACGGTCGAGGCGCAGCCCGCCGACCGCGTCGCCGCGCTGGCGGAGGCGGGCTCGCTCACCGACCTGCCGGGCGTCGGCGCGAAGACCGCCGACGTCGTCGCGCGCGTGCTTGCCGGCCGCGACGTCCCGACGCTCGACGAGCTCGAGGCGCAGGCCCGGGCCGCCGACGACGCGCTGCCGGACGCCGCGGCCCGGCTGCACGGTGCGCTGCGCGGCGACCTGCACACGCACACCGAGGCGAGCGACGGCTCGGCGCCCGTGCAGGAGATGGTGCTGGCGGCCCTCGAGCTGGGGCGCGAGTACGTCGCGGTCACCGACCATTCGCCGCGCCTCACGGTCGCCCACGGGCTCAGCGCCGCACGCCTGCGGGCCCAGCTCGACCAGCTCGCCGCGCTGCGCCCCGCGGTCGCGCCGTTCGAGGTGCTGAGCGGCATCGAGGTCGACGTCCTCGACGACGGCACGCTCGACCAGGACCCCGACCTGCTCGACGAGCTCGACGTGGTCGTCGCGTCGGTGCACTCGAAGCTCCGCATGGACCGTGACGCGATGACGCGCCGCATGCTCGCCGCGGTGCGGGACCCGCGCACCGACGTGCTCGGGCACTGCACGGGCCGCCGCCTGACCGGGCGCCCGCGGCCGCCCAGCGACTTCGACGCCCGTGCGGTGTTCGACGCGTGCGCCGAGCACGGCGTCGCCGTCGAGATCAACAGCCGGCCCGACCGGCTCGACCCGCCGCACGCGCTGCTGCAGGTCGCCGTCGACGCGGGCTGCGAGTTCACGATCGACTCCGACGCGCACGCCCCCGGGCAGCTCGACTGGCTCCGCGCGGGCTGCGAGCGCGCCGCCGCGCACGGCATCGGACCCGAGCGCGTCGTGACGACGCGCAGCGCGCAGGAGGTCCGCGCGCGGGGCCGACGTTGACGCGACACGCCCGTCGCGGTGCGCCGAGCGGGCTCCGCGCCGTTAGGGTCGGAGGCCGTGCGCACGCGCGTCGTGCGGCACCGCCCCGGCCGGTGATCGACCGGGGCAGCGAACCGAGTACCAAGGAGCACCCGACGTGAGCGTCAACCGCACCGAGCTCGTCCAGGCCGTCGCGGCCAAGGCCGGCCTGACCAACACCGACGCCGACAAGGCCCTCAAGGCCTTCCAGGAGGTCGTCGTGGAGCAGCTCGCCGCCGGTGGCGGCGTGTCCATCCCCGGCTTCCTCGCGGTGGCCAGCGCGGACCGCGCCGCCCGCACGGGTGTCAACCCGCAGACCGGCGAGAAGCTCGAGATCCCGGCGGGTCACCGCGTGAAGATCACCGCGGGCAGCGCCCTCAAGCGCGCCGTCCAGGGCTGACGCACGCCCCTGACGCCCCGGTCCGCCGCGCGCGGGCCGGGGCGTCGTCGCGTCCGGGCCCGGTCGCCCGGGTCGTCGGCGGCGACGTCAGGCCCGGTGGTCGCCTCCGGGTCGCGCCTCGGGGTCGTCGTCGGCGCGGCGCGCGATGACGTGCGGCAGCACGACCCACGCGAGCGTGATGACGACCACGAGCACGCCCGCGGACACCCGGCCCGCCGTGCGCGTGAGCACGACGTCGAACAGCAGCATGACCGCACCCGTGAGCACGAGCGCGAGGGCCGCGAGGCCGCCGCGCGCGAACCGGTGGCCCGCGTCGACGAGCTGCGGCTTGAGGCGGCGGCGGAACAGCAGCCGGTGCAGCGACACGGGCGCGATGATCAGCACGGTCGCGAGCGCCGCGAGCACGACCAGCACGAGGTACAGGTCGCGCTGGTACGCGTCGAGGTCGGCGAACCCCGACTGGAACGGGATGGTCAGCAGGAACCCGGTGAGGATCTGCGCACCGGTCTGCGTCACGCGCAGCTCCTGGAGCAGCTCGTCCCAGTTGCGGTCCATGCGCTCGGTGTAGGTCTCGTGCCGGCCGTCGCCGGGGACGTCCGCGTCCGGGTCGGGACGGGGGTCGTCGGGGGCCGTGCGGGTCATGCCGTCCTCCTGCGCTGCGTCGGGCTGCACGGATCATGCCCGCGCCGTCCCGGCGGCGCACGACGAGCGCCGGACCACGCGTCCGCGTCGGCGAGACTGGTGCCGTGACCGACCCGCAGCCCGCCCGCCACTTCGCCTCCGACAACTACGCGGGGGTGCACCCCGAGGTCCTCGACGCGATCGTCGCCGCCAACGTCGGGCACGTCCCCGCGTACGGCGACGACCCCTGGACCGAGCGCCTGCAGGACGTCGTGCGGGGTCACCTCGGCGAGTCGGCCACCGCGTACCCGGTGCTCAACGGCACGGGTGCCAACGTCGTCGCGCTGCAGGCGATGCTGCCGCGCTGGGGTGCGGTCGTGTGCACCGAGGCCGCGCACGTGCAGAACGACGAGAACGCGGCGCCGGAGCGCGTCGGCGGCCTCAAGCTGCTCACGGTCCCCGCACCCGACGGACGCCTGACGCCCGAGCTCGTCGAGCGGCAGGCGTGGGGCTTCGGCGACGTGCACCGCGCGCAGCCGGGCGTCGTGTCGCTCACGCAGTCCACCGAGCTCGGCACGGTGTACACGCCCGACCAGGTGCGCGCGCTGTGCGACCAGGCCCACGCGCTCGGCATGCGCGTGCACGTCGACGGTGCGCGGCTCGCGAACGCGGCTGCGAGCCTCGGGCTGCCGCTGCGCGCGCTGACCACGGACTGCGGCGTCGACGTCGTGTCGCTCGGCGGCACCAAGAACGGGCTGCTGCTCGGCGAGGCCGTCGTCGTGCTCGACCCGGCCGCGGTCGACGGCGTGGGGTACCTGCGCAAGTCCGGCATGCAGCTCGCCTCGAAGATGCGGTTCGTGTCGGCGCAGCTCGTCGCGCTGCTCGAGGGCGACCTGTGGCTGCGCTCGGCCGCGCACGCCAACGCGATGGCCGCGCGCCTGCGCGCGGGCGTCGACGCGATCGGGACCCTCGACGTCACGCAGCCCACCGAGGCGAACGCGGTGTTCGTCCGCCTGCCGGCCGCGGTCGCGGCCGAGCTGCGCCGTCGCTGGCGGTTCTACGACTGGGACCACGCCGACGGCACCGTGCGCCTCATGTGCGCGTTCGACACCACCGCGCAGGACGTCGACGACCTCCTCGCAGCGCTGCGGGACGCGCTCGCGCGCGCCTGAGACCCGGCGCCCGGCCGCGCCGTGCGCGACGGCCCGCCACCCCGCGTGCAGGTGGCGGGCCGTCGCGCGTGCGTCGTCAGGCCGTGGTGCAGGTGGCGCCGTCGAGCGTGAAGCCGGACGCGGCGGCCGGCGTGCCGCCGCCGTGCGACGCGTTGAACCCGATCTCGGCCGTGCCGCCGCTCGCGAGGGCGCCGTTCCAGGCCGCGCTCGTGACCGTCACGGTCGCGCCCGTCTGGGACCACGTGCCGCCCCAGCCCTGCGTGACCGTGACGCCGGCGGGGAGCGTGAAGCGCAGCGTCCAGGACTGCCGCGCCGCGCCCGTGTTCGTCAGCCGCACCGCACCCGTCAGCCCCGAGCTCCACGAGCTCGCGGTGTAGCGCACCGTGCACGAGCCCGTGGGCGTGGTGGGGCTCGCGGTGGGCGAGGGTGTGGTGGTCGGGGTGGGGGTGATCGTCGGCGTCGGCGTCGGCGTCGGCGTCGGCGTGGGGGTGGGCGTGGCGGTCGGGGACGGGCCGCCGCCCGTGGCCTGCGACAGCGAGATGCCCGTCGCGCTGCCGACGCCGCCGAGCGGCACGTCGTGGTCGAGCCCCACGAACTTGCCGCCCTGCTGCCACAGCGCGGGCTTCAGCAGCGCGTACTTCTCCTCGTCCCACGTCGCCCAGTCGTAGCCGAGCAGACCACCGGTGTCGCCGGAGTTCGGGTTGAGCACCCAGAACGTGTGGCTCAGGCGACGGTCGGCGATGAGGTCGCGCAGCGCGACCATCCAGCGCTCGTTGCGGCCGCCGTCCATGAACCCGCCCCACTCGCCGATGAGCAGCGGAGCGGTGTTCTCCTTGTGGAGGTACAGCCAGTTCGGGTCCCACACGTCGCGCTCGAGGCTCGCGCGGTCGAAGTCGCCCGCGAACCACTTCTGCTCGTACACGAGCGGTCCGTAGTCGTGCGGCGAGTACACGAGCTGGTCCTGGTTCGCCCCGAGGTCGATCGGGAAGTCCCGCACGCCGCGCAGGTTCCCGCCCCACCACGTGCCGTAGTAGTCCGTCAGGCCGGTCGACGTCCACGGCACGCCCGGCTTGGGGTAGACCTCGACGCCCTCGATGAAGACCAGCCAGTTCGGGTTGATCGCGAGCACCTTGCGCGACGCGGTCTGCGCGAAGTGCTTGAAGTTGTCCTTGTCGGTCGACCCGTCCCACTTGGCGCGCTCGGTGGCGCCCTGCGTGCCGTGCGGCTCGTTCTTGATGTCCGCGCCGATGATCGTGTCGTCGTCCTTCCAGCGCGTCGCGGCCCACTCCCACCCGGTGTACACGTCCTCGGTGGTGATGTCGCCCTTCCACCACACGGGGTGGACGTGGCCGGAGTTGTCGGCCTCCGCGCTGTGCACGTCGAGGAAGACCTTGAGGCCGTACTCCTCGCACATGTCGAGCCACTTCTCGAAGATCTGCAGGCTGTTGAGGCCCGCGAGCTCGGGGTTGGCGTACTCGTTGACGTTCGGCTTGAGGAACGTGCCGGCCTTCCACTCGAGCAGCAGCTGCGTCGAGATCGGCACGCGCACGACGTTCATGCCGCGGTCGGCGATGCCCTTGGTCAGCGTGCGCATGTTCGCCGACCACAGGCCGTGGAACACGCGCTCGGAGGCGTTGAAGCCGAACCAGTTGACGCCGGTCAGCCACACCTCCTTGCCGGAGGCGTCGACGATCTGGTTGCCGCGCGTGTGCAGCCAGTCGGGTGTCGCGGCGGCCTGCGCGGGGGCTGCCGACAGCGCGAGGGGGAGGACGAGGGCGCCGGCGGCGAGGACGCCTCCGAGCGCGGTGCGCACGCGGCGCACGCGAGAGCTGGTCACGGTTCTCCTGGGTGCGAGGAGCGGGTCGGGGGAGCGGGGCCGCCGGTGGCGGACCCGCCGCGAAGGGCCCTCCCGGAGTGGTCCGGGAGGGCCCTTCGTCGTCACGTCGGACGCGTCGGCGTCCGGGGGCTCGTCAGCCCACCTGGCAGGTGGTGCCGTTGAGCGTGAAGGACGTCGGTGCCGTGTTGGTGCCCGAGTGGGAGCCGTTGAAGCCGATGTCCACCGACGCGCCCGGCGCGAGCGCACCGTTCCACGCCGCGTTGGTCGCCGTCACCGTGGAGCCGGACTGCGCCCACGTGGCGCTCCAGCCCTGCTGCACGGTCTGGCCGTTCGCGAACGCGAACCTCAGCGTCCAGCCCGACAGCGCGGTCGTGCCCGTGTTCTTCACGCGCACCGAGGCCGTGAAGCCCGAGTTCCAGCTGCTGGCCGTGTAGCTCACGCTGCACGTGCCGCCCGGGTTCTGCGTGGGCGTGGGCGTGGGGGTCGGCGTCACGGTCGGCGTCGGGGTCGGGGTGACCGTCGGCGTCGGCGTGGGCGTCGGGGTGACCGTCGGTGTCGGCGTCGGGGTGGGCGTCGGCGTGACCGTCGGCGTGGGCGTCGGGGTCGGCGTGGGCGTCGTGCCGTCGGCCGGGATGACCGGGTACGCGTTCTTGACCAGCGTCTTGAACTGCGCCTCGAACCACTGGCCCGCGAGCGGAGCGTCGGGCGTGGCGCCCGTCGGCAGGTTGCTCAGCTTGGGGGCGACGTAGGTCGGGTCGCACATGCGGTCGAAGCTCTTGCCCTGGTCGTTCGGGATCTCCTTCGACGCGCCGTCGGACTCGCCCGGGGGCTTGATCCACACGTACGCGTCGAGGTAGGAGTCCGCCGGCGCGTCGGCCGGCGTGGCCCGCGGGAGCTCGCCGATGCCGGCGCCCAGCGGGTTGCACCACGCACCGCGGTGGTTGCGGCGGTCGATGCGCGACTCGTTGACGTAGGTGTCGACGTTGGTGCTGGTCGAGACCTTCGTCGGACGGTCCGGGCCGCCCCAGCCGTTGCGCGAGGTGTCGATGAGCATGCCCGTCGACGCCGGGAAGCCCTCCGCGACCAGCAGGCGGTGCAGCTGCGCGGTCCACGCGTGCTCGCCGAAGTCCGGGTTCCACTCGTAGAACTTGGCCGAGCGGACCTGAGCCGAGCCGACCTGGAGGTTCGGGTTCGGCAGGAACGGCTCGGCGAGCGGCGTCGAGTTCGCGGTGTTCGTGACGAAGCCGTCGATCGACGCGAAGCCCTTCTTGGTGCTCTTCGCGACCTCCGCGAACAGCTTGGCGGTCGGGCCCGAGTTCGAGTCCCAGCCCAGCCAGCCGGAGTGCGCCGCGTCGAGGTACGTGTAGACGTTCGGCAGCGTCTTGAGCTCGTCGAGCGCGTACTTGACGCCCTCGCGGTAGTACGGCGCGGACTGCTGGCACGCCTGCTCGGAGATGTTCGTCACCAGGTTCGGCAGCGAGTCCGGCTCGATGGTCGCCGCGATCCGCAGGTCCTGGTACTTCGGGTCGGACAGCAGGTCGACGATCGGGTCGATGTACTCGGTCTGGTAGCGGGTCAGACCGGCGGCGGTGGCGGGCAGCTCGCCGTTCGACGCGAGCGCGAAGCAGTCGCGCCCGGGCAGGTTGTAGATCACGAGGTTGAAGACCAGCGGCTGGCTGCCGGACTTCTGCTTGAGCGCCTCGTCGAGGTGGAACTTCAGGCCGTTGCCGTCCGCGTTGCCGGTGATCGCGCTGATGCGGTCCATCCACACGGCGGTCGGCTGCTTGGCCACCGTGCGCATCTGGGCCGCCAGCGTCGGGTCGCCGGCACGTGTGGCAGCGCTCTCAACCGTCGCCGCCCACGTGGGGTTCACGTACTGCTTGGCGCCGGCGTACGGGTTGTCGACGTGCGCCTCGGCGGCCGTGGCCGCCGTGCTCGCGAGCGTCAGCGGCACTGCGACGAGCGCCGTCGCCGTCGCCGCGGTCGCGACGGCGCGCCAGCGCCGTCGAGCCGTTCGATTGCCGTGTGTGGACACGGGTCCTCCGCAGGGTCGGTGGTCGTACCCGGCCCTCGGCGGCGACGGGTACGCGTCGCCCAGGACGAGTCCTCGGCGACTGCTGCGCATTCCTTCACGACGCGGCGTCGACGGGATCGTCGCGAATCGTTTAGGGACGGTCGCGTTACCCAATCGTTATCCGAGGTTCACCCGCTCTGAGGTGCATCCGCGCAGGTCAGAGCCAAGTGAGCGCTCACTCGGGCCACGTCCGCGCGACCGTCCGAGCCGGCGGTCCACCCCTCGGCTCACCGCGAGCGCGGACCCGTGCTGCCCCGCACCGCCAGACCACCGATCTCGATGTGCCGCACGGGTGACGGCTGCTGGTCGAGCACCGCCAGCACGGCCTCGCCGACGGCCGTCCCCAGGTCGGCGTGCACCGAGGGGAGCGCCGTGATCGAGGGCGTGGCCAGCCGGCACAGCGGCGAGTCCGACAGCGCGACCACCGACACGTCCCACGGGACGGCCAGTCCGGTGCGACGCGCGACGTCGAGCGCGGCCACGGCCATGTGGTCGGTGTCGAACACCACGGCCGTGGGCGGCTGGTCCCCGGTGAGGAGGCGACGCGCGGCGGCGGCCGCCTCCTCCGGCGAGCCGGCGGTCGGCTCGTGCACCAGCACGGCGCCGCCCGCGTCGAGCGCGTGCTGCAGCCCGGCGGTCCGCGCGCGCGTCCGCAGGAGCGCGGCCGGCCCCGTGACCACCCCGACACGACGGTGCCCGAGCTCGATGAGGTAGCGGCCGACCCGCTCGGCGGCGAGCTCGTCGTCGACGTGGACGTTCGCGACCTCGCCCGGCACGTCGCCGCCGCCGACGACCACCGCCGGGATCCTCAGGCGCCGCAGCGCGTCGAGCCGGGGGTCCTCGGCGCGCACGTCGGTGACGACCATGACGTCGAACCGCCGCTCTGCCCACCACTCGCCGTAGAGGCCGACCGCCGCCGGCAGGTCCTCGACGACCTGGAGCACGAGCGCGAGCCCGCGCGTCGCGAGCACCTCCTGGAGCGCGACCACGAGCTCGAGGACGTGCGCGCCGTACCCGGCCGGGCCGGTCAGCCCGCGGTCGACGACGAGCCCGACCGCGCGGGGGCCCGAGCGCATCGAGCGCGCGGCCGCGCTGGGGCGCCACCCGAACTCGTCCGCGACGCGCAGCACGCGCTCGCGCGTCGCGGCCGACACGCCGGGGCGGCCGTTGAGCGCGTACGACACGACGGCGATCGACACCCCCGCGGCCTTGGCGACGTCGGTGATGGTCGGACGGCGGGCCCCGGGGCCGCCGACGACGGGCTGCGCCCCGGTCGCGGGAGAGACAGCATCTTTGCCGGTGTCATGTGCAGGAGTGACCACGATCACCTAGTCTTGCGCCCGTTGCGGGTGAAATGCATCAGCTCGGCTCCGACGGCGTGGGCGAGAGGTGGGACATGGTGACGGTCCGACGGGGGGTTCCCGCCACGGTGCGACGGACGATCGGCGTGCTGTCGCCGGTCGTCGGCGGGTTCTACTTCGGGGCGCTGATCGCCGGCGTGGCGCGTGCCGCACGCGGTGCCGGCCACCGGGTCGTGGCCGTCCAGACGTACCCCGCGGGGCTGGACCGGGAGCGCTACCCCGACGAGTCGGTCCTCGACACGCCGGTCGCGCTGGGGGCGGTGGACGGGCTCGTCGTCATCGGCAAGTCGCTCAGCGCCGAGCGGCTCGCGGCCGTGCGCGAGTGGGGCGTCCCGGTCGTGCTCATCAGCGAGGACCCGGCCCACCCGGACGACCCCGTGGTCGTGCCGGACAACGTCGGCGGCGTCCGGGAGGCGGTCGAGCACCTGCTGTGGCACGGGCACACCGCGATCGGGTTCCTGGGGAACCTCGGCCAGCGCGACATGCGCGAGCGGTTCGCCGCCTACCGGTCGACGCTCGCCGAGCACGGCATCGAGTCGGACGACGCGTGGTGGTACGAGGCCTCGGACAACCAGGAGCTCGGAGGTGCCGACGCCGCGGCGCGCATGCTCGCCGCCGGCACGCCGACGACCGCGGTCATCGCCGCGACCGACCGCAACGCGGTCGGCTTCCAGCGCGCGCTGCGGTCGCACGGCCTGGTCCTGCCGCGTGACCAGGCGGTCGTGGCGTTCGACCACGCCGACTCGGGCGCGCGCGTCAGCCCGCGGCTGTCGACCGTCGACCCGCACTTCGGACGCGTCGGGGAGCAGGCCGTGCACCTGCTGCTCGCGCGCATGCACGGCGACGACGTCGCCCCGGGCGAGCACCGCGTGGCGTCCTCGCTCGTGGTCCGCGAGTCGTGCGGGTGCACCGAGGTGACGTCCCCCGCGACGGCGGTGCCCGTCGACGAGGACACCGTCGGGGGAGCGCTCCTGCGCCGGCTCGCGGACGTCGCGTTCGCCGGTCCCGTCGGGTCCGGCACGGCGCGGCGGTCGGGCCACGACGCGCGCGAGGCGTGGTGGCGCGCGGTGGAGGAGCCCCTCGACGTGGCCGCCGAGCGCGGGACGGCGCCGGCGCCCGCCGCGCTCGGGCGGTTGTCGGACCTCACGGCGGCCCTGCAGCCGCACCCCGAGGCGCTCGAGCAGATGGTCACGGTGCTGCGCACGGTCGAGTGCCGGCGGGTCGCGGCGCTGCCGCCCGCGCGCGCCGACAACGCGCCGGCCCTGCGCCGCGCGGTGACCGACGTCCTGCTCGCCGTGACGAAGGGCTGCACGCGCGCGATGCTCGCGCGCAGCGGCCAGCTCGAGCGCACGATCGTCGACCAGTACGAGGTCGACATGGACCTGCTGCGCGGCGACGGGGCGAGCCCCCGCGCGCTGGGCTGGCTGCCGCGCGGCGTGCGCGGCCACGCGTGCCTCGGGCTGTGGGCCAGCAACGACCGCGGCCCGGGCGACCGCGAGATGGAGATCGTCGGCGTGCACGACACGACGGGCACGCTCTCGCGGCTCGTGGGCGTGCGGACCACCGCGAGCCAGTTCCCGCCGCCCGCGCTCACCCGGGCGGGCACGGTCGGCTCGAACGAGCTGACGTTCGTCGTCCCCGTCACGTTCGGCGGCAGCGACTGGGGCCTGCTCGCGATCGACGGCACGGTGGAGACCCGCTCGACGCAGCCGCGGGACCGGTTCAACCACTGGGCGGCGCTGCTCGCGGTCGCGCTCGACCAGGAGCGGCTGCTCGCGTCGCTGCGCGAGCAGCGCAAGGCCCTCGAGCAGGCCGCGGCGCGCGAGCGCGCGCTGGCCGACACGGTGCGTGAGAGCGAGGAGCGGTACGCGCTCGCTTCGATGGCCGCGCACGACGGCACGTGGGACTGGGACGTGTCGGCCGGCACGGTCTACTACTCGCCGCGCTGGAAGCAGACCCTCGGCTACGCGGACGAGGTGATCGGCGACCAGCCCGCCGAGTGGCTCGAGCGCGTGCACCCGGCCGACCGGGACGAGCTGTCCGCGGCCATCGCGGCGCAGCTCGGCGGCGGCGGCACACCGCTGGAGCTCGAGCACCGCGTGCGCACGCAGTCGGGCGACTACCGCTGGATGATGTGCCGTGCCGTCACGGTCCTGGACGACGCGGGCTGCCCCGCCCGGCTCGTGGGCACCCTCGTGGACGTGACCGAGCGCAAGGAGGCCGAGATCGCGCTGCAGCGCGACGCGCTGCACGACCCCGAGACGGGGCTCGTCAACCGCCTGCTGCTGCTCGACCGGCTGGGGGCCGCGCTGCTGCGCTGCCGACGGTCGCCCTCGTACGACTGCGCGGTCGCGCTCGTGCGCGTCCAGGAGCGCGTCGGCGACGACGACCCCGGCCCGGACGTGCACCGCGAGGTCGTGCGTCAGCTGCGCCGCCCGCTGCGCGAGGGCGACACCACCGCGCGCACGGCCGAGGACGACTTCGTGATCCTCGTGGACGACGTCGGCCCCGACGGCATGCCCGAGCGGCTGAAGGAGCTGCTCGAGCGCCTGCGGCGGGACGTCGGGCCGCGGCTCGCGGTCGGCGTGCTGGGCTCGGTGCGCGGTCTGCGCGACGCGCACGAGGTGCTGCGTGAGGTGGAGATGGTGCTGCTGCGCGCCCAGGCGAGGACGGACCCGCGGACCGCGCTGCGCTGAGACCGCGACCCGGCACCACCGGGACGGCCGCGGCCCGGGACGGCACGAGGGGCGCCACCGTGGCGGTGGCGCCCCTCGTACGGGCGTGCGTCGTGTCAGTGCGTGCGGTGCACGCGGTCCCCGCGCGACGGGCGACGCGCGCCCTGGGGGCCGGTCGGGCCGCCGGTGTCGACGCGGATGTGCAGCGGCCGGCCCGCCACGCGCGTGCGGGCGAGCTTGTCGACGGCCTCGGGCGTCAGGCCGTTGGGGATGTCGACGAGCGCGAAGCTGCCGTAGATGTCGATGCGGCCCACGTCCTTGCCGGTGAGGCCGCCCTCGCCGGTGAGCGCCCCGACGAGCGCACCCGGCTGCAGGCCGTCGCGGTGCCCGACGGCCACGCGGTAGCGCGGGTTGCCGCTGGGGCCCGTGGTCGTCGCGCGCCGCCGCGCCCCGGCGACGTGACCGCCGCGGGACTCCTCGGTGCGCGTCTCGCGCGCGTGCTGCACGGCGCTGTCCAGGTCCTCGCCGTCGGTCGCGGCGACCGGACCGTCGTCGCCCACCGCGAGCGCGGCGACGGCGGTGAGCAGGTCGACGAGGTCGATGCCCGGGTTCGCCTCGATGTGCTCGCGCACGGCGTCGCGCACGACCTCGAGGCGTCCGGCGGCGATGCGGTCGGCGGTCTTGCCGAGCAGTGCGGCGGCGCGGTGGGCGCTGACCTGCGCGGGCGTCGGGATGGTGATCTCGGTGAGCGACGTGCGGGTGGTCCGCTCGATCTGCCGCAGGCGCGAGCGCTCGGCGGGCGTGACGAACGTCAGCGCCTCGCCCGAGCGGCCCGCGCGGCCGGTGCGCCCGATGCGGTGCACGTAGGCCTCGGGCTCGCGCGGCAGGTCGAGGTTGACGACCAGGCCGATGCGCTCGACGTCGAGGCCGCGCGCGGCGACGTCGGTCGCGACGAGGACGTCGAGCTGGCCCGAGCGCAGCCGCTCGACGATCCGCTCGCGGTCCGCCTGCGCGACGTCGCCCGAGATGTGGGCCGCGGCGACGCCGCGCTGCACGAGCGCGTTGCCGACCTCCTCGGCGTTCTCGCGGGTGCGGACGAACACGATCGCCGCCTCGGCCTCGCTCACGGCGAGCACGCGCGCGAGCGCGCCGGTCTTGTGGCGGAACGGCACCACGGCGTACGTCTGGCGGACCGACTCGACCGTCGACGACTGGCGCGAGACGGCCACCGACACGGGGTCGACCAGGTGCTTGTCGGCGACGCGGCGGATCTGCGGGGGCATCGTCGCGGAGAAGAGCGCGACCTGGCGGCCCGCGGGGGTCCCCGACAGGACCCGGTCGACGTCCTCGGCGAAGCCCATGCGCAGCATCTCGTCGGCCTCGTCGAGCACGAGGAACTTGACGTCGGCGAGCTTGAGCGTGCGGCGGTCGATGTGGTCGATGACGCGGCCCGGCGTGCCCACGACGACCTGGGCGCCGCGCGCGAGGGCGCGCTGCTGCGGCAGGTACGGCGAGCCGCCGTACACCGCGACGACCTGCAGGCCGTCGATGTCGGCGGCGAACGACGTGATCGCGTCGGCGACCTGCATCGCGAGCTCACGCGTCGGCGTCAGCACGACCACCTGCACGGCGGCGAGGGTCGGGTCGACGCGCTGCAGCAGCGGCAGGCCGAACGCCGCGGTCTTGCCGGTGCCCGTCTGGGCGACGCCGACGACGTCGCGGCCCGCGAGCAGCGCGGGGATCGTGCGGGCCTGCACCGGGGTCGGCGCGGTGAAGCCGAGGCGCGTGACGGCGGACAGGATGTCGGGGGCCAGGCCCAGGTCGGCGAACGTGCCGGTCTCGGGGGCCGTGGCGGACGTGGGGAGGGCAGCGGGCAGCGCAGAGCTCATGCGGGAAACCGTTCCGGTGGCAGTGGGGGAGGTCCGGGGGCGTCGTCACGACGGTGCCCGACGTCGCTCGCCCCGGTTCCAGACCACGCGCCGATCCGACGGCGCACGCACGTTGCACGATGCGGGCGGTGGCTGCCGGCTGCGCCGGCGTCCGCCCCACGAGAGGGGATGCGACAGACTCCAGTTGTCCTGGACAGCCTACCGCCCGTGTCGAGCGCATCCCCGGACGGCGCCGGGTGACGTCGCGCACAGGGGGCGACGACCGCTCGCCGTCCGCGTCACCCGAGGCCCCGCGCGCGGCCTTCGATCGCGGGGCAGGCGTCCTGCACGACCAGCACGCCCGCGGCGCGGGCGCGGGCCACGGCGTCGTCGGCGTGCACGCCGAGCTGCAGCCAGACCGCCCGTGCGCCGACCGCCACCGCCTCGTCGACCACCGCGGCGGCGCGCGCGCTGTTGACGAAGACGTCGACGACGTCGGGCGGCTCCGGCAGGTCGCGCAGCCGTGCGTGGCCGCGCGCACCGTGCACGGTCGGTGCCGCCGGGTGGACGGGGACGATCGTGTGACCGAGCCGCTGCAGGTACGCCGCGACGCCGTACGCGGCACGCCCGGTGTTCCCGGACAGGCCGACGACCGCCCAGCGCGCGGGCGTGCGCAGCAGCCGGTCGATCGCGGCGGCGGACGGCTCCTCGGTCATGCGTCGAGCCTGCCAGCCGCCGACCGGTCACGCGCGGGACGTCGGGCCGCGGGACGCGTCGGCGGCTGCCGCGCGAGCCCGCGCCGTGGACGCGGCACCGCCCGCGACCTGCGCAGGCATAGGATCACCGCAGGACGTCGACGGGGGAGGTCGTGGCGGAGGACTCGCCGGTCAGTGCACGCGTGCTCACCGTGCCGAACGTGATCAGCCTGGCACGGCTGCTGCTGGTGCCGGTCTTCGCGTGGCTCGTGGCGGAGGGCCATGACGCGTGGGCCCTCGTCGTGCTCGCGGTCTCCGGCGCGAGCGACTGGCTCGACGGCGTGCTCGCGCGCCGCATGCACCAGGTCACGCGGCTCGGGCAGATGCTCGACCCCGCGGCCGACCGGCTGTTCATCCTCGTCACGCTCGTCGCGCTCGCGTGGCGCGGCATCGTGCCGCTGTGGCTCGTGGTCGTGCTCGTCGCGCGCGACGTCGTCCTGGCCGTGATGCTGCTCGTCCTCGCGCGCGCCGGCTACCCGCCCCTGCGGGTGCACCTCGCGGGCAAGGCCGGGACCTTCGCGATCATGTACGCGTTCCCGCTGCTGCTGCTGTCCGAGTGGCCGTCGGCCGTCGGCATCGCCGCCGGCGTCGTGGGCTGGGCGTGCGCGCTGTGGGGCGTCGGCCTGTACTGGTTCGCCGGCGCGCTGTACCTGACGCAGGCGGCCGCGGTCATCCACGCGGACGCCCGCGCGTCGCGCGCGACGAGGACGCCGTGAACCGTCGGCACGCGCAGGCCACGTCCCGCGCCGCCGACGCGTCGATGACCCTCATCAACGAGGTCTACCGCCGGCCGCTCGACCCGGGGTACCAGGAGGCCGCGGCGCGCCGCGCCGACGGGCTGGCGCCGCGGCGGACGGCCCGCGGCGCGGTCGCGCTGCTCGTCCTCGCTGTCGCGCTCGGCGGGTTCGCCGCGACGGCCGCCGTGGCGCTGCGGCGACCGGCGCCCGAGGCGTTGCAGGCGCGCACGCTCCTGGAGAACGAGATCCGCGAGAGGACCGCGACCGCCGACGAGCTGCGTCGCGGGAACGCGGCGCTCTCCGCCGAGATCGCCCGCCTGCAGCAGCGCGCGGCGTCGACCGACGACCCCGAGCTGTTCGCGCAGCTGCAGCGCGACGCGGTCGCCGCAGGCGTCGTGCCCGTCACCGGCCCGGGCGTGCGCGTGGTGCTGACCGACGGCGTCCCCGACGCGAACGCGGCGGGGGACGACGCGAGCTCCTACGTGCTCGACGTCGACCTGCAGGTCCTGGTCAACGGGCTGTGGGCCGCGGGGGCCGAGGCCGTCGCGGTGAACGGCGAGCGGATCACGTCGACGACGGCGATCCGCAGCGCGGGCGCCGCGGTGCTCGTCGACAGCACCGCGCTGAGCAGCCCGTACACGGTCGAGGCGATCGGTGACGCCGTCGCCATGCAGACGGCCCTGGCACGGACGTCCGCCGGGCAGCACCTCGCGTCGCTGTCGCAGTACGGCATCGACGTCGCGATGTCGTCGCAACGCACGCTCGACCTGCCCGGTCGCGGGCAGATCGCGCTGCGCTCCGCCCGCGTCGCGGGTGCCGACGACACGACGGACGACGCGGACCCGGCGCCCGAGGAGCACGACGTCCTTGGGTCGTCCCCGCGGGATGTGGCAGGGTCGTCCCGTCCCGACCAGGAGGAGGCCCGGTGATCGCGCTGATCGGTCTCGTGCTCGGGGTCGTCGCGGGCCTCGTCATCGAGCCGACCGTCCCGGCCGAGCTCCAGCCGTACCTGCCGATCGCGGTGGTCGCGGCGCTCGACGCGCTGTTCGGCGGCCTGCGCGCCTACCTCGACGGGATCTTCGACGAGCGTGTCTTCCTCACGTCGTTCCTGTCGAACGTCGTGGTCGCGGCCCTCGTGGTGTTCCTCGGCGACCAGCTCGGCGTCGGGTCGCAGATGACGACCGCGGTGATCGTCGTGCTCGGCATCCGCATCTTCTCGAACGCGGCCTCGATCCGTCGGCACCTGTTCAAGGCATGACCGACGACCAGGCGCCCCGGCCCGCGGACGACTGGCCCGGTGGACGTGAGCTTCCCGACGAGGGACCGGTGATCGACCCGTCGGACCCGCTCGGCCTGGGCGGTGACGCGGTCGATCGCTCCGACGCCGTGCGCGAGGCGCCGCCGACCGTGCCCGTGCGTCGCGTCGTGCCGGCGAAGGCTCGCGCCGACGGCGGTGCCCAGGACCCCACGACGGACACGTCCGCCGGCGAGCGCCCTGCGGCCGAGGGGCCGGCCGCCGAGGGTCCCGCCGACACGGACCCCGCAGCCGAGGGGAGCGCCGCGGGCGGGGCGCCGCAGGGGCCCGTCGTGCGTCCCGCGCGCTCGGGCTGGTCGCGCCTCGGCCACGCGATGCGCCCGCGGACGACGCAGGGTCAGCTGCTCACCGCGGCCCTGTGCGCTCTGCTCGGCTTCGCGCTCGTCGTGCAGGTGCGGCAGACCTCCGAGACGCAGCTCGGCGCGCTGCGGCAGAACGACCTCGTGCGCCTGCTCGACGAGACCACGACCCGCACCGACGAGCTCGAGCGCGAGTCGCGCGACCTGCAGCGCGAGCGCGACGAGCTGCTGTCGGGGTCCGACCGGCAGCAGGCCGCCCTCGACGCCGCGCGCCGCACGGCCGCGATGCAGGGCATCCTCACCGGGCGCCTGCCGGCGACCGGCCCCGGCGTGCGGATCACGCTGACCGACGTCGACGGGGCGATCCGCCCCGCCACCATGCTGCACGTCCTCGAGGAGCTGCGGAACGCGGGCGCCGAGGCGATCGAGCTCAACGGGCAGCGGATCACCGCGAGCAGCGCGTTCACGGGCGGCCGCGACGGGGTCCTGCTGGACGGCGTCGCGCTGGGGTCGCCGTACCGCTGGACGGTCATCGGCGACCCCGACACGATCGCCCCCGCGCTCGAGATCCCCGGCGGCGCCGCCGCGCGCGTGCGTGCGGACGGCGGCCGCGCGACCGTCGAGAAGTCGGACCACGTGGAGGTCTCGGCGGTCCGTGTGCTGCCGGACCCGGTCCACGCGACGCCCGTCGAGGGCGGCGACTGATCCCGGGCGTGCCGCGCAGCACGGGGTGTCACCCGCGTGGCGGGCGTCGTGGGCTGCGCACCTGCGTCGACACCGCATAGGGTGAGTCCCGCACAGGCCGGGCCCGGGGCGAGAACGCCGCGCCGCGCCCGAGACCGACACGGGAGGTGCGCATGAGCGACGATCGACGGCTGCCGGACGGCGGCCTGCCGGCGTACCGGGGGGACGGCCCCGACACGACCGTCAGCTTCGGCTCGGTGGAGCCGGTCGACGTCGAGGCCCCGGCGGTCGGCCTCACGAGCGACGAGTCCGCGGCGGTGCACGCGCTGCCGCCCACGTCGGCGCTGCTGATCATGCAGCGCGGGCCGAGCTCGGGCGCGCGGTTCCTGCTGGACGCCGAGCGGACGACCGCGGGCCGCAGCACGAGCGCCGACATCTTCCTCGACGACGTCACGGTGTCCCGCAAGCACGCCGAGTTCGTGCGTGACGGGCTGCAGTTCGTGGTGCGGGACATCGGCTCGCTCAACGGCACGTACGTCAACCGGACCCGCATCGACGCCGTCGCGCTGCGCCCGGGCGACGAGGTCCAGATCGGCAAGTACCGCATGACGTTCCACCCCAGCCCGCACCGTGACGCGTCCTGAGCGCGCGGTGACGCAGGCCGCGACCGAGGGCGAGGTCGCGGGGGAGACGACGCCCGAGCCGTGGCCGCGGGGCATCTCGCGGCGCGCGTCGATGCGGATCTCGGACGTGCTCGCCGCGCTGCGGATCGAGTTCCCGGCGGTGACGACGTCGAAGCTGCGGTTCCTCGAGGAGCAGGGCCTGGTCGCGCCCGTGCGCACGCCCGCGGGCTACCGGCAGTACTCGCCCGCGGACGTCGAGCGGCTGCGGTTCGTGCTGCGCCAGCAGCGGGACAAGTACATGCCGCTCAAGGTCATCGGCGAACGGCTCGCGGCGCTCGACGCGGGTGTCGACGACGAGGCGCCGCCGCGCGCCCGTCTCGCGACGCGCGACGGGATCGCGCCGACGCCCGACCGGCTCACGGCGGCGCGGCTCGCGCAGGACGCGGGTGTCGACGTCGAGGTGGTCGACGAGCTCGTGAGCCAAGGGGTGCTCCGGCCCGGGCCGCGCGGCGTCTTCGACCCGTGGGCGCGCGAGGTCGTGCTGGTGGCGGCCGCGCTGGCGGACCACGGCATCGACCCGCGGCACCTGCGGGCGTTCCGTGCCGCGGCCGACCGGCAGGCGGACCTCGTCGACCAGGTCGTCGCACCGTGGCGCGGGCAGCGCAGCGTCTCCGCCCGCGCGCGGGCCGGGACGCTCGCCGCCGAGGTCGGCGAGCTGTGCGCGCGCATGCACACCGCGCTGGTGCGTTCCGCGGTCCACGACATCGCGCCCTGACCGGGCGCCTGCCGCATCCGGTCCCTCGGGCGGCCGGGGAGCGGACGGGGACGTAGCGTGGGGGGCGTGGGCGGCGTCGAACCCGAGATGGTCCCGGTCGAGGTCGTCGGCGTGCGCACGCACCTGGCCGACGACGAGATCGTCGTGCTCCTGCTGGACCCGGACGCCGCGCTGATCGTGCCGATCCTCATCGGCCCCGCCGAGGCGTCGGCGATCGCGTCGGCGCAGGCCGGGATCGTGCCGCCGCGCCCCATGACGCACGACCTGCTGCGGGACGCCCTCCTCGCCGTGGGGGCCCGCGTCGGGCACGTGGAGATCACGCGGCTCGAGGACGGCGTGTTCCACGCGGCGCTCGTGCTCACGACGGGGCGTCGGGTCGACGCGCGCGCGTCCGACGCGATCGCCGTCGCGCTGCGGTTCGCGTGCCCCGTGCTGTGCTCCGCGGAGGTCGTCGCGCTGGCGGGGGTGGAGGTCCGGCCGGCCGCGGACGAGGACGACCTCGCCGAGTTCCGCGAGTTCCTCGACCACGTCTCGGCCCAGGACTTCGAGACGGGGCAGGAGCCGGGTCCCGACGCCGGTGGCCGTGGCGGTTGACCCGACCGGGTGACGCCAACCTTCGACGTCCACCTGAGGGTGAGACGTGGCGCACGCGACACGCCGGGAGTCGTTCGTTGCGCCCCCGACCCCGCGGGCCTAGCGTTGCAGAAGTTCCGGAAGAGAGCGTCCGCCACACCGGTGGACGTCGAGGGAGGACCCCCGTGATCAGCAACGAGAGCGCCGACGGCGCCGGCGCGATCCCGCACCACGCGCAGGGTCTCCTGTTCGACGACGACCTGCCGGACCTCGACGTCGCCACCGGCTACCGCGGGCCCACGGCCTGCCGGGCCGCCGGCATCACCTACCGCCAGCTCGACTACTGGGCGCGCACTGGGCTGGTCGAGCCGTCCGTCCGGCCCGCCACGGGCTCCGGCACGCAGCGGTTGTACTCCTTCCGCGACATCCTCGTCCTCAAGGTGGTCAAGCGGCTCCTCGACACCGGGGTCTCGCTGCAGCAGATCCGCTCGGCCGTCGGGCACCTGCGGGAGCGCGGCGTCGAGGACCTCGCCCAGATCACGCTGATGTCCGACGGCGCGAGCGTCTACGAGTGCACGTCCGCCGACGAGGTCATCGACCTCGTGCAGGGCGGCCAGGGCGTCTTCGGCATCGCCGTCGGCCGGGTGTGGCGCGAGGTCGAGGGCACGCTCGCGCAGCTGCCGACCGAGCGCACCGACGACGACACCGCGGCCCCCGCGCCGCAGGACGAGCTCGCGCTGCGGCGCCAGGCGCGGTCGGCCGGCTGACCCGTACGACGTCACGAGGTCCGGCCACCCCTTCGGGGTGGCCGGACCTCGTCGCGTGCGCGGCTCCAGGCCTGGGTCGCCGCTCGGCGGGAGGCGTCAGCGACGCGGCGCGCGCAGCGCGCGCTCGAGCAGCTGGTCGAAGACGCCCGCGAGCTCGGCCGCCGCGGCCCCGGGCCACGCGTGCACCGGCTGGGCCGCGCCCTGGGCCTGCTGGAGCGCCGCGCGCTCGGGGATGCTCGGGGACAGCACGAGCGGCCCGTACAGCGTCTGGAGCTCCTCCAGGCGGTACGCCTGCTCGATCGACCGGGCGCGGACCCGGTTGACCGCGATGCCGAGCGGCTGCAGAGACGGCGCCGGCCCGCGCCGCAGCTCGTCGATCGTCCGCATGGCGCGGCCGACCGCCATCACGGCGAACAGCCCGGGCTCGGTCACCACCACGGCGCGGTCGCACGCGGTCAGCCCGGTGCGCGTGAGCCCGCCGAGCGAGGGCGGGCAGTCGATGAGCACGAGGTCGTAGCCGCTCACCCACGACAGCGCGTAGCGCAGCCGGTCGGCGTCCGCGTCGTCGATACGGTCGTGCATGACGGAGCGCTCGGAGCCGACCAGCACGTCGAGGCCGTGCTGCGCCCAGGACGACGGCGCGGTCGCGCCCGCCACGGACTCGGCCGACGGGTCGTCGAGCACCGACGCCACGTCGCCCGTGCCGCGCGCCGTGCCCAGCGCCATGGTCGAGTCGCCCTGCGGGTCGAGGTCGACCACGAGCGTGCGCAGGCCGCGCTCGAGCGCCGCGGAGGCGAGCCCCAGCGTCACGGAGGTCTTGCCCACTCCACCCTTGAGGCTGCACACACCGAGGACCAGCACGCCGCAACCGTATCCGGGCGGGTGGGCCCGCACGAAACCCCGGCGCGACACGGCGTGCCTGCGTCGCGCCGCGCCGTCCCGGAAGGGCGGACTCGTCCGGATCTCGGCAGGATGGCCCCATGAGCCTCACGTTGACCAGGTACGGACACGCGTGCGTGCGTGTCACCACCGACAGCGGCGCGTTCGTCGTGGACCCCGGGTCGTTCAGCGACGTCGAGACCGCGCTCGACGGCGTCGAGCACGTCCTCGTGACCCACTCGCACCCGGACCACCTCGACGCGGCCGCCGTCGCGGCGCGCGACGTGCACGTGCACGGGCCCGCGCAGGTGCTCGACGCGCTCGCCGAGGCCGGTGTGCCGGACGAGCGCCGCCACCTGCTGACCCCGGGCGACCGGCTCGAGGTCGCCGGGGCAGTCGTCGAGGTGCTCGACGCGCCGCACGAGGTCATCCACCCGGAGGTGCCGCTGCCGACGAACGTCGCGCTGCTCGTCGACGGCGTCGTGCTGCACCCCGGCGACGCGTTTGTCCGACCGCCCCAGGGAGCGGCGATCGACGTGCTGCTCGAACCGGTCGGCGCGCCGTGGCTGCGCGTGGCGGACATGGTCGAGCACGTGCGTGCGGTCCGCCCGCGCCGCGTCGTCCCGGTGCACGACGGCACCCTCAGCGACGCGGGGCGCTCGCTCGCGCTGTCGCTGCTGGGCAACCTCACGGAGGCCGAGGTGCTGACGCCGGCGCCGGGGGAGCCCGTGCGCGTCGACTGACGCCCGGCGCCTCAGGTGCGCGAGTCCGTCGCCCGGCTGCTGCCCGACGGGACGACTCGGTGGGGACGACTCGGGCATGCTGGTGCGGTGACGACGTCCGACCCCGAGCCGCACGCATCGCCCGCGTTGGCGGTCCGACGGTACGCACGTCCGGACGAGCCGTGGGTGCGCGCGTGGTTCCGTGATCCGGAGCTCGACCGGTGGCTCGGCCCGCTCGACGACAACTGGTGTGCGCACGTCGAGACCGAGACGACGGGCGTGCAGCTCGTCGTCGAGCACGAGGGTCGCCCGATCGCGCTCGTGGGGGTGGAGTGGGACCCCCTCGGGGACCGGCACGCCGTCACCGACGTCGCGGTCGACCCGTCGCGACGGCGGTCCGGGGTGGGTCGCGTCGCGCTCGACGCGGCGCTCGCCTGGTCCGGTCATCCGGCGGCGACCGGGTGGGTGGCGTTCGTCGACCCCGACAACGCCGTGGCCCTCGGCTTCTTCGACGCGCTCGCCTGGACGGCGGGCGCGGTCGACGACGGACTGCGGTGCATGACGAGCCCGGCGGGCTGCGCGCACCGTGGCGTCCGTGCGGTCGCCGGCCCGCGGCCGCGCGGTTAGCGTGAGCGCGGCGGAAGGAGCCGGAGATGTCCGAGTCGTTCGACGTGCAGGTGCCGGAGCTCGAGTACGACGAGACCGTGCCGCCGCGCCCCGAGGAGGAGGTCGCCGACGTCGCACGCGCGACGCCGGACCCCGCGGGGCACGGCGACGCGCAGGACGCGCACGCGGTCGGTCCGGAGGCATGAGGCGCGCCGCGAGTCACGGAGGTCGCGCGTGGGGCATGCTGTGGCGGTGCTGATCCGACGCGTCGACGAGGACGACTGGCCCATCGTGCGCGACGTGCGCCTGCGGGCGCTGCGGGAGTCGCCGGAGGCGTTCGGCGCGTCGCTGGCCCGCGAGGAGCGGTTCACCGAGTCGCACTGGCGGATGCGCCTGCGGACGAGCCCCACGTGGGTCGCGGTCGACGACGACGACGTGCCCAAGGCGCTCGTCTCGCTCGTGCCCGAGCCGGGGTCGCCCGAGGACGACCGCCACGTCGTCTCGCTGTGGGTCGCGCCCGAGGTGCGTCGCCGCGGCACCGGCTGGGCGCTGCTCGACACCGTCGTGCGGGCCGGCGCCGCCGACGGGGCGCGCACCGTGTCGTTGTGGGTCGTCGACGACAACGCCGAGGCCGTCGACCTCTACGTGCGCGCCGGGTTCACGCGCACGGGCGAGACGCAGGCGCTGCCGCGCGACCCCTCGCGCACCGAGGAGAGGTACGAGCGCGTCACGAGCCCTCGCGGGCTGGTCGGCTGACACGCGGCCGCCGCGGGGGCGTCACGCGTCCGCCGGCCGCCAGCGGAAGTGCTCGACCAGCGCACCGAGGCGCGGGACGCGCTGCACGCCGAGCAGCAGCGCGAAGCCCGCGAGCCCGCCGAGGACGTTGAACAGCAGGTCGTTGACGTCGGCGACGTGACCCCCGCCGAGCAGGACCGCCGTGACGAGCTGGGTCAGCTCGATGGTGAGGCTGAAGCCCGCGACGGCGGCGAGCACGCGCGGCCACGTCGGCCGCGCGAGCACCAGCGCCAGCAGCGCGCCGAGCGGGACGAACACCGCGACGTTCATCGCGGCGTCGCCGGTCTCGTAGCCGACGACCGGCACCAGCTGGAGCGACGAGTGCCACACGCCCTCGCGCGCGGGCTTGTCGAGGAAGATCGGGAAGACCGTGTTGGCGACCACCCCGGCCACGTAGACGCACAGCGCGAGCGCGACGGCCGCGCGCGCCACGGTCAGCCGACCGCGGAGGCGCAGGTGCCACAGCATCGCCCCCAGAGCGACGGTGGCGAGGGGGACGACGACCGGGAGGACCGGGACCTGCTGGAACACGCGCGTGCTGCTCTCTGTCGGTGGGGAGGGAGGCCGCGGCGGTGGGGCCGGTCGACCCTCGCACCCGCGCCGGGTAAGCGGCGTCCCCCCGGGGGTGGACGCGGCCGTGGCCCCGTCGGGCGACGGGGGGACGGGTCAGGCGTCGCGCGCGCGGAGGGTCGCAGCGGCGGCGACCGTGGTCCACACGGTGAACACGGCCATGACCGCGAGGCCGCCGACGGGGGACAGCGCCCCGGTGCCGTGCCGCGTGTAGGAGGCCTGACCGGCGGTCGTCGGCCAGTACGTGGCCACGAGGTCGCCGACCGTGCCGGGCAGCCCGGGGGCGAGTGCGGGCACGAGCAGGGCCACCGTCACGACGATCGCGAGCGTGCCCGACGAGCTGCGGGTGAGCGTGCCGAACCCGACGCCGAGCACGGCCGTCAGCACCAGGTAGGCGGCGGCGCAGAGGACGGCCCGGACGGCCGCGGGGTCGCCGAGGTCGGCGCTCGGCAGGCCCGCGGCGGCGAGCGCGCCCTGGCTCGCGGCGGTGGCGACGACGACCGTGACGACGGCGGTGGCGGTGGCGATCAGCGCGGCGACCGCCGTCTTCGCGGCCAGCAGCGCCGTGCGGCGCGGCGCGACGGTCAGGGTCGTGACGATCTGACCCGTCGCGTACTCGCCGGTCACGAGCTGCGCGCCGAGGCAGGCCACGAGGACCTGCCCGACGAGCACGCCCTTGAGGCCGACGGCGACGGGGTCGAGGTCGGCGGGCAGGGCGGTGCGCCACTCGGGGAGCAGCGCGCTCACGCCGAGCAGCCCGACCACCGCCGTCACCACGACCGTCGACACGGCGAGGAGCCACGTGCCGCGGACGCTGCGGGCCTTGATCCACTCGGAGGCGAGGAGGTCCATGTCAGGCGGCGTCCTTCCGTGCGGCGGTCATGGCGAGGAAGACCTCCTCGAGCGAGTCGCGGACGTCCGTGAGCTCGGCGAGGGCGACGCCGGTCGTCGCGGCGATCCGTCCGACCTCGTCGGTCGTGGTGCCCGTGACGTCGAGCGCGTCCGCGGCGACGGGATCGACGCGCGTCGTGACCCCGGCGCGGTCCAGCGCCGCGGCGAGGCGTTCGCGTTCGGGGCTCCGGGCACGCACGCGGCGCGTCGTCCGCTCGGCGACGAACGCCGTCAGCGGCTGGTCGGCCAGCAGCCGCCCGTGGTGGACGACGACGAGGTGGTCGGCGGTGAGCTCCATCTCGCCCATGAGGTGACTCGAGAACAGCACGGTGCGCCCTTCGCTCGCCAGGTCGCGCATGAGCGTGCGGGCCCACCGGATACCCTCGGGGTCGAGCCCGTTGAGCGGCTCGTCGAGGATGACGACGCCGGGGTCGCCGACGAGCGCGGTCGCGATGCCGAGGCGCTGCTGCATGCCGAGCGAGAGCTCGCCCGCGGGGCGGTGTGCCGCGTCCGCGAGGCCGACGAGGCCGAGCACCTCGGGGACGCGACGCCGGTGGACGCCCCCGGCACGTGCGACCGCGAGGAGATGGTCGGTGGCGGTCCGCCGCGGGTGGACGGCGCGCGCGTCGAGCATCGCGCCCACGACACGCATCGCGCGCGGGGTCTCGGCGAGGCGCAGGCCGCCCACGGTCGCCGCGCCGCGGGTGGGTCGGTCGAGCCCGAGGAAGAGCCGCAGGGTCGTGGACTTGCCGGCCCCGTTGGGCCCGAGGAACCCCGTGACCACGCCGGGCCGGACCCGGAACGACAGGTCGTCGACGGCGGTGGTGCGACGGTAGCGCTTGGTGAGGGCGTGGGCCTCGAGGGTCGCGGAGGGGGTCATGGCGGCGACACTACACCGTGTGGTGTAGATCTACACCCGACGGTGTAGCGTGGGTCCCGACCGCGGGAAGGGGCACCATGACGACGCTCGACGAGAGGCCCGTGCGCGCCGGGCAGGCGCACAAGCGCGCCGCGATCCTGGCGGCCGCGCGCGAGCTGTTCGTGCAGTCCGGCGTGGACCGCACCAGCATGGACGCCGTCGCCGCACGGGCGGGCGTCTCGAAACGGACCGTCTACGACTACTACGGCGACAAGCGTCGGCTGCTCCTCGGTGTCGTCGAGGAGGCGGGGGAGCGGGCGCTCGAGACCCTCCGGGAGCACGTGGCGCACCGCCTCGGGGACGCGACGCCGCTGCGCGAGCCCGCCGCGCTCGAGCGGGCGTTCGTCGACCTCGCGTCCGACCTCGGCGACGCGCTGCTGCTGTCGGCCGACCACCTCGCCGCCGTCCGGCTCGTCACCGAGAACGAGCAGCAGCTGCCCGAGCTGGACGGCCACCCGCTCGACGAGGCGCAGACCCGGGTGCTCGCCGACCGTCTCGACGACCTCACCCGGGCGGGTCTGCTCGACGCGCCCGACCCCGCGCTCGCCGCCGAGCACTTCCACGCGCTGACGACGCTGCGGGTGCTCAACGAGCCCTCCCGCCGTCGCGCCGAGCGCACGCACGTCCTGCGGATCATGACCGACGGCGCCCGCGCGTTCGTGCGCGCCTACGCCGCGCGCCCGGGCGCATGAGCGACCACCGCTCCACGCCGCCCGACCGCGCGGACGCCGCCCACCGGGCAGCCGCGCTCAAGGAGCGGATCTACGTCGCGTTCACCGCGCTGGCCGTGATCCTCACGCTCCAGGCGCACGACGCCGACGCCTCGCCCGGGCGCGCCCTCGGCACGCTCGCCGTCGCGGTCGCAGCCACGGTCTGCACGGTGTACCTCGCCGACCTCCTGAGCCACGTCGTCGTGCACGCACGCGTCCCCACGGCCGCCGAGCACGGCCGCATGGCGGCCTCGACGCTGGGTGCCGCGACCGTCGTCGGCCCCGCGGTGGTGTCGCTCGCACTGGCGGCCTTCGGCGTCTACACGACCACCACCGGCCTGCTCGTCGCGACCGTCACCACGGTGACGACGCTGACCGCGGTGGGGCTGCTCGCGGTGCGCCGGCTGGCGCTGCCCCGGCGGCAGCGGGTCGTGGTCATGGCGTGCGAGGTCGTGCTCGCGCTGGCGGTGCTCGTGCTGGGCGTCCTGGCGCACGGGTAGGGGAGGGCGGGGCCGGGCCGTCCGGTCCGGCGACGTGGAGGGGAGACCTGCGATGACCGAGACGGACCTGCCGACGGTGGCGGTCGTGGGACCCGGCGCGATCGGGACCACGGTCGCGGTCGCGCTGCACGAGGGCGGCGCCGCGCCGTTCGTCGCCGGTCGCACGGCCCGCACCGAGCTGCGGCTCGACGTGGGCGGCTCGGTCGTGGTCGCGCCCGTCCCCGTCCGGACCGACCCGGACGACGCTCCGGGTGCCGTCGACCTGGTGGTCCTCGCGGTGAAGGCCACGCAGAACCCCGACGCCGCGCCGTGGCTCGGGCGGCTCTGCCGCCCGGGCACCGTCGTGTGCGTCCTGCAGAACGGCGTCGAGCAGCGGCAGGCGGTGGCGCCGCTCGCGCCGGGCGCGACCGTCGTGCCGGCCGTGGTGTGGTTCCCCGCGGAGCGCCTGCCGGACGCGACCGTGCGGCTGCTCGCCGACCCGCGGCTGACCCTCCCGGACGGACCTGGGTCCGACGTCGTCGTCCGCGCGCTGCAGGGGTCGCGGTGCGTGGTCGGCACGACGTCGGGCTTCGTGTCCGACGCGTGGCGCAAGCTGCTGCAGAACGCGGCCGCGGGACTCATGGCGCTCACGGGTCGGCGCTCGGGCGTGTTCGCCCGGGACGACGTCGGTGCGCTCACGCTGGCCTACCTGCGCGAGTGCCTCGCGGTCGCGCGCGCCGAGGGCGCGGACCTGGGGGAGGGCGAGCCGCAGCGCGTCCTCGACGCCTTCCGCGGTGCGCCGCCGGAGCGCGGCACGTCGATCCTGGCGGACCGCGAGGCGGGGCGGCCGCTCGAGTGGGACGTCCGCAACGGCGTCGTGCGCCGCCTCGGGCGCGCGCACGGCATCCCGACACCGATCAGCGACGTGCTCGTGCCGCTGCTCGCCGCGACGAGCGACGGGCCGGGCTGAGGGAGGCGGTCCACGGGTGCCGGGACGTGCGGTCCCGCACGGCGGGGCGGGTCGAGGCGGGACCAAGGTGCGCAGCGAGGCAGCGGCGCGCGTGCCACGCTGACCGCGTGCCGACACCGCCGGACCCGACGACCGCGGACGCCCTGCTGCGTGAGCTCTGCCGGCGGCTGGCCGCCATGGTGAGCTGGGACCTGTCGGTCGGTGACGACGCCCCGCGGTTCGGCTTGATGTTCCGGGAGCGCGCGGACGGTCTGCTGGTCGCGGCGCGCGCGCTCGCCGTGCACCCGTCGCTGGTCGAGGACGACGACCTGAGGAGTCGTGTCGACGAGCTGGACCGCGCGGTGGCGCGGCACGTCGAGGACCCGTGGTTCAACCGCGAGGTCGTCGCGGCGACGCACGAGGTCGCCGAGCGCACCGAGGACCTGCTCGGCATCGGGTAGGGCGATCCGCGGGTCGTCGAGGTGCCGCCGACGACGTGAGTCGCGTCGGTCGCGCGGAGGGCGACGTCGTCCATGGCTGCGACGCGGACCATGGGCGTACCTGCAGCAACCTCACGCAGACGAGGTGCGGCCAGACATCGAGCTGCGCGACCTGACGCAGCTCACCGAGGTGCTGAAGCGAAGCACCGGGGGCAGGTGAGGCTCGCGCGGGGCACAGGTGTCCTCTGGCGCCGAGCGAGGGCATCGGACCGACGTCGTTGCCGTTCGCGGAGTCGCGCAGTCGATGAAGTGACATAATGCACATTATCGGCGTTGGTGGAGAACGGGCGGAGAGCCCGCCGAGCGGCGCTCAGGCGGTGACGACTAGGGGTCGTGTGCTGGCGACCACCCTCGTGTCTCTGGCGGTCACCTGGCCATGGTGCGCGCGGGTCCCGGCCGGCGCGCCGCGAGTCGCCCCTGAGCCGTCTCGTGGCGTGGTGCACGGCCGCGGGACCCGGGTCCCGCCGCCGTGCCGACAGCGTGTGAGAAGGTGCGGACGACGCCCGCGCACCGGACCGGGCGCCGTCATCACCGGGAGGCGTGCTCGTGGACGCGGCACAGCAGTCGGGCAGCACCGTCGACGTCACGCAGGAGCGTCGGTCCCGCCGCGCGACGGCCGCGATCCTCCTGCTCGCGGCGCTCGCCGTGGTCGTGGCCGTCTCGGTGCTCGCCGAGGGCGGCCGTCCCGCGGTGGCCGTGACGTTCGGCGTGGCGGGCGCGCTGGGCCTCGCGTTCGCCCCCCGCCTGTGGCGTCGCCCCTGACACACGCCCCGCGCGTCCCGCCTGCCACGCGCCTGTCTGCTCGGTGGCCGCGCCGAGCCGACCACAAGAACGTCGAACACGTGTTCGAACCACAGTGGGCGTCGGCCACTCTCCGTCGAGGTGCACCGCTCCCCCAGGCTCGCGTCATGCACGACGACACGAGCTGGTCCGCACCCGGGCCCGACGACGACCTTCCCGCCCTGCCCACCGCACCGCTCCTGCACGACGACGCGGTGCTCGACGCCGCGCTCGCGCTGATCGGTCCCGAGCGTGCCGGACCCCCGGCGCTGTGGCTCCTGCTCCTCGACGCGGACGCGCGCCTGCTGCCCGTCGTGCTCCCGCTGGTCGGCATCCCGTTGCAGCCGGTGCCCGGTGACGTGCGGCAGGTGATGGTGGCGATCGACGACGTCCTGCGGCACGAGGCGCCGGGCGGCGCGCTCGTCGTCGCCGTCGTGCGTGCCGCAGGAGGTGACCGTGGTGCGTTCGAGCGCACGTGGGAGGCCGCGGTGCGCGAGGCCGCCGACGACCGGGGCGTGCCCGTGCGGGTCGTCCTGGCGGTCGGTGAGCACCGCGCGCGCGTCCTGCGCCCGTGAGGTGGGTGGTCGGCCGGGCGGTAGCCGGCCGACCACCGTGGGGCTCAGGCCTGCGGCGCGTCCGCGAGCTCGGGCGGCCAGACGACGGAGAACCGCTCGCAGACGATCTCGTCGCTCTCCGACCACGTCGCACCACGGGCGGCGCACGTCCGGGTCCAGTACGTGCGGTGCTCGCGGCGCCAGCTCTCGAGCGACCGGTCGTCCTCGCCCTCGGCGTACGCGAAGTCGGCGTCGACCTGGTCGAACGTGAGGATGCGCAGGTCCGTGCTGCGGATGACGATCGCCGGCGCTCCCGTGCTGTCGCACGCGATCCAGTGGCTGCCGACGCGCGGCAGCTCGTCACCCCGCGCGCGGTACTCGCTCGTCAGCTCCGCGGTACCGCGCTTCGGGCCGTGCGTCACGGTCCGCAGCAGCTCGTCCGCCAGGCGCGGGTTGTCGCCGAAGTACTCGACCGTGTAGTCCGAGCACGCCGCGACGGCGGCCGGGTGCGCGGCGGCGTAGTCCGCCCAGAACGCGTCGGCCGCGGCGCGGTCGACGGGGGGCAGGGCGGTGAGCTGGTCCTCGTGAGCCATGCCACCCACGCTACGCAACCGCTGATCGCCGCGACGAGCGCATACCGCCGTGACGGAGCGTGACCGTCGTCTCAGACGGGCCGCGGTCCGTGCGCGGCGGACGCACGGCCGGGTCCGTGCGGGCGATTCCGCCCGGGACCGTGCGCACGGTCCCGGGCGGGCGCGTCGGCGCGTGGACCGCCGACGCGCCCGCAGCGCCTCAGGCCGGCCCGGGCGACGCGTCGTCGATGGCTGCGAGCTGCTCGAGCGTCGGCTCCCACAGCGCCGACGCGACGTTCGCGCGCACCTGCTCCGGCGTGCGAGCGCCCGAGATGATCGACGCGACGGCGGGCTGGGCAGCCAGGCCGCCGAGCGCGAGCGTCGGCAGGTCCACGCCCCAGTCCTGCGCGAGCGCGGCGAGCGCCTCGATGCGGTCGAAGTCCGCGGCCGCGAGGCGCTGCGGCATGCGCGACAGGCGGCTGCCCTCGGGCGCCTCCTGGCCGCGGCGGTACTTGCCCGTCAGCAGACCCGACGCGAGCGGGACGTACGGCAGGATCCCCACGCCGACCTGCTCGGCCGCCGGCACGAGCTCCGCCTCCGCGCCGCGGTCCAGGAGGTTGTACCGGTTCTGCGCCGACACGAACGGCGTCGTGCCCGCCGACCGGGCCGACCAGTCGGCGTCGACGACCTGCCACGCGGCGAAGTTCGAGGACCCGACGTAGCGCACCTTGCCCTCCACGACCAGCTCGTGCAGCGCCGCGAGCGTCTCCTCGATGGGCGTGCCCGGGTCCGGTGCGTGCAGCTGGTACAGGTCGACGTGGTCCGTCCCGAGACGCCGCAGCGACCCCTCGATCGCGCGCCGCACGTACCGGCGCGACCCGCGCGCGCCCCAGTCCGCGCCGTTGAGCCCACCGACGTCCATGCCGAACTTCGTCGCGACCACGACGTCGTCGCGGTGACCGCGCAACGCCGCACCGAGCAGCTCCTCGCTCTGGCCCGGCTCGCCGCCGTACACGTCGGCCGTGTCGAAGAACGTCACGCCCGCGTCCAGGGCGGCGCTCACGACCTCCCCCACGCCGTCGGGGGCGAGCGTCGCCCCGAACGTGTTGCACCCGAGCCCTGCCGTGGACACCGTCAGGCCGCTGTCGCCGAGGCGGCGGTACGTCATCGTCATGCCACCCACCCTAGGCAGCACGAGGTCGCCGCCGCTCCCCCGGTGCCGACGCGCGCGACGACGCCGTTCCTGCCACAGTGTGTGTTCACCAGACCTTCACCGCGGGTCGGAACATCGCCGTCCCTCCCCGCGTTTACGAACAGGAAGCGGAACGATTCGATCTGGAATCCGGCAGGGCGCGAGCTGCCGGAACCACACGGCACGGAGGTCCCTCATGGCCAACAGGTCCCTGCGCGGCATGCGCATCGGGTCCCACAGCATGGAGACCGAGCAGGGCGTCGACTTCGCCCCTCGTCTCCAGGCGTACTACGACTGCCCGAACGGGCACACCATCATCCTGCCGTTCTCGGTCGAGGCGGACGTCCCCGTGGTGTGGGAGTGCCGCTGCGGCACCGAGGCGCTGCTGCGCGACGCGTCGAAGCCCGAGGTGAAGGCGGGCAAGCCGCCGCGCACGCACTGGGACATGCTCCTCGAGCGGCGCACGGTCAACGAGCTGCAGGAGCTGCTCGACGAGCGGCTCGACCTGCTGCGTGCGGGCAAGCTGCGCCGCAGCGCCTGACACCCGCTCCCCCGATGCCCCCGGTGCCCGCACCGGGGGCATCGTGCTGTCCGGGTCCGGGTCCGGGTCCGGGTCCGGGTCGCGGTCGGCGAGCCAGACCCGCGCCGAGCAGGAGCATGCCTCGTCCGACCGCGTCGGCGAGCAACCCGGTGCCACCCGGTCGCGGCGCGCCCGGGACACGGTTGGACTACGGGTCAGGCGGGACCCTCGGGTCGGTCGTCGCGCCGCAGCCGCGCGGCGCCGACCATGCCCGCGAGCACGACGCACACCGCGAGCACGCACGCGACCCGCGCCGGCCAGTCCCCGGCGCGTGCGGCCGGTGTCAGCGAGTCCCGCAGCGGCAGGTCCGCGATCATCTGGTCGGCGGTGAACAGCTCGGTGCGCTGCGTGACCACCCCGTTGGGCGCGATCACGGCGCTCACGCCGACCGTCGAGATCTGCACGGTCGCACGCCCCAGCTCGACCGCCCGCAGGCGCGCCATCGCGAGCTGCTGGGTCGACTCGTCGGACCACCCGAAGGACGCGTTGTTGGTCTGCACGACCAGCAGCTCGCCGCCCTCGGTCACGGCCTCGCGGACGATCGCGTCGTACGCGACCTCGAAGCAGATGACGTCCCCGAGCACGACGGTGCGTCCCAGGCGCTCGGACGCCAGCGGGATCACCCCGGGCTTCGTGCCGGGCAGCATGTCGCGCGTCACGAGGTCGACCGCGTCGGAGAAGTGCCGCACGAACGAACGCATCGGGATGTACTCGGCGAACGGTGCGGGCCGCTGCTTCGAGTAGGTCGCGACCGGGCCGACGCCCGGCTCCCACAGCACGGCGGTGTTGTAGCGGCCGCCGGAGTCCGGGTACTGCACGGTCCCCACCAGCAGCGGGGCGGCGACCTCCTGCGCGACGCCGTCGATGAGCCCCGCCGCCTCGGCGTCGACCTGCGGGTCGATGTCGGAGCCGTTCTCGGGCCACAGCACGACGTCGAGGTCGCCGGGTGCGGTCCGCTCGAGCAGCGCGCGCGTGCCCGCGACGTGGTTGTCGAGGACCTGCCGGCGCTGCCCGAACGCGTCGAGCCGGCCCGGTTCGGGGACGTTGCCCTGCACGGCCCCGACGCGGAGCGTGCCGGTCTGCGCGGCGGTGTCGAGCGGGATCACGAGGGACCCCGCGACGACCGCGCCCACGGCGGCGAGCGCGCCGACCGTCCGGACGAACGCGACCTGCCCCGCGGCCAGCGCGGCGCGGGCCAGGAGCACGCCGAGGCCCGCGACCACGGCGCTGAGCAGCGGTGTGCCGCCCACCCACATGAACGCCGCGAGCGGTGAGTCCGCCTGCGAGAACGCGAGCCGCCCCCACGGGAAGCCGCCGAAGGGCCAGCTCGAGCGGAGCTCTTCGACGCCCACCCAGAGGACGACGAAGACGAGCAGCTGCCAGAACCCGCCGCGCCACACGGCGTGGCCGCGCCGCGCCCACGCCCACGCGGCGCCGAACAGCGCGACGTACGACGCCTCGAGGACGGTCAGCGCGAGCCACGGGACCAGCCCCACGGCCTCGTCGGCCCACGTGATCATCGGGCCGAAGCACGTCAGGCCCCACACGAGGCCCACGAGCGCGTTCCAGCGAGCCGAGTCGCGTCGCAGCGCCAGGTACAGCAGCGTCACGCCGACGGGGGCGAGCAGGCTCCAGCCCGGGTCGGGGAACGCGAGACGGGTGAAGAAGCCGCCGGCCGCCGCGAAGACGAGCGTCAGCCAGCGGGCGGACGGCGGGAGAGGCACCGCAGCAGGGTACGTCAGCCAGCCGTGAGCGCGGCGCCCCGCACCGGCCGGGGCTCCGACCGACCGGCCCGCGCGCCCTTCGTACCGGCGAGGCGCTGCCTGCCGTTCTCTGTTGGACGCGCGGGCCCGGTCGGAGCTCATGCGGCGCGGCGCCGCGCAGGCCTCGTGAGTCCCCCCGGCACCCGCGACGGCGGGCCACACGCGAAACTACTAGCCTCGGAAACGCTGTCAAGAGGACGTTCGGGCAGGTCAGCGGGATCACCGCAGGTCAGCGCGTCCCGAATGCCCGACGTCCGATCCCGTCGCTCGGCGTGTCGTCAGCGTGTCGCGCGCCGACCCCGCGCGGTCGCCCTGGGGCCGGCGAGCCGTGGCCTGAAGTTCACCCGAACGAGCCGGCGCTCGCGCTCGCCGTCAGCCCAGCGCGTCGTGCAGGACGACACCCGCGCGCACCGTGCGCAGGCACCGCGGCGCGGGTGCGTCGGGCGACAGGTCCGGCAGGAGCGGGCTGCCGGCGCGTGCGTCGGCGCTCCAGGCGGACGTGCGCGACGCCTGCACGACGAGGTGCTCGGCACGCCACACCGCGAGGTGCGCGGGCGCACCGACGCGCAGCTCCCCCGCCCCCGTGTGGTCGAGGCCGGCCAGGCGCCACCCGCCGCGCGTCGCGGCACGGAACGCGGCACGCACCGAGATCCGCTGGTCCGGCTCGTGGTGAGCGGCGGCGGCGCGCACGCCCGCCCACGGGTCCAGCGGGGTCACGGGTGCGTCCGAGCCGAGCGCGAGCGGCACGCCGGCCGCCGCGAGGTCGGCGAACGGGTTCATCGCCGCGGCGCGGCCGGGGCCGACGCGCCGCGCGTACATGCCGTCCGGCCCGCCCCACGCGGCGTCGAACGCGGGCTGGACCGACAGGCGCAGCCCGAGCAGCACGATCTGCGCGAGCGAGTGCGCGTCGACCATCTCCGCGTGCTCGACCCGGTGCCCGGCCGCGGCGATCGCCGCGGTGCCCTCGACGTCGGCGGCCGCACGCAGCCCGAGGAGCAGCTCGTCGAGCGCCCGGTCGCCGATGACGTGGAACGCGGCGTGCGACCCCGCACGGGTCACCGCCGTGACGTGGTTGGCGATCTGCTCGGCCGTCAGGTGCAGCGTGCCCGTCACGCCCGGAGCGTCCGCGTACGGGTGCCGCAGCGCCGCCGTGCGCGACCCGAGCGACCCGTCGACGTTGAGGTCGCCGCCGATGCCCGTCAGGCCCGGCACGTCGGCGAGCAGCGCGCGCGCGTCGTCCACGGTCACGCACGCCTCGGCGCGGTACCCCACGACGAGCGGCAGGGCCGACGCGGGGTCGGCGGTCATGGCGAGCAGCCGCCGCAGGCCCGCACGCGTGTCGACGTGCGGCGCGGACTGCTCGTGCACCGCGGCGATCCCCGCCGCGGCGGCCTGCGCGAGCGCCGACCGGTATGCCGCCTCGCGCTCGTCGTCGGCCACGGCCAGCGCGACGTCGCGCGCCGCGTGGTGGGCCGCGCCCACGACCCGGCCGTCGTCCGACCAGCCGGGCAGGCCGCGCAGCCCCGCGAGGTCCGCCAGCGCGCCGGACACCACCGCCGAGTGCACGTCGACCCGGGCCAGGTAGACCGGCAGACCCTGTCCCGCGGCGTCGAGCTCCGCGGCGGTCGGGGGGCGCCCCTCGGGCCACGTGCCCTCGTCCCACCCCGTGCCGTGCACGGGGCGCCGGTCCCCCGGTGCGCGCGCGGCCGCGACGCGGGCCACGGCGTCGAGCACGTCGCCCAGCCCGCGCACCCCGTTCTCGGCCGTCAGGTCGAGGCCGGCGCTCGCCAACGCCGTCTCGAGCAGGTGCACGTGCGCGTCGACGAACGCGGGCGCGACGAGCGCGCCGTCGAGCTCGACGACCTCGTCGACACCGGCGACGAGACCGTCGGCCGTGTCGTCGGAGCCCATCCAGGCGACGGTGCCGTCCTCGACGAGCAGGGCCTCGGCGAACGGGTCGGCCGGCGAGTGCACGACGCCGTGCCGGTACAGGGTCGAGCTCACAACCCGACACGATAGGGCCCGCCGCGCCGGGGCGCGGCCCGGGACCACGCCCCGGGCGTCGTGACCTGCGCCTCAGCGGCGCGCGCCGGACCGCCGTCAGACCGCCGAGTACGCGACCACGCCGCGGCGCAGCCCCAGCACGGCACGCTCCGCGGTCGTCCGCAGGCGGGCCGTCGGCGCGGCCCCCGCGACCTGGTCGAGCACGTCGATGACCTGCTTGCACCACCGCACGAAGTCGCCGGCCGCGAGGTCCGACCCCCGCAGCACCGCGTCGAGGCTGCGGCCCGCGGCCCACCGGTGGATCGGCTCGACCAGGCCGAGGTCGAGCGGCTGGATCGTCTCGAGCCGCGCCGCGTGCTCGAGGTCCTCGAGCTGGGACCACGCACGCACGGCGGCGTCCAGCGCCCGCCCGAGACGGCCGTCGGGCCCGCCGGGGACGTGCGCGCCGGTGTCGTCGTCCCGCCGCGACCGGTACACGAGCGTCGACACGGCGGCCGCGAGGCCCGGCGCGTCGAGCTCGTCCCACACGCCCTGCCGCAGGCACTCGGCGAGCACGAGGTCGTTCTCGGCGTAGAGGCGGCGCAGCCACTGCCCGTCCGGCGTCACGGCGAGCGTGCCGTCGTCGTCGAGAGCGAGGTAGCCGAGGGTCCGCAGCACGTCGCACGTGCGGTCGAACACGGCGGCGATCGAGCCGGTACGGCCCGCGATGCGCCGCACGAGCGCCGCGTGCTCGTCGCGCAGCCGCTCCCACCGCTCGGCCCACCGCGCGTGGTCCTCACGGTCGGGGCAGCGGTGGCAGGGGTGCGCCCGCAGCTCGCGGCGCAGCTCCTCCAGCGCGGCGTCCTCCGCGGCGGCCGTCCGCGCCCGGTCGCGGCGTCCCCCCGGGCGCCCCGAGGGGGTCACGTCGAGCTCGTCGAGCCGCGACCGCAGACGCGCCGCGAGGTCGCGACGCGCGGCCGGGACCCGGACCTGGAAGCCGCCCGGCACCTTCAGCCGGCCGACCGTCCGCAGGCCCGTGCCGACGTCGGCCACCGTGAGCCGGCGCACCTGGCGGTCCGTCGTCAGCACGGTCGGCCGCGGACCGTCGAACCCTCCCGGCCCGCCCGGGTCCACCACGACCGCGTGCTGCGCCCGCCTGCCCACGGGGATCTCGACGACGTCACCGGTCTTCAGGCCGTCGAGCGTGCGCGCGACGTCCGCGCGGCGCGCCGCGGCCGCGTCCTTGGCCAGGCCGCGCTCGCGGTCGGTGATCGCGCGTCGCAGGCCCATGTACTGCGCGAAGTCCCCGAGGTGGCACGACATGGCCTCGGCGTACCCCTCGAGCGCCTCGGCGTGCGTCTGCGCCTGCCGCGCGAGCCCGACGACGCCGCGGTCGGCCTGGAACTGCGCGAACGAGGTCTCGAGCACCTCGCGCGCGCGTTCACGCCCGACCTGCGCGACGAGGTTGACGGACATGTTGTACGTCGGCCGGAACGACGAGCGCAGCGGGTACAGGCGGCGCGAGGCCAGGCCCGCGAGCTGCACGGGGTCGAGGCCCGCGTGCGCGACGACGACCGCGTGCCCCTCGGTGTCGATGCCGCGGCGGCCGGCACGGCCGGTGAGCTGCGTGTACTCCCCCGGCGTGATGTCGACGTGCGCGCTGCCGTCCCACTTGACGAGCTTCTCGAGCACGACCGAGCGCGCGGGCATGTTGATGCCGAGCGCGAGGGTCTCGGTCGCGAACACGACCTTGACCCAGCCGCGCGAGAACAGGTCCTCGACGGTCTCCTTGAACAGCGGCAGCATGCCGGCGTGGTGCGCCGCGACGCCGCGCACGGCGGCCTCGACGAACCGGTCGTACCCCAGCACGGCGAGGTCCTCGGGCGGGATCGCCGCGCAGCGTTCCTCGACGAGGAGGCGGATCTCGGACTGCTCGCGGGGGTTCGTCAGCCGGACGCCGGCGCGCAGGCACTGCTCGACGGCGGACTCGCACCCGGCGCGCGAGAAGATGAACACGATCGCGGGCAGCAGGTCGGCCTGCGCGAGCTCGTCGACCACGACGAACCGGGGCGTGGGGCGCACGCCCCCGCCGCCCCGGTGCGGGCCGGGGCCGCCGCGTCCGCGGCCGCCGCGGTCGCCGGGCCCGCGGCGCGGCGGCCCGCCGGGCAGCTGACGGCGCAGGAGCTGCGCGAGGTCGGGGTTGATGGGCGGGTCGACGCCGGGGTCCGTGGGGTCGACGTGGCCCGCGTACAGCTCGAGGAGCCGGTCGTCGACCATGACGTGCTGCCCGAGCGGCACGGGGCGGTGCTCGCTGACGACGACCGTGGTGTCGCCGCGCACGGTCGCGAGCCAGTCGCCGAACTCCTCGGCGTTCGACACGGTCGCGGACAGGGACACGAGCTGCACGTCGTCGGGCAGGTGGATGATCACCTCTTCCCACACGGGCCCGCGGAACCGGTCGGCGAGGTAGTGCACCTCGTCCATGACGACGTACCCGAGCCCGGTGAGCGCGGGTGACCCGGCGTACAGCATGTTGCGCAGGACCTCGGTGGTCATGACGACGACGTCGGCGTCGCCGTTGACGTTGGTGTCGCCGGTGAGCAGGCCGACGCGGTCGGCGCCGTGCACGCGCGCGAGGTCGGCGTACTTCTGGTTCGACAGGGCCTTGATGGGTGTCGTGTAGAACGCCTTGCGGCCCGCGGCGAGCGCGAGGTGGACCGCGAACTCCCCCACGACGGTCTTGCCGGCGCCCGTGGGGGCGGCGACGAGCACGCCGCTGCCACGCTCGAGCGCCGCGCACGCCTCGACCTGGAAGTCGTCGAGCGGGAAGTCGAGGCGGTCGCGGAACGTCGCGAGCTCGCCGCGGTCGGCCCCGGCGCGGCGGCGTGCGGCGGCGTAGCGCTCGGCGGGCGACGGCTCGGCGGGGCTGGTGGTCCGGGCCGCGGGTGCGGCGGCGGACGTGCTGCGGGTGCGGCGGCGACGGGAGGGCACGCGCCCACCCTAGGCACGCCGTGCCGGTGCGCTAGCCGAGCACGCCGAGCGCGCCCGGCACGACCTCGACCTCGAGCGGCAGGGCTCCGAGGTGCTCGCCGTCCGCGAACGCGGCGGGCGGCGCGGGGCCGAGGTCGGGCGCGTGCTCGACCGTGACGCGCGACCCCCGCAGGACCTGCACGCGCGGGTCGTGGACGTGGCTGCCCCGGTACAGGCGCGGGAAGAGCCCGACGACGTCGTGGCGCGTGAGCGGTCCCGCGACGACGACGTCGAGCAGCCCGTCGTCGGGGGTCGCCCCGGGTGCGACGCGCAGGCCACCGCCGAACCACGCGGTGTTGGCGACCGCGACGACCGTGCCGGGAGACTCCCAGAGCGTGCCGTCGACGCGCACGCGGTACCCGTAGGGCCGGAACGCCGCGAGCTCGGGGACCAGGGCGCGCACGTACCGCGCGTGGCCGTGCGGCCAGCGCAGCGTGTTGGCCCGCGCGTTGACGGCCGCGTCGACGCCGCACGACAGGACGCCCGCGTACCAGCGGACCTCGCCGTCGCCCCCGCGGGTCACGCGGACGGCGTCGACGCGGCGGGCGCCGGTGCGCAGCGCGCCGTCGAGGACCGCGACGGCACGGTCGGCGTCGCCGCGCGGCAGGCCGAGCGCGCGGGCCACGTCGTTGCCGGTGCCGACGGCGACGATCCCGAGCGGCAGCGCGGTGCCGGCGACGAGGCCGACACCGAGGTGCACCATGCCGTCGCCGCCGACGACGACGAGCGCGTCGAGGCCCTCGGTCACGGCGGCGCGCGCACGGTCGGTCGCCTGGACGAGGCTCGGCGCGGACAGGTCACGGACGGTGTGCCCGGCGCGCGCCAGCAGGCGGTGCGTGCGCTCCCCCACGACGCCGCCGCGACCGTCGCCCGCGACGGGGTTGACCACGAGGCCGAGCGTGCTCACGCGGTGCCCGGTGCGGCGCCGCCACCTCGCGCGTCGGCGTCCTCGCCGGGCATCGTGCCGTCGAGCCGCGGCAGGCCCTGCGCGACGAGCCGGCGGTCGAGCCGGCGGTCGTGCAGGTGGCACACGCCGATCGCGACGAAGAACAGCACGCAGATGGGGATCGCCACCACGATCATCGAGATCGCGTCAGGTGTGGGCGTGGCCACGGCCGCGAACGTGAACGCGATGACGACCGCCCACCGCCAGCCCGCCAGCCAGGCGCGTGCCCGCACGAGCCCGGCGAAGTTCAGGGCGACCATGACGACCGGCAGCAGGAACCCGACGCCGAACGCGAGGACGATGCGCATGACGAAGCTGAGGTACAGCTGCGCGTCGACCCAGTTGGTGGTCTCGGCGGGGGCGAAGTCGGTGAGCAGGCGCACCGCGTTGGGCAGCGCCCAGAACGCGAGTGCGGCGCCCGCGAGGAACAGGGGCACGCCCGCGGCGATGAACCCGACCGCGTAGCCGCGCTCGCGGCGCGTGAGCCCCGGCGTGATGAAGGCCCACAGCTGATACATCCACCACGGGCTCGTGCCGAGCACCCCGAGGAACAGCGAGACCTTGATCTGGACGTCGAAGGCCGTGGCGACGCCCTGGAAGTTGAGCGACACGGTGTCCCCGCGCCGGGCGGCGACGTCCAGGATGGGCCGCTGCAGCAGCTGGAACACCGGGTCGTAGAAGAACCAGCCGACGACCGTGCCGACGACGAGCCCGACGGCGATGAGCGTGAGCCGCCGGCGCAGCTCGCGCAGGTGCGCGCGCAGCGGCATCCGGCCGCCGTCGGCGGCGGGCGTGCGGGTCACGGGCGGGTCAGGAGCGCGGCGCGGCGGGCGGTGCAGGCGGCGGCGGGGGGACCTCGGAGCCCTCGGGTGCCGTGGTGGCGACCGGGTCGGGCGCACCCGGGGCCGGAGGCGTCGTCGTGGAGGTCGTCGTCGCGGGACCAGGCGTGGCGGGTGCGGACGTCGACGTGCCGTCACCCGTGAGGTCCTGCATCTCCTTCTTGAAGATCTTCAGCGACTGCCCCATGCTCCGCGCCACTCCCGGCAGCCGGTTCGCGCCGAACAGCAGCAGGACGACGACGAGCAGGATGACGGCGTGCGTCGGGGTGAGCCTCATGACGAGTCCGTTCCCTCGGATGGGTGGCGGTGCTGACCGGTCCGAGTCTACGGGGTGGCCCGGGGTTGTCGAAGCGCTTCGCCGGGATGCGTCCCGATTCGTGACCTCCGCGGGGGTGACCGCCGGCCTCAGCCGAACCAGCGGCGCGACGCGTCGGCGACGGTGTCGCGGTGCCGCGCACGTCGCTGCGCGCGCTGCCGGCGGCGCACCGCGCGCAGCTCCTCGAGCCGCGCACCGAGCACGTCGGCGTCCGCCCCCAGGGTGGGGCGGATCTCCTGCTGGGCGTCGCGGGCGCGGGCCTCGAGCTCCGCGGCCTGCTGCGACACGCGCTCGGCCACCTCGCCGGCACGGGCCAGCTCCTCGCCGAGGCCCACCAGGGAGCGCCACAGGCGCCGACCCAGCAGGAACGCGCCGCCGAGCGTGCCCAGCACGAGCAGCGTCCACACGGTGAACCAGAGCACGTCAGACCTCCCCCGCGCCCAGCAGCGGCGCGTAGGCGTCGAGCGCCGAACGTGCGGCCGCGGCCGTGTCCTGCGCCACCTCGACGGGGCGCACGTCGAGCACGTCGTCCGCGACCTGCAGCAGCAGGTGCCGCAGCCACGCGGGCTGCACGACCCGCAGCTCGACCTCGAACGACCCGTCGCCGCGCTCGTGCGTGCGCTCGACCGGCACGGACTCGGCCACCCAGCGCGCGCGGCCCGCGAGCCGGACGGTCACGAGCTCGCCCGACGCGTCCGGCTGGAACACGTCGGCGTCGGCCGCGACGTCGTGCGACTGCGCCGCGTCGGGCAGCACGGTCGCCTCGACGACGCGGTCGAGGCGGAAGAGCCGCTCCGCGTCGGCCGCGAGCGACCACGCCAGCAGGTACGAGCGGTCGTCCTCGCTCACGAGGCGCACCGGGTCCACGTCGCGCTCGGTCACGACGTCCGACGCGTCCACGTACCGCAGGCGCAGGCGACGCCGCTCGGCGAGCGCCGTGCCGATCGCGGCGGCCACCGCGGGCGCCGCGCCGACCTGCAGCTCGACCTCGACGGGCGCCGCGGCCGTGGCGTCGCCCGTGGCGGCCTGCACCTTGGCGAGCACCGAGTCCAGGGCCGCGGCGCGGTCGGCGTCGAGCGCGGGCCGCAGCGCGGCGAGCGAGCGCAGGGCCGCGAGCAGCGCGACGCCCTCGCGAGGCCCCAGGCGCAGCGGGCGGGTCATGCCGCGCGACTCGGTCAGCCGCACGACGCCCTGCTCGTAGGACGCGGCGTCGAAGTCGATGAGGTCGTCCGGCAGGTAGCCCGGCGTGCCCGTGACCCACAGCGTGTCGATGTCGGCCATCACCTGCTCGGGCGGGACGCCGAACTGCGCCGCGAGCTGCTCGACGGGCACGTCGTCGTGCCGTTCGAGGTACGCCACGATCCCCAGCATCCGCACCAGGCGGTCGCTCGCGCGCTCAGGCACCGCGCACCTCCTCCACGCCGCCGCTCACGCGCGCACCCGCGCGGTCGAGCGTCGCGGCGACCCGCAGCATCCCCACGACCTGGTCGCGCACGTCCGCCGGCTCGAGCACGACCACCGCGTCGCCGTACCCGACGACCTCCTCGGCGAGCTCCCAGCCCAGCCGGTACGGCACCGCGACGAGCTCACGCCCCGCGAGCACGCGGTCGGCGCCCACGGGCAGCGTCACGTCGGGCGGCACCGGCACGGCGCGGGCGCGCACGGCACCGGCGCGCTCCGGGGTCACCGCCAGCAGCGCCGTGCGCTCGGGCCCGTCGCCCACCCACGCGCGCGACGCGTCCGCGAGCTCCTCGGGCGTCGGAGCCGTGAACCCCCCGGCAGGGCCGAGCGGCCGCACGGCCCCCCGGATGCGGCTGAGGCGGAAGGACCGGCTCGCCCCGCGGTCGCGGTCCCGGGCGAGGAGCACCCAGCCGCCGCGGCGCGCCAGCAGCTTCCACGGCTCGACGCGCCGCTCGCGCACCTCGCCCGTCGTCGCCGCGTGGTACGTGAAGCGCACGGCCTGCCGGTTCTGCACGGCGTCGACGAGCGGTCCGAACGCGTCGCCACCCGCACGCACGCGCGGCGCGAGACCCGCGACCAGGTCGGCCGCACCCGGCTCGGCACCGACGGCGCGCAGCTTGGTCAGCGCACGCGTCGAGTCGGCGCGCAGCGACTGGTCCTGCCACACCTGCGCGGCGAGCGCGAGGACGCCGAGCTCGGCGGCCGTGAGCTCGACGGCGGGCAGCGACCAGTGCTCGACGTCGATGCGGTAGCCGATGTCGTCGCCGTGCCCCGCGTGCGTCACCGTGAGCACCGGGATGCCCAGGTCGCGCAGCGTGTCCTTGTCGCGCTCGAACATCCGCTCGAACGCGTCGTCGGAGCGCGCGTCGCCGTACCCGGCCACGGACGAGCGCACCTGCTCCTTCGTCATCCGGCCCGGCGTGTTGACCAGGGCGATGACGAGGTTGAGCAGGCGCTCGGCGGGGGGGATCGCGGGGGGCATCGGGCACCACGGTAGTCGCAGCGGGCGCCCCGCCCGACCCGGTGACGTGCGGCGCGCCGGTACCGTGGGCGCGTGATCGCGTGGCGTGCCGGAGTCGTGACGGAGTGCCGGGCCCGGTGGGACGGTGCGTGCGAGTCGACCGTGGCCCTCGAGGGCGAGGACCGCACGGTGCGTGCGCTGTCCTACCCGCACCTCGTGGGCGAGGTCGTGCCGGGCGCGCGCGTGCTGCTCAACGTCACCGCGCTGGTCCGCGGGCTCGGCACCGGCGGGTACGCGCTGGTGGTCGCCCGCACCGACGCGCTCGTGCCCGACCCGCTGCCCGGACCGGGTCACCTCGTCAAGGCGCGGTACACGCCGCTGCAGGCGATGGTCCTGGGGGTCGACGACCAGGAGTCCCCGCACCACGACGTGCTGCGCGACGCCGACGACCTCGCCGGGATGCCCGTCGTCGTGGCGGACCTGCACTCGGCGCTGCCCGCCGTGGTCGCCGGTGCGCGCGCAGCGGCCGCGACCGCCGGGCGCCCCGCGCCCCGCGTGGTGTACGTCATGACCGACGGCGGTGCGCTGCCGGCGTGGTTCTCGCGCGCGGTCGACGCCCTGCGCACCGCGGGGTGGATCGACGCGTGCGTGACCACCGGCCAGGCGTTCGGCGGCGACCTCGAGGCCGTCACCGTGCACACCGGGCTGCTCGCCGCGCGGCACGTCCTCGACGCGGACCTCGTGGTCGTCGCGCAGGGCCCCGGGAACCTCGGCACCGGCACCCGCTGGGGCTTCTCGGGCGTCGCCGCCGGCGAGGCGCTCAACGCGGCCGCTACCCTCGGCGGTCGGCCCGTCGCGTCGCTGCGGGTCTCGGGCGCCGACGCGCGCGAGCGGCACCTCGGGGTGTCGCACCACTCCCTGACCGCCTACGGGCGCGTCGCGCTCGCGGCCTGCGACGTCGTCGTGCCGGCCTTCGCGCCCGACCTGCCGGGCACGCCGCAGGACCTGCTCGCCGAACCGGGGTCGGATGCGTGGGCGGCGCTCGCGGACCGGGTGGACGCGCAGGTCGCGACACTCGTGGCACCGCGGGGGCGGCACCGTGCGGTGCGCGTCGCCGCCGACGACGCGCTGCTGGACGCGTTGCGCGAGGCCCCCGTGACGCTGTCGACGATGGGGCGGCGGCTGGACGCGGACCCGGCCGCGTTCCTCGCGGCGGCCGTCGCGGGCGTGCACGCGGTGCGCGCGGGCTGACGGTCCGCTCCCCCGGTCGGACGCCGCGGCCGAGCGTGCGGGGCGACCTGGTCGCTCGTCGGGCCCGCGCGCGGCCGTCAGTCAGTCGTCGCGGGCGGTCGTCGTCCGGCGGGCCACGAGCGTCGCGAGGCGGCGGGCCTCCTGCTCGGCGAACGCGCCGTCGGCGCGCTGCACGCCCATGACGGCGAGCGTGTCGCCGTCGGCGAGGTCGAGCTGCACCCAGGCCCGGCCCTGACCGAAGCGCACCGAGACGATCTGCGCCCAGTCGACGTGCGTCGTGACGAGGAGGTTCCGCACCAGCAGACCCGTCGCGTCGGGCACCGCGCGCACGGACGCCTGCCGCCAGCAGAACCACGCGATGAGCAGCCCGAACAGCGCGAACCCGGTCTGGTCGAGCGGTGCGAGCCCCGGCATGGTCAGCACCAGCACGGCCGTGAGCGCGAGCACGACGACGGCCACCGCGAGCGTCACGACGCGCGCGAGGCGCGGGCGGAACGGTGCGGCGAGCGCGTCGTCGGGCGTGGGCACGTCAGATCCGGCAGGCGAGGATGGAGGTCACGAGGATCGCGCGCGCGCCGACGTCGTACAGCGCGTCCATGACGCGGTTGGTCTGGCTGCGCGGCACCATCGCGCGCACCGCGGCCCACTCGCCGTTGTGCAGCGGCGACACCGTGGGCGACTCGAGGCCGGGGGTGATCGCGACCGCGTCGTCGACGAGGTGCAGCGGCACGTCGTAGTCCATGAGGACGTACTCGCGCGCGGTCAGCACGCCCTGCAGGCGCCGCGTGAGCGTGTCGAGCCCCGCGGGCTGGTCGACGTCGGCGCGCCGGATGAGCACGGCCTCGGAGCGCAGGATCGGCTCGCCGAAGACCTCGAGGCCCGCGGCGCGCAGCGTCGAGCCGGTCTCGACGACGTCGGCGATCACGTCGGCGACGCCGAGGCGGATCGCGGACTCGACGGCGCCGTCGAGGCGCACGACGGCCTCGGGCTCGACGCCGCGCTCGCGCAGGTACGCCGCGACGAGCTCGGCGTACGACGTCGCGACGCGCAGCCCGGCGATCTGCCGCGCGTCGGTCAGGCGACCGGCGGCGCCGGCGAACCGGAACGTCGAGCGCGCGAAGCCGAGCGGCAGGTGCTCGACGGCCTCCGACGCGGAGTCGATCAGCAGGTCGCGGCCGGTGATCCCGACGTCGACCGTGCCGGCGCCCACGTAGACGGCGACGTCGCGGGGACGCAGGAAGAAGAACTCGACGTCGTTGTCCGGGTCGGGCAGCACGAGCTCGCGGGAGTCGCGGCGCTGGCGGTAGCCCGCCTCGCGCAGCATCTCGGCGGCGGGCTCCGACAGCGAGCCCTTGTTGGGGACGGCGATCCTCAGCACGGTGTCCTCGGGTGGTTCGGTGGGGTGAGGTGGGGGCGCGTCACAGGTGCGTGTACACGTCCTGCAGCGTCAGGCCCTTGGCGAGCATGAGCACCTGCAGGTGGTACAGCAGCTGGGAGATCTCCTCGGCGGCGCGCTCGTCGGACTCATGCTCGGCGGCCATCCACACCTCGGCGGCCTCCTCGACGATCTTCTTGCCGATGGCGTGCACGCCCGCGTCCAGCTCGGCGACCGTGCCCGAGCCCGCGGGGCGGGTCGTGGCCTTGTCGGACAGCTCGGCGAACAGCGCGTCGAAGGTCTTCACGACCGACCAGCCTAGACGCGCGACGGCGCGGGTCGCGCCGCCGTCCACGTCCGCGGACGTGCGGACGTCAGGCGGTCGGGACGCGCTCGTCCACGGCGTCGGCCGCGGCGGCCGTGTCCCGGGCGCGCCACCACACGACGAACCCGTAGAGGACGACGGCGCCGTAGACCGCGTAGAGCACGGCCGACGGGTAGTACCCGGCGGACAGCAGCAGCGGGACGCCGACCGCGTCGACCGCGATCCAGATGAGCCAGAACTCGATCCAGCCGCGGGCCATGCCGTACGTCGCGAGCATCGAGCCGACGAAGATCCACGCGTCCGCCCACGGGCCCCACGAGCCGAGCGCCGAGAACACCGCTGCGCACGCGGCGGTGCCGACCACGGCGACCGAGCCGATGAGGAGCCAGCCGGAGCGACCGGCCCAGCGGGGCACGACCGCCGGTGCGTCGGCGTCGCCGCCCGCGGCCGCGGCCCGCTGCGCGCCGCGCCACCGCACCCAGCCGTACACCGACACGATGACGAAGAACACCTGCCGCCCGGCCTGGCCGTACAGGTCGGTCTGCTGCGGCGTGTGGAACACGCCCCCGAGGAACACCGTGAACAGCAGCACGTTGCCCACGACGCCCACGGGCCACGCCCACACGCGGCGTCGCAGGCCGCCGACCGCGGCCGCGAGGCCGAACAGGTTGCCGACGATCTCGCGCCACAGCACGTCGTACCCCGCGACCGTCAGCGTCGCGTCGAACAGCCAGCCGAGCGGGCCCACGTCACAGCCCCCGCAGCGCGACGACCGTCGCGACCGCGGCCTGCGCGGCCTCGGCGCCCTTGTCCTCGTGGGACCCGGCCAGCCCGGCGCGGTCGAGCGCCTGCTGCTCGTCGTCGCACGTGAGCACGCCGAAGCCGACGGGCACGCCCGTGCGCACAGCGACGTCCGTGAGGCCCACGGTCGCGGCCTGGCACACGTACTCGAAGTGCGGCGTGCCCCCGCGGATCACGACGCCCAGCGCCACGACGGCGTCGGCGTCCTGCGCGGCACGCGCCGCGGCCACGGGCAGCTCGAACGTGCCGGGCACGCGCACGACGCGCACGTCCGTGACGTGCGCGTCGTCGAGCGCGCGGCGGGCCCCGGCGATCAGGCCGTCCATGACGGTCGTGTGCCAGCTCGCGGCGACGACCGTGACGCGCAGCCCGGTGCCGTCGACGTCGAGGGTGGGCGATCCTGCGCCGCTCATGCCAGCTCCTCCAGGGGGTCGAACGCGTGGTCGGTCGTGTCGGTGCCCACGGTCGTGGGCGCGGCGTGCACCGGGTCGACCCGCACGGGGTCGCCGGGCGCCGGGGTCCCGGACGCACCGGGGGCGTCCGGTGCGTCGTCGAGGTGCAGCAGGTGCCCCATGCTCGTGGCCTTGGTGCGCAGGTACGCCTCGTTGTGCGGGGTGCGTCCCACCTCGAGCGCCCGCACCTGCGTGACCTCGACGCCGTGCGCGCGCAGGCCCGTGACCTTGGCGGGGTTGTTCGTCAGCAGGCGGACGCGGCACGCGCCGAGGTCCGTGAGGATCGCGGCGGCCGCGCCGTACTCGCGCCGGTCCGCGGGCCAGCCGAGGTCGACGTTCGCCTCGACCGTGTCGCGGCCCGCGTCCTGCAGCGCGTACGCCGCGACCTTCGCGAGCAGCCCGATCCCCCGCCCCTCGTGCCCCCGCAGGTAGACGACCGCGCCGCCCTCCGCGGCGGCGATCCGCAGGGCCGCGTCGAGCTGCGGGCCGCAGTCGCACCGGGCCGAGCCGAACGCGTCGCCCGTGAGGCACTCGGAGTGCACGCGCACCGGCGGCTCGTCGACGAGGCCCGAGGCCGCCACGAGCGCGACGTGCTCGTCACCCGTGCGCAGGTCGCGGTACCCGTGCACCCGGAACTCGCCGTGCGCGGTCGGCAGGTACGCGGTGTGCGTCGCGTGCACGCGCGGCTGCTCCGGGGCGGTGCCGGCGGCGGGTGCGACGTCGTCGTGCGCGAGGCGCCACGCCTGCAGGTCCGCGATCGTCAGCAGCACCAGGCCCGCCTCGGCGGCGATCGCCGACGCCTCGGGCAGCCGCACCATGCGACCGTCGTCGCGCACCAGCTCGGCGATCGCGCCGACCGGCTCCAGGCCGGCCAGCCGGCACAGGTCGACCGCGGCCTCGGTGTGCCCTGCACGGTGCAGCACGCCCCCGGGCACCGCGCGCAGCGGCAGCACGTGCCCGGGGCGGATCAGGTCGCCGCGGCCCGACGCCGGGTCGGCCAGCACGCGCAGCGTGCGCGCCCGGTCCGCCGCCGAGATGCCCGTCGTCACGCCCGTGGCCGCGTCGACCGTCACGGTGTACGCGGTGCGGCGCGGGTCCTGGCTGCTCGGCACCATGAGCGGCAGGTCGAGCGCGTCCGCGCGCCCGGCCGGCATCGGCGCGCACAGGTAGCCCGACGAGCGGCGGATCGTCCACGCCACCCACTCGGGCGTCGCGGACTGCGCCGCGAGCACGACGTCCGCCTCGTCCTCCCGGTCCGCGGAGTCCGCGACGAGCACGGGACGGCCCGCCCGCAGCGCGTCGAGCGCCTCCTCGACCGTGCCCAGGCGGACCTCGTCCCCGACCTCACCCGGCACGTGCCCGCTCACCGCAGCGCCCCGGACGTCGCGAGCAGCCGCTCGGTGTACTTCGCGAGCACGTCCACCTCGAGGTTCACGGCCGCGCCCGGTGCCAGGCTCCCCAGCGTCGTGACCTCGAGCGTCGTCGGGATCAGGGAGACCCCGAACACGTCGTCGCCCACGTGCGTGACCGTCAGCGACACGCCCGACACCGCGACCGAGCCCTTCTCCGCGACGTACCGCGCGAGCGCCGGGTCCAGACCGATCTCCACGTCGTCCCACCGCGGCCCCGGGCGGCGCGAGCGCACCACGCCGACGCCGTCGACGTGCCCCTGCACGACGTGCCCGCCGTACCGGCCGCCCACCGCCAGCGCCCGCTCCAGGTTGACCCGGTCCCCCACGACGAGCGCGCCCAGCGCCGAGCGGCGCAACGTCTCCGGCATGACGTCCGCGACGAACGTGCCGTCACCCGGCAGCTCCGCGACCGTCAGGCACACGCCGCTCACCGCGATCGAGTCCCCCAGGTGCGCGTCGGACGTCACCAGCTCGCCCCGCACCCGCAGCCGCGCGTCCGCCTGCGCACCACCGCCCGCCTCCAGCGCGACGATCGTGCCCAGCTCCTCGACGATGCCCGTGAACATCAGCGCTCCTCCAGCGACGTGGCGGACGCGTGCGCGGCCGACCGGGGTTCGGGGGTCGCGACGACCAGCACGTCGGTCCCCAGCGGGTGGACCTCGCGCGGCACCAGCCGCACGGCGTCCTCGATCGAGCGCACGCCCAGGTCGCCCAGCGCGGCCGGCCCGGCGCCGAGCAGCACCGGCGCCACGTACGCGTGCACCTCGTCGACCAGGCCCGCCGCGACGAACGCCGCCGCCAGCGTCGGCCCGCCCTCGACCAGCACGTGCCGCACCTCGCGCGCGTGCAGCGCCGCGACGACCCGCTCCGGCTCGTGCGTGCGCAGCGGGACCAGCTCGCCACCCGGGCCGCGCAGCCGCGCGTCGGCGGGCACGTCCCGGTACCCGACCACGACCCGCAGCGGCTGGTGCTCCACGAGCGACCCGTCACCTGTGCGCGCCGTCAACGACGGGTCGTCGGCCAGCGCCGTACCCGTCCCCACGACGATCGCCCCCACCTCCGCGCGCAGCCCGTGCGCGTGCCGCCGCGCGACGTCCGACGTGATCCACCGGCTGCTGCCGTCCGCCGCCGCGACCCGACCGTCGAGCGACGCCGCGAGCTTCAGCGTCACGAACGGGCGCCCGCGCGTCACCGCGGGCAGCCACGCCCCCAGCGCCGCGACGCCCTCGTCCGCGAGCACGCCCGTGACCACCTCGACCCCCGCGTCGTGCAGCCGCCGCGCACCCCCGGCCGCGACCGGGTTCGGGTCCGCCACGCCCACCACGACCCGCGCGACGCCCGCCGCCAGCAGCGCCAGCGAGCACGGCCCCGTGCGGCCCACGTGGTCGCACGGCTCGAGCGTCACCACGGCCGTCGCACCCCGCACGTCCGCGCCGCGCTCGCGGGCGTCGGCCAGCGCCGCGACCTCGGCGTGGGGCGTGCCCGCCCCCCGGTGCCAGCCCTCCCCGAGGGCCGTGCCGTCGGCGGCGAGCAGCACGCAGCCCACACGCGGGTTGGGCCCCAGGGGACCGCGCGACGCGAGCTCCAGCGCACGCGTCATCGCGGCCAGCTCGCACGGGCGGACGTCCGCCGTCGTCGTCACCACGCCCCGCACCTCCGTCGCCTCGACAGGCTCCGGGGTGCACGGGCGTACGACGCACCGTCACGGCGCGCGCAGGGGCGCACCGTGCACGCGTCTCCTCCCATCCGGACTTTCACCGTCGGTCCTGGAGTTCCACCAGGTCAACCGCTCGCCCCTCGCGGGGCTCACGGGTCGCGGACTGTCACCGCCGGCTCGGACTTTCACCGACCCCGGAGCACGTGTGTGTTCTGCAACGATGATGCCACAGCGGTCATTCCCGCCACGCGCACCGCCCACGACCGCACGGGACGGCCCGTCAGCGGCTCTGCACCGCGCGCCGCGGGCGGCTCACGCCTCGGTCGTCGGGTGCTCCGCGAGCGAGCGCAGCGCCGCGATCTCGCCGGCCACGTCGTCGGCGCCGTAGACCGCCGAGCCTGCCACGAACACGTTCGCCCCGGCGCGCGCGATCCGCCCGATCGTGTCGCGCGACACGCCACCGTCGACCTGCACCCAGGTGTCCGCGCCCGCCGCGACGATCGCCTCACGCGTGCGCCGCACCTTCGCGAGCGTGCCCTCGATGAACGCCTGACCGCCGAACCCCGGCTCGACCGTCATGACGAGCACCATGTCGACCTCGGCCAGCAGGTCGAGGAACGGCTCGACCGGCGTGGCCGGGCGCAGCGCCACCGACGCACGCACGCCGCCCGCCCGCAGCTCGCGCGCGAGCCGGACCGGCGCCTGCGTCGCCTCCGCGTGGAACGTCACCGACCGCGCACCCGCCTCGGCGTACTGCGGCGCCCAGCGGTCCGCGTCCTCGACCATGAGGTGCACGTCGAGCGGCACCGGGCTCACCTCGGCGATCCGCCGCACCACCGGCAGGCCGATCGTCAGGTTCGGCACGAAGTGCTGGTCCATGACGTCGACGTGCGCGTAGTCCGCCGTCGCGATCCGCTGCAGGTCGCGCTCGAGGTTGACGAAGTCCGCGGACAGGATGCTCGGGTTGATCAGGACGGGTGCCACGGCCCCACCGTACCGACGCCGCGCGGCACCGGCGCGCCGCGTCCGCCGGCCGTGCGGCGCAGCGGGTCAGAGACGGCGCAGCAGCGTGAGGTGCATCGCGTCCGTGCCGTGCACGTGCGGCCACAGCTGCACGTCCCGCCGGCCCGCGACCGGCTCCCACGACGGCGCCACCCCCGCGACCACCGGCGTCGCGTCCAGCACCTCGACGGACGTGCCCGCGCGCTGCGCGGCCCGCACCGCGTCGTGCACCACCAGCTGCGTCTCCGCCAGGTGCGGCGAGCACGTCACGTACCCCACGACGCCCCCGGGCCGCACCGCCGCGAACGCCGACGCCAGCAGCTCGCGCTGCAACGCGCTCAACGTCGCGAGGTCGGCAGGCGTGCGGCGCCACCGCGACTCCGGCCGCCGCCGCAGCGCACCCAGCCCCGTGCACGGCGCGTCGAGCAGCACGCGGTCGTACGACCCCGGCTCGACCCGCCCCACCTCGCGACCGTCACCGGTCCGCACCTCCTCGACCGCCGACGCGGGGACGGCCCGCAGCGACTGCGACACGAGTCGCGCGCGGTGCGGCTGCACCTCGTTCGCCACCAGCCGCGCCCCCCGCCCCGCCGCCAGCGCACCCAGCAGGGCGGCCTTGCCCCCCGGGCCCGCGCACAGGTCGAGCCACCGCTCGTCCGGGCCGTCCAGCGGCGCCTCGACGAGCGCGAGCGTCACGAGCTGCGACCCCTCGTCCTGCACGCCCGCACGCCCCTCGCGCACCGCCGTCAGCGCACCGGGGTCCCCGCTGCGCAGCACCAGCGCGGTCGGCACCAGCCCCGCCGGCGCCACCTCCGCCTGCTCCGCGAGCCCCGCCGGCTCGACGAGCCCCGGCCGCGCCACGAGCGTCACGCGCGGCGGCGCGTTGTCCGCCGCGAGCAGCGCGGGCAGCTCGTCCGCGGGCCGCCCCGACCCCACGAGCGCCTCCCGCAACGACCGCACGACCCACGCCGGGTGGCTCTCGACGGCCGCCAGCCGGGCGACCGCGTCCGACCCGTCGGGGTCGGCCGCGTCGCCGATGACCGTGAGCCACTCCTCGGGGGTCCGCTCGGACACCCGGCGCAGCACCGCGTTGACGAACTGCGCCGCACCGGCACCGACGCGCTCGCGGGCGAGCGCAACCGTCTCGGACACCGCCGCGTGCGACGGCACGCGCATGCCGAGCAGCTGGTGCGCGCCCAGGCGCAGCACGTCGAGCACGGGCCCGTCGACCTGCTCGAGGGGCCGCGACGACGCGTGCGCGAGCACCGCGTCGTACCGTCCCCGCAGCCGCAGCGTGCCGTACGCGAGCTCGGTCGCGAAGCCCGCGTCCCGCCCCGTGACGCCCCGCTCGCGCAGCAGCGGCGGCAGCACCAGGTTCGCGTACGCGTCGGACTCGGCGACGGCACGCAGCGCGTCGAAGGCGGCGCCCCGCGCCTGGTCCCCCGTGCGGGCGCGCTGCGACGGGGCCGCGGTCGTCCGGCCCGCTCGGCCCTCCGAGCGCGCCGCGCCGCGCTGCCGTCCCCGCGTGTCGCGGCGCTGCTCCTGGCCGTCCCGCCGGCCGGCGCCACCCTGGCCGCGACGGTGGCCGCTCCCCTGGCCGCGGCGCTCGCCGCCCCCCTGGCCGCGGCGCTCGCCGCCCTGGCGTCCGTCGGCGCTCACGCGTGCTCCCCCTGCTCCGGCGTGCCGGCCCCGAGGACCGTGCCGGGCGCGAGACGCGCACCGCGTGCCCAGTCCGCCGCGGGCATCGGACGCTTGCCCGGTGCGGTCACGTCGCCGAGGCGCACCGCACCGCTGCCCGTCCCCACGAGGACCTCCCGCTTGTCCGCGCGGACCTCGCCCGGTCGCAGGTCGGTGACGTCGGGCACGACGCGCACGGGCCCGAGCCCCAGGCGCTGACCGTCGGGGAGGGTCGTCCAGGCGCCGGGCGCGGGCGTGCAGCCGCGGACGCGCCGGTCGACCACGTGCGCGGGGTGCGTCCAGCGCACGAGCGCGTCGTCGGGCGTGAGCTTCGGTGCGTGGCTGACGCCGTCGTGCGGCTGCGGCACGGCGTGCAGCGTGCCGTCCTCGAGCGCGTCGAGCGTGCGGACCAGCAGCTCGGCGCCCGCGACCGCGAGGCGCCCCAGCAGGTCCCCCGTCGTGTCGGTGAGCCTGATGGTCTCGGTGAGGGTGCCGAGCACGGGCCCGGTGTCGAGGCCCTCCTCGATCACGAAGGTCGACGCGCCGGTCACCTCGTCGCCCGCCATGAGAGCGCGCTGCACGGGGGCCGCACCGCGCCACGCGGGCAGCACCGAGAAGTGCAGGTTGACCCAGCCGTGCGTCGGCACGGCCAGCAGCTCCGCCGGGACCAGGACGCCGTACGCGACGACCGGCGCGGCGTCCACGCGCAGGTCGCGGATCTGCTGGACCACCTCGGGATCGCGCAGCGTGCGCGGCGTCAGCACCGGCACGCCGCGGTCGCGCGCGAGCGCCGCGACCGGGGACGGCTGCAGCGTGCGGCCGCGTCCCACGCGCGCGTCCGGTCGGGTCAGCACGGCCACCACCTCGTGCCGGGAGCCCAGCAGGGCCTCGAGCGAGGGCACGGCGGCCGCGGGACTCCCCGCGAAGAGCAGACGCATGGACCCGATCCTAGGTCGCGCGCCGCGCCGGCCCGTGCGTCACAGCAGGTCGGCCGGGTCGACCTGGACGCGCACGGCGCCCCCCTCGCGGCGTGCGCTGCGGATCGCGACCGACGCCGCCACCGCGCGCGCGAGCTCGGCCCCGCGCGCGGGCGGCACCCGCAGCAGCGCACGCACCTCGGGCTCGAGCGCCGCACCCTGCTGCGGGTCCGCGGGCAGCGGCACGGGCCCCAGCACCTCCAGGGCGTCGACCGTCACGCGCGCGACGACCGCGGCGACCGCGTCGCGCGTGCCCGTGAGGGCCGCGACGCGCACCGCGGGCGGCAGCGCGAGCTCGGCGCGCTCGTCGAGCTCGCGCACCGCGAGACCGGCCGGGTCCCACCGGACGAGGGCCTGCGTCGGACGCGCGGCGCCGTCCCCCACGAGGAGCACCTGCCCGCCGTCGGTCGCGGAGCGCACGAGCGCCGCGGCGCCCAGCCAGCGGCGCAGCGCGTCGACCTCGGCGCCCAGGTGCTCGCCCGCGCTCGCGACGGCGGCGTCGAGCAGCACGGCCGCGGCGTACCCCGACGCGACGTGAGGCTCGGCCCCCGGCGTGGCGACGACCAGGGCCGGCCGGTCGGGCACCTCGGCCAGCACGCCTCCCGCGGCGCGCGCGCCGGAGACGCGCACGGTCGCCCCCGGGAACGCGCGGCCCAGCTCCTCGGCCGTCCGCTCGGACCCGACGCGCACCGAGCGCAGCGCCGCGGCACCGCACTCGTCGCAGCGCCAGCCCGTCGCGAGGCGCCCGCACCACCCGCACGAGGGCGGGCCGTCCGCGGACGTCAGCCCCAGCGGCCCGTGGCACGTCGTGCAGCGCGCGGGCGTGCGGCACCGGCCGCACGCGACGACCGGCACGTAGCCGGCGCGCGGCACCTGCACGAGGACGGGCCCCACGGCCAGCGCGTCGCGCATGGCACGCCACGTCGGTGCGGGGAGCCGTGCGGCCGCGGCCGGACCCTCGCGGGCGAGCTCGACGCTCGTGAGCGCCCGCACGCGTGCGGTCCTCGCGCGCACCGTCGCCCGCTCGGCGGCGACCTCGTGCGCCCAGCCGGTGGCCACCAGGTGCTGCGCCTCGACCGTGCGCGCGTGGCCGCCCACGAGCAGCGCGGCGCCCTCGAGCTCGGACCGCAGCGCGAGGACCTCGCGCACGTGCGGGTACGGCGCACGGGGCTCGGCGTGCTGCAGGTCGCCGTCGTCCCAGCAGACGGCCAGGCCGAGGTCGGCGACCGGGGCGAACGCCGACGCGCGCGTGCCCACGACGACGCGTGCGCTCCCCCGCAGCGTCGCGAGGAAGGCGCGGTACCGCGCCGCGGGTCCGTCGTCGGCGACGAGGCGCGCGACCGGGCCGCCCTGCGCGACGTCGACGAGCCCGACCTCGGCGAGGGCGGCGCACACGCGGTCGACGTCCCGCGCGTCCGGCACGACGACGAGCGCACCACGACCGCCGAGCACGCACGTCGCGACGGCCTGCGCGACGGCGGCCGCCCAGCGATGCGGACCCGGTCCGGGCAGCGCCGTCCAGACGGCGCGTGGTGCGCCGCCGGACAGCACGTGCCGCAGGAACGCGGGCCCGCCGCGGTACGCGTCCCACGCGACCGCCGCGGGTGCGGGCCCGGGCGTCGTGGCGTCCGCCGGGGGCGCAGCACCGTCCTCCCCCTCGACGCGCGCGTGCCGGGGCGGCACGGCGAGGCGCAGCACGTCGGCGAGCGTGCCGGCCCACCGGTCGGCGACCGCGCGGGCGAGCCGCGCGACCTGCGGCGCGACGACGGCCTCCGCCGAGACGACCCGCCGCAGCGGCAGCAGGCGTCCCTCGTGCTCGGCCCGCTCCACGCGCTCCAGCAGCCACCCGTCGACGTCCTGGCCGGCGAACCGCACCTTCACGCGCACGCCCGGCCGGGCGGCGGCGTCGAGGGTGGCGGGGACGACGTACTCGAAGGGCCTGTCCAGGTGCGGGGGCGCGAGGTCGACGCACACCCGCGCGACGGGCAGGTGCTCGGCGGGCCCCGCCGCCGCGGCGCTGCGACGCCGCCGGGGCGCCGGCGGCTCGAGCCCCGCGAGGGCGGGCTGCTCGGGCGCGGGGTCGGTCACGGTGCTCATCCCACCACGTCGCGCCGACGTCCCCGGCGCGGGTCGCGGCGGGGACGTCGGGGGGTCGGTCCGGTGCGGTGCGTCAGCCGACGGCGGCGATGAGCTCGGCCGTGCGGTCCGTGCGCTCCCACGTGAACTCCGGCAGGTCGCGGCCGAAGTGCCCGTAGGCCGCCGTGCGGCGGTACACGGGGCGCAGCAGCTCCAGGTCACGCACGATCGCGGCGGGACGCAGGTCGAACACCTGGCGGATCGCGGCGGTGAGCCGCTCGTCGGAGACCTGCGAGGTGCCGAAGGTCTCGACGTACAGGCCGACGGGGTGCGCCTTGCCGATCGCGTAGGCGACCTGCACCTCGCAGCGCCGCGCGAGGCCCGCCGCGACGACGTTCTTCGCCACCCAGCGCAGCGCGTACGCGGCCGAGCGGTCGACCTTCGACGGGTCCTTGCCGGAGAACGCGCCGCCGCCGTGGCGGGCCATGCCGCCGTACGTGTCGACGATGATCTTGCGGCCCGTGAGCCCGGCGTCGCCCTGCGGGCCGCCGATCACGAACTGCCCGGTCGGGTTGACCAGCAGGCGGTACGAGGACGTGTCGATGTCGACGTCGGCGAGCACGGGCGCGACGACGTGCTCCGCGATCTGGGCGACGAGGTGGTCGTTGAGGACGTCGGGCTCGTGCTGCGTCGAGAGCACCACGGTGTCGAGGGTGACCGGGCGGTCGCCGTCGTAGCCGACGGTCACCTGGGTCTTGCCGTCGGGGCGCAGACCCGCGACGAGGCCCTCCTTGCGGACGAGCGTGAGGCGCTCGGCGAGGCGGTGCGCGAGCCAGATCGGCAGCGGCAGCAGCGAGGGGGTCTCGTCGCTCGCGTAGCCGAACATCAGGCCCTGGTCGCCCGCGCCCTGCAGGTCGAGCGGGTCGAGGTCGGCGCCGTCCTGCCGGACCTCGAGCGCCTTGTCGACGCCCGCGGCGATATCCGGGGACTGCTGCCCGATCGAGACGGACACGCCGCACGAGTCGCCGTCGAACCCGATGAGGGACGACGTGTAGCCGATGCCGCGGACGACCTCGCGGACCAGCTGCGGGATCTCGACGTACGCGCTCGTCGTCACCTCGCCGGCGACGTGGACGAGGCCCGTGGTGACCATGGTCTCGACGGCCACGCGGGCCGTGGGGTCCTGCTCGAGGATGGCGTCGAGGATCGCGTCGGAGATCTGGTCGCAGATCTTGTCGGGGTGTCCCTCGGTCACCGACTCGGACGTGAAGAGGCGCAGGGACGTCGAGGTCATGGCGGCAGCGTAACGCCGTCGCGGCGTCTCAGAGGTGACGTCTCGTCAGCACCGCGTCCCACACGACGTGCGCCACCTCGTCCTTCGTCCCCGCGGCGGTCGCGACCACGTCGCCCGCGCGGTCGAGGACGGTGACGTCGTTGGTCGTCGTGCCGAAGCCACGGCCGCCCCCGACGGGGTTCACGACGAGCAGGTCGGCGCCCTTGCGGACGGCCTTGGCGCGCGCGTGCTCGAGGACGGAGCCCTCGGCGTCGCCGGTCTCGGCGGCGAAGCCGACCACCGTCTGCCCCGCTCGGGGCGGGTCGGTCACGAGCTCGCGCAGGATGTCGGTGGTCTCCACGAGTGCGACCACGGGCGCGTCGCCGGTCTTCTTCAGCTTGGCGTCGGCGACGCTCGCGGGCCGGTAGTCGGCGACGGCCGCGGCCATGACGACGACGTCGGCCTCGGCGGCGGCCGCTCGCACCGCCGCCCGCAGCTCGTCGCCGGTCTCGACGGGCACGACCGTCACGCCGGCACCGACGCGGGCGAGGACGTCGTGCGTGACGTTCGCCGCGACGAGCGTCACGCGCGCGCCGCGCTCGGCGGCGGCACGCGCCAGCGCGACGCCCTGCCGACCCGACGACCGGTTCCCGAGGAACCGGACCGGGTCGAGGGGTTCGCGGGTCCCGCCGGCCGACACGACCACGTGCGTCCCCGAGAGGTCCGACGGGCGGGCGGCGGCCACGAGCCGGAGGGCCGCCGCGGCGACGTCCTCGGGCTCCGGGAGACGTCCGGGCCCCGTGTCGGCACCCGTGAGGCGCCCGGACGCGGGGTCGAGCACGTGCACGCCGCGTGAGCGGAGGGTGGCGACGTTCGCGACGGTCGCCGGGTGCTCCCACATCTCGGTGTGCATCGCGGGGGCGAGCAGCACGGGGCAGCGCGCGACGAGCAGCGTCGCGGTGAGCAGGTCGTCGGCGCGGCCCGCGGCGGCGCGCGCGAGCAGGTCGGCCGTCGCGGGGGCGACGACCACCAGGTCGGCGGTCTTGCCGATCGCGACGTGCGCGACCTGGTCGACGTCCTCGAAGACGTCGGTCGTCACCGGCTCGCCCGACAGGGCCTCCCAGGTGGCGCGACCGACGAACTCGAGCGAGGCGCGCGTCGGGACCACGCGCACGGCGTGACCCTGCTCCCGCAGCAGCCGCAGCAGCAGGACCGCCTTGTAGGCGGCGATCCCGCCCGCGACACCGAGGACGACGCGCATGACGGGAGGTCAGGCCTCCGGCGTCGGCTCGGACGTGAGGAGGCCCTCGTCGATCTCGCGCATCGCGATCGACAGCGGCTTCTCCTGCGGGCGGGTCTCGACGAGCGGCCCGACGTACTCGAGGAGGCCCTCGTTGAGCTGCGCGTAGTACGCGTTGATCTGGCGCGCGCGCTTGGCCGAGAACAGCACGAGCGCGTACTTGGAGTCCGCGCGCTCGAGCAGGCGGTCGATCGGCGGGTCGGTGATGCCCGTGGGGGCGGCAACGGTTCCGGACACGGAGGACTCCCGTTTCGTCGGAGGGCTGGTCGGCGTGCGTCCGCCGGCGGGTGCCGGTGACGGCACGGGCGGCGGGAGGCGCAGCGCACCATGCTACCCGGTCGCGGCGGCGGACCCCGGGACGCGGAGGCGAGGGCCGGTCGTCAGGCCTCGATGCCCATGAGCCGGACGATCTCGTCGGTCGCCCGGTGCACGTCGTCGTTGACGACGACGTGGTCGAACTCCGACTCGGCGGCGAGCTCCACGCGGGCCGAGGCGAGGCGACGCTCGCGCTCCTCCTCGTCCTCGGTGCCGCGACCGACGAGCCGCCGCACGAGCTCGTCCCACGACGGCGGGGCGAGGAACACGAACCGCGCGTCCGGCATGGACTCGCGCACCTGCCGTGCGCCTTGCAGGTCGATCTCGAGCAGCGCGGGCTCGCCCGCGGCGAGCCGCTCCTCGACCGGGCCGCGGGGCGTGCCGTAGCGGTTGCGCCCGTGCACGACCGCCCACTCGAGGAGCTCGCCGCGCGCGGCCATCTCGTCGAACCGCTCGGGCGACACGAAGTGGTAGTGCAGCCCGTCCACCTCGCCCGGGCGCGGGGCACGCGTCGTCATGGAGACCGAGAGCCAGACCTGGGGGTACCGGGCGCGGATGTCGGCCGACACCGTGCCCTTGCCCACGGCGGTCGGTCCGGCCAGCACGGTCAGCCGTGCCTGCTGCGTCGTCATGCGTGCCCTGCTCCAGGTCGTGTCACGAGGTGCCCGGACGGTCCGGACACGGCGGCGCCCCGCCCGGGTCCGGGCGGGGCGCCGTGGGTGTCGCCGCGGCGCTCAGCCGAAACGGTCGACGAGGGCCTTCACCTGGTGCGGGCCGAGGCCACGCACGCGGCGGGTCTCCGAGATGCCGATCTCGGACATGATCGCTCGGGCCTTGACCTTCCCCACGCCGGGGAGGGACTCCAGCAGCGCGGCGACCTTGAGCTTGCCGATCGTCTCGTCCTGCTGGCCCTGCTCGATCACCTCGGACAGGGAGCCCTGCGAGTACTTGAGGCGGTTCTTCACCTCGGCACGGGCCTGCCGCGCCGCGGCAGCCTTCTCGAGCGCGGCGGCTCGTTGTTCGGGAGTCAGCGGAGGAAGAGCCACGCGCGTCACCTTCTCGTCACTGGGCCGGAGATCCTCGTCGGAATGCGCGGGATCTGAGGACGAAACTAGCGACGGTCCGACCGCTCGGCAACGCGGGAGCGCCGCGTGTCGCCCTGCGACCTGCGCCGACGCACCGGATCACACCTCGTCGGGCGCTCGGCGGGGTCGGTCGTCGCCCGCCGACCGACCCCGCCCGAGGCCCCGGACGTGCGCGACGGTGCAGGTCGCGAGGTGCGGGTCGTCGCCGACGAGCGCGGCCAGGACCTCCGTGAACGCCTTGCGCAGCCCGCGCGCGGTGATGGGCATGCCGACGGCCGCGACGGCACCCGTGCGCGGGTGCACCGAGGGGTGCGCGCGGACCCAGAGCTGCGGCGGCGGACTGCCCTCGAGCGTGGCGACCAGCGCTGCTCGGACGGGCAGCCACTGCTCGACCGCGTGCCGGGTCGGCTCGGACAGATCGTGGGGCACGTCGACGAGGCGCAGGGTCGTCGCGTCCGCCGCGAGGTCGGCGACGCACGCGCGCGCCAGGTCACGCTCGGACGCGCCGGTGTCCGCCAGCACGCGGACGTGGGCGCGGAACCGGACCCACACCTCCCACGAGACGCCGTGGGGCCGCCGGCCGCCCACCCGGGCGAGCAGCAGGCGCGCGGGCGCGTGGTCGCGCACGACGGGCGGGGTGGCGGGACGGCGCAGCGCGGCGAGCGCCCGGTCGGCGGCGTCCGCGTCGAGCATCGCGTGCTCGACCGCGTGCCGGAGGAGCCCGCGTGCGGCAGTGGCGCGCTGCCGCACGGACGCCGCCGACGGCTCACGGCCCGAGCCCGTCGGGGACGTCGACCACAGGGCGAGCCGGTCGTCCTGGGCGACCTGCCCGAGGGGCTCCTCCCCCAGCTGCGCGACCAGGTCGGTGAGCGCCCAGCGCTGGGCGCGTGCGGTCGACGCCGGGCGCTGCTCGAGCTGGACGAGGTACCGCGCCGCGGCCTGCCCCACCGTCGTCCGTCCGCGCACGTCCGCACCTTAGCGGCGGGTCCGCACCGGGTTCGCCTTCGGGGCGGGCCGCCGTGAGGCGGCGCTTGTTCGTCCCCGTGGCGGTGGTAGACCGCTAGGTTCCGTTATCGTGACGCACCGACGCAGTGCTGAGCGGTGGTCGCGCGCCCTCGTACGACAGGCGCGCGACCCTGCGTCAGCGCAGCGCAGCGGCCGCCTGGGACGAGGCCTCAAGGGCCGCGGTGCGCAGCGCTCCGACCTCCGGGCCCGCGGCCAGCACTCCCCTGCTCGAGGACGCGAGCACCTGACGGCGGGCGTCACCGAACACCGCGGCGAGCTCGGCGGCCCCCGCGCCCTGCGCACCGACGCCCGGTGCGAGCAGCGGGCCCGCGACGGCCGCGAGGTCGACCCCTGCGTCGCGCGCGGCCGTGCCGACCGTCGCGCCGACCACGAGCCCGATCGACCCGAGGCCCGCCGCACCCGTGTTCAGGGCGGCCGCGCGCGCGGCGACCTGTGCCGCGACGCTGACGCCCTGGGCCGTGCGCGCGTGCTGCACGTCCGGACCCTCGGGGTTCGACGTCAGGCAGAGCACGAACAGGCCTCGCCCGGTCGCCAGCGCGAGGTCCACCGCCGGGTCGAGCGACCCGAACCCGAGGTACGGCGACACCGTGAGCGCGTCCCCCGCGAGCGGCGAGCCGTCCCGCAGGAACGCGTCCGCGTACGCGCCCATCGTCGAGCCGATGTCGCCGCGCTTGGCGTCGACCACGACGAGCGTGCCGGTCTCCCGGCCCGCCGCCACGACCTCCTCCAGCACGGCCACGCCCGCGGACCCGTGCCGCTCGAAGAACGCGGCCTGCGGCTTGACGGCCGCGACCCGCCCGGCGACGGCGTCCATGACGCGGTGCGCGAACTCGCGCAGACCCGCGGCGTCGTCCGGGAGCCCCCACGCGTCGAGCAGCGACGCGTGGGGGTCGATCCCGACGCACAGGGGCCCGTGCACGTCCATCGCCGCGGCCAGCCGCTCGCCGAACGGGCGCACGCGTGCGGGCGCCGTCACGCGGGCACCGTCGCGCGCCGCTGCGCCGCCGCCGCGTCGTGCTCCTGCAGGCTCGTGACCGCGAACGGTCCGGACCGCCGCGCCTCGATGGCCTGCACGGCCGCACCCAGCTGCTGCACGGTCGTGACGATCGCCTTGTCCGCGGCGGTCGTGGCCGCGCGGATCTCGTACCCGTCGGCGCGCGCGCCCTGCCCGGACGGCGTGTTGACGACCATCTCGACCTCGCCCGCGGTGATGAGGTCGACGATCGTCGGCTCCCCCGCCGGCCCGCGGCCGGCGGAGTGCTTGCGGACCACGCGCGACGGGATGCCGCTGCGGCGCAGGACGGCCGACGTGCCCTCGGTCGCGAGGATCTCGAACCCGAGCTCGACCAGACGCTTCACGGGGAAGACGATGGACCGCTTGTCCCGGTCCGCGACCGAGATGAAGACCCGGCCGGAGTCCGGCAGCCCGCCGAACGAGGCCGCCTGCGACTTCGCGAAGGCGGTCGGGAAGTCGACGTCGAAGCCCATGACCTCGCCCGTCGAGCGCATCTCCGGCCCGAGCACGGTGTCGACGACCTGACCGTCCGCGGTGCGGAACCGCTTGAACGGGAGCACGGCCTCCTTGACCGCGATCGGCGCGTCGAGGTCGAGCGTGCTCGCGTCGGCCCGCGGCAGGACGCCCTCGTCGCGCAGCTGCGCGATCGTGCGGCCTGCCATCACGAGCGCCGCGGCCTTGGCGAGCGACACACCCGTCGCCTTCGACACGAACGGCGCCGTGCGCGACGCGCGCGGGTTCGCCTCGAGGACGTAGAGCACGTCGGACACGAGCGCGAACTGGATGTTCAGCAGCCCGCGGACGCCGACGCCGCGCGCGATCGCCTCGGTCGACGTGCGGATCCGCTCGAGCTCGGCGACCGACAGCGTCACGGGCGGCAGCACGCACGCCGAGTCGCCCGAGTGGATGCCCGCCTCCTCGATGTGCTCCATGACCCCGCCGAGGAAGAGCTCGATGCCGTCGTAGAGCGCGTCGACGTCGATCTCGATCGCGTCGTCGAGGAAGCGGTCGATGAGCAGCGGCGGCAGCGACGCGCGGTGCCCGCCGACCTGCTCGGCGAGCGCGCGCTCGACGTACTCCGTGAGCTGCGCCTCGTCGTACACGATCTCCATGCCGCGGCCGCCGAGCACGTACGACGGGCGCACCAGCACCGGGAACCCGATGCGACGCGCGGTCTCCCGCGCGCCCTCGAGCGTCGTCGCGGTGCCGAACGCGGGCGCGGGCAGACCGGCCGCCTCGAGCACGGCGCCGAACTCGCCGCGGTCCTCGGCCGCGTCGATCGCCTCCGGCGGCGTGCCCAGGATCGGCAGGCCCGCGTCGGACAGCCGCTGCGCGAGCGACAGGGGCGTCTGCCCGCCGAGCGTCACGATGAGTCCCGCCACCGGGCCCGCCGCGAGCTCGGCCTCGTAGACCTCGAGCACGTCCTCGAACGTCAGCGGCTCGAAGTACAGCCGGTCGGACGTGTCGTAGTCGGTCGACACGGTCTCGGGGTTGCAGTTGACCATGACGGTCTCGTACTCGCCCTTGAGCGCGAGCGCCGCGTGGACGCACGAGTAGTCGAACTCGATGCCCTGCCCGATGCGGTTCGGCCCCGAGCCGAGGATGAGGATCGCGGGACGCTCGCGCGGCGCGACCTCGGTCTCCTCGTCGTACGACGAGTAGTGGTACGGCGTGCGTGCCGCGAACTCGGCGGCGCACGTGTCGACCGTCTTGTAGACGGGCCGCACGCCCAGCGCCCAGCGGGTGCGCCGCACGGCGTCCTCGCTGGTCTGCCGCAGCGACGCGACCTGCGTGTCCGACAGGCCGTGGCGCTTGGCGCGCGCGAGCACGTCGCGCGTGAGCGCGGGCGCGTCGGCGGTCTCCTGCGCGACCTCGTTGATCAGCTGCACCTGGTCGAGGAACCACGGGTCGATGCCCGTGCGCGCGTACACGTCGTCGACGGGGACGCCCGCGCGCAGCACCTGCTGCACGTCGACCAGCCGGTGCTCGGTGGGTCGCGAGATCGACGCGACGAGCCGCTCGAGCTCCTCCCCCGTGGCCGCCTCGCCGTCCCAGTGGAACGTCGAGCCCTTCTTGTCGATCGAGCGCATGGCCTTGCCGAGCGCCTCGGTGAAGTTGCGGCCCATGGCCATGGCCTCGCCGACCGACTTCATGGTCGTCGTCAGCGTGTCGTCGGCGGCGGGGAACTTCTCGAACGCGAACCGCGGGACCTTGACGACGACGTAGTCGAGCGTCGGCTCGAACGACGCGGGCGTCGACCCCGTGATGTCGTTGGGGATCTCGTCGAGCGTGTAGCCCACCGCGAGCTTCGCGGCGATCTTCGCGATCGGGAAGCCCGTGGCCTTCGACGCCAGGGCCGACGAGCGCGACACGCGCGGGTTCATCTCGATGACGATCACGCGCCCGGTGTCGGGGTGCACCGCGAACTGGATGTTGCAGCCGCCCGTGTCGACGCCGACCTCGCGGATCACGGCGATGCCGATGTCCCGCAGCCGCTGGTACTCCCGGTCCGTCAGCGTCAGCGCGGGTGCGACCGTCACCGAGTCGCCGGTGTGCACGCCGACCGGGTCGACGTTCTCGATCGAGCACACGACCACGACGTTGTCGTGCTTGTCGCGCATGAGCTCGAGCTCGTACTCCTTCCAGCCGAGGATCGACTCCTCCAGGAGCACCTCGGTGGTCGGCGAGTAGTGCAGGCCCTGCCCGACGATGCGCCGCAGGTCGTCCTCGTCGTACGCGATGCCCGAGCCCAGGCCGCCCATCGTGAACGAGGGCCGCACGACCATCGGGTAGCCGAGGTCCTCGGCCGCGCCGAGCGCCTCGTCGATCGTGTGGATGATCGCCGAGCGCGCCGACTCCCCGCCGCAGACCTCGACGACCTGCTTGAACTGCTCGCGGTCCTCGCCCTTCTGGATGGCGGGGATGTTCGCGCCGATCAGCTCGACGTCGTACTGCTCGAGCACGCCTGCCTCGTCGAGCGCGATCGCCGCGTTGAGCGCGGTCTGGCCGCCCAGCGTCGGCAGGATCGCGTCGGGGCGCTCCTTGGCGATGATCGAGGTGAGCACCTCGGTCGTGATCGGCTCGACGTACGTGGCGTCGGCGAACTCCGGGTCGGTCATGATCGTGGCCGGGTTGGAGTTCACGAGGACGACCCGCAGGCCCTCCTCCTTGAGCACGCGGCACGCCTGCGTGCCGGAGTAGTCGAACTCGCAGGCCTGGCCGATGACGATCGGGCCGGAGCCGATGACGAGGACGGACTGCAGGTCGTCGCGGCGGGGCATCAGGCGGCGCCCTTCTGGTTCGTCGCGTCGCCGCCGGTCGTGCCGGCGCCGTCGCGGTGGGAGGTCATGAGGTCGAGGAAGCGGTCGAACAGGTAGGCCGCGTCATGCGGGCCGGCCGCCGCCTCGGGGTGGTACTGCACCGAGAACGCCGGCAGGTCGAGCGCTTCGAGGCCCTCGACGACGTCGTCGTTGAGGTCGACGTGCGACACGCGGACGCGGCCGTAGCGGCCGCCGTCGAAGGGCGCGACCGTCTCGGCGTCCAGCGGCGCGTCGACGGCGAAGCCGTGGTTGTGGGCCGTGATCTCGACCTTGCCGGTCGTGCGGTCCATGACCGGCTGGTTCACGCCGCGGTGGCCGTACTGCAGCTTGTAGGTGCCGAAGCCCAGGGCACGGCCGAACAGCTGGTTGCCGTAGCAGATCCCGAAAAACGGGATCCGGCGGTCGAGCACGCCGCGCAGCACGTCGATCTCGTGGCGCGCCGCGGCGGGGTCGCCCGGGCCGTTGGAGAAGAACACGCCGTCGGGCTGCACCGCGAGGACGTCCGCGATCGTCGACGTCGCGGGCAGCACGTGCACCTCGACGCCGCGCTCGGCCATGCGCTGCGGGGTCATGGCCTTGATGCCCAGGTCGACCGCCGCGACGCGTGCGCGCGGCTCGTCGAGCGGCGCGCCGTCGGGGCCCAGGGCCGGCACGACGTACGCGGCGTCGACGCTGACCTCGCCGGCCAGGTCGGCGCCCGTCATCGCGGGGGCCGTCAGCACCTCGTCGACCAGCTCGTCGACCGGGCGCCGCTCGCCCTCGGGACGCACGAGCGCGTCGCCCGAGAAGATGCCGGCGCGCATGACGCCCCGCTCGCGCAGGTGCCGCGTGAGGGCGCGGGTGTCCACGTCGCTGATGCCGACGACGCCCTGCGCCGCGAGCTCCTCGTCCAGCGAGCGGCGCGAGCGCCAGCTCGACGGACGGCGGGCGGGGTCCCGCACGACGTACCCGGCGACCCAGATGCGCCGCGACTCGGGGTCCTCGTCGTTGACGCCCGTGTTGCCGATGTGCGGCGCGGTCATGACGACGACCTGCCGGTGGTACGACGGGTCGGTCAGGGTCTCCTGGTAGCCCGTCATGCCGGTGTTGAAGACGATCTCGCCGAGCGTCCGCCCGGTCGCGCCGTACGCGCGTCCGGTGAACGTGCGGCCGTCCTCGAGGACGAGGATCGCGTCGCTCATGCCTGCTCCTCTCGCGCCGGGGGCGCGGCGTCGGTGTCGGTGGGGGCCGCGACGAGCGCGCGGGCGGCGTCGAGCAGCGTGCCGCGCTCGGCGTCGTGGCGCACGTGCAGCGCGGTGTCGAGGGCGGTGCCGGTGGTGGGGTCGGGCACCCAGGTGAGGACCACGAGGCCGTCCCGGCCGACGAACTTGCCGGCCTGGCCGCTCGTGGTGCCCACGGCGGTCAGCGCGGCGGCGGGCACCCACAGGTCGCGCGCACCGGTGCGGGTGACGGCCACGCCGTCGGCGTGCACGCGCACGCGGGCCGGGCTGCGGACCCCCAGGTCGTGGGCCACGACCCGGTCGAGCCAGTCGCCCGCGCGCGTCGAGGACACGTACACGGCCTCGATCGCGTCGGTGACGGGCGCGCCGGGCGCGTCCGGGAGCACCGGCAGCGACGGCACGAGCGCGGCGGTGCGACGCTCGCGCGAGCGCCAGCCGTGCCGCATGCCCCACAGCCCGAGCACCGCGAGCGCGGCCAGCAGCGTGACGGAGAGCCAGACGGGCATCAGGCGGGCACCCCCGGCCCGACGAGCGCGCCGTCGAGCACGGTCGCGCGGCCGCGCAGGAACGTGGCGACCACGCGCCCGGGCAGCTCGGTGCCGGCGAAGGGCGAGTTGACGCTCGCGGTGGCCTGCTGCTCGGGGACGACGACGCGCCGGGCGGTCGGGTCGACGAGCGTGAGGTTGGCGGGCTCCCCCACGGCGATCGGGCGGCCCTGGCCGTCGAGGCGTCCGATCCGCGCGGGCGCGGCGGACATCACGCGGGCGACGTCGGCCCAGGTGAACCGGCCGGTGTCGACCATGACCTGCTGCACCACGGAGAGCGCGGTCTCGAGGCCGGTCATGCCGAAGGCGGCGGCCGCCCACTCGCAGTCCTTGTCCTCGCGGGCGTGGGGCGCGTGGTCGGTGCCGACGGTGTCGATCGTGCCGTCGGCGAGGCCCGCGCGGACGGCCTCGACGTCCTGCGCCGTGCGCAGGGGCGGGTTGACCTTGTAGCGCGGGTCGTAGCCGCGCACGAGCTCGTCGGTGAGGACGAGGTGGTGGGGCGTGACCTCGGCGGTGACGTCGATGCCGCGGGCCTTGGCCCAGCGGACGATCTCGACGGACCCGGCGGTGGACAGGTGCAGCACGTGCAGGCGCGAGCCGACGTGCTCGGCGAGCAGGACGTCGCGCGCGACGATCGCCTCCTCGGCGACCGCGGGCCAGCCGGTGAGCCCGAGCTCGGCGGAGACGACGCCCTCGTGCATCTGGGCGCCCGCGGTGAGACGCGGCTCCTGGGCGTGCTGCGCGACGACGCCGTCGAAGGCCTTGACGTACTCGAGCGCGCGACGCATCACGACGGGGTCGTGCACGCACTTGCCGTCGTCGGAGAACACGCGGACGCGCGCGGCGGAGCGGGCCATGGCCTGCAGCTCGGCGAGCCGCTCGCCCTCGAGGCCGACCGTGACGGCGCCGACGGGGTGGACGTCGGCGTAGCCGGCGTCACGCCCCAGGCGCCAGACCTGCTCGACGACGCCCGCGGTGTCCTGCGTGGGGGTCGTGTTGGCCATGGCGTGCACGGCGGTGAAGCCGCCGAGCGCGGCGGCGCGCGTGCCGGACGCGACGGTCTCGGCGTCCTCGCGGCCGGGCTCGCGCAGGTGGGTGTGCAGGTCGACGAGGCCGGGCAGCAGCACGAGCCCGTCGGCGTCGACCACACGGGCGTCGCGCGCGGCGTCGTGCGTGCGGGCGTCGGCGCCGAGCGCGGCGACGACGCCGTCGGCGAGCAGCACGTCGGTCGGGTCGCCGCCCAGCGGGCGGGCGCCGGTGAGCAGGGTGGCGGTCACGCGGGCACCTTCGTCTCGTCGGTCGTGCGGGTCGTGCGCGTGCCGTCGCCGGCGAGCAGCAGGTAGAGGACGGCCATGCGGACCGCGACGCCGTTGGCGACCTGCTCGACGATGACGGCGCGCGGCGAGTCGGCCGCGTCGGCGCTGATCTCGAGGCCGCGGTTCATGGGGCCGGGGTGCAGCACCACCGCGTGGTCGGGCAGGGTCGCCAGGCGGCGGGCGTCGAGGCCGTAGCCGCGCGTGTACTCCAGCGGGCTGGGGAAGAACCCGCCGCCCGCGCTGGACATCCGCTCGCGCTGCACGCGGAGCATCATCACCGCGTCGGGCTGCGTCGCGAGCGCGTCGTCCAGGTCGTAGGACACGGTGGCGGGCCACGTGTGCACGCCGACGGGCAGCAGCGTGGGCGGGGCGACGAGCGTGACGCGCGCGCCGAGCGTGCGCAGCAGCTGCACGTTGGACCGTGCGACACGGCTGTGCAGCACGTCGCCGACGATCGCGACGTGCAGGCCCGCGAGGTCGCGGCCCGTCGTGTCGGTGGTCCCGCGGTCGCCGACGAGGTGCCGGCGCAGCGTGTAGGCGTCGAGCAGCGCCTGCGTGGGGTGCTGGTGCATGCCGTCGCCCGCGTTGACGACCGCGCCGCTGGTCCACCCGGCGTGCGCGAGCGTGTGCGGCGCGCCGGATGCCTGGTGACGGATCACGACGGCGTCGGCGCCCATGGCCTGCAGCGTGAGGGCCGTGTCCTTGAGGGACTCGCCCTTGGAGACGCTCGAGCCCTTGGCGGAGAAGTTGATGACGTCGGCCGACAGGCGCTTGGCGGCGGTCTCGAAGGAGATGCGCGTGCGCGTCGAGTCCTCGAAGAACAGGTTGACCACGGTGCGCCCCCGCAGGGTCGGGAGCTTCTTGATCTCGCGTGCCTGGGTCGCGGCCATCTGCGCGGCGGTGTCGAGGACGTGCACGGCCTGCGCGGGGCTGAGGTCGGCGGCGGACAGCAGGTGCCTCATCGGGCACCGCCCTCGATGACGACGCGGTCCTCGCCGTCGGTCTCGGCCAGGAGCACGCGCACGCGCTCGGCGGTCGCGGTGGGCAGGTTCTTGCCGACGTAGTCGGCGCGGATCGGCAGCTCGCGGTGCCCGCGGTCGACGAGCACGGCGAGCTGCACGGCGCGCGGCCGTCCGAGGTCGCTGATCGCGTCGAGCGCGGCGCGGATCGTGCGCCCCGAGTACAGGACGTCGTCCACGAGCACGACGACCTTGCCGTCGACGCCGTCGCCCGGCACGTACGTCTCGCCGATGGTGCGCGTGGGGTGGTGCGCGAGGTCGTCGCGGTGCATCGTCACGTCGAGGCTGCCGACGAGGTCGTGCTCGGCGACGTCCTCGACCTGCGCGAGGCGCTGCGCGAGGCGGCGTGCGAGCGGGAGGCCGCGCGTGGGGATGCCGAGCAGGACGACGTCGGCGACGCCCTTGTTCCGCTCGACGACCTCGTGCGCGATGCGCGTCAGTGCGCGTCCCACGTCGTCGGCCCCGAGGACCGTCGTGCCGGTGCCCCCGGCGGGGGTGCTCCCGGGTGCGGGCGCAGGTGTGCCAGTGCTCATGCGTGCGACTCCTTCCCCGCCTCACGGGACGGGCTTAAAGGGAGGTTGCTCGACGGGTCACATTACCTGCGGATCCCGCGGGTGCGCGGTCGTGTCCACGTGACGCGCGGCACGGCCGGTCCGGCAGCGCGCGCCGCGGTCGTCCCCGACGGAGCGGGGGCGTCACCCGGATGCCTCTCATGGGCCCCGCGACGTGCGCCGATACAGCAGGCATGCTCGGCGACGTCCCCCTGTGGGCCACCGTCCTGCAGTTCCTGGCCGCCGGCCTCGTCGGCGGCTTCTGCGTGCTGCAGTGGGTCTGGTGGCGCGGTGCGCTGCGCTCGGAGGGCTCGACGTGGTCGCTCGCGCTGTCGGTCACGATGGGTGCGCTGCTGCTCGTGGGCGGGCTGCACGGCGTGACGGAGAGCCCACCCGTGCGGGCCGTGCTCGAGTTCGGGCACGCGCAGCTGCTGGGCGTGCTGGCGCTCGTGGCGCTGCCGGCCACGCGCGCGTTCGGCGGTCGCGGGCCGCGCGTGCGCCCGTGGGCCGTCGCCGTCGGCGTGGTGCTCGCGCTGCGCGCGGCGCTGTGGTTCTGGCCGGCCGAGCAGGTCCCGGGCGTGCCCGGTGGTCGCGCGGCCGCGGTCGCGCTGCTGTTCGTCATGCTCGCGGTCGTCGTCGGCTACGTCGTCGCGGCCCTGGGCCGGGCCCGCCTCACGCGCCCGGGCTGGACGGTCGCGGCGGCGGGCTCGACCTCGCTGGTCATGCTCGGCGGCGGCGTGCTCCTCGCGGGCCGTCCGCTCGGTGCGCTGCTCACGGCGCTGTGGCCGCTGCCGTTCGCGCTCGGCCTCGAGTCCCTCGCGTTCGTGCGCCTGCGGCGCGCGCAGAGCACCGCACGTCGCCGCGAGCTCATGCGCGACGCCCTCGCGGCCGTCACCAACACCGCGTGGTTCCACCGCGACGCGGACGCGGTGCTGCTGCAGGCCCGCGACGCGGCGCGCCGCGTGCTCGGCGACCCGAGCGTCGAGGCGTCGCTGCGGCCCCTGCAGCGCGACCGCTTCGTCGCCGACCTGTTCCCCGCCGAGCCCGGACGGCTCGAGCCGCACGACCGCACGTTCCTCGTCGACCTCGCCCTGGTCGTCTCGACCGCCGCCGAGCGGTACGCGCTGGCCGACCGGCTGGCGCGCGCCGCCGTCACCGACCCCCTCACACGCCTGCCGAACCGCCGCGCGGCCGACGTGCACCTGCTCGAGGTGCTCGAGCGGGGCGCGGTCGAGCGCACGCGCGTCGCGGTGCTCTACTGCGACATCGACGGCTTCAAGGACGTCAACGACCGCGAGGGCCACGCGGCGGGCGACGAGCTGCTGCGCCGCACCGCCGACCTGCTGCGCGGCTGGGTCGACGACGACACGTACGCCGCCCGGCTCGCGGGCGACGAGTTCGCCGTCGTCGTGGCCCGCGCGCCCGACGACGAGGCCCTGGGCGACCTCGCGCGCCGCCTGCGGGCCGAGTTCGCCGCGCACGTCGGGAGCACGGGACCGCGCCTCACGTGCGGGGTCGCCGCGTGGGACCCGACCGACGTCGTCGACGCCGACGCGCTGCTGCGGCACGCCGACGCCGCGATGCTCGAGGCCAAGCGCACCTCGACCGGGCACCGCGTGTTCGACCCGGCCATGCGGGCGCGCGCCGAGGACCAGCGGCGCATCCGCGGCGCGCTCGAGCGCGCGGTCGCCGAGGACCGGATCACCGCGTACTTCCAGCCCATCGTCGACACCCGCACGCTCGAGGTCGTCGGCCTCGAGGCGCTGGCGCGCTGGCAGGAGGGCGACGCGGTCGTGCTCCCCGAGCACTGGATCACGCTGGCCGAGCAGACGGGGCTCATCGTGCCGATCGGCCGGTCGATGGTCCGGCAGTCGCGGCGTGCGCTCGACCGGCACCAGATGCCCGTGGCCGTCAACCTGTCCGCGCGCGAGCTGCACGAGCCGGACGTGCTCGAGCACCTCGACGCGGCGTGGTCGGGCGGGCCGTGGGAGCACCTGACCGTCGAGATCACCGAGAGCACGATGCTGCGCACGTCCGCCGCCGTGCCCGTGCTGTCCGAGCTGCGGGCGCGCGGCGCGCGCATCGCGCTCGACGACTTCGGGACGGGCTACAGCTCGCTCGCGCGGCTCGCGCGGCTGCCCGTCGACGTGCTCAAGATCGACCGGTCGTTCGTGCGCGAGCTGCGCACGCCGCGCGGCGTGGGCGCCGTGCGCGCGATCGTCGCGCTCGCCGAGCACCACGGCCTCGACGTCGTCGCCGAAGGCGTCGAGTCGGCGGGCGACCTGCAGGTGCTGGTCGACCTCGGGGTGCCGCGCGCGCAGGGCAACTTCGTCGGCCGCCCGGCCGCGGGGCTGCCCGTGCGGGGCGCGCGCCCGCAGCCGCGCTCCGTCGAGCCGGCGCGCACGACCGGCGAGCAGCGTCGGCTCGACGCCCGCCGGGTCCGCACGGTCCCGCGCCCGCTGCGCGTCGTGCACGGCGGCGGGGACGACGCGGCGCCCGAGCACCTGTGAGGTGCCCGGGCGCCGGGGTCGTGCAGAGGTGGTGCCGCGCGTCAGGCCAGCAGCGTGGGCTTCAGCACGACGATGCGGCCGAGGAGCCCGTTGACGAACGCGGGCGACTCGTCGGTCGACAGCTCACGGGCGAGCGACACGGCCTCGTCGACGGCCACCGCGTCGGGCACGTCGTCGTTCCAGAGGATCTCCCACGTGCCGAGGCGCAGCAGCGCACGATCGACCGCGGGCATGCGCGCGACCGTCCAGCCGTGCGCGTGCGTCGCGAGCAGCTCGTCGATGCGCTCGGCGTGCGCGAGCACGCCTTCGACCAGCTCGACCGAGTACTGCGGCAGCGACGCCTCGGTGCCCGGCTCGACGACGCGCTTCGCCAGCAGGTCGGCGACGGGGACGCCGCGCTGCTCCGCCTCGAACAGCACGTCGAGCGCGCGCTTGCGCGCCTTGGTCCGGGCGCCCACGTCAGTCGTTCACGCGGCCGAGGTACGACCCGTCACGCGTGTCGACCTTGACCTTGGTGTTCGACTCGAGGAACAGCGGCACCTGGATCTCGTAGCCGGTCTCGAGCGTCGCGGGCTTCGTGCCGGCCGACGAGCGGTCGCCCTGCAGGCCCGGCTCGGTGTACGTGACCTCGAGCACGACCGACGGGGGCAGCTCGACGTACAGCGGCACGCCGTCGTTGGTCGCGACGAGCGCGGTCTGCGACTCGAGCATGAAGTTCGCGGCGTCGCCGACGGTCGCGGCCGGCACGTTGATCTGGTCGTAGGTGTCCGTGTCCATGAACACGAAGTCCTCGCCGTCCTTGTACAGGTACTGCATGTCGCGCTTGTCGACGTTGGCCGTCTCGACCTTCACGCCCGCGTTGAACGTCTTGTCGACGACCTTGCCGGACAGGACGTTCTTGAGCTTGGTGCGCACGAACGCGCCGCCCTTGCCGGGCTTGACGTGCTGGAACTCGACGACGGTCCAGAGCTGGCCGTCGATGCGCAGCACGATGCCGTTCTTGAGGTCGTTGGTGGTCGCCACGAGCGTCGTTCTCCCGATCGGTGGTGGTGCGCGCCGTGCGGCGCGTGCGGGCGGCGGGCGCCGGTCCTCCGGCATGCCCGACCCGGCGCTGCCGCCGACCGGTGCGGTCGTCCGGCCCCAGGCCGTCGTCCATCCTAGCGCCCGCTCCCCCGGGCGCCCGCACGGACCTGCCCGGAACTGCACGGACCCGCACGGACCCGCGCGGGCCGGCGCGCGCGGCCCCGCTCGGGCGCGTCAGCCGACCAGCCGCTGCGCGAGCGTCCCGACCGCGGCCGACCACAGCAGCGACGCGAGCGTCCCGATCACGAAGCGCTCGGACGCGCCGGGGTTCTCGCGCAGCTCGGGATAGCGCCCCAGGCCCTTGACGGCGACGACGACGGCCACGCCCTCCGGCACGCCCGCGAGCAGGCTCGCCGTGACGGCGAGGCGCTCGAGCACGCCGATCCACGTGCCGCCCCGCAGCACGGTCTGCGCGCCCTCGCCGTCGGGGCCGTCGCTGACGCGCAGCGGCTGCAGCACGACGGGACCGCTGCGACGCGCCCGTCCCGCGTCGCGCGAGCGCGACGCGAGCCGCAGCACGAGCCGCGTGACGAGCCAGCCGCCCGCGGAGGACACGAGCAGGGCGCCGGCCCAGATGCCGGCCACGAGGGCGGGGTGCACGCGTCAGACCTTGGCGTCGCCGGCGGCCCGCGTCAACAGGTGGGCGACCGCGGGTCGCGCGGCGGCCTCCTCGGCCCACATCGCGGTGCGCAGGCGCTTGCTCACGGCCTGCTGCGTGACGCCGAGGGCCTGCGCCACCGCGTCCTGGCCCGCCTCGCCCGCCGCACGCATCGCGTCGACGGCGTCCCACCCCGCGGGGGTGCGGCGCGCGGCGACCGAGCCGAGCAGCACGAGCACGGCGTCCGCGTCCTCGGCCGCCTCGGGCACCGCGCCCCGCACGGCGACCGGCACCGGCCGCTGCCGGCTCTTCGCGCTCTCGACCGCGTCGCGCGCGAGCACGAACGCGTCGCCCGCTCCGGCGCGCGGCGAGGCGGGCAGCGGCTCGACGACGGGCCCGGCGCCGACGCCCACCGTCCACCCGCCGTCCCGCAGCACCCGCAGCGCGACGTCGACGACGACGCCCGGGTCGTCGAGGACGCCCTGCACCTCGTCGCCGACCGTGCGCTCGAACCCGCGCACCGTCGGCACGTCCGCGAGCGCGGCGAGGAGCTCGGGGACGCGGTCGGTGCCGCGTCGGCTCCCCCGCTGGTCGATCGTCATGACGAACATGGCACAACCCTGCCAGGTTGTTCTCAGCACCACAACCTCGAGGGGTTGTGCGGGACGTCAGTCGCGGGGCGCGCTCACAGCAGCAGAGCACCGGCAGGCGTCGGGTCGGCCGAGATCTCGGCGTACGCCGCCGCCAGCAGCGTCGGGTCGGGCCCCTCGAGGCGCGACGGGCTCGCGAGCCCGTCGAGGACCACGAACCGCAGCAGGTCGCCCCGGGTCTTCTTGTCGCGACGCATCGCCGTGAGCAGCTGCTCCCACCGGTCGCCCCGGTACGTCACGGGCAGCCCCAGCGCCGTGAGGACCGACCGGTGACGCGCGACGACGTCGTCGTCGAGGCGACCGGCGAGCCGCGCGAGCTCGGCGACGAACACCATGCCGACCGACACCGCCGCGCCGTGCCGCCACCGGTAGCGCTCGACGTGCTCGACCGCGTGCCCGAACGTGTGCCCGTAGTTGAGGATCTCCCGCAGGCCCGCCTCGCGCAGGTCCTCGCCGACCACGCGCGCCTTGGTGCGCACGGCCCGCTCGACGAGCTCGGCGAGGACCGGCGAGGACGCGGCCGCCGCGGGGTCGCGCAGCAGCGCCGTGTGCTCCTCGACGAGCTCGAGGATGCGCGGGTCGTCGATGAAGCCGCACTTGACGATCTCGGCGAGCCCCGCCACGAAGTCGTGGGGGCTCATCGACTCGAGGGCCGCGAGGTCGCACAGCACCCCGGCGGGCGGGTGGAACGCACCGACGAGGTTCTTGCCCTCGGCGGTGTTGATGCCGGTCTTGCCGCCGACCGCGGCGTCGACCATCGCGAGCACGGTCGTCGGCACCTGCACGACGCGCACGCCGCGCAACCAGGTGGCGGCCACGAAGCCCGCGAGGTCGGTCGTCGCGCCGCCGCCGAGCCCGACGACGGCGTCGGAGCGCGTGAACCCCGCCTGGCCCAGCACGCCCCACAGGAACGCGGCCACCTGCGCGGTCTTCTGCTCCTCGGCGTCGGGGACCTGCGCCACGTACGCCTCGTACCCGTGCGCCAGGAGGTCCTCGCGGACCGCGTCGGCCGACGCCGCGAGCGCCGCCGGGTGCACCACGAGCACGCGCTGCACGCCGTCGCCGAGCATGTCCGGGAGCCGGCCCAGCAGGTGCCGGCCGATGACCACGTCGTACGGCTGCTCCCCCGCGACGCGGACCGTCTGCTCGCCGCTCACGCGTCACCCCCCGCGGTGCGCAGCGTACCGAGCGCGTCCTCGACGGCCTGGGCGACCTCGGCCGGGCGCAGCCCGTCGGTCGGCACGCGCACGGTCGCGACCTCCTCGTAGACGGGGCGTCGGGCCTCCATGAGGGCCTGCCACTGCGCGCGCGGGTTGCCGACGAGCAGCGGCCGGGCCTGGTTGAAGCCGACGCGGGGCGCGGCGTGCGCGAGGCTCACGTCGAGGAACACCACGACACCCCCGGACGCGCGGTACGCCGCCAGCGCGGCACGCGTCGCGTCGTGCAGGACCGCGCCGCCACCCAGGGCCAGGACGCCGTCGTGCTCGGCGAGCGCCGTGGCGACCGCGTCGCGCTCGAGCTCGCGGAAGCGCGGCTCGCCGTCCTCGACGAACACGTCCGCGACGGTCTTGCCCGCCACGGCCTCGACGTCGGCGTCGGTGTCGCGCACGGCCAGCTGCCAGCGCTGCGCGAGCGCCTCCGCGACGGTCGACTTGCCGGCCCCGGGGGGGCCGACGAGCACGACACGGGGACCGGGGGGCGGGACGGCGGCTGGCACGACGGGCAGCCTAGTGCGCTCGGCCGCGCGGTCCGGGCGCGTCCGCGTGCCGGGCGGGTGCACGGCGACCGCCGCGCACCCGCGCGCGTCACGCGAGCAGCTCGGGGATCGAGGCGACGTACGCCTCGAGGTTGCGGCGCACCTCGGCGACGGAGTCCCCGCCGGTCTTCTCGAGCAGCGTCTGCGCGACGACCAGCGCGACCATCGCCTCCGCGACGACGGCCGCGGGCGGCACCGCGCACACGTCCGACCGCTGGTGGTGCGCCGTCACGGGCTCGCCCGTGGCGGTGTCGACGGTCGCGAGCGCGCGCGGCACGGTCGAGATCGGCTTCATCGCGGCGCGCACGCGCACGACCTCGCCGTTCGACATGCCGCCCTCGATGCCACCGGCCCGGTTCGTGCGGCGCACGATCCGGCCCGACGCGTCGCGCTCGATCTCGTCGTGCGCCTGCGAACCGCGCCGGGCCGCGGTGCGGAACCCGTCACCGACCTCGACGCCCTTGATCGCCTGGATGCCCATGAGCGCGGCCGCGAGCCGCGCGTCGAGGCGCCCGTCGGCCTGCACGTAGGTGCCGACGCCGGACGGCAGGCCGTGCACCAGCACCTCGACGACGCCGCCGAGCGTGTCGCCGTCCTTGTGGCACTGGTCGATCTCGGCGACCATCGCCGCGCTCGTGGCGGGGTCGAAGCACCGCACGGGGTCTGCGTCGAGCGCGGCCACGTCGTCGGGCGTGGGCACGGGCGCGTCGTCGGGCACGCTCACCGGTCCGATCGCGACGACGTGCGAGACGAGCCGCACGCCCGCCGCCTGCTCGAGGAACGCCGCGGCGACCGTGCCGAGCGCGACGCGCGTCGCGGTCTCGCGCGCGCTCGCGCGCTCGAGCACCGGCCGGGCGTCGTCGAAGCCGTACTTGCGCATGCCCACGAGGTCCGCGTGGCCCGGGCGGGGGCGCGTGAGCGGCCGGTTGCGGGCGATCTCCCGCGCGTCACCGGTCCCGGCGTCGACCGTGAGCGCCTCGGGCGCCACCGGGTCCGCCGACATCACGTCCGACCACTTGGGCCACTCGGTGTTGCCGATCTCTACCGCGACCGGACCGCCCTGCGACAGCCCGTGCCGCACGCCCGCGAGCAGGCGCACCTCGTCCTGCTCGAACTTCATGCGCGCACCGCGGCCGTGGCCGAGGCGGCGGCGCGCGAGCGCGGCCCGGACGTCGGACGTCTCCACCCGCACGCCGGCGGGCAGACCGTCGAGGATGCCGACGAGCGCGGGACCGTGCGACTCGCCTGAGGTCAGCCAACGGAGCATGGCGGCGATCCTTTCACGTGCGGGCCGCGCACCCGGGCACGCGCCCAGGGCGTGGACGCGCGCCGCCGGACCCGCCGGCGGCGCGCGCGACCACGCCTCAGCTGATGGCCGTGGCCTCGTCCGCCGGGGCCGCAGCGACGGCTCCCGCGGTCGCCGAGGCGGGCAGCACGTACACCGTGCCACGGATCTCCACGCGGTAGTCGCCCGCCGCGACGGCGGCCTGCCCGCCGGTCGCGCCCTGCTCGTCCTGCACCGCGACGTCGAACCCGGTCACGGCGACGATCCGCGAGGACTCCTGCAGCGCGCCGAGGAACGCCGCGGCTCGCTCGGGCGAGCCCGCGACGGTCAGCGTGACGTCCATCGCCATGAGGCCGGCGGGGACCGCGGGCCCAGCGGCGACCACCGGCTGCGCGGCACCGTCGACGGCCGCCGCGTCCGAGCCGCCGTCCACGGGCGCGGGAGCCGGCTCCGCCACAGGCGCCGCCACCGCGACCGGCATCGGCGCCGCGAACGTCGCGTCGACCAGGTCGACCTCGGCGGACCGGGCCATCGCGTCGAGCGCGCGCATCAGCGCCGTGTCGTCGAGCGTGCGCGGCACGGAGACGCGGAGCGCCTCGAGGCTCGCCTTGTGCTCGTCGATCTTGGCGAAGTCGGCCCGCAGCTGCGCGACCTGGATGCCCAGCAGCTCGTTGCGCTGCTGCGCCGCCGTCGCCTCGTCGGCGGTCTGCGACGCGCTCTCGCGCACGGGCGACAGCAGCAGGAACCACCCCGCGGCGACCGCCAGGAGTGACGCGACCACCGCACCGGCGATCCACGTCCCGCTGCGCTGCCGGCTCATCGGCCCTCCTCCGTCGTGGCGAACCGGCCCGCGAGCGCGGACTCGTCGTACTGCACCGTCATCGTGACGAGGTAGCCGCGCTCGCCCTCCTGGCCCTCCTCCTGGCTGACGGACTGAACGCGCGGGTCCGAGAACCCGTCGATACCGCCCAGCGCGTCGGTCCAGTCGGCCGCGTGCGGCACCGAGGACGTGCGCGCGGTGAGCGCAAGCTGCCCGATCGACGCCGCCTGCAGCGAGTCCGTGGGGGGCGCGGCCGGGAGCACGGGCGTCGCGCCGACGACCTGGAGGGTGCGCAACTCCGCACCGTCGGGCAGGACGGCCCTGATCTGCTCGAGGTAGGGGCGCCACAGCACCTCGGTGGACGTCGCGAACTGCTGCGCCGAGGTCACGTCGCGCATCTCGCCGAGCACCGCCGGGACCTCGGCGTACGTGGCCTGCTCGGCCACGAGCGCCTCCGAGGCGTCCTGCGCGACCCGCAGGTCGTCGCGCGCCTGGGCGAGCTCGAACGCGGAGTACGCGTAGCCCAGGCAGAGCACGAGCACCACGGTGCAGAAGCCGAGCAGCGACCACCGGCGCACGGCGCGCAGGCCGTGCGCCGCGGCCACCTCGGCGGGCAGCAGGTTGACCTGCGGGACCCGCGCGACGGTGGGTGCGGCCGCGGGGGCGTCCGTGCGGGTGGGGGCGAGTGCGGCGTTCACGCGGCGACTCCGTAGGCGAGACCGATGGGCAGGGCGGCGACGGGGGGCTGCGTCGCGTCGTGCGCGACGGGTAGCACGCCCTTGCGCACCCGGACGCCCGAGAGCGCGTCCGCGACCGCGACCGGCATGCGCAGGAGCGTCGCCAGGTACTGGCCGAACCCGGGCAGCGAGGTCCCCCCACCCGTCAGCAGCACCGACTCGACGGGGTGCTGACGGTGGCTGTTGGAGTAGAACGTGATGGTCCCGCGGACCGCCTCGAGCAGCTTCTGGCTCGCGTCGTTGACGGCCTGCGCCGCGTTCACGGTCTCGGGGCCACCCTGGTAGCCGATCCCGAGCACACGCTTGGCGTCCTCCGCCTCGGGACGCCCGAGCCCCGCGGCGTCGACGAGCGCGTCGGTGATCGACTGCCCCCCGACGGGGAGCGTGCGCGCGAGCCGCGGCACGCCGGCCTGCGAGACCACGACGTGCGTGAGGTTCGCGCCGACGTCGACCACGGCGACGGTGTGCTGGGCGAGCTCGCCGCGGCAGACCGAGCGCAGCAGCGCGAACGCGTTGAGGTCGACCATCGTGGGGCGCAGTCCCGCACCGACGACGGCGAGCACGTTCGCGTTGACCGTGTCGCGCTGGGCGGCGACGAGCATGCCCTTGAGGGTGCGCCCCGACCGTCCCTCGAACTCGCCGACCGGGAGGAAGTCCAGCAGCGCGTCGTCGGTCGACATGGGCAGGACACCCTGCACGTGGAACGGCAGCGCCTGCTTGATCTGCTTGTCGGGCAGCCAGGGCATGTCGAACTCGCGCACGAGCACGCGCTGGTTGCCGACGCCGATGACCACGTCGCGCGTGCCGAACTTGGCGCGTGACCACATCTGCCGCAGCGCGTCGGACACCGGCTCGGCCTGCACGACCTCGCCGTCGCGGACGCTGCCGGCGGGCAGCGCGGTCTCGGCGTACCGGACGAGGGTCGCGGGCCGGTCGGGGCCGGTGCCCTTGCCGAACTCCATCTCGGCGGCCCTGGCGGTCGTCGCCCCGATGTCGAGGCCGATCACACGTGAGGAGGCCACACCACTGTCCTTCCGTCGGCGCTGCGCACGACGTGACTATCGGCAGCGGCCCGGCAGGACTTGAGCCGGTCAGCCCAGGACCGCGAGGTACCACCCGGCGAGGGGCTCGCCGACCGCGACGCCGAGCGCTGCGCCGACGAGCATCCACGGCCCGAACGGCACCTGGGACTTGCGGCCCGCGCGGCCCACGGCCATGAGGACCAGCCCGAACACGCCGCCCAGCAGGAAGGCGGCGAACGTGCCCACCGCGAGGGCCCCCCAGCCGACCCAGCCGAGGTACAGGCCGAGGACGCCCGCGAGCTTGAGGTCGCCCAGGCCCATCCCGCCGGGCTTGGCGAGGACGAGCACGAGGTAGAGGGCGAAGAGCGCCGCGCCGCCGACAGCCGCCCGGAGCACGGCGCCGCCGTCGTAGCCGACGCCGGGCGTCCACGCACCGAGGGCGAGCAGGGCCCCCGCCACCGGGTAGGAGGGCAGCACGATCGCGTCGGGCAGGCGGCGCACGTCGACGTCGATCACGGCGAGCGCGACGGAGATCGCCGCGAGGTAGAGGAACGCGGGCAGCGCCAGGTTCCACCCGACGACGGCCGCGGTCCCGACGAACAGCGCGCCGGTCACGGCCTCGACGGCCGGGTAGCGCGCGCTGATGCGCGCGCCGCACCGGCGGCAGCGAGCGCGCAGCACGAGCCACGACACGACGGGCACGTTGTCGTACCAGGCGATGGGCCGGCCGCACGACGGGCACGCGCTGGGCGGCCGCACGACGGACTCGTCGCGCGGCACGCGCCAGATGACGACGTTGAGGAAGGAGCCGACGCCGAGCCCGAGGAGCGCGACCAGGACGTAGCCGGCCACCTGCAGCGTCATCCGGCTATCCGTTCCTCACGTCGGGGTCGGTCGCGATCTCGCCGGTGGACGTCGCCTTCCACTGCGAGTTGGCCCACCGGGGGAAGTACGGCGGCGTGGCGAACCTCAGCCGGCCATCGTAGCGGTACAGCTTGGTGTACCCGTTCTGCTGCCCGCTGCTCTCCTGCCCCACGGCGCCGCGCCAGCGCTGCGCGATCGAGCCGTAGACGAAGAGCTTGCCGCGGTCGCCGCCCACGTTGTACTTCTGGACGAGGAACGAGTGCTGGAGGGTCTGGATCGAGCCGGCGATCTGCACGCCCTGCGCCGGCTCGTTGCGCGACACGGTGGGGTCGGCGTACCGGGTCGGCCAGCCGGGAGTGCTCGTCTCGGTGCCGGTGTCCCAGCGCCACGCGCCGCACGAGTACCAGCTGCACGTGCGCGCCGACGTGAAGGTCTGCTGGCGCGGGTGGAACACCTCGACCGCGTTGGTGGCCACCAGGCCCAGCAGGTCGGGCGACGTCTCGCCGCGTCCGCCCGCCAGCACGAGGTCACCGGTCACGACGATCGACTCCTCCGACGCGAGCGTCACGCGGCCCTTGACGACGCCCTCGGCGTACAGGTTGCCGCGCGCGCACATCTTGGAGTCGGTCTGCATCGTGACGTCGCGCACGAAGCTCTCGCCGGAGTCGATCGTCTGCCCCGTGTAGGTGCCGATGGGCAGGGTCCGGCCGCTCGGGCCGCCGATCTCGCCCTGGCGGCACTCCCGCATCGGCGCGGACGACGACGCCGCGTAGACGACCATCTCGTCCGGCACCGGGACGTCGGCGCCCGACGGGCTGTCGAGCTGCGCGAGCGTCCCGCACTGCGGCATCGTGCCGAGCGGTCCCGGGATCGCCACGGGCGCAGTGTCCCCGTTGTTGACGCGCTTGTTCCACACCGTCATGCGGCCGTTGGACCGGAAGATCACACGCGTCGCGCCGTAGTAGTGGCAGCCCGGGTGGTTCGCGAACTCCGCCGACGTGTCCAGCAGGTACTCGGGCACGTCGTACTGCGGGGTCTTGTTGTTGAAGTTCGCGACGCTCCCCGGGCGCAGGCAGTTGGCCTCCCACTGGGCGTTGGTCGTCCCGGGCGTCCGGCAGCGCTTGTCCGACGTCGTGACGGTCTGGAGGAACGACGGCTTGACCGAGCTGCCCGAGCGCAGCGACGCGAGGATCGTGTCGTTGGTGCGCACGGCGCCGTCGAGCTCGTCACCGCTGGTGAAGCGGATCTCGATGCACCCGTTGGGTGATGCGGCCGAGCCCGTGTTGGGGTAGTCGGAGCGCGCCTGGCCGCTGTCGTTGCGCCAGAAGTAGGCCGCCCTGCTGTAGCCGTTCAGACCGCACGCGTTGCGCTTCGCGGTCGTCCAGACCGAGGACGCCTTGGTGGTGGCCGGCGGGTACAGCACCTCGTTGGCCGGGTCACCCGACTCGAAGTCCGTGTAGTAGACGTAGTCGGTGGACCCGCCCTTGCCGACGGAGGTCTGCAGCGTGCGGTGCACGCCGTTGACACGACCCGTGACGGTGAGCCGCACCACGCCGTAGGTGGTCTTCTGCGAGACGTCGACGTCGTAGTGGAACCACGCCGCGTCGGCATCGGTCTGCCCCGGGACGACGGGGGCCCATCCGACGGGGGTGCCCGACCCCCAGCCGCACGAGTTCGCGGCGGCCCGCGGCCCCTGCCACGCCGCGTTGGAGCAGTCGACGACCGTGCCGTAGTTGTCCTCGCGGTTGAGCCGCGAGATGAACTCCTCGACACCCGCCTGCGCGGCCGCGAGAGCCGCCTGGTAGTCCTGCGTGTGCCGCGCCGTCTTCGTGCTCGAGACCGTCGCGGCGAGCGCAGCCAGCGCCAGCATCGTGAGGATCATCATCGACGCGAGCACGAGCACGAGAGCGGCGCCCTCGTCGTCGCGGACACCCGCGCGCGGTGCTCCGAGGTGCCGGTCCGGCCGTCGCATCACGGTGTGGCTCCCGTCTGGGGTTGGAGGGCGATGGCGTTGCCGAGCAGGACGCGCTGCACGTAGGTCGTGGCGACAGGGCGCACGGCCCCCGTGCTCCCGACGCGCGCGGTCAGCTCGACGGACGTGACCTTGCCGAGGTCGCCGCCGGGCAGCCCGGTCGACGGTGCGGACAGCGGTGCGCCACCTTGCTGGAAGTAGGCGAACAGCGGTGGCCCGTCCGTGAGCACGCCGGTGGCGAGCCGCCGCGTGGTCAGCCGGCTGCGGCAGTCGGCGGTCGCGCTCGCCGCCACGGGGTCGCAGTACGCCCACCCGTTGACGCCCGGGGCCGCGGCGTTGGGCCGCAGGATCGACTCCTGCAGCACGCCGGGCACGCCCCCGACCGTGCCGACGGAGTAGGTGACCCGGCTGGGGCCGACCGACCCGTCCTTGTTGTCGATGTTCGCGTAGAACGTCATGCCGAAGCGGCCCGCGGACACGAACGGCTGCTCCGGGCAGCCCGTGCAGGACGTCGCGAGCTGCTTCTGCGAGACGGCCATGCGCAGGTTGCGGGAGATGCGCGCCATGGCGACGCGTCCCGCGTCGATCTGGTCCTGGCGCGCCACGTTCTCGGCGGTCGTGCGCTCGAACCCGATCGTGAGGGTCGTCGTGGCGATCACCACGAGCGACATGATCATCATCGCGACGACGAGCTCGGTCATCGAGACGCCCGCGTCCCGGCGGTGCTCGGTGCGTAGCAGCTTCACGGCGTGGTCACCCCCGTACGGCCGTAGACGATGGTGGCCGTCGGCGAGGTGTCCGGGACGGTGAACGGGTTGCCCACCGCCGCGGTGCACCGGTTGCGCGACGCGGACGGCTGGAAGCGGTACAGGTACAGCCTGCCGGGCGCCACCACCCCGGTCGCCTCCGTCGCGGTGCGCGCCAGCGGCGTCGCACCGGCCGGGAGCGTGGTGCCGCAGGTGCCGAGCTGCTGGGTCGAGACGATCAGCTGGTCGCTGGCCGCCCACCCCTGCGACGAGTACGTGACACGCAGCGCGACGCTGCTCTGGGACTCCCGCCAGGCGATCGTGCTGGTCGCGCCGTACGCCACGTTCTGCGGGAACGCGCCCGCCGGCACGCCGAGGCACGCCGCGTCGGGGCCGCCCGCCGTGCGGTACACGTACCAGTCGCCGGCGGGCAGCGCCACCGAACCGGTGCGCGCGCCGTCGACGTCGATCGCGTGCTCGGCGAGCGACGGGTCGGGGCAGGTCGTGAGCGCGCTCGCGCGGGACAGGCTCGTCGCCCACAGACGCCCCTCGGGCGGTGCGCCGTTGACGCGCAGCTCGGACGGCTCGAAGTACACGTCGCCGTTCTCGCCGCCGGTGATCGGCACCGCGGACGGGCCCGTGCCGCAGTCGAACGCCGGGCCGGCCGCGTAGAACGACCACGTGCCGGGCACGAGCGTGAACCGGTCCGCCGGGACGTCCCGCGCATCGGGCGCGGTGCACTCCCCCGGCGACGCGACGACGCGGTCGGCGCCCGGCGGCAGCCCGACGACCGAGCCGACGCCCATCTCGAGCACGACGTCGAGGTCGGCGGTCGCCCCGGGGGCGAGCCGCACCGTGCCGTACCCGGCCGGTGGCGCGCTCGCGCCGTAGTACGCGCCGTAACGCGTCGGCCACAGCGGCGTGGCGATGGTCAGCCCGGCGGTCACCGGGACGCTGCGGGCCGACGACGCGCCGGACGCCTCGGTCGCCACGAGCGTGAGCGACCCCGACACGGGCCCGGTGTAGGGCGTGCCGTCGGGCTCCACGATGCGCAGCCGCAGCGTCGCGGCGCGGTCGTACGTGAAGGTCACGGCGGTGTTCAGCTGCCCGGGCAGCACGACGCCCGTGCTCTTGGTGGGGTTAGGGGAACCCGTGATGTCGACGTGGCCGCCGTCCATGAGGGTCGCATCGTAGGAGGCGCCCGCGCTCGGGGGGGTCACCTGCGCGACCGCGCACCCCGTGTCGTCGGTCATGGCCGTGCGGGAGCCCGCACCGCTGCTGACGCGCACGGTCCGGCCGGCGTTCGGCGCGCCCGTCGAGTCCACGACCTTGACGGCCACGTACGACTGCGTGCCGGTCAGGCCGGTGCCCTTGGGCGGGGCGATCTGCAGCTGCGAGACGACGGGCTTGGTGGATCCCATGTTCGGCCACGTGACGGCGACCGTCACCTGGAGCGTCGGGTGGTTCACGAGCGCGCCGCCCTCGCACGCCGACGCGCCGCTGCCCGTGGCGTTCCAGGAGGCCGAGCGCGTCACCGTGTACGACTGCCCGTCGACCCGCAGCGGCTGCCCGGCCACCTGGCCGGTCAGCGGGTGCTGGTTGACCCTGACGCCCTCGTCCGCGATCTCGAGCGGCGCCGTGGTGCTGCTCGCGAACCGCTCGCGCACGAGGTCGAGCTCGCGCGCCGCGAGGCTGGCCGCCGCCGTGCGGGACCGGCTGTCGACGTTGGCGGACTGCGTCTGCACGACGATGCCCAGCACCGAGGTCGCGAGGATGCCGAGGATCACGGCGGCGACCAGGACCTCGACGAGGGTGAACCCCTCGTCGCGCCCCGTGCGCGTGGTCGGCCTGCTGGGCATCGTCTCTCCTCGGTGCGGGCGGGTGGCGGGGTACGACGCCGGTGGGGCGGGGGACGTCGTCCCCCGCCCCACCGGTGCTGCTCAGACGCTCGGCGTCACGGGGCCGTCGGGCCGGAGATGCCGTTCTGGGCGCTGTAGCTGATGGTCGCCCCGGCACCCTCGGTACCACCGGAGAACGTGAGGGTGACGACGTAGTTTGTACCGTCCACGACGGTGCCGCTGGCCGCGGTGATGGGGCCCAGCGTGAACGCGTCGTTGCTCTTGGCAACGACGATCGGGTCGAAGCCGGTGACCCCGTTGGTCAGCGTGTAGTTGCTGGCGTTGTTCGTGACGGTCAGCGCGGCGTCGTTGTCGATGTAGTACGTCGCCACCTGCTTGGCGATCGCCGACACGTCGGCCTGCGCGGCCTGGTCGACGGCCTTGCGGCTCTGGTTCATGAAGACCGGGATGGCGATCGCGGACAGGATGCCGATGATGATGATGACGACGAGGAGCTCGATCAGGGTGAAGCCCTGGTCCTTCTGCTCCTGGGCCTTGCGGAGACGTGCGATCACGGTGCGCTCCTTGCGAGGTGGGTGGTCGTGACGAAGTCCGGATGGTTCCGGTTCAGGTGCTGCACCGAACGGATCGGGCGGGCGCCCCGGGCACTTGAGCCGGTCACCGCTTCCGGGCGCACGATTCACACGAGCGGACCAACGGGGTGCGCCACGCGCTACGACACGAGGTCGAACATCGAGAAGATCGGCAGGTAGAGCGCGACGATCATGCCGCCGACGATGCCGCCGATGACGACGATCATGAGCGGCTCGATGAGGCTCGTGAGCTGTTCGGTGGTCGCCTCGACCTCCTGGTCGTAGAACTGCGCGACCTTCTCGAGCATCGAGTCCAGCGCGCCGGTGTCCTCGCCGACCGCCATCATCTGCACGACCATCGGCGGGAAGACGGGCTGCATCGCCAGCGGGCCGGCGAGCGACTGCCCCGAGCGCACGGACTCCTGCACCGCGTGCGCGGCCTTCTCGAGCACGAGGTTGCCGCTGGTCTCGCCGACGATGTCCAGGGCCTGCAGGATCGGCACGCCCGCGCGGATCATGGTGCCGAAGTTGCGCGTGAACCGCGCGACCGCGACCTTCTGGAACAGCTTGCCGAACACCGGCACCCGCAGCTTCCACGGGTCGAGCCGCTCGCGGATGGCCCGGTCGTTCTTGTGCTTGGACCACCACCAGGCGAACAGCACGAGCCCGGCCACGATCGGCGCGATCGCCCACTTCAGGCCGCGCGACAGCATGACGAGGAACCGCGTCGGCGCGGGCAGCTGACCGCCCAGGTCGGCGAACATGTTCTCGAACACCGGCACGATGAACAGCAGCATGCCGACGGTCGCGAGGATCGCGATGACGAACACGACCACGGGGTAGGTCATCGCGGACTTGATCTGCCCGCGCAGCTTGACCTCGGACTCGAGGTTGTCCGCGACCGACACGAGCACCTGGTCGAGGAACCCCCCGACCTCGCCGGCCTTGACCATGTTGATCATGAGCGGCGGGAACACCTGCTCGTGCTTGGCCAGCGCGGTGGAGAACGCGATACCGGCCTCGACGTCGTTGCGCACCTGGGCGAGCGTGCGCGCGAGCGCCTTGTTCTCGGTCTGCTCGGCGACGATGGTCAGCGCACGCAGCAACGACAGGCCGGAGTTGATCATGGTCGCCATCTGGCGCGCCATGATCGCGAGGTCCTTCTGCTTGATGCGCTCCGCGAGACCGGGGATCCTGATCTCCGCGTTGAGGCCCGAGGTCGAGACCTCCTCGATCGAGACCGGGGCCACGCCGATCGCCCGCAGCTTGTTCGCCACGGCCGCCTGGTCGGCCGCCTCCAGGCGACCCTTGACGATCTTGCCCTCGCGGTCCCGGACCGCGTACTCGAAGGTCTTCGCGCCCTCCGCCATCACATGCCTCCCGTGTCCATGCCGGAGTACGCGTCCATGCCGCCCACGCCCGCCAGGCCCTGGTTCGCACCGCCGAAGCGTCCGGTCAGACGGTTGTAGTCCTCGACGTGGTGGCACGCCTCGAGGCCGGTCTCGTACGCGATCCGCCCCGTGCGCACGAGGTCGGCGAGGTGCTGGTCGAGCGTGTGCATGCCCTGCTGCGCACCCGCCTGCATGGCCGAGTAGATCTGGTGCGTCTTGCCCTCGCGGATGAGGTTGCGGATCGCTGGCGTCGCCACGAGCACCTCGGTCGCCACGGCCCGGCCCGGGCCGTCGGCGCGCTTGCACAGCGTCTGGCTCACGACCCCCTGCAGCGCGCCGGCGAGCTGCGTGCGCACCTGCGCCTGCTGGTGCGAGGGGAAGACGTCGATGATGCGGTCGATGGTCTGCGCGGCGTCCTGCGTGTGCAGGGTCGCGAACACCAGGTGCCCGGTCTCGGCGGCCGTCAGCGCGACGCCGATCGTCTCGAGGTCGCGCATCTCGCCGACCAGGATGATGTCGGGGTCCTGGCGCAGCACGTGCTTGAGCGCGTTGGCGAACGAGTGCGTGTCGGCGCCGACCTCGCGCTGGTTGACGACGCACTTCTTGTGCCGGTGGAGGAACTCGATCGGGTCCTCGACGGTCATGATGTGGTCTTCGCGCGTGCGGTTCGCGAGGTCGATGATCGACGCGAGCGTCGTCGACTTGCCCGACCCGGTCGGGCCCGTGACGAGCACCAGCCCGCGCGGCAGACCCGCGAACGTGCTGACGATCGGCGGGACCCCGAGCTCCTTGAGCTCCTTGATCTCGTACGGGATCACGCGGAACGCCGCGCCGACGGACTCGCGCTGCTGGTAGACGTTCACGCGGAACCGCGCGAGGTTGCGCACCGCGTACGACACGTCGAGCTCGAGGTTCTCCTCGAACCGCTCCCGGTCACGCTGCGACAGGATCGCGTACACCGAACGACGCAGGGAGTCCGGCGTGAGCGTCGGGAAGTCGGGCAGCGGACGCAGACCGCCCGAGACGCGCACCATCGGCGGTGCCCCCGCCGTGAGGTGCACGTCCGAGGCGCCCGTGGCGACCATCGCGCGCAGCACGGCCTCGACCTCGACGTCCTCGGGGTTCCGCTGCGCCGGCCCGCGGAGCGACGTCTGCGGTGCGGCTCCCGGCGCGGCGCGGCGCGGCGCGGGCGCACCGACCGGCGCGGGGGGCGCCCCGGCCGGCGGCTGCTGCGGGTGAGGTGCAAGCGGCGCGGGCACGCCCGACCGGCCGGGCGCCTGGCCGACGCCCGGCGCAGTCGTCGGCGGTCCGGCGGGGAACGGGCTCGCGACCGGACGCAGCTCCTCGCGTCGCGGCGGGACCGCGTCGTGCGTCCCCGGCGGGCGGGCACCCGCAGGCACGTACGGCGGGAGGGGCCGCGTGCGGCCGTCCTGGAAGCTGTCGGTCACTGCTGCCCTCCACGCGCCGTGCGTGCCGCCCGTCGGGCGGCCTCGCAGAGGCATCGGCCGTCACGAGCCACGACTTGAGTCGTCGGGACCCCGGTCAGGCGACGACGCGCAGGACCTCCTCGATCGACGTCTGGCCGAGCGCGACCTTGTGCCAGCCGTCGTACCGCAGCGACGTCATGCCCTGCCGCTCGGCGGTCGTCGCGATGTCGGCGGACGACGAGCGTGCGACGGCATGGCGCTCGATGTCCTCCGTGACGCGCATGACCTCGTGGAGCGCGAGCCGACCCTTGTACCCGGTGCGCGAGCACGAGCTGCAGCCCGCGGGCCGGAACAGCTCGGGCAGCGGCTCGCCGGGTGCCCACGGGAACCGCGCGGCCTCGAGCTCGGCAGGCGTCGGCACGTACTGCTCCTTGCACTTCGGGCACAGCCGGCGTGCGAGCCGCTGCGCGACCACGCAGTCGAGCGCGGAACCCACGAGGAACGGCTCGATGCCCATCTCCGTCAGACGCGTCACGGCCGACGGCGCGTCGTTCGTGTGCAGCGTCGACAGCACCAGGTGACCCGTGAGCGCGGCCTCGACGGCGATCTGCGCGGTCTCGTGGTCACGGATCTCACCCAGCAGCACGACGTCCGGGTCGGAGCGGAGGATCGAGCGCAGGGCCGCGGCGAACGTCAGGCCCGCCTTGGGGTTGACCTGCACCTGGTTGATCCCCGGGAGCCGGTACTCGACGGGGTCCTCGACCGTGATGACGTTGATCTCGGGTCGTGACACCGCGTTGAGCGTCGCGTACAGCGTGGTCGACTTGCCCGAGCCCGTCGGCCCCGTCACGAGGATCATCCCGTAGGGCTTGGTGTACGACTCGCGGTACGTCTCGTAGTTGTGGTCCAGGAACGACAGGTCCCGCAGGTCGAGGCTCGCGGTGGAGTTGTCGAGGATGCGCATGACGATCTTCTCGCCCCACACGGTGGGTAGCGTCGCCACGCGCAGGTCGATCTTGCGTCCGTTGTGGTTCACCGACATGCGGCCGTCCTGCGGCTTGCGCTTCTCGGCGATGTCGATGTCGCTCATGATCTTCACGCGGCTGATGACGCCGCCCTGGATGTTCTTGGGCGAGCGCTGCGTCTCGTGCAGCACGCCGTCGATGCGGTACCGCACCCGCAGGTCGTGCTCGGTGGGCTCGATGTGGATGTCCGACGCACGGTCGGTGATCGCCTGCGTCACGAGCAGGTTGACGTACCGCACGATCGGCGCGTCGTCGTCGACGAAGTCCCCGAGGCGCGACAGGTCCATCTCGGGCTCGACCTGCTGGTCCTCGAACGCGTTGGAGAGGTCCTCCATCTCGTCGTCCGCACGGCAGAACCGGTCGATCGCCCGGTGCACGTTGTCGAACGTCGCGACGACCGGGATGACCGCCATGCCGGACACCGTGCGGACGTCGTCGACCGCGACCACGTTGCCCGGGTCGGCGGTGGCGAGCACGATCGCGCCGTCCCGCAGCCCGACGGGCAGCACCGCGTACCGCCGGCAGAGCTCACCGGGCACCAGGCTGACTGCCGCACGGTCCACGGCGTACTCGTCGAGGTCGACGAACTCCATGCCGACCTGCGCCGCGAGCGCGCGCACGAGCTGGGCCTCGGTGAGCACCCCCAGCTCCACGAGCGTGCGCCCCAGCGACGTGCCCATCGCGGTCTGCTCGTCCAGAGCGGCGAGCAGCTGCGCCTCCGTCACGAGCCCCTCGTCGAGCAGGACCTCACCCAGCTGCTTCACGCGCGCCTCCTCGTTCTGCGGCGCCGCGAGCTGGCGCCCCCGAGGTCATCGGCACGTGCGGGCCGCGCCTGAAGGACGCGTCGGCCGGATCACACCGGCGTCACGCCGCGGCGGCGATGGGTCAGGCGGCGGCGATGGGTCAGGCGGCGGCGAGCGCGCCGCGCAGCGCCGCGTCCATGGCGTCGAGCGGCGCGACACGACCGGTCATGAGGCGGACCTGCTCCGCCGCCTGGTGCAGCAGCATCCGCTCGCCGCCGACGACGGCGCCGCCCCGCGCGGCCCAGGCCGCGCCGAGCGCCGTGGGGCTCGGGTCGTAGCAGACGTCGAGGAGCGCACCCCGCACCGACGCGGGCAGCGCGGCCGCCACGCCGTCCGCCGCGTGCGCGGGGAGCGTGCTGACGACGACGTCGGCGCGCGCGATCTCCGCGGCGGCGTCGTCGAGCCGGCACAGCCGGGGCTCGACGCCCATGCGGTGCGCGGCGCGCAGCAGACCACCCGCGCGCGCCTGCGTGCGCACGTACACGCGCGGCGACGTGCACCCCAGCTGCGCGAGCGCCGCGAGCGTCGACGCGGCGGTCGCCCCTGCACCGAGCACGGCGCCGGTGCGCACGCCGTCGACGACGCCCGCCTCCCCGAGCGCCCGCACCAGACCGTGCACGTCGGTGTTCGCACCCGTGAGCGTGCGCCCCGCACCCGCGCCGTGCACGAGCACCGTGTTCACGGCACCCACGACCTCCGCCAACGGCTCCACGTGGTCGAGCAGCGGCAGCACCGTCTGCTTGAGCGGCATCGTCAGGCTCAGCCCGGCCCACGTCGGGTCCAGGTCGCGCAGGAACGTCGCGAGCGCGTCCTCCGTGACGTCGACCGCGTCGTACCGCCAGCCGTCGAGCCCGAGCGCGGCGTACGCGGCCGCGTGCAGCACGGGCGACAGCGAGTGCGCGACCGGGTGCCCGAGCACGGCGGCCCGGTGCACCGCGGTCGTCACCCGTCCTGCTCCTCGTCGCCCTGCGCCTCCTGGGCCGCCTTCTCGGCCTGCCACTGCCGGTAGAGCGCGCGGTTCTGCTCGTGCTCGTCGTTCGTCGTCGCGAAGCGCGTCTCGCCGGTGTCGAGGTTGATCGTCATCCAGAACAGCCACGGACCGTCCGCCGGGTTGAGCACCGCGTCGATCGAGGGCTCCCCCGGTGCGGCGATCGGCGTCGGGGGCAGCCCGGTGACCCGGTTGAGGTTGTACGGGCTGTCCGACGTCTGGAGCATGTCCAGCGTCAGCTGCGTGCCCGGGATGCCGAGACCGTACGCGAGCGACGCGTCGATCTGCAGGCGCATGCCCTTCTCGAGACGGTTCTCGATCGCGCGCGCCATCTTGGGCCGGTCCGCGTCGAGCGCCGCCTCGCGCTCGATGAGCGACGCCTTGATGAGCACGGTCTCCCACTGGTCCTGCGGGACGCCCTTGGACGTGAGGACCTCGATCGTCTTGGCGACCATCTGGCCGACCATCTGCGCCGGCGTCGTGCCCGGCTCGTACTGGTACGTGGACGGGAACAGCCAGCCCTCGACGTTGCCGTTCGCCTCTGCCGGCAGCCCGATCGCCGCGGGGTCGGCGGCAGCGGCACGCAGCTCGTCGAGCGGGACGGTCGTGACCTGGCTGACCTTCTCGAGGATCTGCTCGACCGTCCAGCTCTCGGGGATGGTCACCCGCGTCGAGACCCGGCTCTTGGGGTCGAGGAGCGCGAGCACCGCGTCCTGGGCCTTCATCTCCAGCAGGAGCTGGTAGGTGCCCGGCTGGATGCTCGACGCGTCGGGGTTCGCGTTGAAGGCCGCCGTGAACGCCTTCGCGGTCGCGACGATCCCCGCCTCCTCGAGGGTCTTGCCCATGACGGCACCCGAGTCACCGGCGTTCACGGTGATGGTGGGAGCGCCGGGGCGGCCCGGGCCGGGGTAGTCGTCGACGCCGCGCGCCGCGCTCGAGTCGCCGCCGAACAGCGACCCGCCGACGAGCGAGTACACGACGTACCCGGCCCCGGCCACCAGCACGAGCGCGACGAGCAGGACGCCGATCGAGCGGCGACGGCGCTGCTTGCGCAGCCGCTCCTCACGCTTGCGCCCCGCGGCGCGCGAGCGGCGACGCGGAGGCTGCGCACCGCCGTCGGGGGTCGCGCGGTCACCGCCGAACAGATCGGGCGAACCGTCTTCCGACCTCACGGGGGCCCACCATTCCGTCTGGTTGCTCACGTGTGCGTCACTCCACCGTCGTCGTGCCGTCGCCCGCACCGCCCCCTGGTGCTGCCGCGTCACGGCCAGGGTCGACCTCGACCCGTTCCCCGGGACGTCGCCCCGTGGACCGCTCCGCGTCCAACGCCTGCTGCAGGATCACCACCGCGGCCGCCTGGTCGACGACCTGCCGGTGGCGGCGCCCGGATCGGCCGGACGCCTGGAGCGCGTGATGGGCGGACACCGTGCTCATCCGCTCGTCGACCAGCCGGACCTGGACGGGTCCGACCGCGCGCGCCAGTGCGACAGCGTACGCGCGCGCGAGCCCCGCCGACGACCCTTCCGCGCCCGAGAGATGGCGGGGAAGTCCGACGTACACGACATCCGCACCCCGTTCGCGCGCCTCGTGCGCGATCCGCGCGACGTCCGCGGCACCCGGCCGCGGCTTGCCGGACGCCCGCGCGACGGTCTCGACCGGCGTCGCGAGCAGGCCGTCGGGGTCGCTCGACGCGACCCCGACGCGCACCGTCCCGACGTCGACCGCGAGGCGCACGCCACGGACGACGGCGTCGCCGTCAGCCACGGACCGCCTCGACGACGCCCTCGAGGGCCTCGCCGAGGCGCGCGGCGTCGGTGCCGCCGCCCTGCGCGACGTCGTCCTTGCCGCCGCCGCCGCCGCCGAGCACGCCCGACGCCGTGCGCACGAGCTGCCCGGCGCGGTGCCCGGCCTCGCGCGCGGCGGCGTTGGTCGCGACGACCACCGCGGGGCGGCCCTTGACGACGCCGCCGACCGCGACGACCACCGGGGAGGACTCCCCCAGCCGCCCGCGGACGTCCAGTGCGAGCGTCCGCAGGTCGTCGCCCGACGCGAGCTCGCCCGCGTCGTGCGCGACGACGCGCGTCGCACCGACCTGCTGCGCACCGGCCGCGAGCGAACCGGCCGCGGCCAGCACCTGCGCCTGCTGGAGCGCCGCGAGCTGCTTCTCCGACTCCTTGAGCCGCGTGAGCAGCGACGAGACCCGATCCCCGAGCTCGTCGGGGCGCGCGCCCAGCAGGCCCGAGAGCTGGCTCACGAGCGCGCGCTCCTTGGCCTGGTAGCCGTACGCCGAGTCGCCGACGAGCGCGTCGACGCGTCGCACGCCCGAGCCGATCGACGCCTCGCCGAGCAGCGTGACGAGCCCGAGCTCGCCCGAGCGACGCACGTGCGTGCCGGCGCACAGCTCGCGCGACCAGTCGCCGCCGATCGACACGACGCGCACCTCGTTGCCGTACTTCTCCCCGAAGAGCGCCATCGCGCCGAGCGCACGGGCCTCGTCGATCGCCATGACCGCGTCCGTGACCTCGAGGTCGTCCTGCAGGCGCTCGTTCACGCGCCCCTCGATCTGCGACAGCGAGGACGCCGGCACGGCCGCACCCGAGCGGAAGTCGAACCGCAGGCGGCTCGGCGCGTTCTCCGACCCCGCCTGCGTGGCGTTGTCGCCGAGCTCCTCGCGCAGCGCCTTGTGCACCATGTGCGTCGCGGTGTGCGCCCGGGCGATCGCGCGACGGCGCGCGGTGTCGATCGTCGAGACACCCGCGTCCCCGATCGTGAGCGTGCCGTCGACGAGCCGCCCGTGGTGCACCGACAGCCCCTTGATCGGCGCCTGCACGTCGTCGACCTCGACGATGCCGCCGTTCTCGAGGCTGATCGTGCCGGTGTCGGCGAGCTGGCCGCCCGCCTCGGCGTAGAACGGGGTGACGTCGAGCACGACCTGGACGTGCGCGGGCGCGGTCGCGGACGGCGCGGGCACGCCGTCGACGAGCAGCCCGACGACCGTCGAGCTCGCGGTCGTGTCGGTGTAGCCGACGAACCGCACCGGGGCGCCGTGGTCGGTGCTGAGGGTCTGGTGCAGCTGCTGGTAGGCGCTCGTGTCGGCGTGGCCGGTCTTCTTGGCGAGCGCGTCGGCACGCGCACGGTCGCGCTGCGCCTGCATGAGCGTGCGGAACGCCTGCTCGTCGACCGTGACGCCGTGCTCGGCGGCCATCTCGAGCGTGAGGTCGATCGGGAACCCGTAGGTGTCGTGCAGCGCGAACGCCTGGTCGCCCGTGAGCACCACGCCCGCGTCGCCCGCCGAGGCCTTCGCCTTGGTGACCGCGCCCTCGAAGATGGTCGTGCCGGCCGTGAGCGTCCGCAGGAACGCGTCCTCCTCGCCGTACGCGACCTGCGCGATGCGGTCGAAGTCACGCTCGACCTCGGGGTACGACACGCTCATGAGGTCACGGCTGACGGGCAGCAGCTCCGGCAGCGCGGCCTCCTCGACACCGAGCAGGCGCATCGACCGCACCGTGCGCCGCACGAGGCGACGCAGCACGTACCCGCGGCCCTCGTTCGACGGCGTCACGCCGTCGCCGATGAGCATGAGCGACGAGCGCACGTGGTCGCCCACGACACGCAGCCGGACGTCGTCCTCGCCGCCCGCGCCGTAGCGGCGCCCGGTGAGCTCGGCGGCACGCTCGATGACGGGGAAGACCTCGTCGGTCTCGTACAGGTTGTTCTTGCCCTGCAGCAGGTACGCGATGCGCTCGAGCCCGGCGCCGGTGTCGATGGCCTTGCGCTCGAGCTCGCCGAGCAGCGGGTAGTCCTTGCCACGCCCCTCGCCGCGCACGAACTGGTCGAACACGAGGTTCCAGATCTCGAGGTAGCGGTCGCCGCCGGGGTCGACCGTGCCGCCCTCCGCGTCGGGGCCGAACTCGGGACCGCGGTCGTAGTGCCACTCCGCGCACGGGCCCGCCGGGCCGGGCTGGCCCGTGTCCCAGAAGATCTCCTCGCGCGTGAGCCGCACGATGTGGCGCGGGTCGACGCCGACCCGGCGCAGCGTGTCGGCGGACTCCGCGTCCTCGTTCCAGATCGTCACCCAGAGCCGGTCGCCGTCCAGGCCCAGGCCGCCCGACGCCTGGTCGCCCGTGAGGAACTCCCACGCGAGCTCGATCGCGCCCTGCTTGAAGTAGTCGCCGAACGAGAAGTTGCCGAGCATCTGGAAGAACGTGCCGTGCCGCGTCGTGCGACCGACGTTCTCGATGTCGTTGGTGCGGATGCACTTCTGCGCGTTGGCGACCCGGGGCCAGGGGGCGTCCTGCGTGCCGAGGATGTACGGGATGAACGGCACCATGCCGGCGATCGTGAAGAGGATCGACGGGTCCGGGGAGATGAGCGGCACGGACGGCACGATGGCGTGGTCCTTGCTCGCGAAGTAGTCGAGCCAGCGCTGGCGGATCTCGGCGGTGCGCATGTCGTCCTCGTCAGGTGGGGGCCGTCGCCGGGCGGCGGCGGGAGGTTCGGTGGTGGGCGGCGCGCTGGCCGCGGGGCCGGGGCGGGCCCGGTCAGAAGAAGGGGGCGTGCTCGTCGTCGTCCGGGTCCTGCGTCGGCTCGCCGGCCCAGCCGCGCGCGGCGAGGTCGCGGGCGAGGTCGTCGCGCGGCGGGCGCCCCCCGAAGGAGTCACGCAGCTCGGCGCGGCGACGCGGCGCGGTGGCGCGCAGCTCGTCGAGGTCGACGTCGCCGACGAGCGCGTCGAGCAGCTCGGCCTCGCGCTCGGCGACCCCGGCCCGGAAGTCGTCGCGCGCCGCGCGCAGCGCGCGCGTGACCCGCAGCGCGCCGTCCACGGCGTCGGCCGAGCCGGCCGGTGCGTACGCGTCCACGAGCTGTCGGCCGCGGCGGACCACGACGACGGTCAGCGCGACCCCCACGCCGACCCAGAACAGCCGCCTCATCGGCGGCCGCCCGCACGCAGGCCGGCCAGGGCGCGGCGCACGCCGTAGGAGAACGCCGCGACCTTGAGCAGCGGCGCACCAACGGTCGCGGTGACGAGCGAGGTGAGCGCCGAGACGTTCTCGCCGACCTGGGCTGCCGCGGTCGTCACGGTGTCGACCTTGTCCATCTGGGTGGCGGACGACGCCACGACCTTGGCGGTCTCGTCGAGCACGGGCAGCGAGTGGTCGGTGAGCTCCCGCACCGAGGTGCGCGCCTCGTCGAGGACGTTGCCGAGCTTGAGCAGCGGCACCGCGAGCAGGCCGACGAGCAGCACGAACGCGATCGCGGCGATGAGTCCCGCGACGTCACCGAGCATGGATGCGACCCCTCCTGTCGTGCGGCACCTGCGACGGTCGCCGCACATCGTCGGAGCGCGGCGACCCGCGCCGCGCGACCTGCGCCACCCTACCCGTCGGTCCGGTCGTGGCCGCGCCCCGGCCGGCGGCAGGGACGCGGACGCCCCGCGGCGCTGGTGCGCGGCGGGGCGTCCGTCGGTGCCGGGTCAGCGGGCGTAGAACTCGACGACCAGCTGGACCTCGCAGGTCACGGGGACCTCGGCGCGCTTCGGGCGGCGCACGAGCGTCGCGCTGAGCTTCTCGAGCTGGACCTCGAGGTAGCCGGGCACGGCGGGGAGCACGTCGCGGTGCGCGCCGGCGGCGGCGACCTGGAACGGCACGGTGGCCTGCGACTTGGGCTTGATCTGGATGGTCTGGCCCTCCTTCACGCGGAAGGACGGGCGGTCCACGATCTTGCCGTCGACGAGCACGTGACGGTGCGTGACGGTCTGGCGCGCCTGCAGGATCGTGCGGGCGAAGCCGGCACGGAGCACGAGCGCGTCGAGACGCGTCTCGAGGTCCTCGACCAGCGCCTCACCGGTCAGGCCCGGGGCCTTGCGAGCGTTCTCGTACGCCTTGGCGAGCTGCTTCTCGCGCAGCGCGTACTGCGCGCGCAGCCGCTGCTTCTCGCGCAGCCGGACGGCGTAGTCCGACTCGGTGCGGCGGCGCGCACGGCCGTGCTCGCCCGGGGGGTAGGGGCGCTTCTCGAAGTGCTTGACGGCCTTGGGCGTCAGGGCCAGGCCGAGCGCGCGGCTCAGGCGGACCTGGCGACGCGAGCGGGTCACGTTGCTCACAGCTGTACTTCCTGTCGTGTCTCGTGACGATCACACCCGTGCACCGGACGAGGTCCGGACGGACAGGACGTCCGACGGGTGCGGGGCCGACCACGGTGCACCCGGCACGGAACACGGGTGCGGGCTGAGGCCCCAGGGACGTCGCCCGTGCGTCGTACGCCGGGCAACCCCGCAATGCTACCCGCCGCGGGGCCGCGACCGGAAATCCCGGTCCGCGGCCCCGTCGTGCGACGGCCTCACGCCCGGTGTCGAGCCCTCGAGACGAACGGGCGCGCCCGCACCGTTCGCATCGTCAGCCGTCGCCCAGGATCGCCCGGATGCGCGCCACCCGCTCGGCCACCGACCGCTCGAACCCGCGGTCGGACGGCTCGTAGTACCGGGTGCCGACCAGCTCGTCGGGCAGGTACTGCTGCGCCGCCACGGCGTGCGGCTCGTCGTGCGCGTACACGTACCCCTTGCCGTGCCCGAGCCCCTGCGCGCCGGCGTAGTGCGCGTCCCGCAGGTGCGGCGGGACCGTCCCCATGCGGCCCGCACGCACGTCCTCCAGGGCGCGGTTGATGCCCGCGTACGACGCGTTCGACTTGGGCGCGGTCGCGACGTGCACCACGGCCTGCGCGAGGATGATCCGCGCCTCCGGCATGCCGATGAGCGCGACCGCCTGCGCCGCCGCGACGGCGGTCTGCAACGCGCTCGGGTCGGCCATGCCGACCTCCTCCGACGCGGCGATCACGACGCGCCGGGCGATGAACCGCGGGTCCTCCCCCGCGGCGACCATGCGCGCGAGGTAGTGCAGCGCCGCGTCGACGTCGGACCCGCGCATCGACTTGATGAACGCGCTCACGACGTCGTAGTGCTGGTCGCCGTCGCGGTCGTAGCGGACCGCGGCCACGTCGATCGCGCGCTCCATGGTCGCGAGGTCGACCACGGCGGGCTCGCCCGGGTCGGAGTCCGGGTCGCGGTCCCCCAGCGCGGCGCCCGCCGCCGCCTCGAGGATCGTCAGCGCCTTGCGCGCGTCGCCGCCCGCGAGCCGCAGCAGGTGGTCGGCCGCGTCGTCGGTCAGCACGACCGACGCGTCCAGCCCTCGCTCGTCCTCGACCGCGCGCAGCACCAGGGACCGCACGTCGTCGGTCGTGAGCGGCTGCAGCGTGAGCAGCAGCGACCGGGACAGCAGCGGCGAGTTCACCGAGAACGACGGGTTCTCGGTCGTCGCCGCGACGAGCGTGACCCACCGGTTCTCGACGCTGGGCAGCAGCGCGTCCTGCTGGGCCTTGGTGAAGCGGTGCACCTCGTCGATGAACAGCACCGTCTCGGACCCGTCCGCCGCGAGCCGCCGACGCGCGTCCTCGACCACCGCGCGCACGTCCTTGACGCCGGCCGTCACGGCCGACAGCTCCACGAACCGCCGCCCGGACGTCGCGGCCACGAGGTACGCGAGCGTCGTCTTCCCGGTCCCGGGCGGGCCCCACAGGATCACCGACGACGGCGCTGCGCGGCGCGCGGCCTCGTCGGCCGGCTCGACGAGCCGGCGCAGCGGCGAGCCCGCCACGAGCAGGTGCGCCTGACCGGCCACCTCCGCGAGCGTGCGCGGACGCATCCGCACCGCGAGGGGGGCGCCGGCCGACGGCGCGGGCAGCCCCTGCGCGGTCGACGTGACCGCGTCGAACAGGTCCATGCCGCGAGCGTACGCACCGGTGCCGACGTCCGGCCCCGCGGGGCCGCGCACCGGCGCGACCTGCCACGGGGCGCCGGGACGTGCGCGGGGCGCCGCAGACCTGCGACCATGACCCGCGTGTTCGCACGCCTGGGCCGCTCGGTCGCCCACCACCCGCGCCCGACGGTCGTCGTCTGGCTGGTCCTCACGGTCGTCGGCTACGGCCTCGCCGTGCAGGGCCTGCACGGCGAGAGCCTCTTCGACCGCATGAGCACCGGCGCACCCGGCGTGCCGGGGGCGGAGTCGACCCGCGGGCAGGAGATCCTCGCCGCCGAGCGCACGACGGGCCCGGGCGTCACGCTCGTGGTCTCGGGCGTCGACCCGGCCGCACCCGAGGTCGCGGCCGCGCTCGAGCCCGCGCGCACGGAGCTGGCCGCGCTCGACGACGTCGCGTCGGTCATCGACCCGTTCGTCCTGCCCGGCGGCGTGACGAGCCCCGCGGCGGCACCGCTGCTCGCGCAGGACGGTCGCGGGTTCCTCGTGGTCGTCGAGCTGGCGCCCGACCTGGGCCCCGACGCGCAGTCCGCGGCGCTGGCGGACGTCGAGCAGCGGCTGCGCGACGTCCCCGGCGACCTGCGCGCCGTCGCGCCCGACGTGCACGGCGTCGTGGGGGCCGAGCACCTCATCGTCGAGGAGATCACCGACCAGGTCGAGCAGGACCTGCGCACGGGCGAGCTGGTCGCGCTGCCGGTCGCGCTGCTCGTCATGGTCGTCGTCTTCGGCGGCTTCCTGGCCGCCGCCATGCCCATGGCGGGTGCGCTCGCCTCCATCGCGGGCGGCCTCGGCGGGCTGCTCGCGATGACGTACGTCATGGACGTCGACGCGTCCGTCGTCAACGTCGTCACCGTGCTGGGCCTGGGCCTGTCGATCGACTACGGGCTGCTCGTCGTGTCCCGGTTCCGCGAGGAGCTGCACCGGCTCGTCGACGTCGACGGCGGCGCGGGCAGCCGTCGGCGCCGCGGCGACGGACCGGTCGTCACCGCGGTCGAGCGGACCATGGCCACCGCCGGACGCACCGTCGTGTTCTCGGCCGTCACGGTCGCCGTCTCGATCGCCGGCCTCCTGGTGTTCCGACCCGAGATCCTGCGGGCCATCGGTGCCGGTGGCGTCGTCGTCGTGCTCGTCGCGGTCGCGACGGCCGTGACGCTCGTCCCCGCGCTGCTCACGCTCGCGGGCCGGCGCCTCGCGCGCCCCGGGCTGCTGTCCCGCCTGCCGGTGCTGCGGCGCGCGTCGGACGTGCAGCGCGAGGACGGCGCGTTCTCGACGCTGGCCGCCCGCGTCCAGCGGCACCCGTGGTGGGTCATGCTGGGATCGGTCGTCGTGCTCGGCCTGCTGGCGTCCCCCGCGCTCGGCACGCAGCTGCGGATCAGCGGGCTCGAGCTGCTGCCCGCCGGCACCGCGCAGCGCGAGTACGTGGCGGACCTCGAGGAGAACTACCCCGGCGCGTCGTCCGCCGCCGTCACGGTCGTGGCAGCGACGTCCCTCGAGGACGCGACGGCGTGGGCCGCGGAGCTCGCCGAGCTGCCCGACGTCGCGTCCGTCGACCTGCCCGCACCGCTGGGCTCGTACGTCGTCATCGGCGTCCGCGCCGCGACCGACGACCCGGGAGGCCCCGTCGCCGCCGACGTGGTCCGCCAGGTGCGCGCGTCCGACGTGCCGTTCGACCGCTGGGTCGTCGGGCAGGCCGCGTCGCAGATCGACTTCACCGCCTCGCTCGTCGCACGCGCGCCGCTCGCGCTGGGGATCGTGGGCGTCGCGACCCTCGTGCTGCTGTTCCTCATGACCGGTTCGGTCGTGATCCCCGTCAAGGCGCTGCTGACCAACGCGCTGTCGATCCTGGCGGCCCTGGGCGTCATGGTGTGGGGCTTCCAGGACGGCCATCTCGAGGGCCTGCTCGGCTTCGAGTCGCCCGGCGGCATCGAGACGTACGTGCTCGCGCTCGTCGTCGCGTTCGCGTTCGGGCTCGCCATGGACTACGAGGTCTTCCTGCTGTCGCGCGTGAAGGAGCTGCACGACGAGGGCATGGCGACCGACGCCGCGGTCCGCCTGGGCCTGCAGCGCTCGGGCCGCATCATCACGTCGGCCGCCGCGATCATCGTCGTGGTGTTCGCGGGCTTCGTCGCGGGCGACCTCGTGGTCATCAAGGAGGTCGGGTTCGCGCTGGCGGTCGCCGTGCTCATCGACGCGACGATCGTCCGCCTGCTGCTCGTCCCCGCGACCATGACGGTGCTCGACCGCGCGAACTGGTGGGCCCCGCGCCCCCTGCGCCGCCTCTACGAGCGGTTCGCGATCCTGCACTGACGCGTCACCCGGGCGGACCACGCGACACGCCGCGCCCGTGCGGTAGGCAGGCGGGGTGGCCCGGATCCCGATCTCCCGACTGGCACCGACCGACCCCGGCGCGTACCGCCGGGCGCGGTGGCGCGCTCGCGCGTGGACGGGCGTCGTCGTGGTCGTCGCGGCGACGGCGGTCACCGAGATCGCGCTGCGTGTCGAGTCCGGCGACACGCAGACGCAGGCCTCCGCGGCATCCACCTTCTTCCACGCCGGGATAGTGCTCGCGTGCCTGGTGCCCGTGCTGTGGTTCCAGTGGCGGCGGTCGTTCCGCGCCCGGCCGCAGCAGCTGTCGGTGGATGACGGCGACGGCGCCTGGATGGGCGTCCCGGAGCTCGACGAGGCTCCCCGTCCGCACCTCACGCTCGGCGCCGGCGAGGAGTCCCCGCGCCGGTGGTGACGGCGCGACGGGGTCAGGGGCGCTCGGCTCCGGGCGGCCCGTAGCCGGCGTTCTCGGCGTCGACCGCGAACCCGAGCGACAGGTACACGTGCCGCGCGGCCGCGTTGTCCGCGTACATCCCGAGCGACGCCCACGGCGCACCGCCCTCGAGAGCGCGTCGCGTCGCGACGGCGGTGAGCGCCGTCCCGAGACCGCGTCCGCGTGCCGCAGGCACGACGCCGAGGCCGTGCAGGTGCACGGAGCGGTCGCCGGCCACGCCGCCGCGCCACGCCACGCCGATCACGCCGAGCAGGTCGTCGTGCTCACCCTCGACGCCCCACCAGGCCGCGTCGTCGTCGGCGCCGGGCCGCGCGTGCGTCGCGGGGTTCGCGGCGTCCAGGCACGCGGCGATCGCCGCGGCGTCGCGGTCCGGGTCGAGCGCACGGACGGCGTCCTCGCCCGCCACCCGCCGCGGCGCCGCCGCGGTCGTCAACCGGTCCCAGGACGTGCGGGGCACGACGCCCGCGGCCGCGAGCGCCTCGGGCGGGACCGGTACGTCGCGCGGTGCGGTGACCCACCGCGCCCCCGCCGCGTGCGCGACCAGCGCCGGCGGGAGCAGCGTCGCGAGCGACCCCGAGTCGCCGACCGCCCACACGGCGGGCGCGCCGGCGTCGCGCACGAGCACGGCCGCGTGGTCGTCGGACGCCACGACGCGCGCCGCGGCCCAGCGCTCCCGGTCGGACAGGACGTCGCGCCGGGAGCGCAGGGCCGCGGGCAGTCGGGCCAGGAGCCCGTCGGTCACGCCGAGGCGGGTGCCTCGGGCGCCGCGTCCGCCGCCTTCGGCTGCTTCGGCTTCGCGTCGACGCCGGTCTCGCGCCGCTGCTCGACCGAGATGGGCGCGGGCGCACCGGTGAGCGGGTCGTAGCCGCCACCCGACTTCGGGAACGCGATGACCTCGCGGATCGACTCCGAGCGCGTCAGCAGCGCCGTGATGCGGTCCCAGCCGAACGCGATCCCGCCGTGCGGCGGCGCACCGAACTGGAACGCGTCGAGCAGGAAGCCGAACTTCTCCTGGGCCTCCTCCGGGCCGATGCCCATGACCTCGAACACGCGCTGCTGCACGTCACGGCGGTGGATACGGATCGAGCCGCCGCCGATCTCGTTGCCGTTGCAGACGATGTCGTACGCGTACGCGAGCGCCGCGCCCGGGTCCTCCTCGAAGCGGTCGACCCACTCGGGGGTCGGCGACGTGAACGCGTGGTGCACGGCGGTCCACGCGCCGCCGCCGACGGCCACGTCGTCGTCCTCGCCCGTCGGCTTGAACAGCGGCGCGTCGACGACCCACACGAACGACCACGCGTCCTCGTCGATCAGCCCGCCGCGGCGGCCGATCTCCAGGCGGGCGGCGCCCAGCAGCGCGCGGGCCTCCGTCGCCTTCCCGGCGGCGAAGAACACCGCGTCGCCGGGCTGCGCGCCGACCGCGGCCGCGAGGCCGGCCCGCTCGGCGTCGGTGATGTTCTTGGCGACCGGGCCGCCGAGCTCGCCGTCCTCGCCCACCGTGACGTAGGCCAGGCCCTTGGCGCCGCGCTGCTTGGCCCACTCCTGCCACGCGTCGAACCCGCGGCGCGGCGTGCTCGCCCCGCCCGGCTGGACGACCGCGCCCACGTACGGCGCCTGGAACACGCGGAACGGCGTCTCCGCGAAGTACGACGTGAGGTCCGTCAGCTCGAGCCCGAACCGCAGGTCGGGCTTGTCGGTGCCGTAGCGCTCCATCGCGTCGGCGTAGGTCATGCGCGGGATCGGCGTGGTGATCTCGTGGCCGATGAGCCGCCACAGCGCGGTGAGGACGGCCTCGGCGAGCTCGATGACGTCGTCCTGGTCGACGAAGCTGGCCTCGACGTCGAGCTGCGTGAACTCGGGCTGCCGGTCGGCGCGGAAGTCCTCGTCGCGGTAGCAGCGCGCGATCTGGTAGTAGCGCTCGAGGCCCGCGACCATGAGCAGCTGCTTGAACAGCTGCGGCGACTGCGGGAGCGCGTACCAGGAGCCCGGCGCGAGGCGCGCGGGCACGACGAAGTCGCGCGCGCCCTCGGGGGTCGAGCGCGTGAGCGTCGGGGTCTCGACCTCGACGAAGCCGCGGTCGTCGAGCACGCGGCGCGCGGCCTGGCTCACCTGGGCGCGCAGGCGCAGCGCGTGCGCGGGGCCCTGGCGGCGCAGGTCGAGGTAGCGGTAGCGCAGACGCGCCTCCTCGCCGACCGGCTCGTCGACCGACGCGGACACCTGGAAGGGCAGCGGCGCGGACTCGTTGAGCACGACGACCTCGTGCGCGACGACCTCGACCTCGCCCGTCGCGAGGTTCGCGTTCTCGTTGCCCTCGGGGCGTCGCCCGACCTCGCCGGTGACCTGCAGCACGTACTCGACCCGCAGGCCGTGCGCGACGACCTCGTCGCGGATGACGACCTGGGCGATGCCCGACGCGTCCCGCAGGTCGACGAACGCCACGCCGCCGTGATCGCGCCGCCGGTCCACCCAGCCCGTGAGGGTGACGGTGGTGCCGATGTGCTCGGCTCGCAGCGAGCCGGCGGTGTGGGTGCGCAGCACGGGAGGAGGTCCTTCGGGTCGGGTGCACGACGCCCGGTCGGGCGTCCGGACGATCCTAGTCGCGCCGCAGGGTCGCGGGCCGCACGCATTCGCCCGCCACCGGGCCGCGCCACGGCGCACGGCCGGCGTCAGAACAGGGTCGGCACGGGCGCCGCCGCCTCGACCCGGTCGACCTCCCCGGCCCCGCCCGCCCGCGCGCGCCACGCCCGACGGTCCTCGCCCGCACCGAAGCCGTGCCGCGCGAGCGCGGGTGCGACGCGCGCGTCGAGCCAGCGCTGGTAGTCGCGCGGGACGTACGCGCCGTCGCCGTACAGGCGCCGGTACCGCGGCAGCAGCGCGGGCCGGTGGGTGCGCAGCCAGTCCCCCATCACGGCCTTCACCGCACCGCGCAGGTGCAGCGCGAGGACGGTCACCGACGTCGCGCCGGCGTCACGGACGGCGCGCAGCAGCGCGTCGAGGTGCTCGTCGTCGTCGGTCAGCCACGGCAGCACGGGCGCGACGAGCACGCCGCACGCGAGTCCCGCGTCGCGTGCCGCCCGCACCAGCTCGAGCCGCGCGCGCGGCGTGGGCGTGCCGGGCTCGAGCGCGGCCTGGAGCTCCTCGTCGACCGTCGCGAGGGACACGCTGACCGCGACGGCGCCACCGGCGGCCACCACGTCGCCCAGCTGCGGCAGGTCGCGCCGCAGCAACGTGCCCTTGGTGAGGACCGACAGCGGCGTGCCGGAGCCCGCGAGCGCGTCGATGATCCCGGGCATGAGCCGGTAGCGCCCCTCGGCGCGCTGGTAGGGGTCGGTGTTGGTGCCGAGGGCGACGTGCTCGCGCCGCCAGGACGCCCGGGTGACCTCGGCGCGCAGCACCTCGACGACGTTGGTCTTGACGACGATCTGCGTCTCGAAGTCGCGGCCGGCGTCCAGGTCGAGGTACTCGTGCGTGGGCCGGGCGAAGCAGTAGGCGCACGCGTGCAGGCACCCGCGCATCGGGTTGACGGTCCACCGGAACGGCACGGCCGAGGCGTCAGGGACGCGGTTGAGCGCGCTGCGGCACAGCACCTCGTGGAACGTCACGCCCGCGAAGTCGGGCGTGCGGACGCTGCGCACCAGGCCGGGCAGGGCCCGCAGCTCGAGGCCCGGCAGCGCACCGGCGTCGACCTCCTGGGTCTTCTGGGCGTCCCATCGCACCGCACGAGTCGAACACGTGTTCGAACCGATGTCAACGAGGTGTCCCGATGCGGACGGCGACCGCCGTGACCGTCGGCGCCGCAGGCGCTGACGAGAAGCCGAACCGCACGGCCGGCTCGACGGGGCGCAGCGGCCCGAGCGCGCGGCCGCCCCACGTGGCCTCGAGCGCGACCACCGCGTGCTGGTCGCGCGCGGCGTAGGTCTCGGGCGAGCCGTCGCGCCCCGTGCCGCGCGTGCGGACGCCGGGCACGACCAGGCCCGCGACGGCGTCCACCACCGGGGCCGTCAGCGGCAGGTCGACCAGGCGGGGCGGCAGCGCGCGCAGCGCGACCCCGACGGCCGTGCGGGCGCCCACCGTCAGACGCGCGTCGAGCGGCCCCGCGACGACGGTCCACGTGCGGGCGTCCGCGTCGGGGACGACGCGCACGTCGACGAGGTGGACCGCGTCGAACGTGTACAGCCGCTCGACGAGCGCCGCGACGTCGGGCCGTGGCGCGAGCAGCACACGCGTGCCGTCGGGTCGTTCGACCATGACGTCGGCGAACGCGCCGAGCGGTGACCGCAGCCAGCGCCCGACCACGAGTCGCGTGCCCTCGGCCGTGCCGACGCCGGCGATGTGGCCGCGCAGCGTGAGCGGACCGGTGGCGGGGACGTGCTCGCGCGGGGTCACGCGCACACGCTAGGCACGCCGGGTCCCCGGCGCGCGCCGGCACCGCCGACGGACGGCGGGACGGCCCGGCGGACACGTGCGCGCCGGTGCCCCCCGCACCGCACGCCTGTCCGTCGGTGGCCGATCCCGACGCGTGCCCGCGCCGGTCGGCGGTCGAGGCCGGCGCGCCCGGTCAGCCCGTGACGACGCGCGGCAGGAGGTCCTCGGCGGGCGGCGTCCACGACGCGGCGTCGGCGACGACCTGCTCGCCCGAGCGGATGTCCTTCACCTCGTCCTGCCGCGGCGCGCCGTCGTCGGTGGTGTCGCCGACGAACCACACGAACGGGATGCCGCGCCGGTCGGCGTGGCGGATCTGCTTGCCGAACTTCGCGGCGCTGGGCGCGACCTCCGTCGGCACGCCGCGCGCGCGCAGCGCGGCCGCGACGGCGTCGGACTGCGCGCGCCGCTCCTCGCTCGTGACGGCGACGAGCACGGCGGTCGGCACCGAGCGGGTCGCGCGCACGAGGCCGGCCGAGAGCAGACGCGACACGAGCCGCGAGACGCCGATCGACAGGCCGACCCCGGGGTAGGTGGTCGCGCCGTCGGACGCGAGCGTGTCGTAGCGCCCGCCCGAGCAGATCGAGCCGAGGTCCTCGTGGCCGACGAGCACGGTCTCGTAGACCGACCCCGTGTAGTAGTCGAGGCCGCGCGCGATGCGCAGGTCGGCGACCACCACGCCCGGCGCCCGCTCGGCCGCCGCGGCGACGAGCGCACCGAGCTCGGCGAGCCCCTCCTCGAGCAGGTCGGTGGACGCGTCGTGCCGTGCCGCGATCTCGCGGACGCGGTCGACGACCGTGGCGTCCTCGCCGCGGACGCCCGCGAGCTCGAGGCACGCGGCGGCCTGCGCGGCGGACGCGCCGGCCTCGGCCACGAGCAGCTCGGCGACGGCGTCGGGGCCGATCTTGTCGAGCTTGTCGATGCCGCGCAGGACGGCCTCGACGACGTCGAGCCCGAGGCCGCGGTAGAACCCCTCGGCGACCTTGCGGTTGTTCACGAGGATCCGCACGGGCGGCACGCCGAGGTCCCGCAGCGCGCCGAGCGCGTCGGCCATGACGAGCGGGAGCTCGACCTCGTAGTGGTACGGCAGCGCGCCCGCGCCGACCACGTCGATGTCCGCCTGCACGAACTCCCGGAACCGGCCGTCCTGCGGGCGCTCGCCGCGCCAGACCTTCTGGATCTGGTAGCGCCGGAACGGGAACGCGAGGTGCCCGGCGTTCTCGAGCACGTACCGCGCGAACGGCACGGTGAGGTCGAAGTGCAGGCCGAGCTGCCCGGCGCGCTCGGCGGGTGCGTCCGGGTCCTCCTGGAGCCGGCGCAGCACGTAGACCTCCTTGGAGGTCTCGCCCTTGCGCAGCAGCTGGTCGAGCGGCTCGACGGCCCGCGTCTCGATGCCCGCGAACCCGTGGAGCTCGAACGTGCGGCGCAGCACGTCGAGCACGTGCTGCTCGACGATGCGCCCCTCGGGCAGCCACTCGGGGAATCCGGACAGGGGTGTGGGTCGCGCCATGGCTCCGATGATCCCAGACGTGCGGAGCGCCTCGTGCACGGTCCGCGGGCCGGTCGTCAGCGCACGGCGCGCAGGTACGGGTTGGTGGCGAGCTCGGTCGCCACGTCGGTCGCGGGGCCGTGCCCGGGCAGCACGCGCGCGGCGCGCGGCAGGGCACCGACGACGTCGCGCAGCGTGGTCGCCATCGCGGCCGGGTCGCCGCCGGGCAGGTCGGTGCGCCCGACGCTCCCGGCGAACAGCACGTCGCCGCTGAGCACGACCGGCTCGGGGGCGTCGTCGCCCAGGACGTAGAGCGTCGAGCCCTCGGTGTGGCCCGGCGCGTGCCGGGCCGTGAGCCGCACGCCGCCGAGGTCGAGCACCGTGTCCGGTGAGCGGTCGCCGTCCGCCGTGCCGAACGTCTCGACGTGCGCGGGCGCGTGCCACGAGCCGAGGTCGACGCCCGCGGCGGCCAGCGCCTGCGCGAGCGGACCGGTCGGGTCGTGCCGCGGGTCGAGCACGCCCAGGCTCCCGAACGGGTCGTCGAGCCGGTACGCGTCGCCCGCGTGCAGCAGCACCGGCACGCCGAACGCGTCGGCGAGCGCCGGGGCGTCCCACGTGTGGTCGGCGTGCCCGTGCGTGACGAGCACCGCGCGCGGGTGCAGGTCACGCTCGGCGACGGCGCGGCGCACCTGCTCCCCCGCACCGGCCCCCGGGTCGACGACCACGCACGTGCCGTCGTCCGCGACGACCACCGAGCAGCGTGCCGCGAAGACCGGTGCGACGAGCGTGAGGATCTGCATGCGGCCACGCTAGACGAGGGCCGCGACGCACCGGCGCGCGCGTCGCGGCACGGGTGCACGGCGACGGCCCCGCCTTGCCTAGACTGTCGGGGTCCGGCACCAGGTCCGCCGGAGCCGGGCCGCACGGCCCGGGCCGCAGAAGGCACGGCGCACCCCGCCGGCACGACGAGTCGAGGAGAGCGGTGTCTTCGAAGCGCGAGCGCGAGAACGCGCACCGCCGGCACGAGAAGTGGCAGGCGCGTCAGGTCGAGGCGCAGCGCGCGCGGCAGCGGCGCACGCGCACGGTCGCCGTCGGCGTCGTCGGGGTGCTCGCGCTCGGCATCGGCGTCGCCGCGGTCGCGGGCCTCACGCGCGGCGGCGAGCCCGTCGAGGCCGCACCGACCGGCGCGGCCACGGCACCCGCGGCCCTGCCCGCACGGACCGGCAACGGCGGCGCCGTGCCCGACCCGGCGCTCGCCGAGGGCCGCACGTGGACCGGGACGCTGCGCACGTCCGCCGGTGAGATCGGCGTCGAGCTCGACGGCGCGGCCGCGCCGCAGGCGGTCGCGAACTTCGTGACCCTGGCGGACGAGGGCTACTTCGACGACACCCTGTGCCACCGCCTCGTCACGACCGGCATCCACGTGCTGCAGTGCGGCGACCCGACGGCGACCGGCCAGGGCGGCCCGGGCTACGCGTGGGGCCCGGTCGAGAACGCCCCGGCCGACGACGTCTACCCGGCGGGCACCATCGCCATGGCGCGCGTCAGCGGCGACGGTGCCTCGATGGGCTCCCAGTTCTTCCTCGTCTACGAGGACTCGCAGATCCCGTCCGACGCGGCGGGTGGTTACACCGTGTTCGGCCGCATCACGTCCGGTCTGGACGTCGTGCAGGCCATCGCTGACGCGGGGACCCAGGACGGCAGCGAACGTCCGGTCACCGACGTCACCATCGAGGGAGTGGAGATCCAGTGACCGAGCACCCGACGACGCCGTCCGTGGACGACGCCGAGCAGGCTCCCCCCCTCGCGGGTGACGCGCCGGCACCCGAGGCCGAGGCCGCGCCCGACGTCGTGCAGGACGCGCCCGAGGCCGTCGAGCCGGCCGCCGCTCCCGAGCCGCAGGGCGCGGCGACGTCCGACGACGCCGCGCCCGGCGACGGCGCGCCTGCCGAGAGCACGCCAGACGAGAGCACGCCCGCTGACGACACGCCCGTCGAGGGCACGGACGGCGACGCCGCGCAGGCCCCCGCCGACGTCACCGAGACGCCTGCGGGCACCGACGCACCGGACGCCGCGCAGGCACCGGAGACGGCGGCGACCGCGGCACCGGCCACCGAGGCGGAGCCCGCGGCCGAGCCGGAGGCGGCGGAGACGGCCGCCGCCAATGCGGAGGCGGCCGCCGCACCCGTCGCCTCGGGCGCCCCGCGCCCGCGTCCCCGCCCGGGCGGTCCGCGCCCCACCCCGGCCTCGCTGCGACCCGGTCCGCGCCCGGCGGGCGCCGCGGCACCAGCGACCCCCGCGGTGCCGGTGCCCACGCCCGACGAGGAGGCCGAGGCGGCGCGAGCCGCCACGTTCGGTCGCGTCGACGAGGACGGCACGGTGCACGTCGTCGAGGCCGCGGGCGAGCGCGTCGTGGGCCAGTTCCCGGGCGCGAGCGCGCCCGAGGCGCTCGCGCTGTACGTGCGGCGCTTCCTCGACCTGCAGGCCAAGGTCGCGCTGTTCGAGGCCCGGCTGTCCGCGACCGACCTCTCGGTCAAGGAGATCGACCAGACCCTCTCGCGTCTCACCGAGGAGCTCGCCGAGCCCGCTGCGGTCGGGGACCTCGACGGGCTGCGTACGCGGCTCGAGGGCCTGCGCGAGCGTGCGCGCGAGCGACGCGCCCAGGCCGAGGCCGAGCGCGCCGCGGCCCGCGAGGCCGCGATCGCCGCCCGGACGCAGATCGTCGAGCAGGCCGAGAAGATCGCCGCGACCGACCCGTCGCGCATCCAGTGGCGTCCGGCGGGCGAGCAGCTGCGCTCGCTCCTCGACCAGTGGAAGGACGCGCAGCGCTCGGGCCCGCGCATCGACCGCCCCACCGAGGAGTCCCTCTGGAAGCGGTTCAGCCACGCGCGCACGACGTTCGACCGCGAGCGGCGGCACTTCTTCGCCGAGCTCGAGTCGCGCAACGCCGACGCGAAGGCCGCCAAGGAGCAGCTCGTCGCGGAGGCCGAGGCGCTGTCCACGAGCACCGAGTGGGGTGCCACGTCGGCGGCGTACCGCGACCTCATGACGCGCTGGAAGGCCGCGGGCCGCGCCAGCCGCCAGGTCGACGACGCGCTGTGGGCCCGGTTCCGCACGGCGCAGGACGCGTTCTTCGCGGCCCGCGACGCCGCGAACCAGGCCGTTGACGAGGAGTTCCGCGCCAACCTCGAGGTCAAGGAGGCGCTGCTGGTCGAGGCCGAGGCGCTCCTGCCCGTGCGCGACCTCGCCGCAGCGAAGGCCGCGCTCCGCTCGCTCCAGGACCGCTGGGACGCGGCGGGCAAGGTCCCGCGCGCCGACCTGCAGCGCGTCGAGGGTCGCATGCGCGCCGTCGAGAACGCGATCCGCGACGCCGACTCCGCGCAGTGGCGCCGGACCAACCCCGAGACGCGTGCCCGCGCCGAGGGAGCGGCGGCACAGCTCGAGCAGGCCATCGCCGGGCTCGAGGCCGACCTCGAGAAGGCCCGCGCCGCCGGCGACCAGCGGAAGATCGCCGACGCGCAGGCCGCGCTCGACGCGCGTCGCGCGTGGCTCGAGCAGGTGCAGCGCGCCGCGGACGACGCCCGCGGCTGATCCGCCGTCCACAGGATGCCCGTCCGCTCCCCCGCCCGGGGAGGCGGGCGGGCATCCTGCGTACGTGAGCACACCCGCACCGCCCGTCGTCCCCGCCGTCCCCCGCGCGCTCCGGCAGCTGCGTCCGGGGCCGCGCCCCGGCCGCTCGGTGGTGCACCGCGCCGACGTGTCGTCGCTCGAGTGGGCCGGGCTGCTCCGTGACGGCCTGATCACCCCGGTGTGGGGCGGTGCGGCGCGCGTGGCGGCGTGCACCGAGGACCCCGCGGTGCGGGTCGCCGCGCTGGCCGCGCTCGTGCCGGAGCGCGGCGTGATCGGCCGTGCGACGGCCGTCTGGGTGCACGTCGGGGGTCCGTCCCCCGCGCGGGCGGACGTGCTGGTGCGCACGCGTGCGCGACGTCCCGACCCCCACCCGGACCGGCGCACCCACGAGGCGGAGCTGTCGGACGCGGACGTCCTGACGATCGACGGCGTGCGCGTGACCACGGTGCTGCGCACGGCGCTGGACGTCGCCCGCTGGCTGCCCCCGGCGCAGTCGCTGCCGCTGCTGCGGGCGCTGCGCGACGTGGGGCTCGACACCGGTCGCGCGGCGCGGGCCGCGGCGTCCCTGCACGGCGGCCGCGGCGTCCGCCGCGCGCGTCACGTCCTCGCGCAGGTCGCCGACGAGCGCACCACCGCCGGGGGCGGGCGTGCGCCCGGTGGCGCTCAGGCGCGGATCGCGGGCTCCTCGGCCCCGCGCGACCCGGTGATCCGGTAGACGTCGAACACGCCCTCGATGCGACGCACGGCGGACAGCACCGACGCGAGGTGCGACGGCTCGGCCATCTCGAAGACGAAGCGGGACAGCGCGACGCGGTCGCGGGACGTCGACACCGACGCCGACAGGATGTTGACGTGGTGGTCGGACAGCACGCGCGTCACGTCGGACAGCAGCCGCGAGCGGTCGAGCGCCTCGACCTGGATCTGCACGAGGAACAGCTGCGAGCTCGTGTGCGACCAGGACACCTCGACGATGCGCTCGGGCTGGTTCCGCAGCGCCTCGACGTTGAGGCAGTCGGACCGGTGGACCGAGACGCCGGCACCGCGCGTCACGAAGCCGACGATGTCGTCGCCCGGCACGGGCGTGCAGCACTTCGCGAGCTTGACCCACACGTCGCCGACGCCCTTGACGACCACGCCCGGGTCGCCGGTGCGCACGCGCCGCGCGGTCGCGCCCGGACGCGCGGTCTCGGCGATGTCCTCCTCGGCGGCGGGCTCGCCGCCGAGCGAGTGCACGAGCCGCTGCACGACCGACGCGGCCGACGCCTGCCCCTCGCCCACGGCCGCGTACAGCGCGGAGACGTCGGCGTACCGCATCTCGTGCGCGAGCGCGACGAGGGCCTCGTGCGACATGAGGCGCTGGATCGGCAGGTTCTGCTTGCGCATCGCCTTGGCGATGGCGTCCTTGCCGTGCTCGATCGCCTCCTCGCGCCGCTCCTTGGTGAACCACTGGCGGATCTTGTTGCGCGCGCGGGGGCTCTTGACGAACGCGAGCCAGTCGCGGCTGGGGCCGGCGGTCTCGGAGCGCGAAGTGAAGACCTCGACGACGTCGCCGTTCTCGAGGACCGAGTCCAGCGGCACGAGACGACCGTTGACGCGCGCACCCATGGTGCGGTGACCGACGTCGGTGTGGACGGCGTACGCGAAGTCGACCGGTGTGGCGCCGGACGGCAGCGCCTGCACGTCGCCCTTGGGCGTGAAGACGTAGACCTCGGCCCCGGCGATCTCGTCGCGCAGCAGGTCGAGGAACTCGGTGGGGTCGGCCGTCTCGCGCTGCCAGTCGACGAGCTGACGCAGCCACGTCATGTCGTTGCCCGCCGTGTCCGGCTGGCCGCTCTTGGCCGTCTCCTTGTACTTCCAGTGCGCCGCGACGCCGTACTCGGCCCGGCGGTGCATGTCGTGCGTGCGGATCTGGATCTCGACGGGCTTGCCGCCCGGCCCGATCACGGTCGTGTGCAGCGACTGGTAGAGGTTGAACTTGGGCATCGCGATGTAGTCCTTGAACCGGCCGGGGACCGGGTTCCACCGCGCGTGCAGCGCACCGAGCGCCGCGTAGCAGTCGCGCACCGTGTCGACCAGGACGCGCACGCCCACGAGGTCGTAGATGTCCGCGAAGTCGCGGCCGCGCACGATCATCTTCTGGTAGATCGAGTAGTAGTGCTTCGGGCGGCCCGTGACCGTCGCCTTGATCTTCGCGGCGCGCAGGTCCGTCCCGACCTGCTCCCGCACGGTCGCGAGGTACTCCTCGCGCGCGGGGGCCCGCTCGGCGACGAGGTGCACGATCTCGTCGTAGACCTTGGGGTACAGCGTCGCGAAAGACAGGTCCTCGAGCTCCCACTTGATCGTGTTCATGCCGAGCCGGTGCGCGAGCGGCGCGTAGATCTCGAGGGTCTCGCGGGCCTTCTTCTCGGCGGACGCCGACGACACGAACTTCCACGTCCGCGCGTTGTGCAGGCGGTCCGCAAGCTTGATGACGAGCACGCGGATGTCACGCGACATCGCGACGACCATCTTGCGCACCGTCTCGGCCTGCGCCGCGTCGCCGTACGCGACCTTGTCGAGCTTCGTGACGCCGTCGACCAGCATCGCGACCTCGGGACCGAACTCGCGGCGCAGCTGGTCGAGCGAGTAGTCGGTGTCCTCGACGGTGTCGTGCAGCAGCGCGGCGACGAGCGTCGAGGGCGTCATGCCGAGCTCGGCCAGGATCGTCGCGACCGCGACCGGGTGCGTGATGTACGGGTCGCCGCTCTTGCGCAGCTGCCCACGGTGCGCCTGCTCGGCGACGACGTAGGCCTGCTCGATGCCGGAGAGGTCGGCCTTCGGGTGGTTGGTGCGGACGGCCTGCAGCACCGGCTCGAGGGCGGGGTACGCCGGACCGGACCGGCCCGACAGCCGCGCGAGACGGGCCCGCACGCGGCTCGTCGACCCCGTCGCGGGCTCCGGCTCGCCCTGCCGCGCCGTGCCCGTGGAGGGTGTGGCCGGGGCGCCGTGCGCGCCGCGCGGCGGGGTCGCGGGCACGCCGGTCACGGACGCGGTCGTCGCGTCCGTCCCCGTGCCCGTGCTGTCCGCCATCTCGCACCCCTCCCCTGGTCCGACGAGTCTACGACCGCCCGCACCGTCGGACGGCCGTCCGGCACCCGGGGCGCCCTGCCCCGTGCGCCGGACGGGCGACGTCAGAGGGCGAGCAGCGCGTCGACGCGGTGCCCCTCGAGCTGCGCGCGCCCGGCGAGGGCCTCGAGCTCCACGAGGAAGCTCAGGCCCACGACGTCGGCGCCGCACTCCTCCAGCAGGCGCACGGTCGCCGCCGCGGTGCCCCCGGTCGCGAGCACGTCGTCGATGACGAGCACCCGCGCACCGTCCGGGATCGTGAACGGCTGCACCTCGACGGCCGCCGTCCCGTACTCGAGCGCGTACGACTGCGACGCGACGGGTCCGGGCAGCTTGCCGGCCTTGCGCACCGGCACGACGCCCGCGCCCAGCGCGGTCGCGACCGGCGCGGCGAGCAGGAAGCCGCGCGCCTCCATGCCGGCGACGAGGTCGACCGGTCCCGGCACGGCGGCCGCGAACGCGTCGACGACCGCGGCGAACGCGTCGGCGTCCGCCAGCAGCGGCATGATGTCGCGGAACTGGATGCCCGGCTCCGGGAAGTCCGGCACCGTGCGCATCAGCGCGTCGACGCGTCGTGCCAGGGCGGCCCGGGCGTCCGTCCCCTCGACCACGGCGCTCATCGCTTCTTCCGCTTGGGCTGGGACGACTGCCCGAGGTGGCCCCCGGGGCGCAGCGCGGCCGTCGCGCGCGGCGTCGCGGCGCCGACGGCGACCGGAGCGCCGTCGCCGTCCTCGGCGTGCACCGCGCCCGCGCGGGCCGCGAGGACCTTCGCCGTGTGGTCGCGCACGGGCTTCTCGCGCTCGCGCAGCGTCACCTCGAGCGGCGTCGCGAGGAAGATCGAGGAGTAGGCGCCGACGAGCATGCCCACGAACAGCGCGAGCGCGATGTCCCGCAGGGTGCCCGCCCCGAGGATGAACGCGCCGACGACGAGGATCGAGCCGACCGGCAGCAGCGCCACGACCGACGTGTTGATCGAGCGGACGAGCGTCTGGTTGACCGCGAGGTTCGCCTTCTCGGCGTACGTGAAGCGGCTCTGGTCGAGCGTGTCGGCGGTGTTCTCCCGCACCTTGTCGAACACGACGACCGTGTCGTAGATCGAGTACCCCAGGATGGTGAGGAAGCCGATCACGGTGGCGGGCGTGACCTCCCAGCCGACCGCGGCGTAGATCCCGACCGTGATGAGCAGGTCGTGGAACAGCGCGATGAGCGCGGCCGCAGCCATGCGCCAGTTGCGGAAGTACACGGTCATGACGAGCGAGACGAACACGAGGAACGCGACCAGGCCGGTGATGGCCTTCTGCGACACGTCCTTGCCCCACGACGGGCCGACGAACGCGCTCGTCACCTCGTCCTGCGTGACGTCGAACGCGGCCATGAGGCCGTTCTTGACCTGCTCGACCTCGTCGTTCGTGAGCTCGGCGGTCTGGATGCGCAACGACGAGCCGCCGACGGTCGTGACGCGCGGGCTCTCGCTCGGCGCGACCGCCTGGACCGTGTCGATCGCGAGCTGCTGGTCGGTCGTCGCGACGCCCGACACCACGAACTCCGACCCGCCGCGGAACTCGATGCCCGGGTTCAGGCCGGGCCGCACGAGCAGCACCGCGGAGATCAGCACGAGGACGGCGGAGATCACGTACCAGGTGCGTCGCCGTCCGACGATGTCGTACGAGCGGCGACCCGTGTACAGGTCGTTGCCCCACTGGGCGAATCCGGAGGCCATCAGCGGTCGCTCCCCTCGGGACGGCCGTCGGCGGGCGCGTCGGTCGTTCCGGTCGTCGGTGGGTCGTCCTGCGGCGGCGTCGCGCTCGCCTCGGCGGCGCGCGCGGCGGCGCGACGCTCGGCGATCGTCATGCCGGCCGCCCCGACCGTGACGGGCTCGCGGGTCGTGGGCGCGTCGGACGTGCCCTTCGACCGCTGACCGGGCGTCGTGACCCGGCCGCGTCCCACGTAGCGCGCGGTGTCCACGCCGAGCCGGCGCGGGTCGAGGCCCGAGGCCGGGTGCCCGTCGGCGAAGAACCGCGTGCGGGCCAGGAGCGTCATGAGCGGGTGCGTGAACAGGAACACGACGACGAGGTCGACGATCGTCGTGAGCCCGAGCGTGAACGCGAACCCGCGCACGCCGCCGACCGCCAGCAGGTAGAGCACGATCGCCGCGGTGAAGTTGACCGCGTCGGACGCGAGGATCGTGCGGCGCGCGCGCTCCCAGCCCTTGTCGACCGCGGCGCCCAGCGACCTGCCGTCGCGCAGCTCGTCGCGGATGCGTTCGAAGTACACGATGAACGAGTCAGCGGTGATGCCGATCGCGACGATGAGGCCCGCCACGCCGGGGAGCGAGAGCCGGTAGCCCTGCAGCCAGGACAGCAGCGCGATGACGCCGTAGGTGACGACGGCCGCCACGAGCAGCGACGCGACCGTCACGAGGCCGAGCGTGCGGTACTGGAAGAGCGAGTACACGACGACGAGCAGCAGGCCGAAGATGCCGGCCAGCAGGCCCTTCTGGAGCTGCTCGGACCCGAGCGTCGCGGAGATCTGCTGCTCGCTCTGCACCTCGAAGCTGACCGGCAGGGACCCGAAGTTCAGCTGGTTGGCGAGGTTCGCCGCGGTCTGCCGCGTGAACGTGCCCGAGATCTCCGCCTGGCCGTTCGGGATCACCGCGTTGACCGACGGCGCCGAGATGACGAGCGCGTCGAGCACGACCGCGAACTGGTTGAGCGGGCGCTGCTGCCCCGAGAGCCGGGTCGTGACCTCCGTGAACTTCGGCGTGCCGGTCGACGTGAACTCGAGGTTCACGACCCACTCGCCGGTCTGGACGCCGGACGAGCTGACACCGAGGCCGGACGTCGCGCTCTTGATGTCGGCCCCGGGGATCTCGACCGGGCCCAGGATGTACTTGGCCAGGCCCTCCTGCTCGCACGCCACGAACGCCTTGTCGGGGTCGCCGGGCGCACCACCCGTCCGGTTCTCCGGGAGCGTGCAGTCCAGCGCGTCGAACTCGGCCTGCACGGCGGGCGTCACGTAGTACGCGACGTCGCTCGGGCTGTCGGGCGCGGCCTTGCCCGGCTCGTCCGACGGGGCCGCGTCCGCGGCCCCGTCGGTCGCGGCGGGCTCGGGCGTCGCGACCGGGTCGGCGGCCGCGTCGGTCGCGTCGTCGGCGGGCGCCGCCGGGTCGGCCGTCGCGCCGTCGGCGGGCGCCGCGGTCGTGTCGTCAGCCGGGGGCGTCGGCTCGGCGGACGGGTCCGTGCCCGCCGCCGCGGGAGTCGGCGAGCCCTCGACGAGCACGGGACGGAACTCCATCTGCGCCGACGTGCGCACGAGGTCGAGCGTGGCCTCGCTCGGACGGCCCGGAAGCGCGACCACGATCTTGTCGCCGCCCTGGCTCGTGATCTCGGCCTCCGCCACGCCCGAGGCGTCGACGCGCTGCCGGATGACGGCGATGGCCTGGTTGATCGTGTCGGACGTCACCTGACCCGCGACCTCGGGCACGGGCTCGAGGATGACCTGCGTGCCGCCCTCGAGGTCGAGCGCGAGGTTGGGCGTCAGCGCGGCGTCGCCCCAGCGCGTGCCGGCGAGGAGCGTCGCGAAGAGCGCGACGACCACGACCGCGAGGGTGACGAGCGTGCGGACCGGCCGTTCACGGCGGCGGGGAGGAGGTGCCAACGGAGTTCTTCTCTCGTGCGCGCACCGGGCGCGGTCGCACCCGGCGGGGTCGGGGCCCGGGCGTCGTCACCCGGGCCGGAGTCACTTGCTGTCGCGGTCACCCTCGCGGGCCGACGGCGGCTCGGGCGGCAGGGAGGACAGGTCGTCCGGCACATCGACGACGGCGTCGTCGACGACCACTGCGTCGTCGTCGGCCTCGTCGTCCACGTCCTCCGCCACGACGGGCGGCTCGACCTTGCGGGCGATCGCGGCGCGCAACCAGCGGGTCCGCGTGCCCGGGGTCGACTCGAGCGTGATGACGTCGTCCTCGATCGCGGTGACCGTGCCGAACAGCCCCGAGCCCGTCATGACCTCGTCGCCGATGACCAGGTTGGCGCGGAAGTCCTGCGCCTCGCGCTGCTGCTTGCGGGAGCGGTTGGACATGAAGAGCAGCCCACCGAAGGCCACCACCAGAAGGATGACGAAGGAGTAGTCCATGAGGTCGCGTGTCCCCGCATTCGTGTCAGACGTCCGCCGCAGTCTAGGCGCCGCGGCCCGCCGCTCCAACGCGCGCGGGCGCTCGTCGGTTCCCCGACGTGCGCGGACCGCCCTCCCGTGCTGCGCCAGGTCGCCGCGACACGGCCCGCGTCAGTCGAACAGCGTGCCGCCAGGCACGGGCACCTCGAGCCCGAGGTGCTCCCACGCGGGCGCGAGCGCGACGCGACCGCGCGGCGTGCGGCCCACGAGGCCCTCGCGCACGAGGAACGGCTCGGCGACCGTCTCGACCGTCTCGGGCTCCTCGCCCACCGCGACGGCCAGCGTCGTCAGCCCGACCGGCCCGCCGCCGAACCGGCGGCACAGCGCGTCGAGCACGGCACGGTCCAGCCGGTCGAGCCCGCGCTGGTCGACCTCGTACACCTCGAGCGCCGCACGGGCCGCCGGCAGGTGCAGGTGCCCGTCGCCACGGACCTGCGCCCAGTCCCGCACGCGCCGCAGCAGCCGGTTGGCGATGCGCGGCGTGCCGCGCGAGCGCGACGCGATCTCCGCGGCGGCGTCCGCGTCGAGCGGCACGTCGAGCAGGCCCGCCGACCGGACCAGGACGCGCTCGAGCTCGTCGTCGGCGTAGAAGTCGAGGTGCCCCGTGAACCCGAAGCGGTCGCGCAGCGGCGCGGGCAGCAGACCGGCGCGGGTCGTCGCGCCGACGACCGTGAACGGCGGCAGCGACAGCGGGATCGCGCTCGCACCCGCTCCCTTGCCCACCACGACGTCGACGCGGAAGTCCTCCATCGCCACGTACAGCAGCTCCTCGGCCGGACGCGCGAGGCGGTGGATCTCGTCGATGAACAGCACCTCGCCCTCCTCGAGCGAGGACAGCACGGCCGCGAGGTCGCCCGCGTGCTGGATCGCGGGGCCGCTCGTGACGCGCAGCGACGTGCCGAGCTCGGCCGCGATGATCATCGCGAGCGTGGTCTTGCCCAGCCCCGGCGGGCCCGAGAGCAGCACGTGGTCGGGCGCGCGCCCGCGTCCGAGTGCGGCCTCGAGCACGAGCGAGAGCTGGTCGCGCACCACGCGCTGGCCGACGAACTCCTCGAGCCGCCGCGGGCGCAGCGCCGCCTCGGCCGCGCGCTCGGGCTCGTCCGCGGTCGCGCGCACGAGCGAGTCCGTCCCGCCGCCGGCGTCCGTGAGGTCCTCGGGGAGCGCGTCGAACGCGCCCACGTCACGCACGGGCGCTGCCCAGCGACCGCAGCGCGGCACGCAGCACGCCGGGGACCTCGTCCGCACCCACCGGGTCGCTCGTGCCGTCGAGCACGGCCGCGACCGCGTCCTGCGCCGCCCGCGCGGGCCACCCGAGCCCCACGAGCGCCTCGACGACCTGCTCGCGGTGGTCGGACGGCAGCGGGACGGCGCCCGCTCCCCCGGCCGGCGACGGCGCCCCGAGACGGTCCTTGAGCTCGAGCACGATGCGCTGCGCGCCCTTGCGCCCGATGCCGGGCACGCGCACGAGCGCCGCGAGGTCCTCGTCGGCGACGGCGCGCCGCAGGCCGTCGGGCGTGTGCACGGCGAGCATCGCGAGCGCGAGGCGCGGGCCCACCCCGGAGACGGTCTGCACGGTCTCGAACACGTCCCGCTCGTCGTCGTCCGCGAAGCCGAACAGCGTGAGGGAGTCCTCGCGCACGACGAGCGACGTGAACAGCCGCGCCGGCTGCCCGAGCCGCAGGCCCGCGAGCGTCGCCGGGGTGGCCTGGACGAGCATGCCGACGCCGCCCACCTCGACGACCGCGGCGTCGAGCCGCACCGCCAGCACCGTGCCGTGCACCGATGCGATCACCCTGGCGCTCCTCCCTCGTGGACCGGCCACCACTGTGCCACACGTGCGAACACGTGTACGAACGACACGCGCGCGTCAGGCGCGCCGGCGTGCCGCCTGCTCGGCGGCGGCCCACTGCCGTTGCGCCGCCGTGAGGGCACCGGGCTCGCGCTGCGGCGCGCCGAGCGTGCCCGCGGGCCGCCACAGGTGGCAGATCGCGAGCGCGAGGGCGTCGGCCGCGTCGGCCGGCCGCGGGACCTCCGCGAGCCCGAGCAGGCGCGCGACCATCGTCTGGACCTGGGCCTTGTCGGCGCGCCCCGACCCCGTGACGGCGGCCTTGACCTCGCTCGGGGTGTGCAGCGCGACGGGGATGCGACGCCGCGCGGCCGCGACCATCGCGAGGCCCGCGACCTGCGCGGTCCCCATGACCGTGCTGACGTTGTGCTGCGCGAAGACCCGCTCGACGGCGACCGTGTCGGGCGCGTGCTCCTCGAGGCACTCCTCGATGGACCGCTCGATGACGAGCAGCCGCTGGTCGACGTCGAGCGTCGGGTCGGACCGCGCGACGTCGACGTGCACGAGCCGCGCGCGCCGCCCGGGCAGCGCGTCGACGACGCCGAGGCCGCAGCGGGTCAGGCCGGGGTCCACTCCGAGCACGCGCACGGCGCCATCGTCGCAGGCCCGGGCACACCACGGGCCCCGCCACACCGTGACGGGGCCCGTGGCGGACGACTCACTCGGCGTCGAGCTCGGCCATGACCTCGTCGGACGCGTCGAAGTTGGCGTAGACGTTCTGCACGTCGTCGGAGTCCTCGAGCGCGTCGATGAGCCGCAGGATCTTGCGCGCCCCCTCGGCGTCGACCTCGATCTGCGTCGACGGCCACCACACGACGTCGGCCGAGTCGTAGTCGATGCCCGCGGCCTGCAGCGAGGACCGCACGGGCACCAGGTCGGTGGCCTCGCTCAGCACCTCGAACTGCTCGCCGAGGTCGTTGACCTCCTCGCCGCCGGCCTCGAGCACGGCCTCCATGACGGCGTCCTCGTCGGTGCCCTCCTTGGGGACGATGACGACGCCCTTGCGGCTGAAGATGTACGCCACCGAGCCCGGGTCGGCCATCTGGCCGCCGTTGCGCGTGAACGCGACCCGCACGTCGGACGCGGCGCGGTTGCGGTTGTCGGTGAGGCACTCGACGAGCACCGCGATGCCGCCGGGGCCGTAGCCCTCGTACGTGATCGACTGGTAGTCGGCGCCGCCGGCCTCGGCACCCGACCCGCGCTTGACGGCGCGGTCGATGTTGTCGTTCGGCACCGAGGACTTCTTCGCCTTCTGGATGGCGTCGAAGAGCGTGGGGTTGCCGGCGGGGTCACCGCCGCCCGTGCGGGCGGCCACCTCGATGTTCTTGATGAGCTTGGCGAAGAGCTTGCCGCGCTTCGCGTCGATGACGGCCTTCTTGTGCTTCGTGGTGGCCCACTTGGAGTGACCCGACATGCCTCGTTACCCCTTCGTCTCCGCTGGTTCCGCCCGCGTCGCGCCCCGGCGGCGCCGTCCGTGAGGGACGGGCCGCAGGACGCCGCGACGTCACAGGCTGTCGCGGACGATCTGCACGAACAGTCGGTGCACCCGCGTGTCGCCCGTCACCTCCGGGTGGAAGGACGTGACCAGCAACGGGCCCTGGCGCACCGCGACGATCCTACCGGCGGCGGGGCCGTCCTCCACGCGACCGAGGACCGTGGCGGCCGGTCCGACCTCCTCGACCCACGGCGCGCGGATGAAGACCGCGTGCACGGGGTCCGTCGCGCTGTCGGCGACGCCGTCGATCACGAGGTCGGTCTCGAACGAGTCGACCTGCCGCCCGAACGCGTTGCGGCGCACCGTGATGTCGACGCCGCCGAGCGTGCGCTGCCCGTCGATGCCGCCGATGATCCGGTCCGCGAGCAGGATCATCCCGGCGCACGACCCGTACGCCGGCATGCCCGCCGCGAGCCGCTCGCGCACGGGGCCGTCGAGCTCGAAGGCGCGCAGCAGCTTGTCGATCGTCGTGGACTCGCCGCCCGGCAGGACGAGCGCGTCGACCGCGTCGAGCTCGGACCGGCGGCGCACGCCGACCGCCGCGACGCCGAGCGAGGTCAGCGCGGCGACGTGCTCGCGGACGTCGCCCTGCAGGGCGAGGACACCGATCGTGGGGCTCGTGGGGGGCACGGCAGCCGATCCTAGGCGCCGCGCCCTGCGTGGCCGCGAGCGGGCCAGGACCCGGCCGGCCGGGCCGACGTGGACGACCTCGTCGCGCCTGGCGACGCCGTCACCGCGCGGCGGCGACGGCGCGCCCCACGACCCCGGCGCCACCCGCGCCCACGACCTCGTCGGCGAGCCGGTCGAGGCCCGTGAGCAGCAGGTCGCGCGGCGCCGCGAGCGAGACGCGCACGAGCCCCGCGGCGTGCTCGCCGAACGTCGAGCCGGGCGCGACCGCGACGCCGCGACGGGCGAGCAGCCGGCGAGCGAACGCGTCGGTGTCGGCCTCGCCCACGTCGACCATGAGGTAGAACGCGCCGTCGGGCTCGACGTGCCGCACGCCGCGGCGCCGCAGCAGCGCGCAGGCCGCGTCGCGTCGCTCGCGGTACGACGCGACGGCGTCCGCGACGGCGTCCTGCGGGCCCGTGAGGGCCGCGAGCGCGCCGACCTGGCCCGTGGTCGACGGGCACGCGACCGTCGCCTCGGCGAGGTGGCCGAGCGCGTCGACCACGTGCGGGTCGGGCACCACGACGTACCCGGCGCGCCACCCGGTCATCGCGTACGTCTTCGACAGCGAGAAGAACCCCAGCACGCGCCCGTCGGTGTCGTGCGCGAGCGGGCTCGCGTGGGGTGCGTCGAACGTGATGGCCTCGTAGCACTCGTCCGAGAGCAGCCACAGGTCGTGGCGGCGCGCGACGTCCACGAGCGCGGCGACCACGGCGTCGGGGTAGACCGCGCCGGTCGGGTTGTTGGGCGAGCACACGACGATCGCACGCGTGCGCGGCGTGACGCACGCCTCGACCTCGTCCGGGTCGGGCACGAAGCCCGCGGCGGCGTGCGTCGGGTACCGCCGCGCGACCGCCGACGCCGCGACCGCCGCCATCTCCCAGTTGGGGAAGCCGGGGTCGGGGAAGAGGATCTCGTCGCCCGGTGCGAGGAGCGTCGCCATCGCCATGGCGAGCCCGTGCATCGCGCCGTGCGTGACGACGACCTCGTCGGCCGTCGTGACCCGGCCGTGCGTGCGGGTCACGCGGTCGGCGGCCGCCGCACGCAGCGCGTCGAGGCCGAGGCTCGAGGTGTAGCCGGTCCGCCCGTCGCGGGCCGCCGCGGCGACGGCGTCGACGACGTGCGCGGGCGGTGCGACGTCCGGCTCGCCGATCTCGAGGTGGATCGCGTCCGGGTCGCGCAGCGCGAGCTCCATGAGCGTGCGGATCCCCGAGCGGGGGATGCGGGTGACGGGCGAGGCGGCGGCGGGGCGGGGCATGGCGGGACGCTAGCGCCGTCGCGTGACGGCGACGTTACCGACCGGTACGCGCAGGGGTCCGCGCGGCTCGGGCGCGGCTCACTCGCGCGCGAGCCCCAGGTGCCGCGTCGTGCCGTCCCACACCAGGACGTCCCGCACCAGGTCGGCGAGGCCCGTCGGGAACACCTCGATCGTGACCTGCGCGAGCGCGTCGAGGTCCCACCAGCGCAGCTCGTCGATCACGTCGAGCTCGACGTCGGTCCAGCCGTCGCGGCTGAGCGCCAGGTCCGCGCTGCTCACGCGCGCGAGGAACAGCACCTCGTGCTGCCGGCACGTGCGGGCGGCGAAGTCGAACACGGCCGAGCGCGTGTAGACCGGGCCGACGAGGTCGTCGACGTCGACCACGATGCCGGTCTCCTCGCGGACCTCGCGCACCGCGGCCGCGCGCTCGTCCTCCCCCGCGTCGATGCCGCCGCCGACCGTGAACCACCACGAGCGGTCGGGCAGGTCGACGTCGTGCCCGCGCACGAGGAGCACGCGGTCGTGCTCGTCGAGCAGGATCACGCGCGCGGCGGAGCGCTCCAGCAGGCCGTCCGGCCCCGGGACCCACTCGGACCCGAAGGCGCCCCCGGGACCGCCTCCGTCCGCACCGGCGGCGGGGACGGTCCCGGTGGGCCGCTGCTCGTCCGTGGTCACCAGCCCCGCTCGGCCAGGCGGTGCGGCACCGGCACGTCGTCGACGTTGATGCCGACCATCGCCTCGCCGAGGCCGCGCGACGTCTGCGCGACCACGTCGGGGTCGTCGTAGAACGTCGTGGCCTTGACGATGGCCGCCGCGCGCTGCGCCGGGTTGCCGGACTTGAAGATGCCAGAGCCGACGAACACGCCCTCGGCGCCCAGCTGCATCATCATCGCGGCGTCGGCCGGGGTCGCGATCCCGCCCGCCGTGAACAGCACGACGGGCAGCTTGCCGGTGGTCGCGACCTCCTTGACGAGGTCGTACGGCGCCTGCAGCTCCTTCGCGGCGAGGAACAGCTCGTCCTCGGGCAGCGACGTCAGGCGGCGGATCTCGTCGCGCAGCGTGCGCATGTGCGTCGTCGCGTTCGACACGTCGCCCGTGCCGGCCTCGCCCTTCGAGCGGATCATCGCCGCGCCCTCGGTGATGCGGCGCAGCGCCTCGCCCAGGTTGGTCGCACCGCACACGAACGGCACCGTGAACGCCCACTTGTCGATGTGGTGCGCGTAGTCGGCGGGCGTGAGCACCTCCGACTCGTCGACGTAGTCGACGCCGAGCGACTGCAGCACCTGCGCCTCGACGAAGTGCCCGATGCGGGCCTTGGCCATCACGGGGATCGACACCGTCGAGATGATCCCGTCGATGAGGTCGGGGTCGCTCATGCGCGCGACCCCGCCCTGCGCGCGGATGTCGGCCGGCACGCGCTCGAGCGCCATGACCGCGACGGCCCCGGCGTCCTCGGCGATCTTCGCCTGCTCGGGCGTGACGACGTCCATGATGACGCCGCCCTTGAGCATCTCGGCCATGCCGCGCTTGACGCGGGCGGTGCCGACCTCGCCCGCGGCCGCGGGCTGGGAGTTCTCGGTCACGTCAGACCTCTTCGATCCGTGGGTTCGGGACGCGCGGCGCCCCGGCGGAACCCGGGGACGGGCGTGACACCGGCCGCCGTGGTCGGGGCGCGCCCATCCTAGGTCGCGGCCCGCGCGCGGCCGCCGGGTGACCGGCACGCGGACGCCGGCCGACCGGCGGGTGCGTCGTCCGGTGCGTCAGCCCGCGGTCCCGGGGCGCGGCTGACGCGCCGACGCGGCCTCGCCGGGCAGCGGCAGGCCGCGCGGCCACGCGTCGTCGAGCTCGAGCGTGCGCGGCTCGGGCGCGTGCCCCGCGAGCCGCAGCAGCCGCACGAGCGCGCCGCGGCGCACGCGCTGCGTCTGCGCGACGGCCTCGTTGTGGAAGCGGCGCGCGAGCTGCACGCGGTACCAGGCCGCCGCGAGCTCGCCGAGCAGCCGCTCCCCCACGGGGTCGGCCGTGAGCGCGGCGACCTCCTCGGGCTCGTCGAGCACCTCGTCGAGCGTCGCGCTGAGCTCGCTCTCGACCTGCCCGCGGTCGAGGCCCCGCGCGGCCGCCGACGTGCCGAGGAACGCGCGCAGGTCCGGCGGGAGCAGACCCGAGGACGGCACGTCGCCGCCGGCCCCGCCGGCCGTGAGCGCGGCCCACGCGGCCTCGCCCACGAGCACCGAGCTGGCGGGGTCGAGCTGCCCGCTCGTCGCGAGCTCGGCCGCCACGCCGGCGCGGCGCACGAGCTGCGCCTCGACGACCGCACGCGACGCGCCGACCTTGCGGTGCAGCCGGTCCAGCCGCGAGGCCTGCACCCACACGAGCCACGCGAGCAGCAGCACGACGCCCGCGACGACGAGCACGACCGTGCCGTCGGCCCACATCTCGGCCGTCACAACGACCTCCCCCTGCGCAGCTCGAGCAGGCGCGCGCCGCGCAGCGACGAGGGGTCCTCGCCGACGGGGGCGTCACGCCCGGCGACGGCCATCTCGTACACCGCGAGCACCTGGTCGGTCACGGCCGACCAGTCGTACCGGCGCACGACCTGCGACGCGCGCGCGGTCACCCGGGCGCGCAGCTCGGGGTCGCCGAGCACGCGGACCAGCGTCGCGCCGAGGTCGGCCGGGTCACCGGTGCGGAACAGCACGCCCGCCTCGCCGCCGTCGAGCACGCGCGAGAACGCGCCGAGGTCGCTCGCGACGACCGCGCTGCCGGCGCTCATCGCCTCGACCAGCACGATGCCGAAGCTCTCGCCGCCGGTCTGCGGCGCGACGTACGCGTCGACCGACGCGAGCAGGCGCGCCTTGTCCTGCTCGCTCACGCCGCCGAGCAGCTCGACCGCGCCCGCCCGGTCGCCGAGCGCCTCGCGCGCCTGCTCGGCGCCGGTGTCGCCGCGGCCCGCGACGAGCAGCCGCGCGCCCGGGTAGGCGTCGAGGACGGCGGGCATGGCCCTCAGCAGCACCGCGAGGCCCTTGCGCGGCTCGTCGAGCCGGCCGAGGAACGCGAGCGTGGGGGCGTCGGGCGTGCCGGTCCAGCGGGGGTCGGTGCCGACGCCCTCGAACGCGTCGACCTGGACGCCGTTGGGGATGACGACCGCGTCGCCGCCGAGGTGCTCGACGAGCGTGCGCCGGGCGTCCTCGGAGACGGCGATGCGCAGCGAGATCTTCTCGAGCGACTGCCGGACGAGCGGGTACGCGACCTGCAGCGAGCGCGAACGCGTGATGGACGTGTGGAACGTGGCGACGACCGGGCCGTCCGCGATCCAGAGCGCGAGCATGCCCAGGCTGGGCGTCACGGGCTCGTGCAGGTGCAGCACGTCGAAGCGGCCGGCGGCGAGCCAGCGGCGCACGCGACCGGCGGTCACGGGCCCGAACGTGAGGCGCGCGACCGACCCGTTGTAGTGGACCGGCACGGCACGGCCCGCGGGGACCAGGTACGGCGGGACGGGCGTGTCCTCGGCCGCGGGCGCGAGCACGGACACGTCGTGCCCGCGCTGCAGGAGCGACTCCGCGAGGTCGCGCACGTGGAACTGCACGCCCCCGGGCACGTCGAACGAGTACGGGCAGACGATCCCGACGCGCAGCGGTCGTTCGCTCATGACGCACCCTCCTCGCCACCGGCGACGAGGTCCGGCGTCGCGGCGGCGCGCCGGGCGGCGTCGCGCGCCGGGTCGAGGTCCTCGACGAACACGCGCTGCAGCATGTGCCAGTCCTGCGGTCGCGCGTGGATGGCTGCCGCGAGGGCGTCGACCCAGCCCTGCGTGACGGCCTGGAGCTGCTGCGCACGCGGCAGCTCCGCGGGGACCTCGACGCGCGGCAGGAACGTGATGACGATGCCCCACGGCGTGCCGGCCGCGCGGCGACGGGCGCCGTGCAGCCGCTCGTACGTGATGGCGGCGGGCACGAGGGGCGCGCCGGTCGAGACCGTCAGCGCGGCGGGTCCGGCGGCGACGCGGGCGCGGCGGCCGAACAGGTCGACCTCGACGCCCTTGGCCGTGAGGTCGCGGTCGGCCAGCAGCGGCAGGATCCCCGGACCGCCCCGGGCGACGCGCACGAGCTGGCGGAACACGTCACCACCGCCCGTGAGCGGGATGATCGTCAGGCCGATGGACTCGCGGAAGGCGAGGAACTCCTGGAAGAGCTCCTCGGGCTCGAGCCGCTCGGCGACGGTCGTCACGTGGCCGAGGTGGGTGGTCGCCCAGGCGCCGGCGAGGTCCCAGTTGCCCATGTGGCCGAGCGCGAGGACGACCTCGTGCCCGTCGGCGAGCAGCGCGCGCACGGGGGCGTCGCCGGTCGTGCGCACGCGGGCGGCGATGCGGTCGGGGCTGCTGCCGCGCAGCGTGAGCGTCTCGCCGAAGTAGCGCATGTACGAGCGCATGCCGGCGCGCGACAGCCGTCGCAGCGCCGCGGGATCGAGCTCGGGGCGCACGCGCGCGAGGTTCGCCTCGAGGCGGCGCACGCCGGACCCGCGGCGCCACCACGCGACGTCGGCCCCGAGCGTGGTCAGCGCGCGCACGACGGGGCCCGGGACGCGGTGACCGACGCGCCAGGCCAGGTGGTAGGCGCGCGCGACGTCGAACCTCACGAGGCCGCCTCCCGGACCTGGCGGCGCACGGCGGCCATGCGCTGGACGACGGTGACGGCGGACGCGAGCGCGAGCAGCGCGAGCACCACGGTCATGACGACGACCGGCAGGCCGAGGCCGACGAGGAACGCGGCCAGCAGCACGGCGAAGAGCCGGTCGGCGCGCTCCGCGATGCCGCCCGAGGCGGTCATGCCGAGACCCTCGGCGCGGGCGCGCGCGTAGGGCACGATCGAGCCGAGCACGAGGCACGCGAGCGCCAGCACTGCCGTGGGTCGGTGGTCGCCCGCGCCGGTGTACCAGAGCACGAGGCCCGCGAAGATCGCGCCGTCGCCGAACCGGTCGAGCGTCGAGTCGAGGAACGCGCCCCAGGGGCCGCTGCGGCCCGCGCGGCGCGCCATGACGCCGTCGATCGAGTCGGTGAGCGTGAACAGCGCGATGAGCAGGGCACCGAGCAGCAGGTGCCCGGTGGGGAACGCCCACAGCGCGGTGGCGACCACGACGAGCGTGCCGGTGATCGTCACGGCGTCGGGCGAGACGCCGGCGCGCAGCAGCACGTCGGCGAGCGGGGTCCACAGGCGCGTCATGAGCCCGCGCAGGCGGCTGAGCACGCGTCAGACCTCCGGGGTGGCCGGCCAGGCGGCCGCGAGCGCGGCGCGCGTGTCGCCGAGCAGCGCGGGCAGCGCGCGCGTGCGGGCGACGACGGGCAGGAAGTTCGCGTCGCCACCCCAGCGGGGCACGACGTGCTGGTGCAGGTGCGCCTGGATGCCGGCGCCGGCGACCTGCCCCTGGTTCATGCCGAGGTTGAACCCCTGGGGCGCCATGACGTCGCGCACGACCCGCATGGCGGTGCGGGTGAGCGCGGCGACCTCGGCGACCTCGGCCTCGGTGAGGTCCGTGTAGTCGGCGACGTGCCGGTACGGGCACACCAGCAGGTGCCCCGAGTTGTACGGGTAGAGGTTCATGACGACGTACGCGACCGCGCCGCGGTGCACGACGAGCCCCTGCTCGTCGTGCAGCGCCGGGATGCGGCAGAACGGGCAGCCGTCGCCGGGCGCGTCGTCGGCGGGCTTGTCCTGCCCGCCGATGTACACCATGCGGTGCGGCGTCCAGAGCCGGTCGAGCCCGTCCGGGTCGCCCGCGAAGGCGCCGGCGGGCTCGACCTCGACCTCGTCGGAGGAGGTCACGGCTCAGACCTGCACGCGGTCGCGCACGGCCGTGACGATCCGCTCGATCGCCTCGTCGACCGGCACGCCGTTGTCCTGGCGGCCGTCGCGGTAGCGGAACGACACCGCACCGGCCTCGGCGTCCTCGCCGCCCGCGATGAGCACGAACGGGATCTTCTGCGTCGAGGCGTTGCGGATCTTCTTGCCGAACCGGTCGTCCGAACGGTCGACCTCGGCGCGCACGCCCTGCGCCCGCAGGCGCGACACGACCTCGTCGAGGTACGGCTCGAACGGCTCGGCGACGGGCACGGCCAGCACCTGCACGGGCGCGAGCCACGCCGGGAATGCGCCTGCGTAGTGCTCGGTGAGGACCGCGAAGAACCGCTCGATCGAGCCGAACAGCGCGCGGTGGATCATCACGGGCCGCTGCCGGCTGCCGTCGGGCGCGGTGTACTCGAGCTCGAACCGCTCGGGCAGGTTGAAGTCGAGCTGGATGGTCGACATCTGCCACGTGCGGCCGATCGCGTCCTTGGCCTGGACGGAGATCTTGGGGCCGTAGAACGCGGCGCCGCCCGGGTCGGGCACGAGGTCGAGGCCCGAGGCCTCGGCGACCGCACGCAGCGTCTCGGTGGCCTCCTCCCACACCTCGTCCGAGCCGACCGACTTCTCGGGGTTGCGGGTGGACAGCTCGAGGTAGAAGTCGTCGAGCCCGTAGTCCTTGAGCAGCTCGAGCACGAAGGTGAGCAGGCTCGTGAGCTCGTCGCGCATCTGCTCGCGGGTGCAGTAGATGTGCGCGTCGTCCTGCGTGAAGCCGCGTCCGCGGGTCATGCCGTGCACGACGCCCGACTTCTCGTACCGGTAGACGGTGCCGAACTCGAACAGCCGCAGCGGCAGCTCGCGGTACGACCGCCCGCGCGACTTGAAGATGAGGTTGTGCATGGGGCAGTTCATGGGCTTGAGGTAGTAGTTCTGCCCCGCGCGCCGCACGTTGCCGTCGGCGTCGCGCTCCTCGTCGAGCTGCATCGGCGGGTACATGCCGTCGGCGTACCAGTCGAGGTGGCCCGAGATCTGGAAGAGCTGCTCCTTGGTGATGTGCGGCGTGTTGACGAACGAGTAGCCGGACTCCACGTGGCGCCTGCGGGAGTAGTGCTCCATCTCCATGCGGATGATGCCGCCCTTGGGGTGGAACACCGACAGGCCGGAGCCGATCTCCTCGGGGAACGAGAACAGGTCGAGCTCGTTGCCCAGGCGGCGGTGGTCGCGGCGCTCGGCCTCGGCGAGGCGCTCGAGGTGGGCCTTGAGCTCGTCCTTGGTGGGCCACGCGGTGCCGTACACGCGCTGCAGCTGCGGGTTCTTCTCGGACCCGCGCCAGTACGCCGCGGCGGACCGGGTGAGCTGGAAGCCGTTGCCGATGAGGCGCGTGCTGGGCAGGTGCGGCCCGCGGCACAGGTCCTGCCACACGACGGTCTCGGACTCGCGGCCCGCACCCCGCACGTTCTGGTAGATCGACAGGCCGCCGAGACCGACCTCGACCGACGCGCCGTCGGCCGCGTCGCCGGCCTCGCCCTTGAGCCCGATGAGCTCGAGCTTGTACGGCTCGGCCGCGAGCTCCTCGCGCGCCTGGGCCTCGGTCACGTCCCAGCGTCGGAAGGTCTGCCCCTCCTTGACGATCCGGTTCATGACCTTCTCGATCGCCTTGAGGTCCTCGGGCGTGAACGGGGTCTCGACGTCGAAGTCGTAGTAGAACCCGTCGGTGATGGGCGGGCCGATGCCCAGGCGCGCCTGCGGGTTGACCTCCTGCACCGCCTGCGCGAGCACGTGCGCCGCCGAGTGCCGCAGCACCGACAGCCCGTCGGGCGAGTCGACGGTGACGGCCTCGACGACCGCGCCGGCGGGCAGCGGCAGCGCGAGGTCCGTGAGCTCGCCGTCGACGCGCACGACGACGACGTCGCGGCGGTCGCCGAACAGGTCCGTGCCCGTCGTGCCCTGCGCGACCGGGGTCTCGACGCCGTCGACGGTCAGGGTGATCTGCTCGGGCACGATCAGGGCTCCTCGGGTGCACGCCCGCCGCGTCACGGCACGTCGGCGCTCGCCGACCAGGGCGTGGTCGATGCTACCGACCGCGGCGCCCGACCACCGACGCGGTGCGCCGCGACCGACAAGGTCAGGCCGTGGTCAGACGCGCGGCAGGTCGTGCGGGACGCGCGCGTCGAGCTCGGCGAGCCACGCGGCGGCCGACGCGTCGGACGGCATGCGCCAGTCGCCGCGCGGCGACATCGTGCCGCCCGCGCTGACCTTGGGGCCGTTGGGCAGCGCCGAGCGCTTGAACTGCGACGCGAAGAACCGGCGCAGGAAGACCTCGAGCCAGCGCCGCACGGTCGGCAGGTCGTAGGACGTGCGGCGGTCCTGCGGCCACCCGGCGGGCCAGGCGCCGGCCGCGGCGTCGTGCCACGCGTGCCACGCGAGGAACGCGACCTTGCTGGGCCGCGTGCCGTGCCGCAGCACCTGGTACAGGGTGAAGTCGTGCAGCGCGTAGGGGCCGATCGTGTCCTCGGTGGACTGCAGCGGCTCGCCGTCGCGCACGGGCACGAGCTCGGGCGAGATCTCCTGGTCCAGGACGCGCAGCAGCACCGCGTTGGTCGCGTCGTCGAAGTGCCGCTCCCCCACGACCCACCGGATCAGGTGCTGGATGAGGGTCTTGGGGACGCCCGCGTTCACGGCGTAGTGCGACATCTGGTCGCCGACGCCGTACGTGCACCAGCCCAGCGCGAGCTCCGAGAGGTCGCCCGTGCCGAGCACGATCCCGCCGCGCTGGTTGGCGGCGCGGAACAGGTAGTCGGTGCGCAGGCCGGCCTGCACGTTCTCGAACGTGACGTCGTAGACCTCCTCGCCCGCACCGGCGGGGTGGCCGAGGTCGGCGAGCATCTGACGGGCGGCGGGACGGATGTCGATCGTCTCGGACGTCGTGCCGAGCGCCTCCATGAGCGCGAGCGCGGACGCGAGCGTCGTGCTGCTCGTCGCGAAGCCGGGCATGGTGAACGCGAGGATGTCGCTGCGGGGGCGGCCGAGCCGGTCCATGGCGTTGGCGGCGACGATGAGCGCGTGCGTCGAGTCCAGGCCGCCGGACACGCCGATGACGACCTTCGCGCCGCCGACGGCGCGCAGCCGCTGCTCGAGGCCGGAGACCTGGATGTTGTAGGCCTCGTAGCAGTCGAGCGCGAGGCGTGCCGGGTCGTCGGGCACGAACGGGAACCGGTCGACGGGCCGCCGCAGCCCGACGTCGCCGGCGGGCGGGTCGAGCGTGAACGTCACCGTGCGGTGCGAGCCGCCGGCGGGCGGCAGGCCGAGACCGCGGCGGTTGTCGTCGAACGTGCCCGTGCGCAGCCGCTCCTGGCGGATGCGGTCGAGGTCGACGTCGGCGGTCGTCAGCACGACGCCGTCGGCGAAGCGCTCGCCCTCGGCCAGCAGCTCGCCCAGCTCGTAGAGCATGGTCTGGCCGTCCCACGACAGGTCGGTCGTCGACTCCCCCTGGCCCGCGGCGGCGTACACGTAGGCGGCCTGGCAGCGCGCGGACGCCGAGCGGACCAGGAGCCGGCGGTCCTCGGCACGCGCGACCGTGATGGGGCTGCTCGAGAGGTTGACCAGGACGGTGGCCCCGGCGAGCGCCGCGGTGGCGCTCGGCGGCACGGGCACCCACATGTCCTCGCACACCTCGACGTGCAGCACGAGTCCGGGCACGTCGGACGCGGCGAACAGCAGGTCGGGCCCGATCGGCACCTCCTGCCCCGCGACCGTGGTGGTGCCGCGCACGTCGTCGCCGGGCGCGAACCAGCGCCGCTCGTAGAACTCGCGGTAGGTCGGCAGGTACGACTTGGGCGCGACGCCCAGCACGCGTCCGCGGTGCACCACGACGGCGGCGTTGAGGACACGGGTGCCGTGCGCGAGGGGCGCGCCCACGACGAGCACGGGCCGAAGGTCCCTCGACGCGGCCACGACCTCGTCCAGCGCGTCGCGCACGGCGTCCAGGAGCGCGTCCTGCAGGAAGAGGTCGTCGATCGCGTAGCCGGACAGGCAGAGCTCGGGGAGCACGGCCACGGCGACCGCGTCGTCGTGCGCGGCGCGGGCCGCGGCGACGACGGCGGCGGCGTTGCGCGCCGGGTCGGCCACCGTGACGGGCACGGTGCAGGCCGCGACGCGGGCGAACCCGTGGGCGTAGGCGGAGAGGAAGTCCACGTCGCGAGTCTGGCACGCGGGCTGCCGCGCCACCTGCGGCGACGCGGTTCGTACGCGTGCGCGAGCCCGACCCGGGCGACGTCACGGGGGACCTCCGGGAACGCAGCACGCCCCCGGCCGGAGCCGGGGGCGTGCTGTGCGGGTGGGCGATACTGGGTTCGAACCAGTGACCTCCTCGGTGTGAACGAGGCGCTCTACCACTGAGCCAATCGCCCGTCGTGTCGAACGACGTGCACCACCCGTGGGCGGCACGGGAGACGATGCTAGCGGACGTCGGCCGGATCTCCGAACCGGGGCCGTCGCGAGCCCCAGAAGTCGTGCAAAGCACCGCAGAAGGCGCTTACCGTTCACCCGCAGCGGCCCGGCGAACGCTTTCCTACTGGTCAGGAAGGGTCCGGGCGGGTGAACTGTGGGCACGCACCGGTCCAATGGGACATCCGTCCTGCCATGATGTGTTCCCACGGCCCGCGGTGGGCCGCACCCCCGACAGGAGGACCCCGATGGCGGATTCGTCGTACGACGTCGTCGAGGTCGTCGCCATGCAGCTGATCGGGTCGGACGCCACGGTGATCCCGGTGTCCGCCGAGCTGTCCTTCCGCACGAGCGACCCCTACACCGTCCGCGCCGTGTTCACGGGCGCGCACACGATGTCGACGTGGCTGCTCGGCCGCGAGCTGCTGGTCCAGGGCGTGCACGCCGTGGCCGACGCCCCCGCGGGGAGCGGCGACGTGCAGGTGTGGCGCGACGACGACCCCGACTACACGCTCGTCTCGCTGTCCGGGGTCGAGGGCAGCGCGCTGCTCGCGGCACCGACCGAGCCGCTGCTGCGGTTCCTCGCCGCGACGCAGGCTCTCGTGCCCGTCGGCAACGAGTCCGACAAGATGGAGGGCGAGATCACGGCGCTCATCGCGGCGCTGCTGACCGCCTGACCCCACGCGCCGCGACGCGGCGCACCACGACACCCGGCCGGTCCCGCCTCGTGCGGGGCCGGCCGTCGTGCGTCAGGGGTCGAGGTCGTCCGCCATCCGCGCGAGGAACACGCGCCGCGCCTCGGCCGCGAGCGGGCCCGCCGCGACGTCGACCTCGTCGAGCCGCACCACGGGCGTGACGTTGCGCACCGACCCCGTGAGCACGAGGTGGGCCCGACCCCCGACGACCTCGTCGAGCACGCCCCACGGCAGCTCGTCGGGTGCCGCCTCGCGGACCGGGAGCCCCGCCTCACGGCCCCACAGCAGCAGCAGGTCACGTGTGATGCCGGCGAGGCAGCCCGTCTCGAGCGAGGGTGTCAGCAGCTCACCGCCCACCTCGACGAAGACGTTGGACCCCGTGCCCTCGCTGAGCCGGCCCCGCGTGTCCGCGAGCAGCGCCTCGTCCGCGCCGGCCTCGCGCGCCCGCGCGAGCGCGACCACGTTCTCGGCGTACGACGTCGTCTTCAGCCCTGCGATCGGCGACCGCTCGTTGCGCACCCAGGGCACGCGCACGGCGCGCGCGACGTCGCTCGCTCCCCCGGGCGCCGCCACGACGACCACGGTCGGCCGCTGCTCGGCGGGCGCGAGGCGCTGCGACCCCATGGGGCCGGGGCCGCCCGTCACCGTGATGCGCAACCGGCCGGCGCGGTCGCCCGCGGCCGCCAGGACCGCGCGGACGCCCTCGCGCACCTCGTCGAGCGGCAGCGGGGGCAGCCCCAGGCCGTCGGCCGAGCGCTGCAGGCGCTCGAGGTGCCGCGTGAGGGCGAACGCGGTGCCGCGGTGCACGCCGCACGTCTCGAAGACGCCGTCGCCGACCGTCAGGCCGTGGTCGACGGCCGTCAGCACGGGCTCGTCGAGGGTGTGCAGCCGGCCGCCGGCCCAGATCGCGAGGTCCACCCGGCCATCCTGCCACCGGGGCCGCGCCGGGCGGGGTCAGGCGCCGGACGCGAGCGCGACGAGCCGCGCCGCCTTGAGCTCCGTCTCGTCCCACTCCGCGGCGGCGTCGCTCGCCCACGTGATCCCGGCGCCCGTGCCGAACCGCAGCGTGCCGTCGCGCCACCAGAACGTGCGGATGCCGACGGCGAGCTCGGCCTCGACGGTGCCGTCGCCGCCGACGCGCACCCAGCCGACGAGGCCGCAGTACGGTCCGCGCGGCGCGCGCTCGAGCTCGGCGATGACGCGCAGCGCCGAGCTCTTGGGCGCACCGGACACCGAGCCGGGCGGGTAGGTCGCGTCCAGGAGCCGCGCGACGAGGTCGGGTGCGTGCGCGACGTCGGGCGCGAGCTCGCCGGTGACCGTCGAGACCAGGTGCACGAGCCCGGGGTGGGCCTCGGTCGCGAGCAGGTCGGTCACCGCGACCGTGCCCGGGCGGCACACGCGTTGCAGGTCGTTGCGCACGAGGTCGGTGATCATGACGTTCTCGGCGCGGTCCTTGGCCGTGAGGCCGTCGGGCGTGGCCGCCGTGCCCTTGATGGGCCCGGACGTCACGACGCCGTCGCGCACGCGCAGGAACAGCTCCGGCGACGCCGTCACGACCCACGTGCCGGGCACGGCGCCGCCGGACGGCACGTGCACGCCACCCGCGTACGGCGCGGGGTTCCCGGCCGCGAGGCGCGCCCCGAGCGCGCGTGCGTCCGGCTCGTCACCGCCGGCGACGGGCAGAGGCGCGGACAGCACGCGGCAGAGGTTGGCCTGGTAGACGAGCCCGTCGCGCACGTGACCGCGCACGCGGTCGACCGCGGCGACGTAGGCGTCACGGTCGAGCGACGTGGTCCACGCACCGGGGGCCGGGCCGCGCCACGTCGCCGGGTCGACGGTGGCCCGGTCGGGCCCGACGCGTGCGAACCGCCACGCGTCGACGCGGCCCTCGAACTCCCCCACGAGCGCCCACCAGCCGGGTGTCGCGAGCGCGTCGGGGCGGGCGCGCAGGTCCGCGTGCTCGACGACGCCGATCGCGCGACGCCCGCCGAACCACGCGACGCCGGGCGCCGCGGGGGCGGGCGGGATGGCGGGCGCGGGCACGGCCCCAACCTACCGACGCGACCCACCGGACCCGCGGCACGACCACGTCGCGGCGCCCTCCCGCGACGCCCGGGCGAACGGGGCGCGACCGTCCGGTGACCTGCGGCTGGACCGTCAGCACACTCTCCCGCGCCCGTCACGCGGACACGCCGGAGGGCCGGTGTGACGACGCGCTCAGCGAGCCGGTTGGACTCTCCCCGAGTTTGTCGTCTAGAGTCTTCGACGCACCAGGAAACGCCGGTGAAACGGCGAGACCAGGCGTGCGGACGTGGCTCAGTGGTAGAGCATCACCTTGCCAAGGTGAGGGTCGCGGGTTCGAATCCCGTCGTCCGCTCGGAGGCTATCCCCTTCGGCGTCACCGCCGTCGTGGACTGCGGTCTCAGCGGTGGAGTGGCCGAGAGGCGAGGCAGCGGCCTGCAAAGCCGTATACACGGGTTCGAATCCCGTCTCCACCTCGTAGCACACCCCACGCGGGCGATTGGCGCAGCGGTAGCGCGCTTCCCTGACACGGAAGAGGTCACTGGTTCGATCCCAGTATCGCCCACCAGCAAGGCCCCAGGTCATCGACCTGGGGCCTTCGTGGTTCCCGGGGAGAACCGGCTGCGTACCGGACGCCCACTCGGTGCAGCTCAGGCCGACGTCGGCCGCCGGTGGCGCAGCCAGCGCTCCCACGGCGGGGCGTGCCGCCAGTGCCGCGTGAGCGTCGTGAGCGCGCGCCGCACGCGCGGCACCCACTGCCGCCCCGGGCGCACGGCGCGCGCCGACATGCCGACCGACCATCCCGGGTCGACGACGACGCGCGCACCCGGGCCGATCGCGAGCGCGAGGTCGAGGTCGTCGTGCACGTCGCCCGTGCGGGTCACGCGGGGGCGCGCCGCGCGCCACACCGACGCACGGAACGCCATCGACGACCCCCACAGCACGGGGTGCCCGGCCGCGAGGTGGCCCAGCGCGTAGTACGCGCCCAGGTAGGCGCGCGCGAGACGCACGCCGCGCCGCCCCGGCAGGTCGAACACCCCGTGGCCGGTCACCGCGTCGACGCGCGGGTCGGCGAGCGTCGCGAGCGCGCGCTCCACCCAGTCGGGTGCCGGCCGGGAGTCGGCGTCGAGCCGCAGCAGGACGTCGCCGCGCGCCGCGTCGTACCCAGCCGCGGCCGCGGCGGGGATGCCGACGCGCGGCTCGACGACCACGCGCGCCCCGTGCCCGCGCGCGACCCGCGCGCTCGCGTCGCTCGACGCGTTGTCGACCACGACCACCTCGTCGGGCGGGCGGGTCTGCGCGGCGAGCAGGCGCAGGCACGCGTCGAGGTGCGCGGCGTCGTCCCGCACGGGGACGACGACCGAGACGACGGGCGTCGGACGCGGCGCCGAACCGTTCAGCCGTCGTCCTCGGTGCCGCGCGGGTTGAGGTTGGCGGGCTCGGCGTCGGTGTCGACGTCCTGCTCGTCGCCGCCGGCGGCCTGCGCACCCGTGCGCGGGTTGAGGTTGGCGGGGTCGGCGTCCGGGTCCTGCGACGGGTCGTAGCCCGTGGTCTGCTCGCTCATGCCGTCCACCGTCACACCGGGCGGTGCGGCGTGCACGCCGGTGCGCCGGATCCGGTCAGCGGGACCTGTGGGTGTCGCGGTCCCTCATCGACCACGGTGCCGAGCGCGCCCCCGGGACCACCGCCGAGGCCGCCGTCGCGTTCGTCGAGACCGCTCGTGCGGCGGGCCCCACGGACGAGGAGGTGCAGGACCTCGTCGCGTCGGCGCTGCTCACGCTCCCGCGTGCGACGCGCTCGGCGCCCACGTCGCCGACGCCTGCGCGCTGACCTCGTCGAACCGGTCGAGCGCGATCTGCGCGAGCCGCACGTCCGGTGCCAGGGGTGCGGCCACGACGTCGGCCCCGGCCTCGTGCACGCGGTCGAGGAAGAACCCGGGGGCCAGCAGGTAGGACGCGACCACGACGCGCCCGCCCGGGACCAGGGTGGTGCGCGCGTCGGCGACCGCGACGGGCACGCGCGGGTGCGCGCCCGCGCCGTACCCGACGGTCACGGGCCGGCCCAGCCGCTCGGCCAGGCCCGCGACGACCTCGCGCACCGCGGTCGCGGCCTCGGGGTCGCTCGACCCGGCAGCCGCGACGACGACCGCGTCGTCGTCGCGGAGGCCCGCGTCCGCGAGCCGGTCGGCGAGGATCTCGACCAGCCGCGGGTCGGGACCCATCGGTCGGCCCGCGGCGGCCCCGGGACGGTCGACGGCCTCGGCGACGTCGGTCTTCACGTGGAAGCCCGTCGACAGCAGCAGCGGCACGACGACCGTCGGGGCGTCGACGACGGCCCCCGCGACGACGTCCGGCAGCTCGGGCTGCTGCACGTCGACGAACGCCTCGCGCACGTCGAGGTCCGGCCGCAGGTCCGCCAGGTCGACGAGGATCGAGGCGATCGCGGCGCGGCCCGCGTGGCTGTCGGTGCCGTGCGAGCAGCCGACGAGCACGGGCGCGGGGGTGGTGGTCATGACTGCTCCTGGAGCTCGAGTCGGTAGCCGCGCTTGACGACGGTGCGGACGAGGGCGCGGCTGCCGCTCGCGTCGCGCAGCCGCGCGATCGCGACCTCGGCCGCGTGCGGGTCGGACGAGTCGCCCGGCAGCGCCGCGAGCACCTGCTCGCGCGGGACGACCGAGCCGCGCGCGTGCGCGAGCAGCCGCAGCACCTCCAGGCCCGTGCGCGACAGCGGCAGCACGCGCCCGTCGAGCACGGCGGCCGCGCGGTGCACGCGCAGCGGGCCGGCGACCGTGTCGAGGGCCTCGATGCCGCCGTAGTGCGTGACGACCGCGCGCACGAGCGAGCCGAGACGGCCGCGGTCGGGCACGAGCGGCTCGATGCCCACCTCCAGCAGCGGCTTCGCGGTGACGGGACCGACGGCCGCGAACACGACGGCACCCGCGCGGTGGCGCGCGAGCAGGCCGTCGAGCGCGCCGGCCTCGCGCGCGGCGTCGAGCCACGCCGCGGCACCCGGGGCCGACGTGAACACGACGGCGTCGACGTCGCCGTCGGCGACCGCGCGCGTCGAGTCACGCACCAGCCCAGGGTCGGGCGGCGGACCCCACCGGTACACCACGAGGCTGCGCACGCGCGCCCCGGCCAGCGCGAACGCCTCGTCGAGGCCGTCGGCGCCCGCGCCGTGGTGCTGGATGACGATGTCGCGGCCCGCGACGCCCTCGTCGAGGAGCGTCTCGGCGATCTCGGCGCTCGTCTCGGACTCCGCGACCCAGTCGGCGCTCAGCCCGGCGGCCTGGATCGCGCCGCGCGCCTTGGGGCCGCGCGCGACGATCCGGGTGCCCGCGAGCACCTCGAGCAGCCGGTCGGCGAGACCGGCGGCGTCCGCCGCCTCGACCCAGCCGCGGAAGCCGATGCCCGTCGTGACGACCACGGTGTCGGGCGGCTCGGCGAGCACGCTGCGCGTGCGCTCGAGCAGCAGGGCGTCGTCGGTGTGCGGCACCATGCCGAGCGCGGCCGCGTGCCGCACGCTCGCGCCGCGCCGCTCGAGCGCGGCGCGCAGCTCGGAGGAACGGCGGTCGGCCGTGACGAGCACGACGCAACCGGCCAGGGTCTGGTCGATCATCTGCGCGCTCACGCGTCCATTGTCACCGGCGCCGGGGGCGTGACGTCCACCTCGTCCACGAGCTCCGGTGCGGGGTCCGCCACCGTGGGCGTCAGCAGGTCAGGCGCCGCGACGTGACCGACGACGACCACGGCCGGCGCGCGCACGCCGCGCGCGGCCGCGACAGCCGCGACCTCGTGCAGCGGCGCGTGGGTCACCCGCTGGTCGGGCAGGGTGGCGCGCTCGACCACCGCCACGGGCACGTCGGGGTCCACGCCGCCGGCCAGCGCGTCGCGCACGAGCCCGGGCAGCGCCGCGACGCCCATCAGCACGACGACCGTGCACGAGCGGTCGCGCAGCCCCGTGAGCGCGGCTGCCGACCAGCCGTCGGTGCCGTTCATGACGTGCACCGCGCCGACGACGCCGCGGTGCGTGAGCGGCACGCCGGCGGCCGCCGCGGCGGCGAACGCGCTGCTGACGCCCGGCACGACGCTCACCGGCACGCCCGCGGCGCGGCACGCGAGCACCTCCTCGCCGCCGCGGCCGTACACGAAGGGGTCGCCGCCCTTGAGCCGCACGACGACGCGGCCGCGCTGCGCCTGCTCGACGAGGAGCCGGTTGATCTCGTCCTGCGGCACGGGGTGGTGGCCGGGCGACTTGCCGACGTCGACGACCTCGACGTCGGCGGGCAGCTGGTCGAGCACGTCGACGGGGCCGAGGCGGTCGGCGACCACGACGTCCGCCTCGGCGAGCGCGCGACGCCCGGCGACGGTCAGCAGGTCGACGTCGCCCGGGCCGCCGCCGACGAGCACGACCCGGCCCTGCCCCGCCGTCGCGCGGCGGCGACGCAGGTCGACGTCGCCGGCTCGCAGGTGGGCCGCGAGCCGGTCACGCACCTCGACGCTGCGCCGCGGGTCCGCGCCGGCGGCGGACACGACGCCGACGAGCACGTCGCCCGCGTGGGTCGTCGCGGGCGTGCGCGCCGTTCCCGCCGCCGGGCGGCGGGGGCCGCCGGCGTCGACGCAGAACACGCGCCGGGCGGTGGCCCACGCGACGACCGCGGCGTCGGTCGCGCGGTCTCCCGTGGCGGTGTGCACGAGCCACACGTCGTCGAGGTCGGTCTCGGCGACCTCGCGGTCGGACCAGCGCGCGCCGCCGGCGACGACGAGGTCGGCGAGCGGCTCGCACACGTGCGGCGCGACGACGCGCACGAGCGCGCCCTCGTCGGCGAGCGCCTGCGCGCGTCGTGCCGCGACCGGTCCCCCGCCGACGACGAGGACCGCCCGGCCCGCGAGCTCGACGCCCAGCAGCGCGGTCACCCCGCACCGCCGAGCACCGCGAGCTGCACGTCGCCGTCGACGACGCGCACGCCCCACGTGCGCAGGTCCGCGCCGTGCCCCGCGACCGGCGTCTTGCCCGCGACGTCGAGGCACGCACCCGTGCGCAGGTCGAACACCTGCTTGTACATGGGCGACGCGACGGTCGGCACGTCGGTGCCGTCGACGCGGCGCGTCCCGACGATCCCGCGGGCCAGGACGTGCGCGTCGCTGAACGGGTCGTGCTGCTGCACGGCGTGCACCGTGTCGTCGAGCAGCCGGAACACCGCGACCTGCGTGAGCGTCGGTGCGCCGGCCACGCGGTCGGGCACGAGCGCCGCGGCGCCGCGCTCGGGCGCGAGGTCCGCGAGCCGGCACACGGTCAGCCACGTGGTGGTGGGCGCGTCGAGCGTGGTCACGGGCGGACCTCCAGGGTGGTGCCGGCGACGAGCACGGCGCGCTCGTCGGCGGTGGCGGGACGGACCTGGCCGCGCTCGGGCACGTACGCCAGGGACGGGTCGGCCACGTCGGGCGCGTTGACGAACGACGCGAACCGCCGGAGCTTGTCGGGGTCCTCGAGCGTCGCGCGCCACTCGTCCTCGTACTGCGCGACGTGCTCGTCCATCTGCGCGTCGAGGTCGGCGCCGATGCCCAGCGCGTCGTCCACGACGACGGCACGCACGCCCTCGAGGCCGCCCTCGACCTCGTCGATCCAGGGCGCGGTGCGCTGCAGGCGGTCGGCCGTGCGCACGTAGTAGAGCAGGAAGCGGTCGATGGTCCGCACGAGCGTCTCGGTGTCGAGGTCCTCGGCGAGCAGGCGCGCGTGACGGGGCGTGAAGCCGCCGTTGCCGCCGACGTACACGTTCCAGCCCTTGTCGGTCGCGATCACGCCGACGTCCTTGCCGCGGGCCTCGGCGCACTCGCGTGCGCAGCCCGAGACGCCGAGCTTGATCTTGTGCGGCGAGCGCAGGCCGCGGTAGCGCAGCTCGAGCATGACCGCGAGCGCCGCGGAGTCCTGCACGCCGAACCGGCACCACGTCGACCCGACGCACGACTTCACCGTGCGCAGCGACTTGCCGTAGGCGTGGCCGGACTCGAAGCCCGCGTCGACCAGGCGACGCCAGATCAGCGGGAGCTGGTCGATGCGCGCGCCGAACATGTCGATGCGCTGCCCGCCCGTGACCTTGGTGTACAGCCCGAAGTCGCGCGCGACCTCGCCCACCGCGATGAGCCCCTCGGGCGTGACCTCGCCGCCGGGCATGCGCGGCACCACCGAGTACGACCCGTCCTTCTGGAGGTTCGCCATGACGTGGTCGTTGGTGTCCTGCAGGGCCGCGCGCTCGCCGTCGAGCACGTGCGCGGGGGCCGTGGTCGCGAGGATCGACGCGACCGCGGGGCGGCAGAGGTCGCAGCCGCGCCCGTGCGTGCCGAACCGCTCGACGACCTCGGTGAAGGTCCGCAGGCCGGCGACGCGCACGGCGTCGTAGAGCTGGGCCCGCGACAGCGCGAAGTGCTCGCACAGCGCGGTGCTGACGCTCACGCCGAGAGCCGCGAGCTCGGTGGTCACGAGCTTCTTGACCAGCGGCAGGCAGGACCCGCAGCTCGTGCCGGCGCGCGTGCACGCCTTGACGGCGCCGAGGTCGTGGCAGCCCTCGTCGGTCACGGCGTGCCGGATCGACCCGGCGGTGACGTTGTTGCACGAGCAGACCGTCGCCTCGTCGGGCAGCTCGAGGTCCGGCGCTCCCGCTCCCCCGGCGGGCAGCAGGAACGCGCCCGGGTCGCCGGGCAGCTCACGGCCGACCAGCGGGCGCAGGCTCGCGTACGCGCTCGCGTCGCCGACGAGGACGCCGCCGAGCAGCGTGCGCGCGTCGTCGGACACCACGAGCTTCTTGTAGACGCCCGCGACCGGGTCGGCCCACACGACCTCGAGCGCGCCCGGCGTGCGGGCGAACGCGTCGCCGAAGCTCGCGACGTCGACGCCCGCGAGCTTGAGCTTGGTCGCGGTGTCGGCACCGGGGTACGCGGCCCCGCCGCCGAGCAGCCGGTCGACCGTCACCTCGGCCATCGTGTAGCCGGGCGCGACGAGCCCGATGCACGCGCCCTGGATGCACGCGACCTCGCCGACCGCCGAGACGTGCGGGTCGGCCGTGCGGCACGTGTCGTCGACGACCACGCCGCCGCGCGGGCCGATCTCGAGGCCGCTGGTGCGCGCGAGCTCGTCCCGCGGACGCACGCCCGCCGCCACGACCACGACGTCGGCGTCGAGCCGCGTGCCGTCGGCGAGCTCGACGCGGCCGACGCCCCCGCGACGGTGCGGCAGCACGCGCGTCGTCCTGGCCTGCGTGCGCACGCCGATGCCGAGCCGGTTGATCAGCCGCCGCAGCGCCTCGCCGCCACCGAGGTCGACCTGCGCGGACATGAGGTGCGTGTCGACCTGCAGCACGGTCGCGCGGGCGCCGAGCGCGTCCAGGGCGCCCGCGGCCTCCAGGCCCAGCAGGCCGCCGCCGAGCACGACCCCGCGCACGGGCCGCTGCTCGGCCAGGCGCGTGACGTGACCGCGCAGCGCGGCCACGTCGTCGAGCGTGCGGTACACGAAGACGCCCTCGAGGTCGGCGCCCTCGAGGGGCGGCACCCACGCCGACGACCCCGTCGCGAGGACCAGGTGGTCGTACGTGTACGTGCGGCCCGAGGCAGCCGTGACGCTGCGCGACTCCCGGTCGACGGCGGTGACGGCGTCGCCGCGCACGAACGTCACGAGCGGGTCGTCCCACAGCGCGGGGTCGCCGAGCGCGAGGTCGTCGGGGGTGCGGCCCGCGAAGTAGCTCGTGAGCGCGACGCGGTCGTAGGGGCGGCGCGGCTCCTCCGCGAGCACCGTGACGCGCCAGGAGCCGGCGGCGTCGCGGTCGCGCAGGGCCTCGACGAGACGCTGCGCGACCATGCCGCCGCCGACGACGACGAGATGACGGGGGTCCATGGGGCCTCCAGGCGGGCCGGGTGGGACGAGGGCGTGCGTCGACGCTACGAACCGGGCGTTTCGCGCAGGGGTGCGCCGGGGTTTCCGCGCCGGAACGTTTCCCTCTCACCGGGCGGGCCTCGCGTGTGAGACCTTCGTCCCGTGCGCCGTGGCGCGCTCCGTGCCCGCGGCCTAGCGTGGCGCGCATGACGACCCCCACGGTCGCGGCCCCGCGCACGCGCCGCCCGCGCACGCCCGACCTCCTCGCGGGTCTCGCGGGGCTGGCCGCCGGTGCGGTCACGGTGGGTGTCGGAGCCCTGGTGGCGATCGTCACGGGGCCCTCGACGGACCCGCTCGTGGCGGTCGGTGCGGCGTTCGTCGACGCGACGCCGGGGTGGCTCAAGGACGCCGCGGTCGCGGCGTTCGGCACGGCCGACAAGCTCGTGCTCGGCGTCGGGGAGGCCCTGGTGCTGGCCGCCCTCGCGGCCGTCGCCGGTGTCGCCGCGCGGCGCCGGTGGTCGGTCGGCGCGGTCCTCGTGGTGCTGCTCGGCGGGGTCGCGGCGTTCGCCGCGTCGCTGCGCCCCGACACCGGTGCGCTCGCCCCGGCCCCGGCCGTCGTCGGGACCGTCGCGGGCCTGTGGACGCTGCGCGAGCTGCTGCGCCGCCTGCCGCCCGCCGCACCGCCCACCGCGGCGGCACCTGGCCCGGTGGCCGACGCACCCGCACCGCCCGGCCGCCGCACGTTCCTGCGGCTCACCGCGCTGGCCGCCGCGGTCGGGGTCGTCGGGGCGGTCGTCGGGCGCGTCGCCGCCACCGGTGCGCGCGGCGCGCAGGCCGCGCGCGCGGCCCTGCGGCTGCCGTCGCCCGCGCGTCCCGCGCCGTCACCGCCGAGCGGCGTCCAGGTCTCGGGCGTCGGACCGTGGGCGACGCCGCCCGCGGACTTCTACCGCATCGACACCGCGCTCGTGGTGCCGCAGGTCGACCCGGCCACGTGGCGCCTGCGCGTGCACGGGCTCGTCGAGCGGGAGGTCGAGCTCACGTGGGACGAGCTCCTCGCGTCCGACCTCGTCGAGGCGTGGGTGACGCTCGCGTGCGTCTCCAACCCCGTGGGCGGCGGGCTCGTGGGCAACCAGCGCTGGCTCGGGCTGCCCGTGCGCGACGTGCTCGCGCGGGCCGTGCCCACGGCCGACGCCGACATGGTGCTCTCGCGCAGCGCCGACGGGTTCACCGCGTCCACGCCGCTCGAGGCGCTCACCGACGACCGGGACGCGCTGCTCGCGGTCGGCATGGACGGCGCTCCCCTGCCCCCCGAGCACGGGTTCCCGGTGCGGATGGTCGTGCCCGGGCTGTACGGCTACGTGTCGGCGACCAAGTGGGTCACCGAGCTCGAGGTCACGCGGTTCGACCGGGTCAGCGCGTACTGGACGCAGCGCGGCTGGTCCGAGCGCGGCCCCGTGAAGACGCAGTCGCGCATCGAGGTGCCCCGCACGGGCGCGACGGTCGCGGCGGGCGACGTCGTCGTGGCCGGCACGGCGTGGGCGCAGCACCGCGGCGTCGAGCGCGTGCAGGTGCGCGTCGACGACGGCGCGTGGCAGGACGCCGACCTGGCCGCCGACGGCGGCGTGGACTCGTGGCGGCAGTGGCGGTGGACGTGGCCCGACGCGGCACCGGGCGACCACGTGCTCGCGGTGCGTGCGTGGGACCCCGACGGCCCGCAGACGGGCGTCCCGGCCGACGTCGTGCCCGACGGCGCGGCGGGCTACGACACGCTCGACGTGACGGTGACCTGAGCCGGGGCCGCACCCGCGCCGGTCGCACGGGCGACCGCGTGGGACGGCCGACGGCCGCCGCGATCAGCCCTGGACGCCGCGCGACACCTGCACGACCTGCACCTGCGCCGCGCCCGGGTCGCGCTGCAGGCACGCGAGCACGCGGTCGAGGTCGCCGCGGGCCGCGTCGGCGTACAGGACGACCGCGAGCGGCCCGCCGTCCTGGCCGTCCGGCACCGACACGCGCTCGACCGCGGGGTCGCTCGTGCACGCGGCGACGGTCGGGTGCTCGGGGCCGACCAGGACCGCCCAGGGGCCCGTCGCGGGCACGTCGACGCGCCCGCCGCCCGTCCCCGCGACGAGGCCGACCGCGAGCGAGCCGACCAGGCCGAGCACGACGAGGGCGGCGACGACGACACGGGTCCTGCGGCCGCGCACGGCACCTCCTGCGGGTCGGGGCGTGCGCCACCGGCCGGCAGGCACTCCCGGGGGAACGCACGACCGCGGCACCGGGTTCCCCGTGCGGCCCCGGGTTCCCGCGGCGGACGCGCCGCGGCTCGAGGGAGCACGGAACCCCTCACGCTCGCCGGGCCGACGCCGCGCGGGGTACGTCCGGTCGACGCGGGCGCTCAGTACACGTCGCGCACGTAGCGGCGCTCCGCCGCGAGCCGCCGGACGTACGCGGCGGCGTCCGGCTCGGCGAGCCCGCCCTCGCGGGTGACCACCTCGCGCAGCGCCGCGTCGACGTCGGGCGCCATGCGCCGCGCGTCGCCGCACACGTAGACGTGCGCGCCGCGCTCGAGCCAGGACCACAGGTCGCGCGCGTGCTCGCGCAGCCGGTCCTGCACGTAGACCTTCTGCCGCTGGTCGCGCGAGAACGCGGTGTCGAGGCGCGTGAGCACGCCGCTCGTGCGCCACGCGTCGAGCTCGTCGCGGTACCAGAAGTCGGTCGCCGCGTGCTGCTCGCCGAAGACCAGCCAGCTGCCGCCGCGGTGCCCGCGCGCCTCGCGCTCGGCGAGGAACCCGACGAACGGCGCGACGCCCGTGCCCGGACCGATCATCACGGCGGGTGCGTCGGGGTCCGACGGCGGGCGGAAGTGGGCGCTGGGTTGCACGTGCACGGCGACCTCGGCGTCCGGGGCGGCGTCCGCGAGGTACGTCGAGCACGTGCCGCCGCGCGGCCGTCCGGTGGGCCCCGCCCACCGCACGACCGACACCGTCAGGCGCACGCGGGCCGGGTCGACGAGCGGGCTCGACGAGATCGAGTACGCGCGCGGCTGGAGCGTGCGCAGCGCGTCGACCCACTCCTGCGGCGTCGCGTCGAGCGGGTGCGCCGCGACCACGTCGACGACGCCGCGGTCCCACGTCCACGCGTCGAGCGCCGCGCGGTCGCCCGCCCGCAGCAGGCGGCGCAGGTCGTCACCCGCCGCACGGGTCGTGCGGTCGGCGACGAACCGCAGCAGCGCGGGCGTCGGGCGGCCCAGGTCGAGGCCGGTGCGCAGCGCGTCGTGCAGCGGCTGCGTCACGCCGTCGAGCACGACCGGCGCGGCGGCGTCCAGCCCCGTCGCGCCGAGCATCTCCTCGACCAGCGCGACCGGCGTGCGGGGGCGGACCGCCAGGGCGTCCCCGGCCGCGTACGGCACGGGCAGCGGCGAGCCCGACGTGTCGAGCAGGACCTCGCGCACCTCCTTCGCGGCGCCCGCTGCCCCGAGGCGCCGACGGCCCACGAGCCGCGCCGTGCCGGGGTGCCGCCGCGACGCCCGGGCGGGCGCGTCACCCGACCCGGACGGCGCGACGGGTGCCGTGCGCGCCGGCGCACGAGCCGGCCCGCCGCCGACGCCGTCGCGCGCGTCCGCGTCGTCGGCGCCTCCCACGACCGTGCCACCGTCAGCCGCGTCGTCGTCCTGCTCGCCGCCGGTCAGCGCCGCGACGAGCCCGTCGAGCCACGGGCCGACCGCGGTGTCGTCGCCGGGCTCGCGCTCGAGGCGCGGCACGAGCCGCTGCGCGCCGAGCTCGGCGAGCCGGTGGTCGAGGCGCCGCCCGTGCCCGCAGAACCGGTCGTACGTCGGGTCGCCCAGCGCCAGCACCGCGAACCGCGCACCGCCGAACGACGGCGCCTGCGGGTCCGCGAGCCTCTCCCACAGCGCCGCCCCGTTGTCGGGTGCGTCGCCGTCGCCGAACGTGCTCGTGACCAGCACGACGTCACCGCGCCGGGGCAGGTCGTCGAGCGCGTCGTCCATCGCGCGCAGCCGCGTGCCGAGCCCGGCGGCCCCGAGCCGGTCAGCGACGACGCCCGCGAGCTCCTCGGCGGTGCCCGTCTGGGACGCCCACAGCACCGTGACGGTGCGGGCCGGCGCCCGCAGGGCGGCCGCGGACGGTGCACCCGGCGCGCGGGAGAACAGCCCCGCCAGCACGCCGTCGACCCACAGCGCGTGGTCGTCGCGCAACGGTGCCGTCGGCGGCAGCACGGGCGTCCCCGCCGCGCCGGTGCCACGCCCGAGACCCGCGAGGAACCCCGCCAGGTAGCGCCGCTCGCCGTCGCCGAGCGTGGGGGCCTCGACGTCGTCGACGCCGAGCGCGGCCGCGAGCGCCCGCATCGTGGCCGGACCGTCGAGCGTCGCCGACGCGGAGGCGGGCGCCGCGCCGGGGTCGGGGTCGGGTCCGGGTGTCGCGCCGTGCGTGCGTCGGGCGGGCGCGACCTCGGCGGCGACGGGCGTGAGCGCGACCGCGCACGCCTTGAGCTCGGGCTGCAGGGACAGCAGGTCGACCGCGTCGTTCGTCACCGCGTTGACCGCGAGGTGCTCGCCGAACACGTCGTTCCAGTGGAACGGCGCGAACAGCGTGCCGGGGCGCACGCGGTCGGTCACGACGACCGGCAGCACCGCGCGGCCGCGCCGCGACGCGACCTCGACGGGCGCCCGCTCGACGAGCCCGAGCCGCGCGGCGTCCTCGGGGTGCACCTCGACGAACGGGCCGGGCTCGAGCCGGTTCAGCGCCGGGACCTTGCCGGTCTTGGTCATGGTGTGCCACTGGTGCTGCACGCGGCCGGTGGTCAACCAGAACGGGTGGTCGTCGTCCGGCAGCTCGGCCGGGTCGACGTGCGGGCGCGCGTGGAAGACCGCGCGACCGCTCGGCGTGGGGAACGCCAGGCGCGGCCGCGTGCCGTCGGGGCGGGTGAGCAGCGGCTGGTGCTCGCCGTCGTTGAGGTAGCGCACCGGGTTGCGCGCGGGCGCGTCGGCGGACGCGCACGGCCACTGCACGGGCTCGCGGCGCAACCGCTCGTAGCTGACCCCCCGCAGGTCGTAGCCCGTGCGCGGGTTGCTCGCGCGGCGCAGCTCGTCGAAGACCTCCTGCGACGACGCGTACGCGAAGCCGTCGAACCCCAGGGCCGTCGCGACGCGCGCGACGAGCTGCCAGTCCGGCAGCGCCTGCCCGGGGGCGGCCAGCGCCCGCCGCGCGAGCGTCATGGTGCGCTCGGAACTCACCATGACGCCGTCGGCCTCGGACCACAGCGCGGCCGGCAGCACGACGTCGGCGTACGCGTTGGTCTCGGTGTCGGCGAACACGTCCTGCGTGACGACGAGCTCGGCGCGCTCGAGACCCTCGACCACGGTGCGGCGGTTGCCGACCGACGCGACCGGGTTGGTGCAGATCACCCACGCGGCGCGGATCTCGCCGTCGGCCATGCGGCGGAACATGTCGACCGTGCCGGTGCCGACCTCGGTGCGGATCGTCCCGGGCGGCAGCCCCCACAGGTCCTCGCAGAACGCGCGGTCGTCGGCGTCGAGCACGCTGCGCTGCCCCGGCAGGCCCGGGCCCATGTAGCCCATCTCGCGCCCGCCCATCGCGTTGGGCTGGCCGGTGAGCGAGAACGGTCCGCTCCCCCGGCGCCCGATCGCACCGGTCGCGAGGTGCAGGTTGACCAGCGCGTTCGTGTTCCACGTGCCGTGCGTCGACTGGTTGAGGCCCATCGTCCAGCACGACACCCAGTCACCCGCTCCGGCGATCATCGCGGCGGCCGCGCGCAGGTCGGCCGCGGGCACGCCCGTGAGCCGCTCGACGACGTCCGGCGGGTAGTCCGCGAGGAACGCGGGCATCGCGTCCCAGCCCTCGGTGTGCTCGGCGACGAACGCCTCGTCGACCGCGCCGGCCTCGACGAGCAGGTGCAGCAGGCCGTTGAGCAGCGCGAGGTCGCTGCCGGGCCGGACCTGCAGGAACAGGTCCGCCTTCTCGGCCGTGGCCGTGCGCCGCGGGTCGACGACGATCAGCCGGGCGCCGGCCTTGACGCGGTCGAGCAGCCGCAGGAACAGCACGGGGTGGCAGTCGGCCATGTTCGCGCCGACGAGCAGGAACACGTCGGCGTGGTCGAGGTCGTCGTACGACCCCGGCGGGCCGTCGGCACCGAGCGACAGCTTGTAGCCCGTGCCCGCGCTCGCCATGCACAGCCGCGAGTTCGACTCGATCCACCGCGTGCGCAGGTACCCCTTGGCGAGCTTGTTCGCCAGGTACTGCGCCTCGATGCTCAGCTGACCCGACACGTACAGCGCGATCGCGTCGGGACCGTCGCGGTCGAGGACCGTGCGCAGTCGGCGGGCGACGTCCGCGACCGCGGCGTCGACGTCGGCCGGCACGGCCTCGGCGCCGCGCTCGGGCCGCACGAGCGCGGTCGTCACGCGTCCGCCGGCCGCGAGCATCGTCGCGCTCGTCGCGCCCTTGGTGCACAGGCGCCCGGCGTTCGCGGGGTGCGAGCGGTCGCCGCTCGCGCGGCGCACCGTGCCGTCGTCCCCGACGTCGAGGACGATCCCGCAGCCGACACCGCAGTACGAGCACACGGTCGCGACCTGCGTCGTGGCCGTGCGCGCGTCCCGCGCGGTGGTGGTGGCCGTCATCAGATGACGGCGTCGCCGAACGCCGAGCCGCGGCGCGCGTACACGACCCACGTGGTGGCGGCCATGACGGCGTAGGTCGCGACGATCACCCACAGCGCCGCCTCGATGCCACCCGTCGCGGTGGTCGACGCCGCGAACCCGCGCGGCACCAGGAACCCGCCGACGGCACCGACCGCGCCCGCGATCCCGATGCACCCCGCGGCGGCCTTGGCCCGCCGGCCGCGGTCGGCGTCGTCGGTCGCGCCGTGCCGGAACACCGCCGGGATCATGCGGTACACCGACCCGTTGCCGGCGCCCGTGGCGAGGAACAGCAGCAGGAACGAGCCGAAGAACAGCGGGAACGACCCGGCCCGCAGCGCGAGGATCGCCGACACGGTCCCGACCGCCATGACCGCGAACGCCGCGACCGTCACGCGGGCGCCGCCGAGCCGGTCGGCGAGCGCACCGCCCGCCGGGCGCGCGACCGACCCGACGAGCGCGCCGAGGAACGCGATCGACAGCGTCACGTCGGGGAACTGGGCCTTGAGCAGCGTCGGGAACGCCCCTGAGAACCCGATGAACGAGCCGAACGTGCCGATGTACACGAACGAGATGACCCACGTGTGACGGTGGCGCGCGGCCGAGCCGTACGCGCGCGGGTCGGCCGCGGCGTCCTTGACGTTGTCCATGAGCCGCCACGCGAGCACCGCGGCCAGGATCGCGAGGGGCACGAACATCAGACCGGCCCGCTCGAGGTGCACGCCGGCCGCACCGACGATGACCAGCGGCACCGCGAGCTGCACGGCCGCGGTGCCGACGTTGCCGCCCGCGGCGTTGAGGCCCAGCGCCCGGCCCTTCTCGCGCTCGGGGTAGAAGAACGAGATGTTGGCCATCGAGGACGCGAAGTTGCCGCCGCCGACGCCCGCGAGCGCGGCGACCGCGAGCAGCGCGCCGAACGGCAGGTCGGGTCGTTGCACGGCCCACACCAGGGCACCCGTGGGCAGGAGCAGCAGGAGCGCCGACACGACGGTCCAGTTGCGCCCGCCGAAGACGGGCACGGCGAACGTGTACGGGATGCGCAGGGTCGCGCCGACGAGCGACGGCACCGCGATGAGCCAGAACATCTGGTCGGCGGTCAGCGTGAACCCGGCCGCCGGCAGCTGCGGCACGACGATGCTCCACAGCGCCCAGACCGCGAACCCGAGGAACTCGGCGAGGATCGACAGCACGAGGTTGCGGCGTGCGACGGCGCGCCCCGCCGTGCGCCACTGGTCGGGCGCCTCGGGGTCCCAGCCGTGCAGCCAGCGGCCGCGGTGCCGGACGAGCACGGGCTCGACGCCGGCCGGGGTGAGGACCTCGGCGCCGGGCGCCGGGGTCGGGGGTGCCGGGGTGGGGTCTGCGGGCGCGGTCGCCGAGGCGGCGGGCGCGCCGGTCGTCGGGGTCTGGGTCACGGGGAGCCTCCGGGCGTCGGTCCGTGCAGGGCTGCGCGGGGTCGGGCGTCGGGGCCGGGCGGTGCCCGGCGGGCGTCGCCGCGTGGGGCCGGCGTCGAGCAGGACGCTAGGCAGCGCGTGTTTCGCCCGGACGCGCACCCGCGTCACCGGCCCGCAACGTTCCGCGCACACACCGGCGGCCCGGGGTGTGAGAACTCCCCCGGGCCGCGTGGCGTCGTCGCCGTCAGTCCGCGACGCGGAACCGGCCCTGCGCGCCGCGCTCGGCGTCGCCCATGGCGTGCGTGACGAACGGGTAGGTGCCGGCCTCGGGGAACGTCAGCTCGACGAACCCGCCCTCGGCGGGCGCGAGCGCGAGCACCTGCGCGCCGCCCGTCCCCGTCGACCCGCCGTCGCGCAGGGTCCAGTCGCCCTCGCGGTAGACGGTGTCGAACTGCCCGCCGACGACGTGGAACGACGACGGCCGGTTCGGCCCGGCGTCGAGCACCCACACGCGCACGCGCTCGCCCGCGCGGACCGCGAGGGGTCGGTCGCGGTACTGGTTCGCGTAGCCGTTGAACGTCAGCAGCGTGGGCTGCTGCGCGGTGAGCGCGGCCTCGTCGGCGGTGCCGCCCTGCTCGCCCAGGTACAGCTCGGACTGCACGAGCACGTACTCGTGGTCGACCTCGGGCAGGCCGGGCGGGTCGATGACGACCGCCCCGAACATGCCGTTGGCGATGTGCAGGCTCATCGGCATGGTCGAGCAGTGGTACATCCAGATGCCGCTGCGCGTCGCCCGGAACGTGTACGTGAGCGTCTCCCCGGGCTCGATGGTCCGCATGACGTCGTCGGGCGCGAGCGCCCCGGCGTGGAAGTCGATCGAGTGCCCGAGGCTGCCGTCGTTGACGAGCGTGACGACGAACGTGTCGCCGACGCGCCCGTGCAGCACGGGTCCGGGTGCGGTGCCGCCGAACGTCCAGGCGGTGCGCGTGACGCCGGGGGCGACCTCCTGGGCGGTCTCGGTGACCGCGAGCGTCACGTGGTGGGTCGTGCCGTCGCCGACCGGCGGCAGCGTCGCGTCGCGCGCGACGAACGCGTCGTCGGGGGCCGCCACGAGGTCCAGCAGGTCGGCCGCGCGCGTGCCGTCCCCCGCCGTGCCGTGGTGCGTGCCGGCCATGTCGTGCCCCGTGCCGGCGTCGCCCCCCGGGGCCGCCGCGACGGGTGGGGCGGGCTGCCCGCCCACCACGACGACGTCCAGCGTCATGCCCATGAGGCGGTGCCCGGCGACCGAGCACCAGCCCGCGAGGTCCTGCTGCACGACGCCGACGTCGACCGAGGCCGTGCCACCCGGTGCGAGGCGCCCCGACGTGGCACCACCGTCGAGCACGAGGTCGTGCACCGTGGTGTCGGTGTTGACGACCTCGATGACCAGCCGGTCGCCGGCGGGCACCTCGACCGTGTCGGGCACGAACCGCATGTCCTGCGCCTCGACGCGCACCGTGGTGGTGCGTCCGGTCGCCCCGGCGTCCGACGTGGCGGGGGCCGCGGCGCCCGCGGTGAGGACCTGCGTGAGGCCCGCCGCGGTGGGGTCGCCCGCGAGCGCGACGGCGGTCGCCACGACGAGCGCGCCGACGGCCAGCGCACCGGCTCCGCGCCGCCGCGAGCGTGCCAGGGCGACCGCGACGGGGTCGGCCGGGGCGGCGCGGGCCGGGACGACGGGCGCGGGGCGATCGATCGTGCCGGGCTGCCGGGCGAGCCGGACGGCCCGCGCGACGAGCACGAGGAACCAGACGCCCACCGCGAGCGCGGTGCTCGAGGCGACGACGCGCACGAGGCTCGGCGCGGGCAGCACGAAGATCATGAGCGCACCGTTGAGCAGCACGGCGCGCACGACGGCGGAGCGGTCGAGCCCGGCGGCCACGGTGCGCGTGACGGCGGGACCGCCGCCGAGCACGACGGGCAGCAGGTAGGACAGCGCGCCGAGGAGCACCTGCGCCGCGAACCCGCCGACGGTCGCGGGCGTGAGCGCCGAGAGCCGCGGGACGGTCGCGGCCCACGAGCCGGCGGTCGCGACGACCACGCCGAGCACCGCGACCGACGCGGCCCACCACACGACCGCGGCACCGACGCCCAGCGCGGCGTACGTGACGGGCGGTGCGGTGCGCGCCTGGCGGACCAGCACGTGCGCGGTCAGGGCGATGCCGGCCAGCACGACCGCGACGCCCGCGACCGTGACGGCGCGCAGGCCCGTGGCCGGCCCGAGCGCCGCGAGCAGCGTCCCGGCCACGAGCAGCACGAGCGAGCGGCGCGCCGCGGCCTCGGCGGCCGCGTCGATGCGCGTGCGCAGGACCGTCGGCCACAGCACGACGAGCGTGCCTGCGACCGTGACGCCGACGAAGCCGATCAGCGTGAGCACGACGTGCGCGACGTACCACCGCGCGTACGCCTCGGGGCCGGGTGCGGCGGTGGCCATGACGACGCCGCACGCGACGCCCGGGACCAGCAGCAGGCCCGCAGCGACGTAGGCGCGCGCGAGGTGGCCGAACCGCGAGGGCAGCGCGCCGCGGCCCTGCCGGACGATGCCGACGGCCTGCGCGACACCGACGCCGGCGACGGCGACGCCCCCGGCGACCACGAGCGCGGGCACCGACGTCAGGTGACCGGCGACGACCGCGAGCACCCCGGCGGTGTGGGCCGCCAGGCGCCACGTGAGCGCGCGACGCGGTGCGGGGCTGCGCAGCAGCGTGTCGGCGAAGTGCTGGCTCCACACGAGGATCGCCGTGGTGATCGCGCCGAGCAGCGGCAGGTGCACCAGGAGCCACCCGGCCTCGGGCAGCCAGCGGTGCGCGAGCGCCGCGACGGCGGCCGCGACGAGCCAGACCAGGACGAGGGCGTTGGCACGGACGTGGTGCGCGGCGCGGTTCACCGGGGACCTCCGAGGGTGAGACCCGCGGCGGCGGGCGGGGGCGGGGTCGTGGTGCCCGGCGCACCGGTCGCTGTCGACCGCGCGGGGCGCGGGGCGACGGGCGGCGGTCCGACCACCGCGGACGTCCCGGCGACGACGACGAACAGCAGGAGGGCCACGACGTTGCCCACGCCCCCGACCTGCACCACGACGTCGAGCCCGCGCGCGTCGCCGACGAGCACCCGCAGCGCGAGGGTGGCGTGCAGCAGCACGAGCGGGACGTACATCACCGGTCGGTACGGCAGGGGGCGCCGCAGCACGGCCGGCAGGATCACGGGTGCGTGGGCCATGACCATCGACAGCACGAAGCCGAGGAACACGGCGTGCAGCGCGGCGTCGTACCCGCGTCCGGCCAGCACCGGCCCGGAGACGAGCCAGAGCGCACCCGCGACGGCGAGCCACGCGTAGCCGGCGAGCATCGCGCACGCCATGAACCGGGGCAGCCCCGTGGCGCGCACCGTGCGCCGTGCGACGTCGTGCCGCACGAGGACCGCGACGAGCGCGAGCAGCACGGCACCGAGCAGCGCCCAGCCGACGGCGGGCCACAGCAGCGCAGCCGTCGCGGCGAGCGCCCACGCGCAGGCCAGGCCCCACACGGCGTCCTCGACGCGCGGCCCCGGCCCGCCGACCCGCAGCAGCTCGAGGCGCTCGCCCGCGATCGTCAGGACGAGGAAGCCCGTGAGGCACGGCACGAGGTGCGGCACGGCCGCCCCTGCGAGCCACAGCACGGCGGCCGCGACGGCGAGCGCGGCGCCCAGGGCCTGCACCGCGAGCGCGGCGGCCGGCTGCGTGCGCCACACCGCGAGGTAGATGCCGACGAGCGCGAGCGCCCCGAGCGCGAGGCACGCGCGGCCGACCCACAGCGGCGCGGGCGTCAGGAGCGCCAGACCACCGACCCCGAGCAGCGCGGGCGAGGCGAACGCGAGCGGCCGCCGCACGGCGACGGCCCGCTCGAGCGCGACGAGCGTGCCGACGAACCCGAGCACCATGAGAGGCCCGTGCACGTCGGACCAGCGCTCGAGGTGCACGGGCGCGGGCAGCCCCAGCAGCAGGAGGGCGGCGTCGAGGCCCGCCAGCAGCGCCAGACCACCCGGGACGAGCAGCACGACGTGCGGGGGGACCCTGGTCCCGGTCTTTTCCACGGCACGACGGTATTTAATGAGTTACCACCACCGCCCGGGACCTGGGTCCCGGAGCGGATCACCCACCCGGAGGCGCACGGTGACCGAGCACGACGACGGCGACGCCCGTCGCACGCCCACCGCGCGCGTGCTGGCCTCGGCGAGCCGCGTCGAGCTGCTGCACGTCCTGCAGACCGACGGCCCGCAGACCACCGCCGCGCTCGCCGCGCGGACCGGCCTGCACGAGAACACCGTGCGTGAGCACCTCCAGCGCCTCGTCGACGCGCGGTTCGTGGTCCGCGAGACCGAGCGCCGCGCGACCCGCGGACGCCCCCGGACCGTCTACCGCGCGACCGGCCGCAGCGACGGACGCACCGACCCCGCGGCGGCTCGCCACCTCGCCGAGTCCGCCGCGCGCGCCCGGCTGACGAGCGTCCTGCTGGGGGGCTACGGCACGCCGGTCGGCGACGTCCGCGAGTCGGCGCGACGCGCGGGGCACGCCATGCTGCCCGACCTGCCCGACCTGCCGTCGGGCACCGACGACCAGGTGCTCGCGCTCGAGGCCCACCTCGACCGACTCGGCTTCGACCCGGACCTGAGCGCCGACGGCACGACGTTCGACCTGCGGCGCTGCCCGTTCCTCGACCTCGCGCGCGAGCGCCCCGAGGTCGTCTGCAGCGTCCACCTCGGCCTCGCCCAGGGCGTGCTCGAGCAGGTCGGCGGGCCCGTGCGCGCCGAGCGCCTCGAGCCGTTCGTCGGGCCCCGCCGGTGCGCCCTGCACCTGTCCGGCACCGGCACCGCCGCTGCCGCGCCCACAGCGCCCGCCGCCCGGCGGGCGACCACCGAAGGAGAACCATGAGCCAGCCCGTCGACATCCTGCCCACCGCGCCCGAGCCCGCCGGGCACACGTGCGGCTGCGGCGGCCACGACGAGGCCGACCCTGTCCTCGACGTGCGCACCATCCCGCACGCGATCCGCCACGCGGCCGTCTTCGGCGCGTTCGACGCGATCGCGCCGGGCGCTGCGTTCGTGATCGTCGCACCGCACGCCCCGCGGCCGCTGCTCGCTCAGCTCGCCGAGCGCGCGCCGATCGACGTCGAGTACCTCGTCGAGGGCCCCGAGGCGTGGCGCGTGCGCATCACGCGTCGCACGCCGGCCTGAGCGGGTCGCGCGGGCGCACGGTCCCGGCGGGAGCACCCGTCGGGTCCGCGCCCGCACCCGCACGCGCCCGCGGTGGCACGGAGTGCACGGCCGCGAGCGCTCAGCAGCCCACCGGCGTGCGCCCCCGGGCACGCCGTCGTCACCGAGCCCTGCGAGGATCGACCCATGCCCGACCTCACCGCCCTCGCCGCCGAGCACCTCGCCGCGGCCCGCACCGACCCGCACGGCCGCAGCGCGCAGCTCGTGGTGCACGACGGCGAGCTGCGGCAGACCGTCATCGCGCTGGTCGCGGGGGCGCGGCTCGGTGAGCACGCGTCTCCCCCGGCCGCGTCGCTGCAGGCCCTCCAGGGGCACGTGCGCGTCGAGGTCGACGGCGACGTGCAGCAGGACGTCGCGGCCGGCGAGCTGTGGGAGCTCACGCACGAGCGGCACTCGGTGCTCGCCCTGGCGGACAGCGTCCTGCTGCTCACGACCGTGACGAGCGTCGCCACGGGGTCGCACGGGTGACCAAGCCCGCCCTGCCGCCGCTCGTCGCGCCCGGTCCGCCGCTCACGGCGGAGCAGGTGGCCCGCTACGCGCGGCACCTCGCGCTCGACGAGGTCGGGGAGGTCGGCCAGCGCCGCCTGCTGGCCGCGCGCGTGCTCGTGCTCGGCGCGGGCGGCCTGGGCTCGCCGGTCCTGCTGTACCTCGCGGCCGCGGGGGTCGGCACGCTCGGCGTGGTCGACGACGACGTCGTCGAGGCCTCGAACCTGCAGCGGCAGGTCGTGCACGGCACGGCCGACGTCGGGCGGCGCAAGGTCGACTCGGCCGCCGACGCGGTGCGCGCGGTGGACCCCGCGGTCGAGGTCGTGACGCACGCCGTGCGCCTCGACGACGCCAACGCGCACGACGTGCTGCGCGGCTGGGACCTCGTGGTCGACGGCACCGACAACTTCGCGACGCGCTACCTCGTCAACGACGTGTGCGCGGAGCTCGGCGTGCCGTGGGTGTGGGGGTCCCTGCAGCGCGGTCACGCGCAGGTCAGCACGTTCTGGTCCGACCCGCCCGCGGGCGAGGGCGTCGACCTGCGGGACGTGTTCGGCGGCCCGCCGCCCGACGGCACGGTCGCGTCGTGCGCGGTCGACGGCGTGCTCGGCGCGGTCTGCGCCGCGGCGGGCGCGGCGATGGCGCTCGAGGCGGTCAAGCTCGTGTGCGGCACGGGGCGCACGCTGCTGGGCCGGGTCGCGGTGCACGACGCGTTCGCGGGCACGTGGCAGGACGTGCCGGTGCGTCGCCGCGCGGCGGCCGACGTACCCGTCCCCACGCGCCCCGGGCCCGGCACGCGCACCGGGCCCGACGCACGACCGGCGCGCGCCGTCCGGTCGGTCGGCGTCGGCGCCGGGACCGAGACCGCCGACGACGACGGCGCCCTGAGCGGCGTCGCCGAGGTGCTGCGGCTGCTCGCGTCGCGCCCGGACGTCGACGTCGTCGACCTGCGCGACGCGCCCGAGGCCGCCGCGGCCCCGCTGCCCGGCGCGCGTTCGGTGCCGTTCGCACGGTTCGCCTCCGAGCAGGGCCTCACCGAGCTCGACCCCGACCGACCGCTCGTGCTCGTGTGCCGCGTCGGTGCGCGCGCCGCCCACGCGGCGCGGCTCGCGCGCGCGGCCGGCGTGCACGACGTGCGTCACCTGCCCGGCGGGCTCGCGGCGTGGGCGCGCGTCGCGGCGGCGCGCGGCGCATGACGCGCGAGCGTCAGTGGTCGCCGCCCGCGAGCTGCGCGAGCGCGTGCGGCAGCACGCCGGCGAGCACCTCGAGCGCGTCGCGCACGGCCCCGGTGGACCCCGCGACGTTGACGACGAGCGTGCGCCCGGCGACCCCGGCCACGCCGCGCGAGAGCACGCCCGCGGCCACGCCGCGCCGCACGGCGTCGGCCCGCAGCGCCTCGGCGATCCCGGGCACCACGCGCTCGACGACCGCGAGGGTCGCCTCGGGCGTGCGGTCCCGCGGCCCCAGGCCCGTGCCGCCCGTCGTCACGACCAGCGCGACGCCCGCGGCCGCGGCGTCGCGCAACGCGCGCTCGACCGGTGCGCCGTCGGGGACGACCACGGCGTCGTCGACCGCGAGGCCCAGCTCCCGCAGGCCCGCGACGAGCAGCGGGCCGGAGCGGTCGGCGTACTCGCCCGCCGCGGCCCGGTCCGAGGCCGTGACGACGACGGCGCGCGGCGCGGGCGCGTCAGTCACGCGTCCACGTCCCGCTGCGCCCGCCGGCCTTCTCCTCGACCCGGATGTCCGTCAGGTGCGCGCCGCGGTCGACGGCCTTGACCATGTCGACCAGCGTGAGCCCCGCGGCGGCGACGCACGTGAGCGCCTCCATCTCGACGCCCGTGCGGTCGGCCGTGCGCACGGTCGCGTCGATGCGCACGCCGTCGTCGACGACATCGAGGTCGACCGTGACGCCGTGGATCGCGACGGGGTGGCACAGCGGCACGAGGTCGGGCGTGCGCTTGGCCGCCTGGATGCCGGCGATGCGCGCGACCGCGAGCGCGTCGCCCTTGGGCACGCCCTCGCCGCGCAGCAGCGCGACGACCTGCGGCGTGGTCACGAGGCGCCCCGTGGCGCGCGCGGTGCGCACGGTGACGTCCTTCTCGGCGACGTCGACCATGCGCGCGGCGCCGCGCGCGTCGACGTGGGTCAGGCGGTCGGACCGGCTCACGCGTCGTGCTCCCTCAGGTCGATGACGGTCACGGCGTCCCCCGCCGCGACGTGCGTGACGTCCTCGGGGACGTCGATCAGCGCGTCGGCGCGCGCGAGCGCGCCGAGCAGGTGCGAGCCGGGGCCGCCGACGGGCACGGCCACGGGCGTCCCGCCGGTCCAGTCCAGGCGCGCGCGCAGCAGCTGGCGACGCCCGGCGGGCGAGCTCAGCGCGTCCGGCACGCTGGCGGTCAGCCGGCGGCGGTGCACGTCGGACGCGCCGAGCATGCGGCGCAGCAGCGGCCGCACGAACACCTCGAACGACACGAAGCAGCTCACGGGGTTGCCGGGCAGGCCGAGCACGGGCGTGCCGTCCGGGAGCACGGCGACGGCCTGCGGCTTGCCGGGCTGCATGCGCACGTGCACGAGCTCGGCGCGCCCGCCCGCGAGCAGCGCGTCGCGCACGACGTCGTACGCGCCGACCGACACGCCGCCGGTCGTGACGACGACGTCGGCCCGCGCGGCCGCGTCGGCGAGCGCGGCCCGCACGCCGTCGACGTCGTCGCGCACCGCGGCGAGCAGCACGACCTCGGCACCGGCCGCGGCGGCCGCGGCGGCGAGCTGGGGACCGTTGGACTCGTGGATCTGCCCGTGCCGCAGCGGCGTCCCGGGCGGCACCAGCTCGGAGCCGGTGGACAGCACCGCGACGCGCGGCCGGGCGTGCACCGCGACGTGCGCGTGGCCCGTCGCGGCGAGCAGCCCGACGGCTCCGGCGCCGAGCACGTCGCCCGCCCGCAGCACGACGTCGCCGGCGCGCACGTCCTCGCCGCGGTGCCGCACGTGCGCCCCCGGGGCGACCACGTCGTCGACCCGCACGCGGGCCGTGCCGCCGTCGGTGAGCTCGACCGGCAGCACGGCGTCGGCGCCGCTCGGCACGGGCGCCCCGGTCATGATCCGCGTCACCGCACCGTCCGGGACGGTCACCTCGCGCGTGTCGCCGGCGGGGACGTCGTCGACGACGTCGAGCACGGCCCCGGGCCGCAGGTCCGCGGCGCGCACGGCGTACCCGTCCATGGCCGAGGAGTCCCACGGCGGCAGGTCGACGCCGCTGCGCACGTCGACCGCGAGCGCGCGTCCCGCGGCCTGCGCGAGCGGCACGGTGACGGTCGGCAGCGGGCCCGCGAGCGCGAGGACGGCGGCCGCGTGCTCGTCGAGCGGACGGACGACGCGCGGAGCCAGGTCGGCCCGCGCGGGAGGGACCTCGACCATGCGCCCAACCTATCGCCGGCGGCACCGCGCCCCGGACCGCCCGCGACCGGCCTTCGTCGGTGCGGTCCGTACCATCGTGGGATGCGAGCCGTGAGCGCCGCGGGCGGCTCGGAGCCGCGCGCGCAGGGACTGGCGGACCGGTACGGCCGGGTCGCCACCGACCTGCGCGTGTCGCTGACCGACCGGTGCAACCTGCGGTGCACCTACTGCATGCCGGCCGAGGGTCTGCCGTGGGCGCCGGACGACACGGTGCTGACCGACGCCGAGGTGGTGCGGCTCGTGCGCGTCGGCGTCGAGCGGCTCGGCATCCGCGAGGTCCGGTTCACGGGCGGCGAGCCGCTGCTGCGGCGCGGGCTCGAGGGCATCGTGGCGGCGACCACGGCGCTGCGCACGCCCGACGGCGCACGGGTGCGCACGGCCCTGACGACCAACGCGCTGGGGCTCGACAAGCGCGCGCGCTCCCTGGCCGAGGCCGGGCTGGACCGTGTCAACGTGTCGCTGGACTCGCTCGACCCGCAGCGGTTCGCGCGGATCGCGCGGCGGGACCGGCACGCCGACGTGCTCGCGGGCCTCGCGGCCGCGGTCGAGGCGGGCCTGACGCCGGTCAAGGTCAACGCGGTGCTGCAGCGCGGCGTCAACGACGACGAGGCCGTGCCGCTGCTCGCCTGGGCGCTCGAGCACGGCTACCACCTGCGCTTCATCGAGCAGATGCCGCTCGGGCCGCACGGCTCGTGGCGGCGCGAGGACCTCGTGACGGCGCGCGAGATCCTCGACGCGTTGTCGGCGGCGTACGACCTGGTCGCCGAGCCCGACGGCTCCCGCGGCGGGACTCCGGCCGAGACGTGGACGGTCCGCGGGCACGCGGGAGCGACGGTCGGCGTCATCGGCTCGGTCACGCGCCCGTTCTGCGGCGCGTGCGACCGGACGCGGCTGACGGCCGACGGGCAGGTGCGCAGCTGCCTGTTCGCGCGCGAGGAGGACGACCTGCGCGGGCTGCTGCGCGGCGGGGCGGACGACGCGACAGTCGCGGACGCGTGGCGCGCCGCGCAGCGCGGCAAGGCCGCCGGGCACGGCATCGACGACCCGTCGTTCCTGCAGCCGGCCCGCACGATGAGCGCGATCGGGGGATGACGACGGTGGATGGCACGACAGGCGCGACGACCGGGACGCGCACGGTCGAGGTGCGGTACTTCGCGGCGGCGGCCGAGGCCGCGGGACGCGACGCCGAGCGGGTCGAGGTCCCCGCCGACGCGACCGTCGGTGGGCTGCTGGACCTGCTGGCGGCCCGCCACGGGGACGCGCTCGGTGCGGTCGCGGCGCGCTGCGCGCTGCTGGTCGACGGCGTGCTGCACCGCGACCGGGACGAGCCCGTGGGCACGCCCGCGCGCGTCGACGTGCTGCCGCCGTTCGCGGGCGGCTGAGCGTCCGTGGCGGTCGCGGCGCGCGTCAGGCGCTGTTGACCCACTCGTGGCCGCCGGCGGTCAGGTCCTGCCGCTTCCACACCGGCAGGTGCTCCTTGACCTCGTCGACGAGCAGCGCGGCCGTCTCGAACGCCTCGCGGCGGTGGGCCGCCGACACCGCGACGCCGAGCGCGCACTCCCCCACGGCGAGCGCGCCGACCCGGTGCACCACGGCGACGGCGTCGACGGCGCTACGGGCCGTGACGTCGGCGACCACGCGCGCGATGACGGCGCCCGCGTCGGGGTGGGCGACGTACTCCAGCCCGGTCACGCCCTGGCCGTGGTCGTGGTCGCGCACGACGCCCGCGAACGTGACGACGGCTCCGGCGGCGGCGTCCCCGACGGCGGCGGCGAGCGCGGCGACGTCGACGGGTGCGGTCGTGACGTCGGCGACGACGACGCGACGCGCCGGGGGGTGCAGGCGCGAGGTGTCCTGGGGCACGGGTCCAGGGTAGGCAGCCCGCCCCGCAGCGCCGCATCGAGCGCGGCGCACCGCGCACACGTCCCGCAGATGCGGACACCCACGGCGTTCTCGCCCGCATCTGCGGCCACCACCTCGTACTGTGGGCGCATGCCGACCTACCGCGTGAGCGAGGCCGCGACCCTCCTGGGCGTGAGCGACGACACCGTCCGCCGCTGGATCGAGGCGGGACGGCTCGCGTCGACCCGCGACGCCACGGGGCACCACGCGGTCGACGGCGGCGCGCTCGCCCGGCTCGCGCAGGAGCTCGGCACCGAGCCCGAGCCCGGCAGCGACCAGCGCTCGACCCGCAACCGGCTGCGCGGCATCGTCACGCGCGTCGTGCGCGACACCGTCATGGCGCAGGTCGAGATCCAGGCGGGCCCGTACCGCCTCGTGTCGCTCATCAGCCGGGAGGCCGCGGACGACCTGGGCCTCGAGCCCGGCGTCGTGGCCGTCGCGTCCGTCAAGGCGACCAACGTGGCCGTCGAGCACGTGGAGACCCGGTGACCGGCCGGGACGCCGCGCTGCCGCGGCGCGGGCCGGCGGGCCGTGGCACGCTCCGCACGGCACCGGTCGCCCTGCTCGTGGCCGCGCTCGCGCTGACGGGCTGCTCCTCGACCGGCGCCGCCGCCCCGGACGCCGGACCGACCGCCGCGACCCCGGCGCCGGGCGCGAGCACCGCCGTACCGCCCGGGGACACACCCGGGGAGACGCTCGAGGGGACCCTCGTGGTGCTCGCCGCGGCCTCGCTCACGGACGTCGTGACCGACCTCGCCGCCACGCTCGAGGCCGACCACCCCGGGCTCACCGTGCGGACGAGCTTCGGCGCCAGCTCGGCGCTGGCCACGCAGGTCGTCAGCGGCGCCCCGGCCGACGTGGTCGTCACCGCGAGCCCCGCGACCATGACGACCGTGACCGACGCGCTCGGCGGCGACCCCGTCGTCGTGGCGACCAACCAGCTGCAGATCGCGGTGCCCGCGGGCAACCCCGGCGGCGTCACCACGCTCGCCGACCTCGCCGACCCCGCGCGGACCGTCGCGCTGTGCGCCGCCGAGGTGCCGTGCGGCGCGGTCGGCGCCCAGGTCCTCGCGAAGGCCGGCGTGACGCCCGCGCCCGACACGCTCGAGCAGGACGTGCGCGCGGTCCTGACGCGTCTGCGGCTCGACGAGGCCGACGCGGGCCTGGTGTACCGGACCGACGTCATCGCGGCCGGCGGCGCGGTCGAGGGCATCGACGTCCCCGCCGACGTCCAGGTGCCGACCGACTACCCCGCGCTGGCCCTGCGCGACGCACCGCACCCGCGGGCCGCCGCCGCGTTCGTCGCGCTGCTCCGGGGTCCGGTCGGCCGACAGGCGCTCGAGGACGCCGGGTTCGACGTCCCGTGACGACACCCGCCCCCACCCGGTCCCCGCGGGCACCCGGCAGGGCGTCCGCGAGGCCGCGGGCCGACGTCGACCGACGAACCGCTCGGCGCGCGCGACCCGCGGTCGGCACGCTCGTCCTCGGTGCGCTGGCGGTAGTCGGGCTCGCGCTGCTCGTGCTGCCGCTCGTGGCGCTGCTCGCCGCGACGCCGTGGGGCGACATGGCCGCCCTGGTCGCCGACCCGGCCGTCGTCGAGGCGCTGCGGCTGTCGGTCGTCACCGCGGCCTGCACGACGGTGGTCTGCCTCGTCGTGGGCGTGCCGCTGGCCTGGGTCCTGGCCCGGGACGACGTCCCGGGCGGCCGGCTGGTCCGCTCGCTGGTGACGGTGCCGCTGGTGCTGCCGCCCGTCGTGGGCGGCGTCGCGCTGCTGCTCCTGCTGGGCCGCCGCGGGCTGCTCGGGTCGCGGCTGGACGCGTGGTTCGGCGTGACCGTCCCGTTCACGTCGGTCGCGGTCGTCCTGGCCCAGGTGTTCGTGGCGCTGCCGTTCCTCGTGCTCACCGTCGAGGGCGCGCTGCGCGGGGCCGACCGCCGTCGCGCCCTCGTGGCCGAGACGCTCGGCGCGTCCCCCGCCTACGTCCTGCGCCGCGTCACGCTCCCGTCGGTCGCCCCCGGCGTCGCGGCCGGTGCGGCGCTGTGCTTCACGCGCGCGCTCGGGGAGTTCGGCGCGACCGTCACGTTCGCCGGGAACTTCCCCGGCACCACGCGGACGGTCCCGCTCGCGGTCTACCTCGCGATGGACGCCGCACCCGAGCAGGCCGTGGCCATGTCGGTGCTGCTGCTCGTCGTGTCCGTGGCGGTCCTGGTCGCGATGCGCGGACGCTGGGTCGGCGGACTGCCCGGCCGCGGCCGCACGCGCCGGGGGAACCGATGACGCTCGACGCGCACGTCGTCGCCGAGCGCGGGGCGCTGCACCTCGACGTCCGGCTGAGCGTCCCGCCGGGACGGGTCCTCGCCGTCATGGGACCGAACGGCAGCGGCAAGACCACGCTGCTGGAGTCCCTCGCCGGGATCGCCGCCCTGGCTGCGGGGCACGTGCGCCTCGGCGGGACCGTGCTCGACGACGCCGCGACGGGTGCGACGGTCGCGCCGCGGCACCGTCGGCTCGGCGTCGTGCTGCAGGACGGGCTCCTGTTCGGTCACCTGTCGGCGCGTGAGAACGTCGCGTTCGGGCTGCGCGCGCAGGGCGCGCGGGCACGTGCGGCGCGCGCGTCCGCCGACGCGCTGCTGGCCGACCTCGGGCTCGCCGCCCACGCCCGGGCACGCGCCGACCGGCTCTCGGGCGGCCAGGCGCAGCGGGTGGCGCTCGCGCGCGCGCTCGCCGCGCAGCCCCGCGCGCTGCTGCTCGACGAGCCGTTCGGCGCCCTCGACGCCGGGACCCGCACGCACGTGCGCGCCGTCGTCCGGCGCCACGTCGCCCGCGGCCTGCCGACGCTGCTCGTCACGCACGACCTGCGCGACGCGCTCGACCTGGCCGACGAGCTGCTCGTCCTCGAGGACGGCCGCGCGGCGCAGCGGGGCACGCCGCAGGAGGTCGCCGCCGACCCCGCGACGTCCTACGCGGCGCGGGTGGCCGCCGCGCTCGCGTGACACGTAGCGTGGCGGCGTGACCCTCGCGCCCGCCGTCGCCGTGGTGCTGACCGGCGGCACGGCGCGCCGCATGGGCGGCGTCGACAAGACCGCGCTCGACGTGGGGGGACGCCCCGTGCTCGACCGCCTCCTGCTCGCCCTGGGCGACGTGCCGGTCGTGGTGGTGGGCCCGCCGCGCGACGTCCCGCGCGGCGTGCTCTGGGCGCGCGAGGACCCGCCCGGCGGCGGGCCGTTCGCCGGCGTCGCCGCCGGGGTCGCTGTCGGTGCCGCCGCCCACCCGCGGGCACGGGTCGTGGTCGTCGTCGCGGGCGACCAGCCGTTCGCCGGGGACGTGGTGCCGTCCCTGCGCGACGCGCTGGAGCGCTCCGACGCCGACGCGGCCGTCGCGGCCGGACCCGACGGGCGGCCGCAGCCGCTGCTGGCCGCCTACCGGCTCTCGGCCGTGCGCGACGTCCTCGCGGACGCGCCGGACGGCCGCCCCGCGCGGCACCTGCTCACCGGGCTGCGCACGGTCGTGGTGGCCGTCGACGAGCGCACGACGCTCGACGTCGACGACCCGGCCGCCCTCGCGGCCGCGCGCGACGCAGCGCTCAGGCCGAGGTCGGCTCCCACGCCCTGACGAGGGCGTCGACCTGTGCGAGCCCGTCGCGCACCGCCGCGGCGGGGTCCTGCCCCTCGGCCGCGGCGCGGCCGGCGGCGAGCCCCACGAGGTACGCCGTCAGCGGCGCGCCGGGGCGCACGACCCCGTGCGCGACGTCCCTCACCATGTCGAGCACGTCGTCGGTCGTGGCGGACACGAGGTCCGGGTCCACGCCGAGCGCCGGCACCACGTCATCCATCCACCGCTGCAGCGCGTCCATCGCGACCTCCGTCCGCGAGCAGCCTAGGCGTCGTCGGCCGACGTCCGCTCCCCCGCTGCCGCGAACGCGCGCTCGCGCGCCCGGGCCGCGATCGCCTCGACCGTGTCGGCCTGCTCGCGCGAGCGCGCCACCAGCGCGTCGAGCCGGTCGGCGTCCAGCCCGAGCACGTCGGCGTGCTCGCGCAGCGTGACCCACCCCAGGCGCTTGCCCTCGAGGCCCGAGCGCAGGATCTCGAGCTCGAGCACGAGCGACAGCGGCGAGCGGCGGGTCCACCGGCCGTCGGGCTTGAGGCGCGCGACACGCTCGGCGAGCGCCGCACCGAGGTGCTTCCAGCGCGACATCGTGAACCCGAGGTCGCGCGCGGTCGCCTCGTGCACGTCGCGCTCCTCGCGCAGCTGGCGCGCGAGCTCGGCGAGCAGCGGGGCGTCGGCGCCCGCGTCGGGGTTGCGGCTCATGCGCGCGACCCGCGCGGACACCGCTGTCGCGCCGGTGACGTGGTCGTTGATGTAGGTGCGCACGAGCTCAAGGTCGATCGGCGCGTCGGCGTGCTCGGTCATGGTGGCCTCCAGGGGTGCACCACGATCCTGCGGGCCACGCGCGCGGGCCGCACGCGCAGGCCGCGAGCCCACGCCCGGACGGGCGCGGGGTCAGACGTGCTCGGACGAGGGCGCGGGGGGCGGCCCGGCCTGCTCGGCCTCGCGCTCGACCATGCGCGCGCGCCGCGACGACGCACGCGGCCGGTAGACGATCCGCGAGTGGAACGTGAACCGCACGACGAACGCGACGACGAGGGTGATCGCGGTCGCGAGCACCGCGGCGACGTGCATCGTCTCGACCAGCACGGCCATGACCGGCATCCGCACGACCGTCTCGACGTTGTTGAACGTGAACGACTGACCGAAGCGGGCCCACGCGCCCTTGCCCTCGTCGCGCAGGTCGCGGAACACGAACCGCTCCTGCAGCAGGAAGTTCCCCACGATGGTCGCCTCGGCCGCCACGATCGCGGCGGGCAGCCACGTCATGCCGAGCGACGTCAGGAGCGCGACGATCGCGATGTTGGCGAGCGCGCCGAGGCCGCCGATGATCGCGAACCGCGACATGCGCCCGAAGCGCAGGCCCGCGAGCTGCCACAGGAAGTGCAGGCCCTGCGCGAGGTTCGCCTTGGACTCGCCCGCGTAGCGGGCGCCGAACACGAACGGCACCTCGACGACGCGCATCGGGTGGCGGGCGAGGATCTCCAGCAGGATCTTGAAGCCCCGCGGCCGCAGCGCGTCGACGTCGACCGCCGCGCGGCGGACCACGAAGAAGCCGGTCATCGGGTCGGAGCAGTCCCGCAGGCGCACCGGGAACATCGCGCGGGTCACCGCGGTCGACGTCGACGACACCGCCTGCCGCGCCGCGTTCGCCAGGCCGGCGCTCGAGCCCTCGCCGACGTACCGCGACGCCACGACCACGTCGACCTCGGGCTCGCGCGCGCGGGCGACCATCGTGGGGATGAGCTCGGGCGGGTGCTGCAGGTCGCCGTCCATGACCAGCACGTACGGCGCGTGCGAGGCCCGCAGGCCCTCGAGCACGGCGCCGCCCAGGCCCCCGGTCGGCACGTCGCGGTGGACGACCCGCACGGGCAGCTCGGCGCCGGGAGCGACCCGACGCACCTCGTCGGCGGTGCCGTCCCGCGAGTCGTCGACGAACAGCAGCTCGGCGTCCAGGCCGCGGGTCGCGACGCCGACGCGCCGCACGAGCTCGGCGACGTTGGGTGCCTCGTTGAACGTCGGCACCACGACGGTCACCTGCGGGCCCGTCGGCTCGGGCGCTGCGGTCATGGCTGGGCCTCGCTCGTGGTCGCTGTCGTGTCCCGCGTCGCCGTCGGCGCGGTCGTGCCACGGTAGCCGACGGACCTGGGCGCGCACCGGGCGACGTCGGGACTAAACGCTTCACCCCAGGCCGCGCCGCGCACCGTCCCCGGCGGCCGACCGGGGACGCCAGCCCCGGCGCGACAGCGCCGCGGGCTGCTGCCAGGCTGACCGCGTGCGACGCGACGTCTCGACCCACCTCGTCCTGGACGTGACCGCGTCCGCCCGGCTCGTCCTCGAGGTCGCCGCGGCGCACGCGGCGCCCGACGACGAGCACCTCGACGTCAGGTCGGACGGGCGCGCCGTCGACGTGCGCGAGGTGCGCGACGCGCACGGCACGCGGCTGCACGTGCTCGAGGCGGGACCCGGCGAGCTGGCCGTCACCTACCGGGCCACCGTCGCCGACCCGGCCACGCCCACGGGCGCCGGCTCGCCGCCGCAGGACGACGCCGACGCGCTGCTGTACCTGCGTCCGAGCCGGTACTGCGAGTCCGACGTGCTCGCGCCCACGGCGCGCGCCGAGTTCGCCGGGCTGGCGGGGGCCGACCTGCTCGCGGCGGTCGCGTCGTGGGTCGGCACGCGGCTGGCGTACGTGCCGGGGTCGAGCCTGCCCACCGACGGTGCCGTGCGCACCCTGCTGGCGCGACGTGGCGTGTGCCGCGACTACGCGCACCTCGTGGTCGCGCTGCTGCGCGCGCTCGACGTGCCCGCACGCGTCGCGTCGGCGTACGCGCCCGGGCTCGACCCGATGGACCTGCACGCGGTCGCCGAGGCGCTCGTCGACGGCCGGTGGTGCGTCGTGGACGCGACCACGCTCGCGCCGCGCGGCTCGCTCGTGCGCATCGCGACCGGCCGCGACGCGTCCGACACGGCGTTCCTGTCCGTGCACGGGGGCGTCGCCGCGCTGCGCACGCTCGAGGTGACGGCCGTCGCCGACGCGCTGCCGGATGATGACGTGCGGGACCTCGTGACGCTCGCCTGAACGCCCGTCCGCGTGCTGTGACCCCGCCCACACGCGCTCGATGAGCCGAGGTCGGACCCTGCTGGCACTCTGAGCCCATGCAGATCTGGCCCGGACGCCCCTACCCCCTCGGCGCCACGTACGACGGCACGGGGACCAACTTCGCCCTGTACTCCGGCGTCGCCGAGCGGGTCGAGCTGTGCCTGCTCGACGACGACGGCTCCGAGACGCGCGTCGACCTGCCCGAGGTGGACGCGTTCGTCTGGCACGGCTACCTGCCGCAGATCGCGCCCGGCCAGCGCTACGGGTACCGCGTGCACGGCCCGTACGACCCCGCGCAGGGGCACCGCTGCGACCCGTCGAAGCTGCTGCTCGACCCGTACGCGAAGGCCATCGACGGCCAGATCGACGGCGACCCGTCGCTCTACTCGTACACGTTCGGCGACCCGGACACGCGCAACGAGTCGGACTCCGCCGCGCACACCATGACGTCGGTGGTCGTGAACCCGTTCTTCGACTGGGGCCACGACCGCCCGCCGGGACACCAGTACCACGAGACGATCCTGTACGAGGCGCACGTCAAGGGCCTGACGATGCAGCACCCGGCGGTGCCGGAGGAGCTGCGGGGCACGTACGCCGGGATCGCGCACCCCGCGGTCATCGAGCACCTGGCGGACCTGGGCGTGACCGCGATCGAGCTCATGCCGGTGCACCAGTTCGTCAACGACCCCTCGCTGCAGGAGAAGGGGCTGTCGAACTACTGGGGCTACAACACCATCGGGTTCTTCGCGCCCCACAACGGCTACTCCTCCATGACCGGCGCGGGTCAGCAGGTGCAGGAGTTCAAGTCGATGGTCAAGGCGCTGCACGCGGCGAACATCGAGGTCATCCTCGACGTGGTCTACAACCACACCGCCGAGGGCAACCACATGGGCCCGACGCTGAGCTTCCGCGGGATCGACAACGCGGGGTACTACCGGCTGGTCGACGACGACCCGTCGCACTACTTCGACACCACGGGCACGGGCAACTCGCTGCTCATGCGCTCGCCCGCGGTGCTGCAGCTCATCATGGACTCGCTGCGGTACTGGGTCACCGAGATGCACGTCGACGGCTTCCGGTTCGACCTCGCTGCGACGCTCGCACGTCAGTTCCACGAGGTCGACCGCCTGTCGGCGTTCTTCGACCTCGTCCACCAGGACCCGGTCGTGTCCCAGGTGAAGCTCATCGCCGAGCCGTGGGACCTCGGCGAGGGCGGGTACCAGGTGGGCGGGTTCCCGCCGCTGTGGACCGAGTGGAACGGCAAGTACCGCGACACGGTGCGCGACTTCTGGCGCGGCGAGCCGTCGACGCTCGGCGAGTTCGCGAGCCGCCTGTCGGGCTCGTCGGACCTCTACGAGCACACCGGCCGCCGCCCCATCGCGAGCATCAACTTCGTCACGGCGCACGACGGCTTCACGCTGCGCGACCTCGTGTCGTACAACGACAAGCACAACGAGGCGAACGGCGAGGACAACCGCGACGGCGAGAGCCACAACCGGTCCTGGAACTGCGGCGTCGAGGGCCCGAGCGACGACCCCGAGGTCGAGCGGCTGCGCGCGCGCCAGCAGCGCAACTTCCTCGCGACGCTGCTGCTCTCGCAGGGCGTGCCGATGCTCGCGCACGGCGACGAGCTCGGCCGCACGCAGGGCGGCAACAACAACGGCTACTGCCAGGACAACCCGATCACGTGGGTGGACTGGGACCTGGACGAGGCGCAGCAGTCGCTGCACGAGTTCACGCGGCGCGTCGTCCACCTGCGCCGCGACCACCCCGTGTTCCGGCAGCGCCGGTTCTTCGCCGGCGCCGCCGAGCACGGCGGCGAGTCCGACCTGCGCGACATCGCGTGGATGACGCCGTCCGGTGCGCACATGTCCGACGAGGCGTGGGGCTCCGACCACGCGTTCGCGGTCATGGTGTTCCTCAACGGCGACGCGATCGACGAGCCCGACGCGCGTGGCGAGGAGGTCGTCGACGACTCGTTCCTGCTGCTGTTCAACTCGCACTGGGAGAAGAAGCAGTTCCAGCTGCCCGGTGCGGAGTACGGCGCGGTGTGGACGGCGGTGCTCGACACCGACGGCCAGGTCAAGGCGGGGCGCGAGGTCCGGTCGCGCGGCCGCGTGACCCTCGCGCCGCGCTCGATGGTGCTGTTCACCCGGCCGCCGGAGCGCGAGCTGCCCGGGGCCTCGGGCAGCGGCGCGGCCGCGAGCGCGGGCCGCGAGGCGACGCGGATCGCCAAGGGGCAGGTGTGAGCGAGGACCGCGCGGTCCCCGAGCGTCGCACGGTGCGGCCGGGGCACCCGGTCCCGGTCTCGACGTACCGCGTGCAGCTCGGGGCCGACCTCACGTTCGACGACGTCGCGACGCGCGTGCCGTACTACGCGTCGCTCGGCGTCACGCACGTGTACCTCTCCCCCGTGCTGACGGCGGCCCCCGGGTCGACGCACGGGTACGACGTGGTCGACCACGACCGGGTGTCCGACGTGCTCGGCGGCGAGGACGGGCTGCGGCGGCTCGCCGCGGCGGCGCACGACGCGGGCCTGGGCCTCGTGCTCGACGTCGTGCCGAACCACATGGCCGTGCCCACCCCCGTGTGGCACAACCGCGCGCTGTGGTCCGTGCTGACCGACGGCCCCGACTCGCCGTACGCGGCGTGGTTCGACGTGGACTGGTCGGCGGGCGACGGCGCGGTGCTCATGCCCGTGCTGGGCGACCGCATCGGCGCCGTGCTCGCGGCGGACGAGCTGCGGCTCGTGGAGGAGGACGTGCCCGGCGTCGGCCCGTCCACCGTGCTGCGCTACCACGACCACGTGTTCCCCGTCCGGGCGGGCACCGAGGCGCTGCCGCTGGCCGAGCTGGTCGAACGGCAGCACTACCGGCTCGCGTACTGGAAGGTCGCCGACGAGGAGCTGAACTATCGGCGGTTCTTCGACGTCGGGACGCTCGTCGCGGTGCGCGTCGAGGACCCGGACGTGTTCGACGCGACGCACGCGCTCACGCTGCGGCTGCTGCGCGACGGCGTCGTGGACGGCCTGCGCATCGACCACCCCGACGGCCTGGCCGACCCCGCGGGGTACCTCGCGCGGCTGCGCGAGGCGACCGACGGCGCGTGGGTCGTGGTCGAGAAGATCCTCGCGGGCGAGGAGGAGCTGCCCGACGACTGGGCGACGGCCGGCACCACCGGGTACGAGGCGCTGTGGCGCGTGCAGCAGACGTTCGTCGACCCGGGCGGCGCGGCGCAGCTCGGCTCCGTGATGCACCGCCTCACGGGTGACGTCTCCGACGCGTTCGCGGAGGTCGAGGAGCAGGCCAAGCGCGAGATCGTCGACGGGCCGCTCTACGCCGAGGTGCACCGCCTGACGAACCTCGCGGCCGCGATCTGCCACGACGACCTGCGGCTGCGCGACCACACGTGGCGCGCGCTCGAGGACTGCCTGGTCGAGCTGCTCGTCGCGTTCGACCGGTACCGCGCGTACGTCGTGCCGGGCGAGACGGTCGCCCCCACGTCGGCCGCGGTGCTCGCCGCCGCGGGCGCGCGCGCCCGGCGGCGGACGGGCCCCGAGCGCGAGGCCACCATGGACGTGCTGCTGGACCTGCTGTCCGGCCGCGAGGCCGGGTCGGCGGGTCGCACGCGCGACGCCCGGCGCGACGAGCTCGTCGTGCGCTTCCAGCAGACCTGCGGCGCCGTCATGGCCAAGGGCGTCGAGGACACCGCGTTCTACCGCTGGACCCACCTGGTCGCGCTGTGCGAGGTCGGCGGCGAGCCCGCCCGGTTCGCCACGACGCCGACCGACCTCGCGGCGTGGGCGGCTCGCGCGCAGGCGACGGCACCGCTCGGCATGACGACGCTGTCGACGCACGACACCAAGCGCGGCGAGGACACCCGCGCGCGCCTGGGCGTGCTGTCGGAGCTGCCGCGCGAGTGGGCGGCGCTGGTCGAGGAGCTGCGCCGCGCGTCGGCCGGGTACCGGGGGACGCTGCTCGACGGGCGCACCGAGTACCTGCTGTGGCAGACCCTGGTGGGCACGTGGGCCGACGACGGCCCGATCGCCGAGGACCGCCTCGTGGAGTACCTCACCAAGGCGATCCGCGAGGCGAAGTCCCGCACGACCTGGACGGCGCCCGACGCGGCGTACGAGCGCGCGGTGCTCGACACGGCGCGCACCGCGCGCACCGACCCGGCCGTGCTCGCCCTGCTCGGCGACTGGGACGCCCGCACGCGCGAGGCCGTGCGTGCCGCGACCCTCGGCACCAAGCTCGTCCAGCTCACGCTGCCGGGGGTGGCCGACGTCTACCAGGGCACCGAGGTGCCCGGGCCGACGCTCGTCGACCCCGACAACCGGCGCCCGGTCGACGCCGACGCGCTCGCCGCACGCCTCGCGCGGCTCGACGACGGCGCCGGCCCGCGGGGGCTCGCCGACGAGAAGATGCTCGTGACCTCGCGGGCCCTGCGCGTGCGACGGGACGTCGCCGACGCGTTCGTCGGGCCCGAGGCCGGGTTCGTCGCACTGCCGCACTCCTCGGGCCACACCCTCACGTACGCGCGCACGGCCGCGGGGGCTCCGCGGGTCGTGGTGGTCGCGACCCGGCTCGCGGCGGCCGTCGAGCGGCTCGGCGGGTGGGCGGACCACACGGTCGCGCTGCCCGAGGGCACGTGGCACGACGTCCTCGGCGACCGGGTGCTGCCCGGCGGCGTCCGGCCCGTGGCCGACGTCCTCGAGCGCCTGCCGGTCGCGCTGCTCGTGCACGAGGCGACCTGACCGGCGCCGACGGCAGCACCGACCTGAGCGTCGGACCGACCCGGTCCGACGTCCCGACGAGGCCCCGGGGGGGGACCACGTGCCACTGACTCCGCGCCTGTGGGCGCCGTTCGCCGAGCGCGTCGAGCTCGTGCTGCCCGCGACGGGCGACCGCTCGGCGCTGCAAGCCCAGCCCGACGGCTGGTGGGCGGCGGACGTCGCGCTGACGCACGGCACCGACTACGCGTTCTCGCTCGACGGCGGGCCGCCGCGCCCCGACCCGCGCGGCACGTGGCTGCCCGACGGCGTGCACGGCGCGTCGCGCGTGTTCGACGTCGACCGGTTCGCGTGGACCGACGACGGGTGGAGCGGCGTCGACGTGCGCGGTGCCGTGACGTACGAGCTGCACGTCGGCACGTTCACGCCGCAGGGCACGCTCGCGGCCGCGGCGGACCGCCTCGAGCACCTCGTCGCGCTCGGGGTCGACGTCGTCGAGCTGCTGCCCGTCGCCGCGTTCAACGGACGGCACGGCTGGGGGTACGACGGCGTCGCGCTGTCGGCCGTCCACGAGCCGTACGGAGGTCCGGCCGCGCTGCAGGCGTTCGTCGACGCGGCGCACGGGCACGGGCTCGCGGTGTGCCTCGACGTCGTGCACAACCACCTCGGACCGTCGGGCAACTACCTGCACGAGCTCGGCCCGTACTTCACCGACACGCACCAGACGCCCTGGGGCGACGCGATCAACCTCGACGGCCCCGGCTCGGAGCACGTGCGCCGGTGGATCTGCGACTCGGTCCTCGGGTGGGCGCGGGACTTCCACGTCGACGCGTTCCGGCTCGACGCCGTGCACGCGCTGCGCGACGACTCGCCGCGCCACCTGCTCGCGCAGCTCGCCGACGAGGTCGCGGAGCTGTCCGACCGGCTGGGACGCCCGCTGGGCCTGGTGGCCGAGTCCGACCTCAACGACGTCGTGAGCCTGCGTCCCACCGCCGCGGGCGGCTGGGGCATGACCGGGCAGTGGGCCGACGACGTGCACCACGCCGTGCACGCGCTGGTCACGGGCGAGCGGCACGGGTACTACGTCGACTTCGGCACGCCGGACGCACTGGTCACGGCGCTCACGCGCGTGTTCGTGCACGACGGCGGCCCCTCGACGTTCCGTGGCCGCCCGTGGGGCGCGCCCGTGCCCGCGGACGTCGACGGCCACCGGTTCGTCGTGTTCGACGCCAACCACGACCAGGTCGGCAACCGCGCGCTCGGCGACCGCCCCTCGACGCGCCTCGACGCCGGCGGGCTCGCGGCGCAGGCCGCGCTCGTGCTGCTCTCCCCCTTCAGCCCGCTGCTGTTCATGGGCGAGGAGTGGGGCGCGACCACGCCGTGGCTGTTCTTCACCGACCACCCCGAGCCCGAGCTCGCGGAGGCGGTGCGCGAGGGCCGCACCCGCGAGTTCGGCGGGCACGGCTGGCAGGACCTGTACGGCGGCCCGGTCGACGTGCCCGACCCGCAGGACCCGGCGACATTCGCGGCGAGCGTCCTCGACTGGGACGAGCCGGCACGTCCCGAGCACGCGCGGCTGCTCGAGTGGTACCGCGTGCTCGTGGCGCTGCGACGCGCCGTGCCGGACCTGGGTTCGGGCGACCGCTCGCGCACGGTCGTCGACGTGCACCCCGCGCAGGGTGCCGACGACGGACCGTGGCAGGGGGTGCTCGTCGTGCACCGCGGTGCGGCGCGCGTCGTCGTCAACCTCGCGCACGTCGCCGCCGCCGTCCCGGTGCCGGTCGAGCGGCCCGTGCGCGTCGTCGCCGACTGGGACGGCGGGGTCGTGCGGCCGCCCGCCACGGCCGGCGACCCGCTCGTCGTGGAGGTGCCCGCGCGCGCCGTCGTCGTGCTCGCGTGACCCGCGCGTCGCGTCGACGCGGTCGGCGGATCACCCGGGGCGGGTGACGCGGCGCGGCCCTCGACGCGCCCACCCTGGGGTGACGGCCCCCGGGCGACGTGCCGGGGGCGCGCGACGACGAGGAGACGACCGTGGCCACTCTCAGCGTGTGGAGGTTCGAGACCCCGGAGGGGGCGGAGCAGGCGGAGCAGGCGCTCCTGGAGCTGCAGAAGCAGGAGCTCATCCAGGTCCAGGACGCCGCGACCGTCTCGTGGCAGCCCGACAAGAAGAAGCCGCGGACGCGCCAGGCGCACAACCTCGCGGCCGTGGGTGCGCTCGGGGGCACCTTCTGGGGTCTGCTGTTCGGCCTGCTGTTCTTCATGCCGCTCGTCGGTGTCGTGATCGGCGCCGCAGCAGGCGCGGTGGGCGGCGCGCTCACCGACGTCGGCATCGACGACGACTTCATCCGCTCGGTCCGCGAGAAGGTCACGCCGGGCACGTCGGCGCTGTTCCTGCTCGCGACCACGAGCGTGCCGGACCGCGTCGTGAGCGCGCTGCGCGAGCGCGGCATCCAGGGCGAGCTGCTGCAGACCAACCTGTCGCACGAGGACGAGGCGCGGCTGCGGGAGGCGTTCCAGGAGAACGTCTGACGCCGACGTGGCACGCCGGCGCACCGGCGTCGGGCGCGGTCAGAGCAGACCGCGCTCGACGGCGGTGCGCACCGCGTCGCGCCGGCTGGTGACGCCGAGCTTGCGGTAGACGGATCGCACGTGGGTCTTGACCGTGTTGGGCGACACGAACAGCGCGGCACCGATCTCCCCGACGGTCATGTGCGACGGGAGGCACGCGAGCACGTGGCGCTCGCGCTCGGTGAGCCTGTGCCCGGGCTCGCGCGACACGCCGCCCGGGCCGTCGGCCGTGAGCAGCCGGGTCACGAGGTCCTCGTGGGCGCTGCCTCGCCCCAGGTGGGCCAGGAGCAGGCGCCGCAGGGCGGCCGCGCGGTCGCGCAACGGACGGACGACGCCCTCGGCCGCCGACGCGGCGAGGGCGCGCTCGAGCGCCGCGTGCGCGTTGCGCGGGTCGTCGTGCAGCAGCGCGCGCGCCACGTGCACCGCCACCAGGTCCGCGACGTGCCAGGAACCCTGACGGGCGTCGTCCGGGAGCACGCTCCACGCGGCACGCCGCTCCCCCGCGCGCAGCAGCATCTCGCTGCGCCGGCAGGCCCCCGCCACCGACGTGAACGCCGGGTCGGTGCGTCCGACGAGCGCGAGCGCGTCCCCGGTCGCCCCGCTGGCCAGGCGCACGCTCGCCGCGAGGAACGGCCGCGACACGCCGGCGGGACCGCGCGCGGCCGGCGGTGCCGCGTCGAGCGTCGCGAGGGCCGACGCCACCCCCGCCGCGTCGCCCTCCGCGACGCCGACGTGGACGAGCACGGCGGCCGCCCGAGCCACGAGCTCCGGGCGCGCGGTACCGTCCCTCAGGACCGCGGCGAGCGCGCGGCGGGCCGTCGCCACGTCGTCGGTCCACCACGCCACCAGGCCCTCCGCGAGGTGCGCCGCCACGACGGCCGGGGCGGCGGCCGGGCCGAGCGCCGCGGCCTCGGTGAGCACGGCACGAGCCCGGCGTCGCGCCTCGCCGAGTCGCGACGTGCGTGCGCACGCGAGCGCGTGCTCCGCGCGGCACGCGAGCGCGAGGACGGGCCAGCCACGGACCGCGGCGACCTCCGCCGCGTCGGCGAGCGCCTCGCGCACGAGGACCGGCGCGTCCACGCCGCACCGTTCGCCCGGGACGCCCACCGGCGGCGTCCCCGGGGCGTGCAGGGCCGCCCGCCCCACGAGGTACGTGAGCACGGTGCCCGTCGCGTCGCCGCGCCGTGCGGCGTCCCGCAGCGCGGCCGGTGCGCCGGCGTGCCCCACCCCGCCGAGGGCCTCCGTCACGCGTGCCGCGAGGTCCGCGCGCGGCTGCGTACGCACCGCCTCCGCGACGGCCTGCGCGGCCGCCAGCTCGTCCGAGGGCCGCTCGCTCGTACCGGTCCCCTCGCCCGCGCCGTCGCCGGACACGTCGCCGGTCACGTCGCGCAGCGACGGCGCGCACCGTCGGACCGTGTCGGCGAGCCGTCCGCGCGCCAGGAGCTCGGGCCAGCGCTCCGCGAGCAGCTCGGTCGCGACCGACGGCGCGTGCGCCTCGACCGCGTGCTGCACCGCGGCGTCGGCGTCCACGGCCGCCAGCTGCCGCGCGAGCACCGCGTGGACCGCACGGACCACGCCGGGCTCGGTGCGCGCGACGAGCTCGCGCACGTGCCACGCGAGCAGGTCGTGCCACGCGGCGGACGGGGCGGTCGGCCGGACGCCCGGGGCGGGGAGCAGACCGCGCGCGACGCACTCGTCGAGCGCGCGTGCACCGCCCGGCACGAGCGCCTCGGCGACGTGCGCGTCGGCGACGTGACCGACGCACGCACGGCGCAGGAACGCGTCGGTCGCGGGCGGCAGACCGCCGAGCACCTCCTCGCGCACGTAGTCGCCGATCGGCACGTCCGCCGGGCGCAGGGGCCGCGCCGCACGGGCTCGGTGCAGCAGCCCGGCGGCCCACGCGGCACGGACCGCTGCCGGCCACCCGCCCGTCACCCGCCACACGTCCGCGACGGCGCGCGGGTCGACGGCCCGCGCACCCCACGCCCGCAGGAGCGCACCGGTCTCGCGCTCGGTGAGGGCGAGGACGGCGGGCCCCACCTCGGTGACGTCGCCCGCCAGGCGCGCGCGGTGCAGCGCGAGGTCGGGCACCGTCCGGCCCACCAGCACGAAGCGCGGACCGGGGAGACGGAGCAGCTCGGCCGCCGCACGGCGCGCCGACGGCGAGGCGAGCACGTGGGCGTCGTCGAGCACGACGACTGCTCCGGACGGCAGCGCTCCCAGCACGTCCGCGAGCTCGTCCAGCATCCGCCCGGGCGCGCCGTCGGCGGCGGCCACGGCCGCCGTGCGCGCGGACGGGTGGGCGCGCGCGACCGCGTGCGCCACGGCACCGAGCACGCGGCACGCGTCCGCGTCGAACGCGTCGGCCGTGACCCACGCGACGCCGCCGCGCTGCGTGGCCCATCGCCTCACGGCCGTGGTCTTGCCGAAGCCGGGCGGCGCGGTGACCAGCACGACCGGCGCCCGCACCACCGCCGCGGCGATCGCGGCCGTGCAGCGGGGACGCTCGACGGCGAGCGGCGCGGCGGGGACGCGGGCGTAGCGCGCGACGGACGGCGTCGCGTGGTCGGCGATGGTCACGGTTCCTCCCTCGGGTCGTGCGGGCGCGGTCGGTGGCCCGCTGGCGGTGCGGGTGGCGCGGTCGGTGACGGTCACAGCACGAGCTCGGGCTGCAGGCGGGTCGGGGTCCACGTGCGGCGCCGCCGGGCCGCCCAGGCGGTCGCGGCGAGAGCCGCCAGGAGGACGGCGGCGAGGATGCCGGCGTAGCTCGCGGCCGTGCCCAGGTCGCCGCCGTACAGCGTCTGCCGCAGGCCCTCGACCGTGTACGACATGGGCAGCACGCGGTGCAGCGACAGCAGCGGCTCGGGGATGGTCTGCCACGGGAACGTGCCGCCCGCCGTGACGAGCTGCACGAGCATGAGGACCAGCCCGAGGAACTCGCCGACCGCCCCGAACCAGACGTTGAGCGCCTGCAGGATCGCGACGAACGCGGCGGACGCGAGCACGAGCAGCCCGAGCGTCGCGGCACCGTGCACGGGCACGATGTCGAGCGCGTAGGTGACGAGCAGGTACATGAGCGTGACCTGCGCGACCCCGATCAGGACGCCCGGGAGCCACCCGCCGACGGCCGTCTGCCACGTGTGCGCCCCCGTCGCCAGCGCGCGGCTCGACAACGGCCGCACCAGCAGGAACAGCACGTACCCGCCGATCCACGCCGCGAGCGAGAGGAAGAACGGCGCGAGTCCCGCGCCGTAGCTGCCCGCGCGCGCGAGCTCGTCCTTGGCGATCGTCACGGGGTCGGCGATGGTCCGCGCGGTCGCCTCCTCGGTCGCACGGTCGAGGTCCGGCACGGCCCCCAGACCGGCGCTCAGCCGGTCGCGGAGCTCGGTGAGCCCCCCGTCGAGCTCTGACGCGCCCTGCGCGAGCGTGCCGCTGCCGGCTGCGAGCTGCTGGGCGCCCGTGGACACCTCCGCCGTGCCCTGCGCGAGCCGGTCCAGGTCGTCGGCGAGCGTGCCCGCGGCGCCCCGCAGCTGCGCCGTGCCCGACGCGAGCTGCCGCCCCCCGGCCGCCGCGGTGGCGATCCCGTCGGACAGGGCGGGCGCCGCGTCGGCGAGCTGCTGCGCACCGGTGGCGACCTGGGCGGCGCCGCTGCCGAGCTCGTCGAGCCGTCCCGCCGCGCGAGCGACGGCCTCGTCCAGCGCGTCGACGCCGCCGAGCGCGTCGGCCGCGAGCGCGGCGACCTCGTCGGCCTCCTGCTGCGTGAGGCGGCCCGCGTCGACCAGCGCGGCGAGGCGGACGTCGAGCACCTCGCGCGCGGTCGTCGCGGCGGCGTCGAGCTGCTGCACCCCGGCGGCGACCTCGTCGGCGACGCCGGCGACCTCGCCCGCGCCCGCGGCGACCTGCTGCGCACCGGTCGCGAGCGCGCGCGTGTCGTCGGGCAGCGTGCTCGTGCGGTCGCGGAGCGTGCCGAGCCCCTGGGACAGGCGCCCGGCGCCGTCGGCGAGCCGGCCCGCCGACGACGGCAGCGCGCGGGTGCCCGCGGCCAGCGCCGCCGCGCCGTCCGCGGCCTGCGCCGCACCGGACGCGAGACGGCCGGTGCCCTCGACGAGCTCGGTGCTGCCGGACGCGAGCCGCTGCGCGCCGTCGACCAGCTCGCTGGCGCCCCGGACGGCAGCGCCGAGCTCGGTGTGGATCGACCCGAAACCCTGCAGGAACTCGTCGGCGGCCTGCGTGCCGACCTGCGTCGCGATCGCGTCGCGCACGTCGCCCACGACCGTGTCGGCGATCGTCGTGGAGAGGTAGTTGTTGGCGTCGTTCGTCAGGAGCGTGAGGCTCGCCTGCCGGGGCCGGTAGTCGGCGACCGACACGAGGTCGGCGGAGAACGAGGGCCCGATGACGAGCGCCGCGTCGTAGCGCCCGGAGCGCACGCCGGCCTCGGCGTCGCGCTGCGAGGTGCGGACCCAGCCGAACCCGCCCTCTCCACCGGTGAGCCGCTCTGCGACCTGGTCCCCGTAGCGGACGTCGCGCGTGCGGCCGTCGACGGCGTCCGTGGCGGTCGCGCCGCGGTCCTCGACGACGAGCGCGGCGGGCACGTCGTGGAGCCGGCCGTACGGGTCCTCGTTCGCGAACAGGTACAGCCCCGCGTAGAGCGACGGGATGACGACGAGCGCGAGCAGCGCGAGCCGCGGCAGCGTACCGGCGGCGAGACGACGCAGCTCGGACAGCGCGAGGCGCGCGGCGATCACGGCGTGCCGCCCGGTGCGGGCCGCTCGTCGCGGTCGACGCTCAGCGTGTCGCTGTCGGTGTCGGTGTCGGTCCGTGAGCGCGGCTCGCCGGCGGCGGGCTCGTCCGGCGCCGCGACGAGACGGTCGGTGCCGGTGCGCAAGGACTCGACGGGTGTGGCGCGACCGGTCGTGCCGCGCGCGGGCGCGAGCTCGGCGCCCAGCTCGCGCGCGGAGGAGCGCGAGCACTGCACGAGCACGCCGTAGCCGCGCGCCGCGCACGCCTGCGCGACCGCCCACCACGCGGCGGGCTCGCCCCCGTGCCGGTCGGGCAGGCTGACGACGAGGAAGCGGACGCCGCGCCGCTCGATCGCGAGCGACGTCAGCAGCGCGGTCCGTACGGGTCCGGGCAGGTCGTCCATGCGGACGTCCCGGTAGGACGTGAGCTCGTGCGCCTCGAGCCACCGCCGGACGCGGGACGGGCGCGCCGCCGCGCCCGCGAGCGCGAGCTCCTCGCCGACGACCGTCGACGTCGTCAGGGTGTCGTCCGGCTCGGTGACGCCCGGCAGGTCCACCACGGCCGACAGCCCGCGCAGCACCGCGGGGTCCGAGGTCGTGGTGCCGTCGGCGCGCGTGAGCTCGACGACGCCCGTGAAGGGTGCGAGGCGTCCGGTGGCGACGAGCGCGAGGGCGGTGTGCCCCTGCCCCGGCTCGCCCGCGACCAGCACGCACTCACCGGTCGCGAGGCTCAGCGCGTCCAGGTGCAGCAGGGGCGCGCGCCTGCCCCGCACGTGGACGTCGCGCAGCGCGAGCCGCGCCGGTGAGGCGTCGACGGCCGCGCCCCGCGCGCCGCGTCGGGCCGCGGGCTCGACGTGCGCCGCGCGGCGCGTGGGGCGGGACGCCCCCTCCCGGCGCCCCGCCCCACCCCGGTGAGCGACGGCGCCCCCCTGCGGCGCCTCGCTCACGATCGTGCCCCGGGCGCCCCGCGGCGCGTGTCGTACCGGGAGGCGAGGTGGCCGGGCTCGGCGGCGGCCGGCGTGCGCTGGTCGCTCACGGCACCAGCGCTCCCGCCCGCTCGCCCCACAGCGCGAGGATCGTGTCCTGCAGGTCGTCCACGCCCTCGCCCGTCAGGGAGTTGGTGAGCCGCACGGGGCGGCCCGCGCGCACGCGACGCGCGTCCGCCCACATGACGTCGAGATCGGTCCGGACGTACGCGGCGATGTCGATCTTGTTGATGACGAGGACGTCCGAGGCGGTGACCGCCGGCCCGCGCTTGCGCGGCGTGGCGTCACCCTCCGAGGTGTCGAGCACGAAGACGGCCACGTCGGCGAGCACCGGCGAGAACGTGAACGTGAGGTCTCCCCCGACGGACTCGTAGAGCAGCGTGTCGACGTCGGGGAACCGCTCGAGCAGAGCGGCGCCCGCCAGCAGGTTCACCGTCGGGTCGTCCCGCACCGCGGCGTGCGGGCTCGCGCCGGTCTCGACCCCGACGACGCGTCGAGGATCGAGCACGCCCGCGAGCTGGCGGCGCAGGTGGCGCGCGTCCTCCTGGGTGTAGGTGTCGTTCGTCACCACGGCGGGGTGTCGTCCGGCCGCGATGAGCCGGGGCACGAGCGCCGCCACGAGCGCGGTCTTGCCCGCCCCGACCGCTCCGCCGATCCCGATGCGCAGCACGTCGTCGTGCATGTGCGTCCTCCTCGTCCTGGTCGTCGTCCTGTGCCTGCACCGCGCGACTCGAGGTCGGTCCGGGTCCCGCGGCCGCCGCGGCTGCTGACGGCGCGTCACCGTCGTACGCCGGCGGACCTGGTCGCGTGCGCCCGTGACGGCGTCGCGGGTCGTCACCGGTGGACCTCAGTCGCGCGCGGCCGGCCGGGGTCCGTGCTGGAGGTGCGCCGTGCGGGCGGTGCCGCCGTTCCGTCCCGGGCCGTGCGGGCGCGCGTCCTTGCCCTGCGGGTCGGTGTCGAGCACGGCGGCGAGGCCGTCGTCCCCCCGCGCAAGCGCCGACGCCGCGGCGCAGGTCCGGTGCTGCACGATCCGCAGGGCGACGGCCGGCGACAGCAGCGGTCCGGAGAACTCGACGTCCTCGAGCTCGTCGACACCGGGGCACGCCGTCGCGAAGCCCGCCGGCGCGACGACCACGTGCCGCGCACCGAGGCGACGCGTCCGGTCGACGGCCCGGGCCAGGTCCGGCGACGACGCCAGGCACGCGACGCCGATCTCCAGGCCGGTCCCGTGCGTGCGCGCCAGGTGCGCGCAGCGGTGCAGCTCGGCGTCGTCGCGCGGGTCCGCGCGCGCCGCGGCGATCACCATCCCCGCGCGCCGGTGGTCGGCGGCCGTCCGCACGGCGATCCCGCGCAGCAGGGCGACGAGGTGGTCGGGCGACCCGAACGGCCGGCAGAGCGCGACCCGACCGGGCACGCCGTGGGCCTCGACGGTCCACCGCAGCGTCCGCGCGGTCTCAGCCACGGTCGTCGGGTCGCGGCCCCACGTCATGGGCAGCACCGCGACGGTCTGCGACCCGGTGAGCGCCCGCTGCACGGCACGCGCCAGGGGCCCGCCCGGCGCGGCGACCACGCTCTGCGGGAGCAGCGCGCTCAGCTGCTCGAGGTCGGCGCCGCCCGCGCTCTCGTGACCGGCCACCAGCACCGTGCTGGGCGGGGTGCCCACGTCATGCCGGGACGCGCCGGGTGCACGACGCGCGCACGCCGACGCCCCGGGCCGCGGTCCCCGCGCGCGGTGCGGGCCCTGCGCGCCTGCGCCGCCCGCGGCCCGGCGGGCACGGCCGCGTCCGTCGCGCCACGGCGTGGACGAACAGCTCCTGACGTTCTCGTGATGTCATTTGCATGGTCGGTTTCGACCTTCCCCCTGCGTGTTCTCCCGCACCACGGGAGAGATCCCGACGATACGCCGATCACGCGCCGGCACAAGGCGGAAGACATTTCTTGATTCATATCGACAGCATGTCGATAAATGCCCGAGCAAACGCCGACGCTGGACAAGCGTCACGGACGACCGTCGAGAACATCCGTCCAAGAGGGGCCTGTGCTGGGCCGTTGTCGCACGACGGGCGGGCCACGCCAGGCGTGCACCATTCCGCGCGCCGAGGAATCCTGGTCGCGTGCGGGCAGCACATTCCACGCCCCGTACGAGAACCCGCAGAACGCGCCGCGCGCCGCGCGCCGGGCGCCGGGCGCCGGGCGCCGGGCGACCATGCCGCCACGGGCCCCGGCGCGCGCGACGGGACCTGCAGGTCCGTCAGGCGCGGCTACGGCGCCGCGGTCGTCGCGGTGCCCTGCACCGTGAGCGCCGCGAGCCGCGACAGCGCGCGGGCGTACTTCTTGCGGTAGCCGCCCGCGAGCATGGCGTCGGTGAACAGGTCGGCGTCGTCACCCGCGAGCACGACCGGCACGTCGCGGTCGTAGAGCCGGTCGACCAGCACGACCAGCCGCAGCGCGACGTCCTGCCGGTCGACCTGGTGGACCCCGGTGAGCCCGACGAGGGGCACGCCGTCGAGCAGCGCGCCGTAGCGGCTCGGGTGCACGGTCGCGAGGTGGTCGAGCAGCGCGTCGAAGCCGTCGATCGTGGCACCCGGCCTCGCCGCGACCGCGGCGCGGACCGCCGCGTCGTCGAGGCGGGCGGCGTGCGTGCTGACGGTCCGGTGCCGGTGGTCGTCGCCGTCGATGCGCAGCACCTCGAAGCGCGCCGCGAGGGCCTGGATCTCGCGCAGGAAGTCCTCGGCGGCGAAGCGCCCCTCTCCCAGCGCGCCGGGCAGCGTGTTGGACGTCGCGGCGAGCGCCACGCCGCGGTCGGCCAGCTCGCGCAGCAGGCGCGACATGAGCACCGTGTCGCCGGGGTCGTCGAGCTCGAACTCGTCGATGCAGACCAGGCGGTGCGCGGCGAGCGCGTCGACCGTCGGCGCGAACCCCAGCGCCCCGACGAGGTTGGTGAGCTCGACGAACGTGCCGTACACGGTGCGCTCGAGCCCGACGGCGTGCGCGAGCGACGCGAGCAGGTGGGTCTTGCCGACACCGAACCCCCCGTCGAGGTACACGGCCGGCGCCGCGGGTGCGGCCGCCCGGCGCCACCAGCGGCCCGCACGGGCGGGCGCGGCGAGGGCGTCGGCGACCTCGCGCAGCCGGTCCAGCGCGCGCCGCTGCGACGGGTGCGCGACGTCGGGGCGGTACGTGTCGAACGACTCGTGCGCGAAGTGCCGGGGCGGCGCGAGCTCGGCCAGGAGCCGGTCGGCAGGCACGCGGGGGTGGCGCGCGGTGAGCGACGGCGCGGCCGACGCCCCCGCTGGCTCGTCGGTCGTCACGAGGGTCGAGGATACGTCCCACGTCCGCGGCGGGCGCGTGGCCGGGCCGAACCCCGCGCCCGACCCGGCGAGCCTGGACGACCGTCCACTCCTTGAACACATGTCTCGCGATCCGGACACCTGCTGACTGGCCGTCATGACACGTGTCACCCTCGTCACGTGAACCTCCTCGGGACCGCCTGTGCGTGTCGGCGCTGTTGCGCCCCCACGGTCCCGTTCACGTGCTGTCCGCGGACCCGCTGACCCGCCCCGTCCCTCTCGGGCGCGTGTCCGCGCCCGAACCGTACGACCGCCGACGGTCGTGCGCGGACGCGTGAGCACGTGCCCCGGCATCCCCGGAGGTGCGCCCCATGGCGCAGACCACGACCACCCCACGGCTCGCCGAGCCGTCCAAGCGCCCCGAGGGCCAGTGGGCGTTCGACCAGCGTGAACCGCTCAACGCCAACGAGCGCCTCAAGCAGGAGGACGACGGCCTGCACGTGCGCCACCGCATCGAGACCGTCTACGCGCTCGAGGGCTTCGCCTCGATCCCGCCCGACGACCTGCGCGGCCGGATGCGCTGGTGGGGTCTGTACACCCAGCGCCGCCCCGGCATCGACGGCGGGCGCACGGCGACGCTCGAGCCGCACGAGCTCGACGACGAGTACTTCATGCTGCGCGTGCGCTGCGACGGCGGCACCCTCACGCTCGCGCAGCTGCGGACCGTGGCCGGGATCTCGCAGGAGTTCGGGCGCGACACCGCCGACATCACCGACCGGCAGAACGTCCAGCTGCACTGGATCCGGATCGAGGACGTCCCCGAGATCTGGCGACGCCTGGAGTCGGTCGGGCTGACCACGCAGGAGGCGTGCGGCGACGTGCCTCGCGTCATCCTCGGCTCGCCCGTCGCCGGGGTCGCGGCCGACGAGATCGTCGACGGCACGCCCGCCGTGACCGCGATCCGCGAGCGCTACATCGGCGACCCGGCGTTCTCGAACCTGCCGCGCAAGTTCAAGACCGCCATCAGCGGGTCGCCGCACCACGACGTCGCGCACGAGATCAACGACGTGGCGTTCGTGGGCGTCGTGCACCCCGAGCTCGGCCCCGGCTTCGACCTGTGGGTCGGCGGCGCGCTGTCGACCAACCCCATGCTCGGCAAGCGTCTCGGCGCGTTCGTCACGCTCGAGCGCGTGCCCGAGGTCTGGGCCGGCGTCGCCGGGATCTTCCGCGACTACGGCTACCGCCGGCTGCGCACGCGCGCCCGCCTGAAGTTCCTGCTCGCCGACTGGGGCACCGCGCTGTTCCGGCAGGTGCTCGAGACCGAGTACCTCGGGTACGCGCTGCCCGACGGCCCCGAGCCGCCGCCCCCGCCGACGGGACGCCGCGACCACGTCGGCGTGCACCCGCAGAAGGACGGCCGGTTCTACGTCGGCGCCGCCCCGACGGTCGGCCGCGTGTCCGGGCCGGTGCTCACGGCGCTGGCCGACCTCGTCGAGGAGGCCGGGTCCGACCGTGTGCAGCTGACGACCGAGCAGAAGCTCGTCGTGCTCGACGTCGAGGCCGGCCGCGTGGACGCGCTCGTCGACGGGCTCGAGTCACTGGGCCTGCACGTCCGGACCGCGTCGACGTTCCGGCGCGGGACGCTCGCGTGCACCGGCATCGAGTTCTGCAAGCTCGCGATCGTCGAGACCAAGGGCCGCGCGGCGGCGCTGATCGGCGAGCTCGAGGACCGGCTGCCGACGTTCGACCAGCCCATCACGATCAACCTCAACGGCTGCCCCAACTCGTGCGCGCGCATCCAGACCGCCGACATCGGCCTCAAGGGCGCGCTCGCGGGCGGCGAGGAGGGCTACCAGGTGCACCTCGGGGGCGGGCTGGGCCTGACCAGCGGCCTGGGCAAGACGCTGCGCGGCCTGCGCGTGCCGGCCGCGGAGCTCCCCGACTACGTCGAGCGCGTCACGCGCCGGTTCGACGAGCAGCGCACCGAGGGCGAGCTGTTCGCGCAGTGGGTGCAGCGGGCGGACGAGGAGGACCTGCGATGAGCGCGAGCGACGCCGGGCAGCGCGCGGTGCCGTACTACTGCCCGTTCTGCGCGGGCGAGGACCTGTGGCCCGCGGGCGAGACCCACGGGCAGTGGGAGTGCCGCACGTGCGCGCGGGCGTTCGCGCTGCGCTTCGTCGGGCTGGTGGCGCGGTGAGCGCGCCGGCGGCCGCGGGCCTGTCGGCCGACGAGCTGCGCGCGCTGGCCGAGCGTGCGGGCCACGAGCTCGAGGGCGCCCACCCGGGCGACGTGCTGCGCTGGGCGCGGGACACGTTCGGCGACGACCTCGTGCTGGCGTCGTCGATGGGCGACGAGGTCCTCGTCGACCTCGCCGCCAAGGCCGCGCCGGGCATCGACGTGATCTTCCTCGACACGGGCTACCACTTCGCCGAGACCATCGGCACGCGCGACTACTACGCGGCGTTCACCGACGTGCGGCTGCGCACCGTGCTGCCGCTGCGGACCGTCGCCGAGCAGGACGCCGAGCACGGCCCGCGGCTGCACGACCGCGACCCGGACCTGTGCTGCGCGCTGCGCAAGGTCGAGCCGCTCGAGCGCGGCCTCGCACCGTACGCCGCGTGGATCACGGGCATGCGCCGCGAGGACGCGCCGACGCGCACCGACATCGCGGTCGTCGGGTGGGACGCGCGGCGCGGCAAGGTCAAGCTCAACCCGCTCGCCGCGTGGACCGCGGACGACGTCGACGCGTACGTCGCCGAGCACCACGTGGTGCTCAACCCGCTGCGCGAGCTGGGGTACGCGTCGATCGGGTGCGCGCCGTGCACGCGCGCGGTGGCACCGGGCGAGGACCCGCGCGCGGGGCGCTGGGCGGGCAGGAACAAGACGGAATGCGGGCTGCACACATGACGACGACGACCACCTCCCAGCCGGCCACGACGCCGGCCCGGCTCACGCAGCTCGACGCGCTCGAGTCCGAGGGCGTCCACGTGATGCGCGAGGTCGCGGGCGAGTTCGAGCGCCCCGTCCTGCTGTTCTCGGGCGGCAAGGACTCGATCGTCATGCTGCACCTCGCGCGCAAGGCGTTCTGGCCCGCGCCCGTGCCGTTCCCGGTCATGCACGTCGACACCGGGCACAACTTCCCCGAGGTCATCGAGTACCGCGACCGCACCGTCGCGGAGCTCGGCCTGCGGCTCGTGGTCGCGAGCGTGCAGGACGCGATCGACGACGGCCGGGTCGTGGAGCGGCCGGGCGGCTCGCGCAACCCGCTGCAGACCGTGCCGCTGCTCGACGCGATCACGGCGCACCGGTTCGACGCCGTGTTCGGCGGCGGGCGGCGCGACGAGGAGAAGGCGCGCGCCAAGGAGCGCGTGTTCTCGCTGCGCGACGAGTTCGGGCAGTGGGACCCGCGCCGCCAGCGTCCCGAGCTGTGGGACCTCTACAACGGCCGCCACGGGCCGGGCGAGCACGTGCGCGTCTTCCCGCTGTCGAACTGGACCGAGCTGGACGTGTGGCGGTACGTCGAGCGCGAGCGGATCGACCTGCCGTCGATCTACTACACGCACGAGCGGGACGTCTTCGCGCGCGACGGCATGTGGCTGACCGCGGGCGACTGGGGCGGGCCGCGCCCCGACGAGCCGGTCGAGCGGCGCCGCGTGCGCTACCGCACGGTCGGCGACATGAGCTGCACGGGTGCGGTCGACTCGACCGCGGGGACCGTCGCCGACGTCATCGCCGAGGTCGCCGCGAGCCGCCTCACCGAGCGCGGGGCCACCCGCGCGGACGACCGGGCCTCCGAGGCCGCCATGGAGGACCGCAAGCGCGAGGGGTACTTCTGATGGGCACGCACGCACCCGCCGACGTCCTCGACGCACCGGCACCCGGTGTCGACGACGGGCACGCCCGCCGCGACCTGCTGCGCCTGGCGACCGCGGGGTCGGTCGACGACGGCAAGAGCACGCTCATCGGGCGGCTGCTCTACGACACCAAGTCGGTGCTGGCCGACCAGCTCTCCGCCGTCGAGCGCGCGACCGCGGCACGCGGCGGCGACGGCGGCGCGGTCGACCTCGCGCTGCTGACCGACGGCCTGCGCGCCGAGCGCGAGCAGGGCATCACGATCGACGTCGCGTACCGCTACTTCTCGACCGCGCGCCGCGCGTTCGTGCTGGCGGACACCCCGGGGCACGTGCAGTACACGCGCAACATGGTCACGGGCGCGTCGACGGCCGAGCTCGCGATCGTGCTGGTCGACGCGCGCAAGGGCGTCCTGGAGCAGACGCGTCGGCACGCCGCGCTGACGGCGCTGCTGGGCGTGCCGCACGTCGTGCTCGCGGTCAACAAGATGGACCTGGTCGGCTTCGACGCCGCGACGTTCCGGTCGATCGCGCGCGAGTTCGCCGACCACGCGCGCGTGCTCGGGCTGCCCGAGGTGCACGCGGTGCCGTTGTCGGCGCTCGAGGGCGACAACGTCGTCGAGCGGTCGGCACGCACGCCCTGGTACGACGGCCCGACGCTGCTCGAGCTGCTCGAGGCGGTCCCGGTCGCGCGCGACGCGAGCACCGAGCCGCTGCGCCTGCCCGTGCAGTACGTGATCCGGCCGCGCACGCCCGAGCACCCCGACTACCGCGGGTACGCGGGCAAGGTCGCGTCGGGCGTCGTGCGCGTGGGTGACGCGGTCCGCGTGCTGCCGTCCGGGCGCACCAGCCGCGTGGTCGGCATCGACACGTTCGACGGCCCGCTGGCGGCGGCGGAGGCCCCGCGGTCGGTCACCGTGCGCCTCGCCGACGACGTCGACGTCGCGCGCGGCGACGTCCTGGTCCCCGCCGACGAGGCCGTGCCGACGGGTCAGGACCTGGTCGGCACGGTCTGCTGGCTCACGGAGCGCAGGTCGGTGCCGGGTGCCCGCGTGCTCGTGCGCATCGGCACCCGCACGGTGCGGGGGCTGCTGCGCGAGGTCGACGCGCGGCTCGACGTCGACACGCTGACCGTCGAGCAGTGGGACCCGGTCGACACCGTGCGCACGATCGACGCGACCGACACGTCGAGCGAGGCCGCACCGCGCTCGCTCGGGCTGAACGCGATCGGACGGGTGCGGCTGCGCCTGGCGGAGCCCGTCGTGCTCGACGACTACGCGACGCACCGGCGCACGGGGGGCTTCCTCCTCGTCGACCCGACGGACGGCTCGACCCTCGCGGCGGGCATGGTCGGACCGACCCTGCTGGACCGGCTGGCGCCCGTGCGCCCGGACGAGCGCGACGACGACTGGCTCGCGGGGGCCGGGATATGAGCCCGCGCCACCCGCTGCTGCTGGACGTCACCGGGCGGCTGGTCGTGGTCGTCGGCGGTGGTCCGGTCGCGGCCCGCCGCGTGCGCTCGCTGCTGACGGACGGCGGTGCGGTCCGCGTGGTGGCGCCCGCGCTGTGCGAGGACCTCGCGGACCTCGCGGCCGCCGGCGCCGTCACGTGGCTCGCGCGCGAGTACGCGCCCGGCGACCTGGACGGTGCGTGGCTCGTGCACACCGCGACCGGCGACCCGCGCACCGACGCGACCGTGTCCGCCGACGCGCAGGCCGCACGCACGTGGTGCGTCCGCGCCGACGACGCGGCGTCGTCGACCGCGTGGACCCCGGCGGTCGCACGCGCGGGCGACGTGACGGTCGCCGTGTCGGCGGGGGGCGACCCGCGCCGGGCGCTCGCGCTGCGCGCGGCCCTGCAGACCCTGCTGGACACGGGCGCGCTGCCGGTGCGCCGGCACCGCGCGGGCGCGGGTCACGTGGCGCTCGTCGGCGGCGGTCCCGGCGACCCGGGGCTCATCACGACCCGTGGACGCCGGGCGCTCGCCGAGGCCGACGTCGTGGTGGTCGACCGGCTCGCGCCGCGCGCGCTGCTCGACGAGCTCGAGCCGGGCGTCGAGGTCGTCGAGGCGGGCAAGGCGCCCCACGCGCACACGCTCACGCAGGACGAGATCAACCGGCTGCTCGTCGAGCGCGCGCGGGCCGGGCAGCGCGTCGTGCGGCTCAAGGGCGGCGACCCGTTCGTGCTCGGACGTGGTGGCGAGGAGCTCGCGGCGTGCCTCGCCGCCGGGGTGGACGTCGAGGTCGTGCCGGGCGTCACGAGCGCGATCGCGGTGCCGGGCGCCGCGGGCGTGCCGGTGACGCACCGGGACCTCGCGCGCCAGGTGACGGTCGTGTCGGCGCACGACGCCGACACCGACTGGGAGACGCTCGCGCGGCTGCGCGGCACGCTCGTGCTGCTCATGGGCGTCGGGCGGCTCGGTGAGCACATGGACCGGCTCGTCGGTCACGGCCTCGCGGCCACGACGCCGGTCGCGGTGGTGGAGGACGGCACGCTGCCGACGCAGCGCACGACGCTCGGCACGGCCGCGACGATCGCCGACCGCGCCCGGGAGGTCGGCGTGCGCAACCCCGCGGTCGTCGTCGTGGGCGACGTGGCCGCGCTCGCCGCGACGCTCGGCCGCTCGTAACCTGGCCGCGTGCCGGAGCCCACGCCCCCCGACGTCCCGCTCGACGTGCTCGTGCCCGTGACCGACCGGCGCACCCTCGCGCCCGTGCCGGGCGAGGCGGAGCTCGTCGCGCTGCTCGTGCGCGACGCGCCGCACGTGCGCGCCAACATGGTCGCGTCGGTCGACGGCGCCGCGACGGGCGGCGACGACCGCTCGGGCTCGCTCGGCACGCCCGCCGACGCGCGGGTGTTCGCGGTGCTGCGCGCGCTGGCCGACGTCGTCCTCGTCGGCGCCGGGACGGTGCGCGCCGAGGGCTACCGCGAGCTGCCGGTCGCGGACCACCTGCGCGCGGCCCGCACGGCGGCCGGCCTGCCGGAGGTCGTCGAGCTCGCGGTCGTGACGCGCCGCGGCGACGTGCCCGCGGACCTCGCGACCGGTGCGCGACCGCCCCTCGTCGTCACGGGCGCCGCCGGCGCCGCGCGCGCCCGCGACCTCGTGGGGCCCGACCGCACGCTCGTCGTGCCGGGCCACGACGACCCCGACTCCCCCGACCTGCCCGCGGCCGTCACGGCGCTGCGGGCCCGCGGCCTGACGCGCGTGCTCGCCGAGGGCGGTCCGGGCCTGCTGGGCGACCTGCTCGTGGCCGACGTCGTCGACGAGCTGTGCCTGACCACGTCGCCGACGCTCGTCGCCGGGCCCGCTCCGCGCGTCGTGCACGGCGCACCCTGGCTCGCGCCGCCGCGCCCCGCGCACCTGCGGCACGTGCTCCACGCGCCGGACGGCACGCTGCTGACCTGCTGGGACCTGCGCGCGGCCGTAGGCTCGGGGGCGTGACCGACACCATCCTCGTCCTCACCGAGGACACGCTCGCCGCCTCCGACGTCCAGCACATCGTCGACCTGCACGCCGACGAGACCCTGGCCTACCGCGTGCTCGTGCCCGCCGACACCGACCGTCCGCTCGTGCCGTGGATCATCGACGCGCTGAGCATGGGCGAGCTCAAGGAGGCGTGGGAGCGCGCGACCGGCCACGAGCCGAGCCGCACGCAGGCGCGCCAGACCGCCGCCCAGCAGGTCGAGGGCAGCGTCGCGGAGTTCCTCGCCGCGGGCCGCGAGGCGACCGGCGAGATCACCGAGGACGACCCGCTGCCCGCGCTGCGCGGCGCGGTCGCCGGCGGCGGCGTGCGCGAGGTCGTCGTCGTGACGTACCCGCACATGGTCGAGGACACGTTCCACACCGACTGGGCGTCCCGCGCGCGCGACGAGCTGCACGTGCCCGTGCTGCACCTGTACTCGGGCACGAGCGAGCTGGGCTGACCGGCGTCGCGCGCCCGGCCGGGCGCGCGACGCACCGGTCGGCGCGGCGGACCGCCCGCGCGCGTCAGCGCAGCGGATAGCCCGCGCGCTCGACCGTGCGGCGCGCGAGCACGTCGAGCGAGTCGACGTACCGCGCGTCGGCGAGCAGGTCGTGCTCCGCGGCGACCACGGACAGCTCGGTGCAGCCGAGCACCACGACGTCCGCGCCGCGGGCCCCGAGCCGGTCGGCCACGGCGTGCAGCGCCGCGACGTCGGCCGGCCGTCCGGCCTTCACCTGGTCGTAGATGATGCCCATGACGACGTCCTGGTCGGCGTCGTCCGGCACGACGGGCTCGAGCCCGCGGGCCTCGAGCGCGCGCTGGTAGACGCGTGCGGCGAGCGTGCCGCTCGTGGCGAGCACCCCGACGCGCGCGGTGCCCGGGCGGGCGGCGACCTCGTCGGCCGTCTCGTCGACGATGCTCAGCACGGGCACGTCCACGGCGGCCGCGACCTCGTCCGTGAAGTGGTGCGCGGTGTTGCACGGGACGACGACGAAGCCGACGCCCAGCCGCTCCAGGCGGCGCGCGTCGGCCGCCATCACCGGGCCGGGGTCCTCGTCGGACCGCCCGAGGATGTACGCGGTGCGGTCCGGGATCGAGGCGTGCTGCAGCACGACGAGGTCGACGTGGTCCTGGTCGCGGTCGGCCGAAGTGTGCCGCACGACCAGGTCGAGGAAGCACACGGTCGCCGCGGGGCCGACGCCGCCGATGACGCCGACCTCGACCCGTCCGGCGGCCCCCGCGGGGGCCGCCGGGTCGTGCGGGGCCGGGCTCACGCGTCGCCCGTCGGGTAGTACCGGCGGTACTTGCGCACCTGGTTGGCCTGCGCGACCGCAAGGTACGCGAGGCGCCGGGGGTCGGTCTCGGCGCGGTACCACAGCGGGTTCGTCACCCGCCGGGCCCGGCCGAGCGCACGCGTGCGGGCGCGCAGCGCCGGGTCGGCCACGTACCGGCGCAGCAGCCACCGCGGCAGCACCGTGTACAGGTGCGGCTCGGTGAGGTGGTCGGCGGCGCCGTCGGGCAGCGGGTCGAGCCCCTGCACGTGCTCGCGCACGTACAGCTCGGCGGTGTTGCGCCCGCCGGCGGTGATGTAGAAGTTCGACCGCCCGAGGCGCGGGTTGAGCTCGAAGAACACGGTGCGACCGTCGCGCGGGTCGTGCTTGAGGTCGAAGTTCGCGTACCCGGTCCAGCCCAGGTGCTCCAGGAGCCGCGTGGCCTGCGCGACGATCTGCTCGTCGTGACCGGTGATGATGCCGGCGGGGTTGCCCAGCGCACCGGGCGTGTGCTCCTCGAGCAGCACGTGCCCGAACGCGGAGAACCGCACCTTCCCGCTCGCGTCCGAGTAGCACGTGAGGATCCGCATGCCCGAGTCGTCGCCCGGGATGAGGTCCTGCACGACGAAGCTGCCCCGGTACCCCGAGGCCTGCACGCGTCCCAGCAGCTCCGCGAGCTCGGCCGGCGTGTCGACCGTGAAGACCTTCTTCTTCCCCGGGAACTCGACCAGGTGGTAGGCGGCGGTGTCCGCGGCCTTCGCGATCACCGGGAACCGCAGGCCCGACGTGTCGGGCGTGCCGCCGCCCTGCACGTCGTGCACGACCGTCGCGGGGTGGTCGATGCCGAGCTCGGCGCACAGCTCGCCGAACAGCACCTTGTCGGTCACGCGGTCGAGCGTCGCGACGTCCACGTACGGGATCGTGTACAGGTCCTCGAGCTCGGCACGGTTCTCGACGATCGTCCGGACCAGCCAGTCGGCGCTGCCGAGCAGCACGAGGTGCCGGTCGGCGAACCGCGCCGCGACGTCGCGCAGCCGACGCACGACCGTCGGGCCGTCGTCGATGCCGGGCTCGACGACGTTCTCGAGGATCCTCGAGTGCCGCACGAGCCCGGTCGACACGGTCGACACGACGACGGAGCGCACGCCGTACGCCTCGTGGAACGTCCGCGCGAGGCTGTACGCGCCGACGTCGCCGCCGAGGATCACGGGCTGGAGCCGGGCGACGGGCACCTGGGCCCCCGTGCGGCGGCTCACCAGGTCTGCTCGGAGCGGTCGCCCGACCAGTCCGTGTGGAACGTGCCCTCGCGGTCGGTGCGGCGGTAGGTGTGCGCGCCGAAGAAGTCGCGCTGCGCCTGGATGAGGTTCGCCGGCAGGCGCTCGGCCCGCACGCCGTCGTAGTAGGCGAGCGACGACGAGAACGCCGGCGTCGGCACGCCGTGCGCGGCCGCGGCCGACACGACGCGCCGCCACGCGGCCACGCCGTTGGCGACGGCGGCCGTGAAGTACGGGTCGGCCAGCAGCAGCGGCAGGTGCGCGTCACGCTCGTACGCCTGCGTGATGCGGTCGAGGAACTTGGCGCGGATGATGCAGCCGCCGCGCCAGATGCGCGCCATCGCGCCGCGGTCGATGTCCCACCCGAACTGCTCGCTGGCCGCGGCGATCTGGTCGAAGCCCTGCGAGTACGCGACGACCTTCGACGCGTACAGCGCGAGGCGCACGTCCTCGATGAACGCACCGGCGTCGGGGACGTTCCACGCGAGCGTGTCGGCCGGGAGCACGCCGCGCGCCGCGGCACGCTGCGGCGCCGAGCCGGACAGCGCACGCGCGAAGGTCGCCTCGGCGATGCCCGTGATCGGCACGCCCAGGTCGAGCGCGTTCTGCACGGTCCAGCGGCCGGTGCCCTTCTGCTCGGCGGCGTCGGCGACGACGTCGACGAACGGCCGCCCCGTCGCGGCGTCGGTGTGCGCCAGGACCTCGGCGGTCACCTCGATGAGGAACGACTCGAGGTCGCCCGTGTTCCACGCCGCGAAGACCTCCCCGATCTCCGGCGCCGACGCGCCCAGGCCGCTGCGCAGCAGGTCGTACGCCTCGGCGATGAGCTGCATGTCGGCGTACTCGATGCCGTTGTGCACCATCTTGACGAAGTGGCCGGCGCCGTCGGGGCCCACGTGGGTGCAGCACGGCACGCCGTCGACCTTCGCCGAGATCTTCTCGAGGATCGGGCCGAGCGACGCGTACGACTCGGCGGTGCCGCCGGGCATGATCGACGGACCGTTGAGCGCACCCTCCTCGCCGCCCGAGACGCCCGTCCCGACGAAGTGCAGGCCCTTGGCGCGCAGCGCGGCCTCGCGGCGGACCGTGTCGGGGAAGTGCGCGTTGCCGGCGTCGACGACGATGTCGCCCTCCTCGAGCAGCGGCACGAGCTCGTCGATGACGGCGTCGGTCGGCGCGCCGGCCTGCACCATGACGACGACCTTGCGCGGGCGCTCGAGCGACGCGACGAAGTCCGCCATCGACTCCGAGGGCACGAACGTGCCGTCGGCGCCGTGCTCGGCGACGAGCGACTGCGTGCGCGCGTACGTGCGGTTGTGCACCGCGACCGTGAAGCCGTTCCGCGCGAAGTTCCGTGCCAGGTTGCGGCCCATGACGGCCAACCCGGTGACACCGATCTGCGCGGTGCCGACCGCCGACGACGGGACAGACATCAGGTGCGCTCCTTCATGCCGGGGGGCACGGCGCGTGCGGCGCCCCGGCCGCTGCGGCCGGGCGCGCGCCGCGCACGTGCGGGTGCGACGACGAGCCTAGACCGCCCGGACGTCACCTCCCCCGGCGTGCCGGGGACCGAGACGGCGCGGCCCGCCCGTACGCTCGCCGCGTGACCCCCGCCGGACCCGAGGACGTCCCTGCCGAGTTCGTCCGGGCGCTGCGCTCGCTGCGCGGCGTGCCCGTGCGACCCGAGGTGGTGCTCGACGAGGTGCCCGGGCCCGCGCGGATCGCGCCGTTCACGGCTGCGCTGACCGCCGACGTGCGCACCGCGCGACGGTCCGTCGCGGCCGAGGACCTCGCGTCGGGACGCTTCGTCGTGCTCTACGACCCCGAGGGGCAGGAGGCCTGGGAGGGCTCGTTCCGGCTCGTGACGCTCGTGCGCGCGACGCTCGAGCCGGAGGTCGGCGCGGACCCGCTGCTCGCCGAGGTCGCGTGGTCGTGGTTCACCGAGTCGCTCACCGCGGCGGGCGTCGAGCCGCACGCCGCGGGCGGCACCGTGACGCGCGTGCTGTCCCAGAGCTTCGGCGCGCTCGAGCGCCGCGACGAGCAGACCGAGCTCGAGATCCGCGCGTCGTGGACCGCGTGGGACGAGCACCTCGCGCCGCACCTGACGGCCTGGACGACGCTGCTGTGCACGGCCGCGGGCCTGCCGCCGCTGCCCGACGGGGTCGTCGCGCTGCCGCGCCGCTGACGCGGTTCTCCCTCAAGTGGACGGGCCTTCCTGCCGATGGTCTGGCGTGACCATCGAGCCCCTCCGCCGCGACGCCCGTGACCTGCAGGCCCGCCGCGCGACCGCTCTCACCGGCGTGCCCACGTCGCGGCGCGTGCCGCCGTCGACGCCCGCGCGCAACCCGATGTGCGTCGTGGTCACGCAGATCGCCGACGGCGAGGGCGGCACGCTCGTGCGCACGCTGCAGCGCCGCGGCGCCCACCGCGTGGTCGTGCTCGCGCGCCACGCGGGTCGCGGGGAGCTCTCCGCGCTGCTCACGGGCGGGCTGCGCGGGGGTGTCGCGTCGACGACCGAGCCCGCGGCGGCGCCGGTCCGCCCCGCGCCGCCGACGCCGGCGCCCGTGCCCGCCGCTCCCACCGCGGAGCTGAGCGCGCGCGAGCTCAGCGTCCTGGCGCGCGTGGCCGAGGGCAACACGAACCGGCGCATCGGCGAGGAGCTCGGCCTGTCCGCGCTCACGGTCAAGAGCCACCTCGCGCGCATCTCCCGCAAGCTGGGCACGGGCGACCGCGCCGAGCTCGTGGCCATCGCGATCCGCACGGGCCTGATCGACTGACCCCGGTGCGGCCGCTCGCGTGACGAGCACGACGCGCGACGCGCGCGCGGCCTGCGCGGACGCACCGCCCGCGTCACCTACGGTGGAGGTCATGGAGGCCGAGGTGTCGCACGAGGAGCCCGAGGCCGAGCCGACCCCGCCGCCGGTGGTCCCGCTGCTCGAGCCCGCCGACGGCGTGCCGCCGGTCGTCGACACGCCGGCGGCGCTGGCCGCGACCGTGGCGGCGTTCGCCGCCGGGACGGGCCCGGTCGCGGTCGACGCCGAGCGCGCGTCGGGTTACCGCTACGGCCAGCGCACCTACCTCGTGCAGCTGCGACGCGAGGACGCGGGCACGGCGCTGATCGACCCGATCGCCCTGCCGGACCTGTCGGCGCTGTCCGACGCGCTCGTGGGCGTCGAGTGGGTGCTGCACGCGGCGTCGCAGGACCTGCCGGGGCTCGCCGAGCAGGGCATGCGACCGTCGCGCGTGTTCGACACCGAGCTCGCGGCGCGCCTGCTGGGCATGGAGCGCGTCGGTCTCGCGGCGGTCGTCGCGGACACGCTCGGGCTGGGCCTGGCCAAGGAGCACTCGGCGGTCGACTGGTCGACGCGTCCGCTGCCCCCCGAGTGGCTGCGCTACGCGGCGCTCGACGTCGAGGTCCTCGTCGAGGTGCGTCAGGTCCTGGCCGAGCGGCTCGCCGTCTCCGGCAAGGCCGAGTGGGCACGTCAGGAGTTCGAGGCCGTGCGCACCGCGCCCCCGCCGGCGCCGCGCGCCGAGCCCTGGCGGCGGGTGTCGGGCCTCCACACGATCCGTGACGCCCGCCGGCTCGCGGTGGTGCGCGAGCTGTACGCGACGCGGGACCGCAACGCGCGCGAGCGGGACATCTCCCCCGGCCGGGTGCTGCCCGACGCGGCGATCGTCGCCGCGGCGCAGGCGATGCCCCGCACGGTGGGCCAGCTGACGGCCCTGCCGGCGTTCATGGGCAAGGGCACGCGTCGACGCGCCGCGCTGTGGCAGGGCGCGATCGACCGCGCCACCGCGTTGCCCGAGGCCGAGCTGCCGGCGACGCGCGGTCCCGCGAGCGACGGCCCGCCGCCGCCGCGCGCCTGGGCGGACCGCGACCCCGCGGCGGCCGCGCGTCTCGCGGCGGCGCGCGCGGTGGTGGCCGAGCTCTCGGAGCAGCACACGGTGCCCGTCGAGAACCTGCTGCAGCCGGACCTGCTGCGGCGGCTGTGCTGGTCGCCGCCGGCCCCGCTCGACGCCGCGGCGGTGGCGGCGACGCTGACGGCGGGCGGTGCGCGCGCGTGGCAGGTCGAGCTGCTCGCGGACCGGCTCGCGGCGGCCTTCGCCACGGCCTGAGCCCGGCGACGCCTCCTCGGCGGCCTCCTGACGCGCCGTCGGGGGCACGCTCCGGCATGCTCGGTGCTGCGCGGGAACGCGCTGGTCCGCCGCTGTTACTCTTGAGTAACTTCGCGCGTCCAGGGACCATGGTCCCGGCCGTGCGACGACGCACCTCGCGCGCTCCACCGGACACCGCCGTCCCCCAGGAGGACAGATGCCGAGCACCTCCCCCGCCCCCGCCCGGTCGCAGCACGGCCGCAGCGTGGTCTTCGTCGACGGGGTCCGCACCCCGTTCGGGCGCGCCCGCACGGACGGGCTGTACGCGCACACCCGCGCCGACGACCTCGCCGTGCGGACCGTGCGCGAGCTGCTGCGCCGCCACCCGCAGCTCCCGCCCGCGCGCGTCGACGACGTCGCGCTCGCCGCGACCACGCAGCAAGGGGACCAGGGCCTGACGCTCGGGCGCACGGTCGCGATGCTCGCGGGCCTGCCCCCGACGGTCCCGGGGTTCGCGATCGACCGGATGTGCGCCGGGGCCATGACCGCCGTGACGACCACGGCCGCGGCGATCGGGGTCGGCGCGCAGGACGTGACGATCGCGGGCGGCGTGGAGCACATGGGCCACCACCCCATGGGCTTCGACGCCGAGCCGAACCCCCGCTTCCTGGCCGAGCGGCTCGTCGCCCCGGACGCGCTCAACATGGGCGTCACGGCCGAGAACCTGCACGACCGGTTCCCGGAGCTGACCAAGGAGCGCGCCGACGCGTACGGCGTCGCGAGCCAGGAGAGGTACGCCGCGGCGCTGGCGTCCGGGCGCATCGAGCCCGACCTCGTGCCCGTCGCGCTGCGCGACCCCGAGCGCGGCTGGGGCCTGGCGACCGCCGACGAGCCGCCGCGACCCGGTACGACCCTCGCCGCGGTCGCCGACCTGCCCACGCCGTTCCGCCCCGGCGGGCGCGTCACCGCCGCGACCTCGGCTCCCCTGACCGACGGCGCCGCGTCCTGCCTGCTCGCCGCCGAGGACGTCGCCGAGGAGCTGGGCCTGCCGGTGCGCATGCGGCTCGTGTCGTTCGCGTACGCGGGCGTCGAGCCCGAGGTCATGGGCCTGGGGCCCGTGCCCGCGACGCGCCGCGCGCTCGAGCGCGCGGGCCTGACGATCGACGACGTCGGGCTCGTCGAGATCAACGAGGCGTTCGCGGTGCAGGTGCTGTCGTTCCTCGACGCGTTCGGCATCGCCGACGACGACCCCCGCGTCAACCCGTACGGCGGCGCGATCGCGGTCGGACACCCGCTCGCGTCGTCGGGCGTCCGGCTCATGACGCAGCTCGCGCGGCAGTTCGCCGAGCGCCCCGACGTCCGCTACGGCCTCACGACGATGTGCGTCGGCCTGGGGCAGGGCGGCACGGTCGTCTGGGAGAACCCCCACTTCACCGGCGAGGAGGCCGCCCGATGAGCACGACCGCGCCGCGCGAGGAGCGCGTCACGCACGCCCTGGTCCGCGACGTCCGCCTGCCCGGCGGGCTCGGCACGCTCGCGCTGGTGACGCTCGACAACGGGCTGGACCACACGAAGCCCACGACGCTCGGGCCGCGCGGCGTCGCCGAGCTCGCGGACGTGCTGCGCACGCAGCAGGCCCGAGCGGCCCGCGGCGAGATCGCGGCACTGGCCGTCACTGGCAAGCCGTACTACCTCGCGGCGGGCGCCGACCTCACGCAGGTCGCCGGCGTGACGTCGCGCGACGACGCGCTCGCGCTCGGGCGCGGCGGCCACGCCGCGTACCGGCTGCTGGGCGAGCTGGGGGTGCCCACGTTCGCGTTCGTCAACGGCGCGGCGCTCGGCGGCGGGCTCGAGGTCGCGCTGAACTGCGACTACCGCACGGCGTCGGCCGACGTGCGGGCGCTCGCGCTGCCCGAGACCGGGCTGGGCCTCGTCCCCGGGTGGGGCGGCGCCTACCTCGTGCCGCGGCTCGTCGGGATCGAGCGGGCCGTCGACGTGGTCCTCACCCGGCCCGCCGCGAACAAGCCGTTCACGGCGCAGCAGGCCGCCGAGATCGGGCTCGTCGACGTCGTGCTCGACCCCGCGGACTTCCTCGAGGAGTCGGTGCGCTGGGCGGCGCGCGTGCTCGCCGGCGAGGTGACGGTGCCGCGGCGGCCGCTCGACGACGCCGCGACCTGGCGCACGGTCGTCGAGGGTGCGCGCCGGCACCTGGACGCCGTGGTGCACGGCTCGCGCCCCGCCCCCTACCGCGCGCTCGACCTGCTCGAGGCCGCGCGCGACGCCGACCGGGACACCGCGTTCGCGGCGGAGGACGAGGCGCTGGCCGACCTCATCATGAGCGACGAGATGCGCGCGAGCGTGTACGCGTTCGGGCTCGTGCAGGGCGGCCGCAGGCCGACCGGCGCCCCGGACCGCGCGCTCGCCCGGCCGGTCACGCGCGTCGGCGTCGTCGGTGCCGGGCTCATGGCCGCGCAGATCGCGCTGCTGCTCGCGCAGCGGCTCGGGGTCCCGGTCGTGATGCGCGACCTGGACGAGGAGCGCGTCGCGCACGGGCTCGCGACGGTCCGCTCGACGGTCGAGCGGCTCGTGTCGTCGGGGCGCATGACCTCCGACGCCGGTGCGCGCATCACCGCCCAGGTCACGGGCTCGACCGACATCGCCGTGTTCACCGACTGCGACCTCGTCATCGAGGCGGTCACCGAGGTCCTCGACCTCAAGAAGCGCGTGCTCGCCGAGCTCGAGGACGTGGTCGCGCCCGACGCGGTGCTCGCGACCAACACGTCAGCCCTGTCGGTGACGCGCATGGCCGCCGACCTGCGCCACCCCGAGCGCGTCGTCGGCCTGCACTTCTTCAACCCGGTCGCGGCGATGCCGCTCGTCGAGGTCGTGCAGGCCGAGCACACGTCGGCCGAGGCGCTGGCCACCGGGTTCGCGGTCGCGGCGCAGCTGCGCAAGACCGCGGTGCTCGTGCGGGACCGCCCCGGGTTCGTCGTCAACCGGCTGCTGGTGCTGCTGCTCGGCGTGATCGTCGACGCGGTCGAGCACGGCACGCCGGTCGAGGTGGCGGACCGTGCGCTCGACCCGCTGGGCCTGCCGATGCCGCCGTTCGAGCTGTTCGACCTCGTGGGACCCGCGGTCGGCCTGCACGTGCTGACGTCGCTGCGCGACGACCTCGGCGACCGGTTCCCGCGCTCCCCCGGGCTCGAGAAGCTCGTCGCCGAGGGCACGCCGGTGGTGCGTCCGGCGGCGGCCCGCGGGCTGCCCAAGCGCGTGGACCCCGCGGTGCAGTCGGTGTTCGACGCGGCCCGCGAGGGCGCGGCCGACGCGACGCCGCTCGACGAGGCCGGCGTGCTCGACGCCGTCCTCACGGCGCTCACGGTCGAGATCGGGCACATGCTCGACGAGGGCGTCGTCGCGACGCCGCAGCAGATCGACCTGTGCATGATCCTCGGCGCCGGCTGGGGCTTCCACCTCGGCGGCATCACGCCGTACCTGGACCGCCGCGGCTACAGCGAGCGGATCCTGGGGCGCCGCCTCCTGCCCGACGGCGTCGCCAACGTCCCCCACTCCTGACCCCTCCTTGCCTCCCACCCTCCCGCGAGAGTGCGATCCAGTCACCGCACCGCCCTCGCCCACCCCTCCCGCGAGAGCGCAATCCAGTCACACGCCCACCCCCACCACTCTCGCGAGAGTGCGATCCAGCTGACCGCGTCGCCGCGGCACGTCGTCGCCGCACGCCCACTCACCCACTCACCGGCTCACGAGAGTGCGATCCAGCGACCGGGTCGCCCTGAGCGCGCCGCGCCGTGGTCACCGATGCCCCGAGCCGCCCTCAGAGTCGGTGCGCGGCAGAGTCGTCCACGGCCACGAGCCCCGTGTGCGTCTCGCGGCCCGGTGACCGCGACCGTGTGCGGATGCAGGACGCCCCCGTGCTCGACATGCGTCACCTCCGCGCCACCGGCTCCACCTGGGCCGCCAGCCACCGGCTCGTCACGTCAGGGCGGTACGTCCAGCTGTTCCGCAGCGTGCTCGTCCGTCGGGACCTGCTCGAGGACCCCGCCACACGGGCTCGCGCGATCAGCACGGTGCTGCCCCGTGGCGCCGCCGTGTGCCGTGAGACCGCTGCGTGGCTGCACGGTGTCGACACGCGCGCCCCCGGGCTGCACCTGCGGCCACCCCGCCTGCAGTGCATCGTCCCGACGGCAGTGCCTCGCGTCCGACGGCCCGGGCAGCAGTGCTGGACCGGCGCGTTGCCCGCGGCCGACGTCACCGTGCTCGGTGGCGTACCCGCCACGACGGCCGAACGCACGGCACTGGACCTCGCCCGGTACGCACCCGGGTACATCAGCCTCGCCGCGATCGACGCCTTCGCGCACGCGGGCCTCGTCGACCCCGCACGACTCGTGCGCCGCGCGCGCGAGCTGCCCGGGGCACGCAACATCGCGCGCGCCCGTCGGCTGATCGAGCTCTGCGAACCGCAGACCGAGTCGGCCGGCGAGTCCTGGCTCCGCCTCCGGCTGTTCGAGGCCGGTCTTCCCCGGCCTGAGGCGCAGATCTCGATCCGTCACGGCGGTCGCGAGGTCTACCGCCTGGACCTCGGCTACCGCGACGCCCGCGTCGGCGTCGAGTACGACGGCGACGAGCACCATCACCGGACGGTGGCGCAGCGACGGGCCGACGAACGTCGACGGGACGACCTGCGGATCCGGTTCGGCTGGACCGTCGTCGGGGTCCACCGGGGCGACGTCCTCGGGAGCCGCAACGCGCTCGAGAGAGCCGTCGCCGAGCTCATCCGGCACGAGGGGGTCGTGCTGGGTCGTCAGACGTGGTGACCACCGCGTCCGCCGTCGCCCTCACCGCCCGACCCGAGCGTGCTGTGCTGGGCACGGTCACGGGGTGGCGACGACTCGATCGCACTCTCAAGGACATGAGGGGTGGCGACTGGATCGCACTCTCACGAGCACGAGGGTGGCGACGACTGGATCGCACTCTCACGAGCACGAGGGTGGCGACGACTGGATCGCACTCTCGTGGGTGCGAGGGTGGGGTCAGAACGTCGTCAGACCGCGCGCGCGGAAGACGTCGCGGACGGCCTCGGCGGCCTCGCGCGACGGCGGCTCGACGTCGTCGAGCTCGTAGCGCATGCCCAGCTCGGACCACTTGTCGCGGCCCATCTGGTGGAACGGCAGCACCTCGACCCGCTCGACGGCCTCGCCGAGCGACGCGACGTAGTCCGCCACGGCCGCGACGTTCTCGGGCGCGTCGGTCAGGCCCGGCACGAGCACGAACCGGATCCACATGCGGGTGCCGCGGGCCGACAGGCGGCGGCCGAAGTCGAGCGTGGGCTGCAGCTCGCGGCCGGTGACACGCTTGTACGTCTCGGGGTCGCCGGACTTCACGTCCAGCAGGACGAGCGACACGTCGTCGAGCATCTCGTCGGTCGCGTGCGCGCCGAAGAAGCCCGACGTGTCGATCGCGACCGGCACGTCCATCGCTGCCGCGCCGCGGACCAGCCGTCGCACGAAGGCGGGCTGCATGAGCGGCTCGCCGCCCGAGATGGTGACGCCGCCGCCGGTCGCCTTGAAGACCCCGCGGTAGCGCGCGATGCGTGCCAGGAGCTCGTCGGCCGCGACGTCGGTGCCGCGGCGCATCTCCATGGTGTCGGGGTTGTGGCAGTACAGGCACCGCAGCGGGCAGCCCGACAGGAAGATCGTCAGGCGCGTGCCGGGGCCGTCGACCGCGGTCACGAGCTCCCACGAGTGGACCGACCCGAGCCGGCCCTCGCGGACCGCGGCGAGCCGTTCGGAGCGCTCCGCCTCGGTGGTCTCCAGGCCCGCGGTGCCGTGGCCCTGGGTGCGGGTGTGCGACCCGCCGACGAGCGGGACGCCGAGCGGCACGACGGGTGCGCCGTCCTGCACGGTCGTGGTCACGGTGACCTCCACGCTGTCGTCGGGTGGTGCTGCGAGGGTACGTCGGTGGTCGCCCGGCCCGGCGCTGCGCGCGCCGGGCCGGGGACCGGTGGGTCAGACCGCGCCGTGGAACGTGCGGGACAGCACGTCGAGCTGCTGCTCGCGCGTGAGCCGCACGAAGTTCACGGCGTAGCCGGAGACCCGGATGGTGAGCTGCGGGTAGTTCTCCGGGTGCTCCATGGCGTCCAGGAGCGTCTCGCGGTTCAGCACGTTGACGTTCATGTGGTAGCCGGAGGACAGGATGTACGCGTCCAGCAGGCCGACCAGGTTCGTCACCTGCTCGTCCTTCTCGCGGCCGAGGCCCGAGGGGACGATCGACGAGGTCAGCGAGATGCCGTCCTGCGCCTCGGAGTACGGCAGCTTGCCGACCGAGAGCGCCGAGGCGAGCATGCCGTGCGTGTCGCGCCCGTTCATCGGGTTGGCGCCCGGGGCGAACGGCTCGCCGGCCTTGCGGCCGTCGGGCGTCGACCCGGTGGCCTTGCCGTAGACGACGTTCGACGTGATCGTCAGCACCGACTGCGTGTGCAGCGCGTTGCGGTACGTCGGGACGGCGCGGATCTTCTCCATGAAGCGCCGCACGATCCACACCGCGATGTCGTCGGCGCGGTCGTCGTCGTTGCCGTACGTCGGGAAGTCGCCGTCGATCGCGTACTCGGTGATCAGGCCGTCGGCCGTGCGCAGCGGCGTGACCTTCGCGTGCTTGATCGCCGACAGCGCGTCCGCGACGACCGACAGGCCGGCGATGCCGCAGGCCATGGTCCGCAGGATGGTGCGGTCGTGCAGCGCCATCTCGATGCGCTCGTACGCGTACTTGTCGTGCATGTAGTGCACGCAGTTCAGCGCGTCGACGTAGGTCTCGGCGAGCCAGTCCATGGTCTTGTCGAACTTGGCCATGACGTCGTCGTAGTCGAGCACCTCGCCCTCGACGGGCGCGGACACCGGCGCGACCTGCTTGCCGGAGATCTCGTCACGGCCGCCGTTGATCGCGTAGAGCAGCGCCTTGGCGAGGTTGACCCGCGCACCGAAGAACTGCATCTGCTTGCCGACCCGCATCGGGGACACGCAGCACGCGATGGCCGCGTCGTCGCCCCACGAGGCGCGGATGAGCTCGTCGGACTCGTACTGCACGGCCGACGTGTCGATGGACACCTGCGCGCAGTACCGCTTGAAGCCCTCGGGCAGCCGCTCGCTCCAGAACACGGTCATGTTCGGCTCGGGCGCCGGGCCCAGGTTGTACAGCGTCTGCAGGTACCGGAACGACGTCTTGGTGACGAGCGGGCGCCCGTCCTCGCCGATGCCGCCGATGGACTCGGTCACCCAGGTCGGGTCGCCCGAGAACAGGCTGTCGTACTCGGGCGTGCGCAGGAACCGCACGATGCGCAGCTTGATGACGAAGTCGTCGATGATCTCCTGCGCCTGCTCCTCCGTCAGCGCACCCGACTCGAGGTCGCGCTGCAGGAACACGTCGAGGAACGTCGACGTGCGGCCGAGCGACATGGCCGCGCCGTTCTGCTCCTTCACGGCGGCGAGGTACGCGAAGTACAGCCACTGCACGGCCTCGCGCGCGTTGGTCGCGGGCTGCGAGATGTCGTAGCCGTAGGACGCCGCCATCTGCTTGAGCTCGCCGAGCGCGCGGATCTGCTCCGCGAGCTCCTCGCGGTCGCGGATGACGTCCTCGACCGAGCGCTCCATGTCGAGCGAGGCCTTCTCGAGCTTCTTCGCGGCGATGAGCTGGTCGACGCCGTAGAGCGCGACGCGGCGGTAGTCGCCGATGATGCGGCCGCGGCCGTACGCGTCGGGCAGGCCCGTGATGATGTGCGACGAGCGCGCGGCGCGCACGTTCGGGGGGTACACGTCGAAGACGCCGTCGTTGTGCGTCTTGCGGTACTTGGTGAAGATGTCGATGATCTCCTGCGGCGCCTCGTAGCCGTAGGTCTCCAGCGACGTCTGGACCATGCGCCAGCCGCCGTTGGGCATGATCGCGCGCTTGAGCGGCGCGTCGGTCTGCAGGCCGACGATGACCTCGTTGCCCTCGTCGATGTAGCCGGGCGCGTGGGCGGTGATGGTCGACGGCGTCGTCGCGTCGACGTCGTAGACGCCCTTCTCGCGCTCCTGCGGGAACATCGCCGAGAGCTTGTCCCAGATGCCCGTGGTGCGGGCGGTGGGGCCGGCGAGGAAGCTCGCGTCGCCGGTGTACGGCGTGTAGTTCCGCTGGATGAAGTCGCGGACGTCGACGTGGTCCGTCCACGGCCCGGTGGTGAAGCCCTCCCAGGCCGCGGGTACGGCGGTGTCGCTGCGGTCGCTGGGTACAGCGGTGATGGACATCTGACTACTCCCTGTGTCGGGGCCGATGTCACGACGCTATTGAGCAAATGATGGGATGTCTTGGGACCTCGGTCCTCGCACGGTCAGGAGCACCCGTGACCCCGGCCACAGGGAAACCTACCGACGGGCCGCCGACCCGCCACGAGGCGCGCCGCCGGGCCCCTCAGTCGCGGGCGCGCAGCGCCGTCAGCACCTCCGCCGCGACGTCGTGCGGGCCCAGCCGCAGCTCCGCCACGATCTCGTCGCGCGTCGCGTGGTCGAGGAACCGCGCGGGCACGCCGAACGACTGCACGGGCGTCCCGACGCCGGCCTCGCGCGCCCGCTGCCCCAGCAGGGCGCCGATCCCGCCGTCCACGAGGCCGTCCTCGACCGTCACGACGTGGTCGTGCTCGTCGACGAGCTTGACCAGCGCCGACGGCACGGGCAGCGCCCAGCGCGGGTCGACCACGGTGACCGTGGCGCCGTGCCCGGCGAGCAGCTCGCCCACCGCGAGCGCGGTCGGCACCATGGCCCCGACCCCCACGACCAGCACGCGCGACGCGCCGCCGTCGTGCCGGGCCAGCACGTCGACGCCGTCGACGTCCTCGAGCGCCGGGATCGGGTCGCCCATCGCACCCTTCGGGTACCGCACGACCGTCGGAGCGTCGTCGACGTCGACCGCCTCGCGCAGCGCCGTGCGCAGCGTCGCCTCGTCGCGCGGCGCGGCGAGGCGCAGACCCGGGACGATCGAGAGCATCGCGAGGTCCCACATGCCGTTGTGGCTCGCACCGTCGTCGCCGGTGATGCCGGCGCGGTCGAGCACGAACGTGACGCCCGCGCGGTGCAGCGCGACGTCCATGAGCACCTGGTCGAACGCGCGGTTGAGGAACGTCGCGTACACGGCGACGACCGGGTGCAGGCCGCCGAACGCCATGCCGGCCGCCGACGTCGCGGCGTGCTGCTCGGCGATCCCGACGTCGAACACGCGCTCGGGGAACTCGGCCGCGAACGGTGCGAGCCCCACGGGCTGCAGCATCGCCGCGGTGATGGCCACGACGTCGGGCCGACGCCGGCCGATCCGCACGATCTCGTCGGCGAACACGCTGGTCCAGCCGAAGCGCGACGGCGCGAGCGGCAGCCCCGTCTCGGGGTGGATGCGCCCGACCGCGTGGAACCGGTCGGCCACGTCCTGCTCGGCCGGCGTGTACCCGCGGCCCTTCTCGGTGATGACGTGCACGATCACGGGCCCGCCGAACGCGCGCGCGCTGCGCAGCGCCCGCTCGACCGCCTGCTCGTCGTGGCCGTCGACCGGGCCCACGTACTTCAGGCCCAGGTCCTCGAACATGCCCTGCGGCGCGACGACGTCCTTGATGCCCTTCTTCAGGCCGTGCAGCGCCTCGTACGCGAGGCGCCCGGGCGGGCCCGAGCGGCGCAGCGTCGTCTTGCCCCACGACAGCACCGACTCGTAGCCCTGCGTCGTGCGCAGCGAGTCGAGGTGCTGCGCGAGGCCGCCGATCGTCGGCGCGTAGGACCGCCCGTTGTCGTTGACCACGACAACCACGCGACGGTCCGGGTCGGCCGCGATGTTGTTGAGCGCCTCCCACGCCATGCCGCCCGTGAGCGCGCCGTCGCCGATGACGGCGACCGTGTGCCGGTCGGTCTCGCCGCGCACCTGGCGCGCCTTGGCGATGCCGTCGGCCCACGACAGCGCGGTCGACGCGTGCGAGTTCTCCACCACGTCGTGCGGGGACTCGGCGCGGCTCGGGTACCCCGAGAGGCCGTCGCGGCGCCGCAGCGACGAGAAGTCCTGCCGCCCCGTCAGGAGCTTGTGCACGTACGCCTGGTGACCGGTGTCGAACACGATCGCGTCGCGCGGCGAGTCGAACACGCGGTGCAGCGCGATCGACAGCTCGACCACGCCGAGGTTCGGGCCGAGGTGCCCACCGGTCCGGGAGACCTGGTCGACCAGGAAGGCCCGGATCTCGGCGGCGAGCTCGTCCACCTCGTGCGTCGAGAGCCGACGCAGGTCCTGCGGCGACGAGATGCGCTCGAGCATCCCCACGTGGTCCTCCTCGTCCTGCCCGTCGCCGGGCGTCACCCGGCGGGTGCCGGACGTCCCACTCTAGGACCCGGCGACCGGTTCGTCCTGCGCCGCTCCCCCGCGCCGCCGGGCGCGGCGACGCCGCAGCAGCACGACGACCAGGGCGACGCCCGCCGCGAGCGCGACGAGCACGAGCACCGGCAGCAGCACCGCGACCAGGCTCAGCCCGATCGCGGCACCGTCCTCGACCGTCGACACGACGGGCGCGCCCAGGCCGCCGGTGGTCGCGTTCACGACGGGGCGCACGGTCGCCTTGGTCGCGTGGACGACGAGCGCGACCAGGACGCCCGCGACGACCGGCACCCACGGGTTGTCGCGCACCCACGCCGAGCCCTCGAGGTCCTGCGCGGCCGACGTCGCGGCGAACACCACGGCGCCCGACGCGGGCCGGATCACGGTCTGCACGGCGTCGTTCACGGTGTCGACGACCGGCACCTTGTCGAGCACGACGTCGGTGAGCAGAAGCACGGCCCCGACGCCGATCGCCCAGCCGCTCTCCATCCACGTCAGACCGGCCGGCAGCACGACCAGGTCGGTGAACCGTGCCAGGAGCGCGACGACCAGGAACGGGATGGACGCGTTGAGACCGGCGGCGGCCGACAGGCCGACCCCGGTGAGCGCGACGAGCATGCGCGCGAGCCTACCGGCGGGCCCCGGAGGCGCCCTCGCGGGCGCCCGGCGCCGCGCGGGCCGCCCCGGGGCCGCGGCGGCACGGCCGGTAGGATGCCTCGGAAAGGGGATCACCCATGCGCTTCCTGCCCGGCCACACGGCCGCGTCCGACCTCACCTACGGCGACGTCTTCCTCGTCCCGTCCCGCTCGGAGGTCACGTCCCGCTTCGACGTCGACCTCGCGTCGTCCGACGGCACCGGCACGACGATCCCGATCGTGGTCGCCAACATGACCGCCGTCGCGGGCCGCCGCATGGCCGAGACGGTCGCGCGCCGCGGCGGCATCGCGGTGCTGCCGCAGGACACGCCGACCGAGGTGGTGCGCAAGGTCGTCGCCTCGGTGAAGCAGCGGCACCCGGTCGTCGAGACCGCGACGGTCGTCGCGCCCGACGACACCGTGCACACCGCGCTGACCCTCATCGCCAAGCGCGCGCACGGCGCCGCGGTCGTCGTCGACGACGGCCGCCCGGTGGGCGTCGTGACGGCCGCGGACTGCGGCGGCGTCGACATGTTCACGCAGGTCGACCAGGTGATGACGCCCCACCCCACCACCGTGGACCTCGCGGTCGTCGAGCAGGGCGGCACGCAGGGCCTGCGGGACGCGTTCGAGCAGCTGCACCGCGAGCGCCGCCGGTTCTCGCCCGTCGTCGACGACGGGCGGCTGGTCGGCGTGCTCACGCGCGTCGGCGCGCTGCGCTCGTCGATCTACACCCCGGCGCTCGACGCGCAGGGCCGCCTGCGCATCGCGGCCGCGGTCGGCATCAACGGCGACGTGCGCGCCAAGGCCGCCGAGCTGCTCGACGCGGGCGTCGACGTGCTCGTCGTCGACACCGCGCACGGGCACCAGCGCAAGATGCTCGACGCGCTCGCCGCGGTCCGGTCGCTCGACCCGCAGGTGCCGGTCGTCGCGGGCAACGTCGTGACCGCCGAGGGCGTGCGCGACCTCGTGGCCGCGGGCGCGGACATCGTCAAGGTCGGCGTGGGCCCGGGCGCCATGTGCACGACGCGCATGATGACCGCCGTCGGCCGTCCGCAGTTCTCGGCCGTGCTCGAGTGCGCGGCCGAGGCGCGGCGCCTCGGCAAGCACGTGTGGGCCGACGGCGGCGTGCGGCACCCGCGCGACGTCGCGCTCGCGCTCGCGGCCGGGGCGTCGCAGGTCATGGTCGGGTCGTGGTTCGCGGGCACGCACGAGTCGCCCGGCGACATGCACACCGACGGCGACGGCCGGCTGTACAAGGAAAGCTTCGGCATGGCCTCCGCGCGGGCCGTCGCGGCGCGCACGCAGGGCGGGTCGGCGTTCGACCGGGCCCGCAAGGCGCTGTACGAGGAGGGCATCTCGCACTCGCGCATGTACCTCGACCCGCGCCGCCCCGGCGTCGAGGACCTGCTCGACCACATCACTTCGGGCGTGCGGTCGGCCGCGACGTACGTCGGCGCGACGACGCTCGAGGAGCTGCACGAGCGCGCGGTCGTCGGCATCCAGTCCGAGGCCGGCTACGCCGAGGGCCGCCCGCTGCCCGACGGCTGGTGACCGGCGTGCGCCCGGTCCTCGTGCTCACGCACGCCCCGCACGAGGGGCCGGGCGCGGTCGCGCGCGCGCTCGACGTGCCGTACCGCGTCCGCACGGTCCTCGACGAGCCCGACCCGCGGCTGCCGCGGCCCGACGAGCTCGCGGGGCTCGTGGTGATGGGCGGCCCGATGGACGCCGACGACGTGGCCGGGCACCCCGGGCTCGGCGCGGAGCGCACGCTGCTCGCGGCCGCGGTCGACGCCGACGTGCCCGTGCTCGGCGTGTGCCTGGGGCACCAGCTGCTCGCGCTCGCGCTCGGCTCCCGCCTGCACCGGCGCAGCGCGCGCGAGGTCGGCTTCGCACCCGTGCGGGTCGTCGCCGACGACCCGGTGCTGCGCGGGCTCGGCGCGGCGGGTGCGACGCCGACGGTGCTGCACTGGCACGGCGACGCGGTCGACCTGCCGCCGGGCGCGACGCTGCTGGCCGAGACCGACGCGACGCCCGTGCAGGCGTTCCGCGCGGGCAGCGCGCTGGGGCTGCAGTTCCACCCCGAGCTCGACGCCGCGATGCTCGACCTGTGGCTCGCGACGCCCGAGATGGCGGCCGACCTCGAGGACGGCGAGGCCGAGCGGATCCGCGCCGACGGCGCGCGGGTCCTGCCGGGCCTCGTGCCCGCCGCCGCCGCGGCGTTCGCGGCGTTCGCCGCGCAGGTCCGGGCGCGCGCGTGACGTCCGGCGCCGCGCGGGCACGGCCCCCGCGGGATGCGCGCGCCGACCTCGAGCGCGTCGCGCGCGAGGGCGTCACCTGGCCGAGCGCACCGTCGCGGCTCGCGCCGGACGGCACGACGACGCGCCGCTCGGCCGTGCTCGTGCTGTTCGGCGCGCTCGACGCCGTGCCCGCCCGCTCCCCCGGCGCGCCGCGCGTGCCGGCCGACCTCGACGTGCTGCTGCAGCGCCGCTCGGCCACGATGTCGCACCACCCCGGCCAGGTCGCGTTCCCCGGGGGCGGCATCGACCCGGGCGATGACGGCCCCGTCGGGGCGGCGCTGCGCGAGGCCGTCGAGGAGACCGGTCTCGAGCCGTCGGGCGTCGACGTGCTCGGCACGCTCGCGGACGTGCCGCTGCCCGTGAGCGACAACCTCGTCACGCCCGTGCTCGCGTGGTGGCGGACGCCGTCGCGCGTCGCCGCGGTGGACCACCGCGAGGCCGTCGACGTGTTCCGGGCGCCCGTCGCCGACCTCGTCGACCCCGCCCGCCGCGGGGTCGTCGTGCACCCCGTCGCCCGCGGTCGCGTCCGCACGCCGGCGTTCGAGCTCGACGGCGGGGTCGTGGTGTGGGGCTTCACCGCGCTCGTGCTGGCCGGTGTGCTCGACGCCGCGGGCTGGTCGGTGCCGTGGGACGTCTCGCGCACGGTCACGCCGTGACGGTCCGGGGCCGGCGGACGCGCGCGGGGCACCCCGCGCCGGCGCAGACGGTTCGACGGTGGCCGGCGCGGTCTCGTACCGTCGCCGCGTGACCGCCGCCCCCCACCCCAAGATCCAGGTCGACGTGACGGCCGACCTGGCCCGCGCGCTGCTGGTCGACCAGCACCCCGACCTCGCGGACCTCCCGCTGCACGGGCGCGTGTTCGGCTGGGACAACGTGACCTGGCGCCTGGGCGACGCGCTCGCGCTCCGGTTCCCGGTGCGGGACCTGTCCTCGACGCTGGTCGAGCGCGAGCAGCGCTGGCTGGCCGTCCTCGCGCCGCAGCTGCCCGTGCCCGTGCCCGCCCCGGTGCGCACGGGCCGCCCGGGCCGCGGGTTCCCGTGGTCGTGGAGCGTCGTGCCGTGGCTGACGGGGACGCAGGTCGCCGCGCTGCCCGTCGTGCCCCGCGCCGCGTGGGCGACCGAGCTCGCCGACGCGCTCGCGGCGCTCCACGTGCCCGCGCCCGCGGACGCGCCGCGCAACCCGTACCGGGGCGTGCCGCTCGCCGACCGCGTCGAGACGATGCGTGCGCGCACGACCGACGACCTGCCGCACGTCCCCGCGCTGCGTGCCGCGCTCGACGCGGGCGTCGCCGCCCCGGCGTGGGACCGCCCGGCCGTGTGGGTGCACGGCGACCCGCACCCCGGCAACCTCGTGGCCGACGGCGCGCACCTCACGGGGCTCATCGACTTCGGCGACCTGGGTGCGGGCGACCCGGCGAGCGACCTCGCGACGGCCTGGATGACGTTCGACGCGGCGGGACGCGCGGCGTTCGTCGCGCGGACGCAGGACCTGCGCGGCTGGGACGCCGCGACCTGGGCCCGGGCGCGGGCGTGGGCGGCGTCGTACGTCGCGGTGCTGCTGGCGCACCCGGACGAGTACCCCGTGCTGGCCGAGGTGGGCCGGCACACGGCCGCGCAGGTCGCCGCGGGCTGAGCGGCACGCCGGCGCGGCGCGTCGGGACGCACGACCACCGCACGGCGACGGCCCGCCGGCTCCTCGCGGAGCCGGCGGGCCGTCGGTGTGCGTGCGGGTCGACTCAGCCGACGAGCGAGCGCAGCACGTACTGCAGGATGCCGCCGTTGCGGTAGTAGTCCGCCTCGCCGGGGGTGTCGATGCGCACGACCGCGTCGAACGCGACGACCGTGCCGTCGGCCTTGGTCGCCGTGACGCGGACCGTGCGCGGCGTGCTGCCCTCGTTGAGCGCCGTGACGCCGGAGATGTCGAACGTCTCGGTGCCGTCGAGGCCCAGCGAGTCGGCCGACTCGCCCTCGGGGAACTGCAGGGGCAGCACGCCCATCCCGATGAGGTTGGAGCGGTGGATGCGCTCGAACGACTCGGTGATGACCGCGCGCACGCCCAGCAGACGCGTGCCCTTGGCCGCCCAGTCGCGCGACGAACCCGAGCCGTACTCCTTGCCGCCGAGCACGACGAGCGGGACGCCCGCGTCCTGGTAGGCGACCGACGCGTCGTAGATCGTCGTCTGCTCGCCCGTGAGGTGGTTGACCGTGAAACCGCCCTCGACGCCCGGGACGAGCTGGTTGCGCAGCCGGATGTTCGCGAACGTGCCGCGGATCATGACCTCGTGGTTCCCGCGGCGCGAGCCGTAGGAGTTGAAGTCGCGGCGCTCGACGCCGTGCTCGGCGAGGTACTGCCCGGCCGGCGAGTCCGCCTTGATGGACCCGGCGGGGCTGATGTGGTCGGTGGTGACCGAGTCGCCGAGCTTGGCGAGCACGCGTGCACCGGCGATGTCGGTGACGGGCTCGGGCGTCGCGCCCATGCCCTCGAAGTACGGGGGCTTGCGCACGTACGTCGAGTCGGCGTCCCACGCGAACGTGTCGCCCTCGGGCGTAGGCAGCGAGCGCCACCGCTCGTCGCCCGCGAACACGTCGGCGTAGTCGGCCTCGAACATCTTGCGGTCGATCGACGCGTCGATCGTCGCCTGCACCTGCTCGGCGGACGGCCAGATGTCCCGCAGGAACACGGGGTGGCCGTCCTCGGTGCGGCCGAGCGGCTCGCTGTCGAAGTCGAAGTCCATGGTGCCCGCGAGCGCGTACGCGATGACCAGCGGCGGCGACGCGAGGTAGTTCATCTTCACGTCGGGGTTGATGCGCCCCTCGAAGTTCCGGTTGCCCGAGAGCACGGCGGCGACCGCGAGGTCGTGCTCCTGCACGGCCTCCGACACCTTCTCGTCGAGCGGGCCGGAGTTGCCGATGCACGTCGCGCAGCCGTAGCCGACGAGGTGGAAGCCGAGCTTCTCGAGGTAGGGCCAGAGGCCGGCCTTCTCGTAGTAGTTCGTCACGACCTGCGAGCCGGGCGCCATCGACGTCTTGACCCACGGGCGCGCGCTCAGGCCCGCCTCGACAGCGTTCTTGGCGAGCAGCGCGGCCGCGAGCATGACCGACGGGTTCGACGTGTTGGTGCACGACGTGATCGACGCGATCGCGACCGCGCCGTGGAAGAGGTCGAACTCGCGCCCCTCGGAGTCGGTGACCGGGTAGCGGCGCGCCGCGGTGTCGGTGATCGCCGGCGCGTCGGACGCGGGGAACGACTCGCGCTCGGCCTCGTCGACGCCGTTGAGCACCTCGGGCGCGTAGGTCGGCAGGTCGCGCTGGAACTGCTCCTTGGCGCGCGAGAGCTCGATGCGGTCCTGCGGGCGCTTGGGCCCGGCGATCGACGGCACGACGGTCGACAGGTCGAGCTCGAGGTACTCGGAGAACACGGGCTCGCGCGACGGGTCGTGCCACAGGCCCTGCTCCTGCGCGTAGGCCTCGACGAGCGCGAGCTGCTCCTCGCTGCGGCCGGTGAGGCGCAGGTAGTCGAGCGTGACCGAGTCGATCGGGAAGATCGCGGCGGTCGAGCCGAACTCGGGGCTCATGTTGCCGATGGTCGCGCGGTTCGCGAGCGGCACCGAGGCGACGCCCTCGCCGTAGAACTCGACGAACTTGCCGACCACGCCGTGCTGGCGCAGCATCTGCGTGATCGTCAGCACGACGTCCGTCGCGGTGACGCCCGCGGGGATCTCGCCCGTGAGCTTGAAGCCGACGACGCGCGGGATGAGCATCGAGACCGGCTGGCCGAGCATCGCAGCCTCGGCCTCGATGCCGCCGACGCCCCACCCGAGCACGCCCAGGCCGTTGACCATGGTGGTGTGCGAGTCGGTGCCGACGCACGTGTCGGGGTAGGCCTTGCCGTCGCGGACCATGACGACGCGCGCGAGGTACTCGATGTTGACCTGGTGCACGATGCCGGTGCCCGGGGGGACGACCTTGAAGTCGTCGAACGCGGTCTGGCCCCAGCGCAGGAACTGGTACCGCTCGCGGTTGCGCTCGTACTCGAGCTCGACGTTGCGCTCGAACGCGTCGCGCCGGCCGGCGACGTCGATCTGCACCGAGTGGTCGATCACGAGCTCGGCGGGCGCGAGGGGGTTGATGCGGGACGCGTCGCCGCCGAGGTCCTCGACCGCCTCGCGCATCGTGGCGAGGTCGACCACGCAGGGCACGCCGGTGAAGTCCTGCATGATGACGCGCGCGGGCGTGAACTGGATCTCGGTGTCGGGCTGGGCGTCCGGGTCCCAGCCGGCGAGCGCGCGCACGTGGTCGGCCGTGATGTTGGCGCCGTCCTCGGTGCGCAGCAGGTTCTCGGCGAGGATCTTGAGGCTGTACGGCAGGCGCTCGACGCCGGGGACGGCGGAGAGGCGGTAGATCTCGTACGAGGCGTCACCGACCTCGAGGGTGCCCTTCGATCCGAAGCTGTCGACGCTGCTCACGGGTGCTCCTTCGCTGGCGAGTGCCGGGCTCGTCTGGGGGTGCCCGGCGGTGGGGGCGGCCGACGCACCAGCCTAGGTGCGCGCGCCGCGGCGCGGGCCCGGCGTCCACCGGGCCGTCGTGCACTTATATCTTGATGTCGAGATACATCGTAGCGCGTCGGCTCCCCCGCGCGCGCACCCCGACACGCCACGAGGGGCGGCCGTGCGGACCGCCCCTCGTCACCACCGGACGCCCGGCAGGTGCCCGACGCGTCAGCCCTGCTGCGCGCGCAGCGCCTCGGCGGCCTTGCGCTCGGCCTCGACGGCGCGCTCGTACGCGCGCGGGTCGTACTCGGGCGTGCCCTGCTTGTGCAGCTCCTGGGTCACGAGGCGCTTGGCCTCGGCCAGCCGGCTCGCGCGGTCCTGCGACTCCGTCATGGTGACCTCCCGGGGACTTCCGCTGGATGGACGTCGCGCCGCCCGTGCGGCGCCGCACGTCCCACGCTAGGACGTCGGCACGGGCGCCGCGACCGCCGGCCGCGGGCACGTCACGCGACGCCGTCGTCGACCGCGCGCAGGCGGGCGCGCCCGGCCTCGTCGAGGCCCGCGAGCCGGTCGAGGACGGTCGCCACGTCCACGCCGAGCTCGTCCGCGAGCTCGCGCGGGTGCCGCGTCCAGCGCCACGCCGCGAGCAGCGCGTCGTCGGGCACCAGGCGGCGTGCGACGAGCGCCCGCACCTCGCGCTCCTGCGCCGGCGTGCAGCCGCCCACGTGCCCGAGCTCGATGTGGGCGAGCTCGTGCGCGAGCGTGCACCGGCGCTGCGCCTGCGACTGGTCCGGGTGCAGCACGACGACCGACCGCCCGTCGGTGAGCCCCAGGACCCCCGGCAGCCGCCGCCAGACCAGGCGCACGTGCGGCATGGCGCGCAGCCGCCGCCAGGGGTGCTCCACCACGCGGCGACGGTAGCCCGGCCCACCGGCCGCGCGCTCCGGCCCTCCACAGGCCGTGACGCCGCCCGACGGGCGGGTGGGCGTGCGGACGTCCCGGGACGTCCGACGCGCGCTCAGTCGGCGTCCGGGAGGGGCGGCAGGTCCGGCTCGCCGGCGCGCGCCGCCCAGCCCTCGACCGTCGCGTCCCACGTCGTCCCGAGGACGGTCGCGTCGACCAGACCCGCGACGTGCTCGGGCGCGGCTCGCAGCACGGCCTCGACCGCGTCGTCCACGGGCAGCACCAGGAACCGGGCGGGCAGCTCGTGCGCGGCGTGCCGGCGCGCGACCTCGTCGCGCACCGCCGCGGCCAGCCGTCCGTCGGCGGCGCCGCCCGCCGCACCCTCGGCACGCACGAGCGCCCGCGCGACCTCCACGACGGCACGTCGCGAGCGCGGCCCCAGCGCGTCGACGCCCGCGGGCAGCGCGTCCGCGAGCGGCTCGCGGGGCACGGGGAGCGCCGCGGCCGCCATGGCGCGGTCCTCGTCCACGCCCGCGAGCCACGCGAGCGCGCGCACGGTCTCGGGCGAGGGCACGGAGTCGTACCTGCCGGACGCGATCCCGGCGATCGTCGTGTGCACGACCGCGAAGCCGGCGTCCTGCGCGGCCCGCGCGAGGGAGCGGAGCGACTCCCCCGGACGGCGCTCGCGCGCGAGCGCGACGAGGTCGGCGAGCGTCGTCGGACCCTCCACGGGCGAGCCACCTCCTCCGCCGCGCCACCCTGCGTGACAAGCGACGGGGCCATCGTCGCAGATGGGAGCGGCGATCCGCGGCCACCGCCCGACAAGTGGCGCGCACCGCGGTGCGCAGCGCGCATCCATGGTGCGCACACCACTTGTCAGTACGCGCGCCGGGCGGCGATGATGGGCGGCCCGACGACACGGGGAGAGGTCGATGCGCGTGAAGGACCCGGCGCTGCTGCGCGAGCGGCGCGTGCGGCGACGGCTCACCCAGCGCGAGCTCGCGTTCCTCGTGCGGCGCTCGCAGGCCACGGTGTGGCAGCTCGAGAACGGCCAGCTCCGCACCGTGACGCCGCAGCTCGCCCGCGCGATCTCCGACCGCCTCGACACGCCGTGCGCCGACCTGTTCGAACCGCGCCCCGACGACCGGACCGGCGACCCGGTCCGGCCCGACACCCCCGCAGGAGGACCCGCATGACCCGACCCGCCGGCGCCCAGCTCGAGTACGACGACGAGGACGAGCCGGTCGTGCACTGGGCGGTCTGCCACGGCTGCGCGTGGGTCGGGCCCGACCGGCTGTCGCCCGCCGACGCGCGGGCCGACGCCGCGGAGCACGACGACCGCGCGCACGCGCGCCGCGTCGGCTGAGCCCGCCCGCGAACGGGACGGCCGCGGACCGCCGGCCGAGCGCGGGCGGCCCCGCGCCCCCCGCGACGGCCGGCGGGCGCCGCGTCAGCGCGTGAGGACGGCGACCGCCTCGAGGTGGTGCGTCATGGGGAACAGGTCGTGCCCCGTGATCTCGAGCCCCGTCCACCCGCGCTCGGCGAGCAGGGCGACGTCGCGCGCCAGCGCCGCCGGGTCGCACGCGACGTAGACGATCCGCTCGGGTCGCAGCGCGGCGACCGCCTCGACGACGCGCCGGCCGGCACCCGTCCGCGGCGGGTCGAGCACGACGACGTCGGCCGCGGCCGCGGCGGGCACGCCGCCGCGCCGCCCCGTCAGCACGTCGGCGACGTCCCCCGCGTGCAGCTCGACCTGCGGCCGGTCGTGCGCGTTGCGCCGCGCGTCCCGCACGGCACGCTCGTCACCCTCGACCGCCACGAGCCGACCGTCGGGACCGACCGCGTCGGCCAACGGCGACGAGAACAGCCCCGCACCCGCGTAGAGGTCCAGCACGGTGGCACCCGCGACGTCGCCCACCGCGTCGAGCACGCGCGACGTGAGCAGCGCGGGCGCTCCCCGGTGCACCTGCCAGAAGCCCGCCGCGGCCACGCGGTACTCGTAGGTCGTCGCACCGACCTCGACCCGCTCGCGGACGGCGGCGCGCGCGTTCGGCCGGGGGTCGGGCCGGTTCGCGTGCAGGTCGAACGGCGCACCGTCGAGCAGGACGATCGGCGTCGCGCCGTCCGCGGGCGCGACCGCCTCGACGCGGGTGCCCGCCGGCCACCGCCGGTCGAACAGGCCGAGGGCCGCGACGTGCTCGCTCGCGAGCGGCATGTCGGCCAGCGGCAGCACCGTGTGCGACCGGTGCCGACGCATCCCGGCGCGTCCCTCGGCGTCGACGTGCAGGTCGATGCGCGTGCGCCACGCGAGGCCGCCGCGCTCGTCGTCCCCGGGGACGCCCGCGACCTCGGGGGCGAGGTCGACGCGCGCGAGCCGCCGCAGCTGCTCGGCCAGCACGGCGGACTTCCAGGCGCGCTGGGCGGGCAGCGCGACGTGCGCGAGCTCTCCCCCGCCGACCCCGCCGGGTCCGGCGGCGGGCCACGCCGACGGCACGCGGTCGGGCGACGCGTCGAGCACCTCGACCGCGTCGGCGCGCCAGAACTTCGCGTCGGGCGCGGCGTCGGTGAGCCGCGCCCGGACGCGCTCGCCCGGCAGGGTGTGCCGCACGAACACGACGCGCCCGTCGTGCCGGGCCACGCAGTGCCCGCCGTGGGCCACGGGCCCGATCTCGAGGTCGACCGTCGCGCCGGGGGTGTCAGTAGCCACGCGGCACGGTACCCCGGACCGGGTCCTCGAGCCCCGTCTGCCCCTCGCTCGACGCGAGCTGCCACGGCACGGACGCCACGACCACCCCGGGCGTGAACAGCAGACGGCTCTTGAGGCGCAGCGCGCTCTGGTTGTGCAGCAGCTGCTCCCACCAGTGCCCCACGACGTACTCGGGGATGTACACGACGACGAGGTCGCGCGGGCTCTCGCGGCGGATCGAGCGCACGTAGGTCAGCACCGGGCGCGTGATCTCGCGGAACGGCGAGTCCAGCACGCGCAGCGGCACCGGCAGGTCGGCCGCGTCCCACTGCGCGCGCAGCGCGGCGACGTCGTCCGCGTCGACCCCGACGGTGACGGCCTCGAGCACGTTCGGCCGCGACGCGCGGGCGTACGCCAGCGCGCGCATGGTCGGGCGGTGCAGGTGCGACACCAGCACGACCGCGTGCACGCGGCTCGGCAGCGCGCGGGCCCCCTGCTCGTCGTCGGCCAGCGCGAGCTCGGCGCGCACGCGGCGGTAGTGCTCGTGCACCCCCTGCATGGCGACGAAGACCAGGGCCATCGCGAGGATCGCGATCCAGGCGCCGTGCGTGAACTTCGTGAGGAGCACGATGACGAGCACCGTGCCCGTCATGCCGAGGCCGACGGTGTTGATGACGCGCGAGCGGCGCATGCGCGCCCGTGCGCGCGGCTCCGGCTCGGTGCGCAGCTCGCGGGTCCAGTGCTTGACCATGCCCAGCTGCGACAGCGTGAACGACACGAACACGCCGACGATGTACAGCTGGATGAGCCGCGTGACCTGCGCGTCGAACGCCCAGATGAGCGCGATCGCGGCGGCGGCGAGCGTGAGGATGCCGTTGGAGAACGCGAGGCGGTCGCCGCGCGTGTGCAGCTGGCGCGGCAGGTAGCCGTCCTTGGCGAGGATCGACCCGAGCACGGGGAACCCGTTGAACGCGGTGTTCGCGGCGAGCACGAGGATCAGGCCCGTCACGACCGACACCACCACGAACAGCACGTCGACGCCCGAGAAGACCGACGCCGCGAGCTGGCTGATGACGGGGTGCTGCTCGTACGCGTCGCCGACGGGCACGCCGTCGCGCAGCAGCTGCGTCGCCGGGTCGTCGACGAACTTCACGCCCGTGGCCTGCGCGAGCAGCAGGATCGACAGGATCATCGCGATCGAGATCGACCCGAGCAGCAGCAGCGTCGTCGCGGCGTTGCGGGACTTGGGCTTCTTGAACGCCGGCACGCCGTTGCTGATGGCCTCGACGCCCGTCAGCGCGGCGCAGCCCGACGCGAACGCGCGCAGCACCAGGAAGCCGCCGGCGAGCCCCATGAGGCCCTGGTCGAACCCGGGCTCCGAGGCGACGCCGAAGCCCGCGCTCTCGGCGGCGGGCAGCGTGCCGGTGAAGTAGCGGACGGCCCCGACCACGGCGATCGACCCCATCGCCGCCATGAAGAGGTACACCGGGATCGCGAACGCCGTCCCCGACTCCTTGACGCCCCGCAGGTTGACGAGCGTCAGCGCGACCACCAGCCCGATCGCGAACGTCGTCTCGTGCCCGCGCAGCGCCGGGATCGCCGTGGCCGCGTACTGCGCGCCCGACGAGATCGACACCGCGACCGTGAGCACGTAGTCCACGAGCAGCGCGCTCGCGACCGTGACGCCCGCGCGCGGCCCGAGGTTGACCGACGCGACCTCGTAGTCGCCGCCGCCCGACGGGTAGGCGTGCACGTTCTGCCGGTACGACGCGACGACCGTGAGCAGCACGAGCGCGACCGCGATCCCGACCCACGGCGAGATGGTCAGCGCCGTGAGCCCGGCGAGCGACAGCGTCAGCAGGATCTCGTCGGGCGCGTACGCCACGGACGAGAGCGCGTCGGACGCGAAGACGGGCAGCGCGATGCGCTTGGGCAGGAGGGTGTGGCCCAGCCGGTCGCTGCGGACCGGCCGGCCGAGCACGAGCCGTTTGGCGGCGTCTGCGAGGTCCGACACGAGCAGCGATCGTATGCCCGCGGGGCCCCCGGCTCACAGGCCCCGCGCGGGACCCGCCGCGACGGGCGCGCGAGAGCGCCCGCGGGGTATAGCGTGACCGGCTGTGCACTTCGTCATCATGGGATGCGGGCGCGTGGGGGCGACGCTCGCGCAGTCCCTGGAGGCCCGCGGCCACTCGGTCGCGGTGATCGACCAGAACCCCGACGCGTTCCGCCGTCTCGACGCCGACTTCCAGGGCAACAAGGTCACCGGCCTCGGCTTCGACCGCGACACCCTGCGCACGGCCGGCATCGACGACACGTACGCGTTCGCCGCGGTGTCCGACGGCGACAACTCGAACATCCTCGCGGCGCGCGTGGTGCGCGAGACGTTCGGCGTGGAGAACGTCGTGGCCCGCATCTACGACCCGCACCGCGCCGAGATCTACCAGCGCCTGGGCATCCCCACGGTCGCGACCGTGCGGTGGACCTCCGACCAGGTGCTGCGCCGCATGCTGCCGATGGGCACGACCGACGAGTACCGCGACGCCTCGGGGCAGATCCAGCTCGCGCAGGTCGACGTGCACGCCGGCTGGGTGGGACGCCCGCTGCGCGCGCTCGAGGAGGCCAGCGGCGCGCGCGTCGCGTACCTCACGCGCTACGGCGACGGCGTCCTGCCGACGGCCGGTTCCGTCCTGCAGGAGAGCGACACCGTGCACCTGCTGCTGCGCGTCGAGGACGCGCCGGCCGTGGAGCGTGTGCTCACCTCGCCCCCGAAGGTGGAGTCATGAGGGTCGTCATCGCCGGCGCCGGGTCCGTCGGCCGGTCCATCGCGCGCGAGCTGCTCGCGCACGACCACGAGGTCACGCTGATCGACCGGCAGCCGTCGGCGATGCGGGTCGCGCAGGTCGCCGAGGCGGACTGGCTGCTGGCCGACGCGTGCGAGCTCCCCACGCTCCGCGAGGTCCGCGCCGACGAGTGCGACGTCATGGTCGCCGCGACGGGCGACGACAAGGCGAACCTCGTGGTGTCGCTGCTCGCGAAGACGGAGTTCGGCGTGCCGCGCACGGTCGCGCGCGTCAACAACCCGAAGAACGAGTGGATGTTCGACGACGCGTGGGGCGTCGACGTGGCCGTGTCGACGCCGCGCATCATGACGGCGATGGTCGAGGAGGCCGTCGCCGTCGGCGACCTCGTGCGGATCTTCACGTTCCACCAGTCGAAGGCGGACATCCTCGAGCTCACGCTGCCCGAGGGCTCACCCCTCGCGGGCGTGCGCGTCGGTCAGGTCGAGTGGCCCGCGGACACCGTGCTCGCGTGCATCGTCCGCGACGCGCGCCCGCTGGCGCCGAGCCCCGACGACACGCTCGAGGGCCGTGACGAGCTGCTGTTCGTCACGGGGCACGAGGCGGACGAGCAGGCGCTCGAGCGCCTGCTGACCCGCGGACCAGCATCCAGCTGAGCCACAGCGTCAGGGCGGTCAGCGGCAGGCCCATCGCGAGCTTCGCCGTGCCCAGCCACACGACCTGGCCGGCGAGGAAGAGCGGGAGCTGCACGAGCAGGCGCACCCCGAACATCGCCACCCAGGGCCAGGTCGCGAGCGCGTAGCGGCGGCGCAGCGCGGGCTCCGCGCGCCACTCGAGCGCACCGCCCCACGTGCCGCCCGCGAGCGGGCCGCGGTTGCTGAACATCCCGACGACGAGCCCGACGAGCGGCCACCCGACGACGATCGTCGCGAGCGTGCCCACCAGGTAGGCGGCGTTGACGATGAGGCCGTACGCGAAGTAGTCGCCCGCGTCGCCGGTGCGCCACGCCCAGATCACGCCGACGCCCACGCCGAGCACGCCCGAGAACGCCTGCGTCACGGGCGTGCGCTGCACGAGACGCGCGACGACCGCGAGCGCGGCGGCGGCGGCCGCCGAGATCAGCGCGGGCTGCAGGCGTTGACCCGCCGCGATGTAGACCACGACGAACAGCAGCCCGGGCGCGACCGCCTCGACCATGCCGCGCACGCCGCCGAGCGCGTCGACGGCCGAGAACTGCTCGGCCGTCAGCGACCGCAGGCCGCGGGCGCCGCCCTCCTCGGGCGGCACGACGTCGTCGACCGCGTCGAGGACGACCGGCTCGTCGTCACGGGCGTCGTCGCGCGGTGCGGTCATCGGGTCACTCCCCCGGTCGGGCGCGCAGCTCGTAGCGCGGGTTGAAGATCGTGCGGCGGCCGTCGACGAGGCACACCATCCCGTCGACCTTGAGCCGCCGGCCGGGCTCGATGCCGGCGATGCTGCGCCGGCCGAGCCACACGAGGTCGAGCGTGCCGGACCCGTCGTACAGCTCGGCCTCGAGCGCGGGCACGCCCTCGCGCGGCCGCAGCGTGACGGAGCGCAGCACGCCGGACACCGAGGCGCGCGCGCGGTGCGGCAGCGCGTCGACCGGGCAGCACCCGGGCACGCTCACGGCGTCGGCGCGCTCCTCGTCGGCCTCGATCTCGGCCTGCGACGCGAGGGCCTTGCGCACGCGGTCGCGCAGCGTGGTCATCCGATCTCCGTGATCTCGGGCCCGCGCTCGGGCGGCGCGAGGCGGGGGGCCGCAGGCGGGGGCGGGGGCGTGGCGCCGCCGGGCAGCTGCAGCGGCAGCAGGTCCCGCGGGGGCCGGGCGTCGGTGCCGCGCACGACGACGACCTGCCCGAAGAGGTCCTCGAGCCGCCCGGCCGCGTCCGGCTCGACGGCCGCACGGCCGGTGAGCACGCCGCGCAGGAACCAGCGCGGTCCGTCCGTGCCGAGGAACCGTGCCGGGCGGTGACCCGTGCGCCCCTCGGGGGTGCGCACGGGCAGCCGCGCGAGCAGCTCGCGGCCGTACGGGCCGGGCAGGTCGTCGACGGTGCCGCCCTGCTGGGTGATCGAGGCGGCGATCTCCTCGCGGATCTCGTCCCAGATGCCCTCGGTCCGGGGCGCGGCGAACGCCTGGAGCTGCAGCGACGAGCCGTCGAGGAGCACGGCGACCGCGGACACCACGTTGGTCGCCTTGTCGACCTCGAGGCGCACCTCCATGCCGTCGACCTGCGGCAGCCGGATGGCACCGAGGTCGACGCGCGGCATCTCGGGGTGCGTCGCGTCGACGTCCCACGGTCCGCGGGCGTCACCGAGCTCGGGGGCCGCCTCGACCTCGGCGACGGCGGCGTCCTGCGGGACGTCGACGGCGGCGTCGCGCGCGTCGTCCTCCTTGGGGCCACGACGGAACAGACCCACGTTCGCTTCCTCCGACCGGCGCCGAGCGCCCTCGTCCTGCAGTCCTCTGACGTCACAACGACCGCGACGTCGACAGTAGTTCCGATCCCGGCGCAGGGGCCGGTCCCGCGTCAGGTCCCGGCGCCCGCGCCCGCGCCTGCTCCGGCACCCGCGCCGGCCCAGCCGCCGCTCGAGCCGAACCCGCCCGCACCGCGCACGGAGCCCGGCAGCTGCGCGACCTCGACGAACCTCGCGTGCTCGACGCGCTGCACGACGAGCTGGGCGATGCGGTCGCCGCGGCGCAGCTCGAGCGGCTGCTCGCGGTCGGTGTTGAGCAGCGTCACGGCGATCTCGCCGCGGTACCCGGCGTCCACCGTGCCGGGCGCGTTGACGACCGTGAGGCCGTGGCGCGCCGCGAGGCCCGAGCGCGGGTGCACGAACGCGGCGTACCCCTCGGGCAGCGCGATCGCGACACCGGTGGGGACGGTCGCGCGCTCACCCGGGCCGAGCACGACGTCGACGCGCGCCACCAGGTCGGCGCCCGCGTCACCGGGGTGCGCGTACGCGGGGGCGGGCAGGTCGGCGTCGAGGCGCTGCAGCAGCACCTGGACGCCATCGGTGCGGTGGGTCCCGGTCACGGGGGCCGACCCTACCGCGCCCGGGGCGCCGCGACGCGCGCGTCGCGGCGCGGCTGCCGTCCGGGACGACGCCCGCGGCCCGGCGACGATGAGATCCTGTGCGCATGACCCCGACGCCCGACCCGGTCACGCCCGTCTCGCCCGAGCCCCCGTCGCCGCGCACCGCCGCCGTGGACGCGCCCTTCCGCGAGCGGCTGTGGCCGGGCGCCGTGGGCTGGGGCGGGGTCGTCGCGTTCGCGGGCGTGCTCGGGGTCGCGTTCGTCCCCGTCGACGCACGGCTCGCGCTCGTCGTCGGCGTCGTCGCGCTGCTCGCCGGCCTGGCGGGAGCGGTCCTGACGACACCCCGCGTCGAGGTGGTCGACGGCGTGCTGCGCGCGGGGAACGCGCGCATCCCCGTCGCGCTGCTGCGCGCCCCGCGCGTCCTGGACCGCGCCGCTCTGCGCACCGAGCTGGGACCGGCGCTCGACGCCCGCGCGTTCGCGTGCCTGCGGTCGTGGATCGGCGGCGGCGTCCGGGTCGAGGTCGAGGACCCGCAGGACCCGACGCCCTACTGGATCGTCTCGACGCGGCGCCCGGACGCGCTCGTCGCGGCGCTCGAGGCCGCGGGCGCGCCGGCCGCCTGACACGACGACGGCCGGCCACCCCCGCAGGGGCGACCGGCCGGTCGAGGCGTCGTGGGCGACGTCAGGCCGCGCACTCCGAGCACACGGGCTGGCCGTTGCGCTCGTACGCGAGCTGGCTGCGGTGGTGCACCAGGAAGCACGACGAGCACGTGAACTCGTCGGCCTGTCGGGGCAGGACGCGGACGGACAGCTCTTCGCCGGACAGGTCGGCGCCGGGGAGCTCGAACCCCTCGGCCGCCTCCGTCTCGTCCTCGTCCACCACGCCCGAGTTCTTGTCGGAGCGCCGGGCCTGGAGCTCCTGGAGCGAGTCCTCGCTCAGGTCCTCCTCGGTCTTGCGCGGGGCGTCGTAGTCGGTTGCCATGTGTGAGCGTCACACTCCGTCTTCTGCAGCAGTGGGTCGTGGTACGCGGGATCAATGCACCACGGCAGTGTTTTGTTCCCCCCGCGCGGACGGATTGTGCCCCACCGCGGGCGCGGATGCGAACACGGACGCGCGCCCAGGTGGTCAGACCCGGCGAACCGTCACCGACCGGACCACGTCCTCGCAGGCCAGGCCGCCTCGGGACGGACCGTACGAGGCGGATCTCACCCCCGCGGGGCGACCGGGCGCCCCGTGGGTCCGCCCCACGCTCACGGACCGGTGTCGGCGTCGAGGTCCTCGAGCAGCGTCGTGAGCTCGCCGACGCGCGCCGCGGCGCCCGCGACGGTCATCGCCGACCCCGCGGGCGCGCCCCGCAGGCCCTGCACGACGCCGCCGGCCTCCTGCACGACGAGCGACGCGGCGGCGAGGTCCCAGGGCTGCAGTCCACGCTCGTAGTAGAGGTCGAGACGTCCGGTCGCGACCTGGCAGAGGTCGATCGCGGCGGCGCCGATGCGACGCACGTCCCGCACCTGCGGGAGCAGCGCGGCCAGGACGCGCGCCTGGCCGCGGCGCCGGTCCGCGACGTACCCGAACCCGGTGCCGACGAGGCAGCGGTCCAGCGGGGGCGCGGTCGTCAGCGCGAGCGGGCGGCCGTCCAGACGGGCGCCGTGGCCGCGCGCGGCGGTCCACGTCTCCCCCGTCGCGGGTGCGTGCACGCAGCCCGCGAGCACGGTCCAGGTGGCCGGGTCGGGGTCACCGGCGACGGCCGCGACGCTCACGGCGTACGCGGGCAGCCCGTAGAGGTAGTTGACGGTGCCGTCGATGGGGTCGACGACCCACGTGACCCCCGAGGTGCCTGCGGTGCTGCCCCCCTCCTCGCCGAGCACGGCGTCGTCGGGGCGCAGGCGCGCGAGCGTGCGGCGCACGAGGTCCTCGCTCGCGAGGTCCATCGCGGTGACGACGTCGACGGCGCTGGACTTGGTGGCGGCGACGCCCACGGTCTCGGGGCGCCCGTCGTGCACGAGGCGGCCGGCGGCGCGCGCGACCTCCTCGGCGACGGCGACGAGCTCGGTGACGGACGGTGCGGCGGGGACGGTCACGGACCCATCCTGCCGCAGCGCGCCGCCGGCCCCGGGCCCGTCATCGCTGGCGGGAGGCGCCCGGCGCGCGCCACGGCCCCGGCGCGTTGAGGTCGAACCGCAGCGCGAGCACGCGCAGCGCGAACACCCCGACGGCGACCGCGGAGAGGCCGACGGCGCCGGCCAGCCCCAGGTGCCACAGCGCGACCGTCGCGGCCGACCCGAGCAGCGCGGGCACCGCGTAGAGCTGACGGTGGTGCAGCACGACCGGCACCTCGCCCGTGAGCAGGTCGCGCAGGATCCCGCCCCCGACGCCCGTGAGCACGCCCACGACGATCGCGGCGAGCGCGGTCGTGCCGTGCTCCAGCCCCTTGACCGTGCCGACCACCGCGAACAGCGCGAGCGCGCCCGCGTCCAGCACGACGATCACGCGGCGCGCGCGCTCGAGGCGCGGGTGCCCGAAGTACATGACGAGCCCGCCCGCGAGCGCGGCGCCCATGAGCCGCACGTCGCTGATGCCGACGGGCGGCACGGCGCCGATCAGCAGGTCGCGCAGCACGCCGCCGCCCAGACCGGTCGCCCACGCCAGCACGAGCAGCCCGAACAGGTCGAACTGCTTGCGCACGGCGGCGAGCGCGCCGGACATGGCGGCCACGAAGACGCCGACGACCTCCAGGACCGGTTCGACCGGCAGCTCGGGCAGCACGGCGCCATCCTCCCGCACGTGACGACGACCTCACGGCGCACCGGGCCGGGGTGCACGCGTTCCGGGCGGATCGGTGGCAGGCTCCTGCGTGGACAGCGGGAGGTCGTATGGGTGAGCTGGAGCTGGTCGGACTCCACGAGGACGGGGAGCACCTCGTCCTGGTCGCGGCCGACGGGCAGCGTTTCCGCGTGCGCATCGACGACCCGCTGCGCGCGGCGGTGCGCCGCGACCGGCCGCAGCTCGAGCAGCTGCGGGCCGAGCAGGCGGGGTCGCTGAGCCCGCGCGAGATCCAGTCGCGCATCCGGGCCGGTGCCACCGCGCAGGAGGTCGCCGACGCCGCGGGCGTGCCCGTCGAGTCGGTCCGCCGCTACGAGGGGCCCGTGCTCGCCGAGCGCGAGTACGTCGCCGAGCAGGCCCGCGCGACGCGCGTGGGCCGCGACTCGGGGGCGCCGCTGCTGGGCGAGCTCGTCACGGACCGCCTCGCGGCGCGCGGCGTCGACGTCGCGTCGCTGTCGTGGGACGCCGCGCGTGAGGGCACGGGGCCGTGGACGGTCGTCGCGCGGTTCGTGGTGTCCGAGGAGCCGCGCGAGGCCCGCTGGTCGTACGACCCGGTGCGCCGCACGGTCGTGGCCGACGAGGACGAGGCCCGCTGGCTGTCGGAGACGGAGATCGACGAGCCCGCGGCGCGGCGCCACCTGGCGGCCGTCCGCGACGTCGTGTTCGACCTCGACACGATGCAGGAGCCGGCCGCACCCGAGCCGGAGCCGACGCACGTGCTGCTCGACGAGCTGCGGCAGCGCCGCGGCGTCCGGCAGCCCCTCGAGCTCGAGGGCGACGACGAGGAGTTCGAGGGCTTCGGCCCGCAGCACGCGTTCGACTTCTCGGCGAGCGGCCCCGGCGGCGGTGACGACGTGCCCACGGCCCACGAGCTCGACGTGCCCGGCGCGCACCCCGTCGACGCCAACCCGGGGCGCGAGGCCGTCGTGCTCACGCCACCGCGCGGCGAGCGTGCGCCGGCCGCACCGACGGCTCCGGTGCCCGCGCTCGTGCCGGACGAGCCGGTGGCGTCCGACGACGCGCCCGCACCCGAGCCGGAGCGCCCGGCCGCGCCCGAGCGGCGGACGCGGCGCACGCGCGCCAAGGTGCCGAGCTGGGACGAGATCGTGTTCGGCGCCAAGCCCGAGTGACGCCGCACGTTCCCCCGATCCGCGGCTGACGCGCGGGCGCCCGCCTCAGCCGGCGTCGTCGTCCTCGAACAGCAGCGTCTGGCCGGTCGGCACGGTCGCGCGGGCGACCCGCGCCGTCATGCGCCGCACGTGGTGGCGACGGCACAGCACCTCGTACGCGACCTCGCCGGCACCGGCGGCCACGTCGCCGACGACGACCTGGTCGCCCTCGACGACCATGAGGCCGTCCACGGTGCGCGCGTTGTGGGTCGCGCGGGCCCCGCACCAGCACAGCGCGCGCACCTGCAGCACCTCGACCCGGTCGGCGAGCTCGACGAGCCGCGCCGAGCCCGGGAAGAGCCGCGCGCGGAAGTCGGTCGTGATGCCGAACGCGTACGCGTCGACCGCGAGCTCGTCGACCACGCGGGCGAGCTGCTCGACCTGCGCGGCCGTGTAGAACTGCGCCTCGTCGGCGACGAGGTAGTCGACCGCGCGTCCGCGCGTGCGGCGCGTGACGACCTCGGCCCAGAAGTCGGTCGTGTCGTCGACCTCCTCCGCGTCGCGCTGCAGGCCCAGGCGCGAGGAGATGACCGCCTTGCCCGCGCGGTCCTGCCGCGTGAACAGCACGCCGTCACGACCGCGCGCGGCGTGGTTGTGGTGCATCTGCAGCGCGAGCGTCGACTTGCCGCAGTCCATCGTGCCGGAGAAGAACACCAGCTCGGCCATCAGCGTCTCCTCCGGGTCACCGGTGCACCAGCAGCGGCACGAGCATCTCGCGCGCGGTCATGGAGCCGTGGACGCCCGGCAGGGCGATCGACGCGGGCGTCTGCGTGCGCGAGTCCACGACGGTCGCCGCCCCGGTCGTCGCGACGACGACGTCACCGACGACCGGCAGGACGCGGGCGTCCACGGGGCCGAACCAGCCGGCCGCGACGGCCTCGTCGCGCGTGCGGACCACCGCGTCGTCCGCGAGCGCGTCGCGCCACCGCGCGGCCACGTCGCCGGGGTCGGTGCCCGGCGTGACGTGCAGGTGCAGCGCGCGCGGCTCGCCGCCCGTGGTGGCGACGCCGGCGCCGAGCACGGGGTCGGTCGCGACGTCGCGGCGCCGGGCCGGGTCGACGTCGACCATGCCGTGGTCGGCGGTGACGACGAGCAGCGTGTCCCGCGGCAGCGAGCGGGCCAGGCGCGCGAGCTCGCCGTCGAGCTCGGTGAGCGCCTCGCCCCACTGCCACGACCCCCACCCGTGGTGGTGGCCGGTCTTGTCGACGTCGTGCCAGTACAGGTAGGCCAGCCCGGGCTCGCGCAGCGCGCGCAGCACGCCGTCGACGCGCTGCGTGAGCGACTCGGCGGGCGCGTACGTCGCGCCGCGCAGCGCGGCCGCCGTCAGGCCGGACCCCTGGAAGCGCGCGGGCCCGACGCTCGTGACCGCGACGCCGGCCGCGGCGAGCCGCTCGAGGACCGTCGGGTGCGGCTGCCACTGCGCGGCGGGCGGCATGTCGGTCCAGGACACGAGGTTGCCGAGCCGACCGGTCGCGGGGACGCGGACGGTGTACCCGAGCATCGCGGTCGTGCCGGGGCCCCGCCCCGTGCCGAACGCCGCGACCGCCGTCGCGGTCGTCGACGGGAAGGTCGTGACCAGCGGCTCGGAGCCCGCCAGCAGCGAGCGCAGGAACGGCGCGTGGCCGCCCCGCTCGGCGAGGTTGAGGTGCCCGAGCCCGTCGACCAGCACGACGCACACGCGCCGCGCGTCGGGCAGCCCGAGCAGCGACCGCGCCGGTGCGCCGCCGGGCACGTCGACGCCCAGCGCGTCGCCGAGCGCGGGCAGCAGGTGCGTGATCGAGCGCGCGTCACCGTCCGGCGCCACGGGGGCGACGAGGTCGTCGGGCGCGGGCGGCGCGGCGGCCGTCGTGCCGCTCACCGGCGCGTCGTCGCCGCCGACAGCGTCCGGCCGAACGCCATCGCGGCGAGCACGGCGTCGCGCCCCTCGGCGGCGGCGCTCACGCGCACCACGACGTCGTCGGGCGTGATCGAGCCGCTCAGGCCGTGGTCGGCGTCGCACTGCGGGTCGCCGCAGGTCGCGGGCTCGAGGTCGACGCGCGACACCGCGCCCCAGCCGACCGCGAGCGTCAGCTCGGCCGCGCCGTCGCCCGCGTGGTGCTCCTGGGGGTTGGGCACGACGTGCGTGAACGCCACCGAGCGGAGCTCGCCGAGCGGCACGGCCTCGGTCGTGGCCTGCGCGCTGGGCGACGGGTGCTCGGAGTCCGCGGGGTGGTCGTCGACGTGCGTGACGACGAGCCGGGTCGGCGTCAGCGCGAGGACCGTGACGTGCCGGCGCACCTCGGCGCCGTCGAACGTCGTCTCGGGGTGGACCAGGTGGGCCACGACGGTCTCGTCGGTGAGCGCGAGCTCGAGCACCTCGGCGACCAGCTCGGGGTAGTAGCCGGCGCGGTCCAGGTCGTGACGCAGCGGTGTGGAGAGGGCGGGCACGGTCCCATCCTCCCATCCCCGCGCGCCCGGGCGGGCACGCCCGCGGGGGCGCGCGAAGGGCCCGCGCCGGCGCGCGCCGTGGTCGTCGCGGGTCATGCGCGCGCGAGCCGGCGCGCGGCGTCGGCCCGGTCCGCGGGGGCGACCGACGCGTGCGCACCGAGCACCGCCAGTCCGGTGGGCGACACGACCACGGGGTTGAGCTCGAGCGAGCGCAGGTCGGGCAGCGCGTCGGCCAGCACCGCGACCCGCGCGACGACGTCCTCGAGCGCGGGCACGTCGAGCGCGGGCAGCCCGCGGTACCCGAACAGCCGCGGCGCGGCGCGGGGCGTCCGCACGAGCTCGGCGACGTCGACGTCGGTCAGGGGCGGCACGGCGTAGGCGACGTCGCCGAGCAGGTCGGCCGCGTCACCCGCGACGCCGAGGCTCAGCAGCGGTCCGAACAGCGGGTCCTCGGCGGACCGCACGACGCACGCGACGCCGTGCGGGGCCATCGCCTGCACCTCGATCGGCGGCACGCCCGCGCCGGGGTCGTGATCGGCCGCGAGCGCGAGGATCCCCGCGACGTCCGCGCGCAGCTCCGCCTCGTCGGCGACGTCGAGGCGGACCCCGCCGAGGTCCGCCCGGTGCCGCAGGGCGGGCACGGTCGTCTTGACGGCGACGGGCCAGCCGAGCCGCTCGGCGGCCGCGACGGCCTCGTCGGCGTCGTGCACGCGGATCGACGGCCACACGTGCACGCCGACCGTCGCGAGCAGCTCTGCCGTCTGCGCGGCGTCGAGCGGCACGGGGGCGCCGTCGGTCGCGCCGGACTCCGCGAGCGCGCGCGCGACGAGCCGACGCGCGGCCCGCAGGTCGACGCCCGTCGGGTGCACGGTGGTGCCGCGGTCGGCCGCGCGCCAGGCCGCGTAGCGCGCGGCGTGGCCGAGCGCGAGCACGGCGTCCTCGGGCGCGGCGTAGGCGGGCACGGTGCGCACGCGCCCCTCGGGGTCGGTGGCCGCGAGCTCGGCGGTGAGCCCGTGCAGGTCGAACATGCAGGCCACCGTCGTGAGCCCCGTGCGCGCGGCGGCGCGGGCCACCTCGCGCGGCAGCACGGGGTCCGGCACGCCCAGCGTCGGCACACGCACGGCCACCACGACGTCGACGCCCGGGTCGCCGTAGACGCGCTCGACCGCGTCGCGCACCTCGTCGGCGCGCGCGTCCTCGGCGATGCGCTCGACGCGGTCGGTCACCACGAGCCCGGCGGCGGACGCGGCCTCGGCCACGAGCGCGGCGACGCCCGTCGAGCTCGCGAGGATCGCGACGCGCTTGCCGCGCGGCAGCGGCTGGTGCGCGAGCAGCTGCACGACGTCGAGCATCTGGTGCACGTTCTCGACGCGCACGACGCCGGACTGGCGCAGCACCTCCTCGAACGTGCGGCGCGGTGCGCGCGTGGGCCGCACCGCGTGACCGGGCGGCACGACGTGGCCCGTGCGGCCGGCCGCGACCACGACGACCGGCTTGTGGGACGCGAGGCGCCGCGCGACGCGCGTGAACTTGCGCGGGTTGCCGATCGACTCGAGGTAGAGGGCGACGACGTCGGTGCCCTCGTCCTCGCCCCAGAACTGCATGACGTCGTTGCCCGACACGTCGGCCCGGTGGCCGGCCGACACGAGCTGCGCGAGCCCCAGGCCCCGCCGCTCGACCGCCGCGAGCAGCGTCACCGCGAACGGCGCCGACTGGCAGAACAGGCCGATGCGCCCGGGGCGCGGCGGTCGGACCGCGAGCGACGCGTCGAGCGTCGTGCCGTCGTGCGTCGCGAGCAGCCCGAACGACGACGGGCCGACGAGCCGCATGCCCGCGCCGTGCACGACGCCCAGCAGCAGCCGCTGCCGCGCGAGCCCCTCGGGCCCCGCCTCGGCGAACCCGCCCGACAGCAGCACGAGCCCGCGCACGCCGAGCGCACCGAGCCGGCGCGCGGTGTCGAGCACCTGCGCGGCCGGGAGCGCGACGACCGCGAGCTCGACCGGCCCGGGCACGTCGTCGACCCGGCGGTGCCGGTGCACGCCGTCGTCCCCGAGGCCCTCGCCGTGGCCGACGCCGACCGCGTGCACCGCGATCGTGCCGGCGCGCGCCGCGGCGGCCAGGCCCTCGACGACGCGCTGGGCCTGCCGCGCCGCGAGCGGTCGCTCGGGCTCGGGCCCGGGGCCGACCACCACGACGCTGCGCGCCGTCAGCAGCGCGCGCATCGACCGCGCCTCGGCGCGGTGCTCGCGGTCGGCCGCGACGGCCAGCGACCGGTCCGTCGGGTCGATGCCGAACGTGACCTGCACGACGCCGTCCTCGGTGCGCCGGCGCACCTCGTACCCGGCCTCGCTGAAGACCGCGAGCATGCGCCCGTTCTGCGGCAGCACCTCGGCGACGAACCGGCGCACGCCGCGCTCGCGCGCCGCGACGGCCAGGTGCTCGAGCAGCACCGACGCGAGGCCCTTGCCCTGGTGGGCGTCGGCGATGTTGAACGCGACCTCGGCGGTCTCGGGCTCGACGACGTCGTAGCGCGCGACGCCGATGATGCGCTCGGGCTCGTCGGCGTCGGGTGCGCCCGTGAGCGCGACGAGCGCGACCCGGTCCACGTGGTCGACCCGCACCAGGCGGTCGAGGTCCCGGTCCGACAGCCGCTCGAGCGGGGCGAAGAACCGCAGGTACGTCGAGCGCTCGGACTGCCCGACGTGGAACGCCTGCAGCGCGTCGGCGTCCTCGGGGCGGATGGGACGCAGGCGGGTCGTGGAGCCGTCGGTGAGGACGACGTCCGCCTCCCAGCCCGCGGGGTAGGGTGCCGCTCCGGCGGCCCCCTCGGCCGCCGGGCCCAGGTGCCCGTCTCCGGGGTCGACGTCGGCCATGCCCGCCAGGCTAGCGGCGCGGCTGCGCCGATGACTCCCCCGGCACGGGGAGAATGCACCACGAGGGCCGTCCGTCGTCGGCGGCGGGGCCCCGTCCCACCGCCCGCACCGCAGCACCGAGGAGCGAACCAGCCCATGGCGCGTCGTCCCGCGACCCCCGACCTGCCGCCCGAGGACCTGGTCGAGAAGATCGTCGACGTCGACGTCGCGACCGAGATGGAGGGCTCGTTCCTCGAGTACGCCTACTCGGTCATCTACTCGCGCGCGCTGCCGGACGCGCGCGACGGCCTCAAGCCCGTGCAGCGGCGCATCGTCTACCAGATGGCCGACATGGGCCTGCGTCCCGACCGCCCGTACGTGAAGTCGGCGCGCGTGGTCGGCGAGGTCATGGGCAAGCTGCACCCGCACGGCGACTCGGCGATCTACGACGCGATGGTGCGGCTCGCGCAGCCGTTCTCGCTGCGGCTGCCGCTGGTCGACGGGCACGGCAACTTCGGCTCGCTCGACGACGGCCCCGCCGCGTCGCGGTACACCGAGGCGCGCATGGCGCCCGCAGCGGTCGCGATGACGCAGGGGCTCGACGAGGACGTCGTCGACTTCGTCCCCAACTACGACAACAAGCTCCAGCAGCCGGGCGTGCTGCCGGCGGCGATCCCGAACCTGCTGGTCAACGGCACGTCGGGCATCGCGGTCGGCATGGCGACGAACATGGCGCCGCACAACCTCGTCGAGGTCGTCGCGGCCGCGCGGCACCTCGTGCTGCACCCCGACGCGACGCTCGAGGACCTGCTGCGCTTCGTGCCCGGGCCGGACCTGCCGACGGGCGGCAAGATCGTCGGCCTCGACGGCGTGCGCGACGCGTACCGCACGGGCCGTGGCGCGTTCCGCACGCGCGCGACCGCGCGCGTCGAGAACGTCACGCCGCGCCGCAAGGGCATCGTCGTCACCGAGCTGCCGTACATGGTCGGGCCCGAGAAGGTCATCGAGAAGATCAAGGAGGGCGTGCAGAACAAGAAGCTCTCCGGGATCGCCGACGCGGTCGACCTCACGGACCGGCAGCACGGCCTGCGCCTGGTCATCGAGGTCAAGACCGGGTTCCACCCCGAGGCCGTGCTCGAGCAGCTCTACCGGTACACGCCGCTCGAGGACTCGTTCTCCATCAACAACGTCGCGCTGGTCGACGGGCAGCCGCGCACGCTCGGCCTGGTCGACCTGCTGCGCGTGTGGGTCGACCACCGCCTCGAGGTCGTGCGTCGTCGCACGTCGTACCGGCTGGCCAAGCGGCAGGAGCGGCTGCACCTCGTCGAGGGTCTGCTCGTGGCGATCCTCGACATCGACGAGGTCATCCAGGTCATCCGCACGTCGGACGACGCCGAGACCGCGCGCACGCGCCTGCGGTCGGTGTTCGACCTGTCCGAGCCGCAGGCCGAGTACATCCTCGAGCTGCGGCTGCGCCGCCTGACGCGGTTCTCGCGCCTCGAGCTCGAGCGCGAGCGCGACGAGCTGGTCGAGGAGATCGCCCGGCTGCAGGCGATCCTCGGCGACGACGCGCTGCTGCGCACGGTCGTCTCGGACGAGATGGCCGAGGTCGCCGCGACGTACGGCACGCCGCGCCGCACGGTCCTGCTCGAGCACGCGGGCGGCACGGGCCTCGCGGGCGTCGCGGGCGCGCCGACGTCGGCGAAGGCCGCCGCGGCGCCGCTGGAGATCCCCGACACGCCGTGCTGGGCGCTGCTGTCGGCGACGGGTCTGCTGGCCCGCACCGCCGAGGACGTCGAGCCCGTGCGGGGCGACGGCACGGTGCGCAGCCGCCACGACGTGGTCGCGTCGGCCCTCGCGACGACCGCGCGCGCCGAGGTGGGCGCGCTGACGAACCGCGGCCGCGTCGTGCGGCTGTCGGTGCTGGAGCTGCCGACCATGCCGCCCACCGACGGCCCGCCGTCGCTCTCGGGCGGCCTGCCGGTCGGCGAGGCGGTCGCGCTCGAGACCGGCGAGCGCGTGCTGGCGCTCGTGCCGCTGGGCGCCGACGCGCCGCCCGTGGCGCTCGCGACCGTGCAGGGCGTCGTCAAGCGCGTCGTGCCCGGCGACGTCCCGGCCAACCGGGACACGTGGGAGGCGATCGGCCTGCGCGACGGCGACGAGGTCGTCGCGGCCGCCCTGGCGAGTGACGAGGACGAGCTCGTGCTCGTGTCCTCGGACTCGTCGCTGCTGCACTTCCCCGCGTCCCAGGTGCGGCCGCAGGGCCGCGCGGCGGGCGGCATGGCGGGCATCAACCTCGCCGCCGGTGCCCGCGTCGTCGAGTTCGCGGTCGTGCGGCCGCAGGACGACGCCGTGGTCGTGACGGTGTCCGGCACGTCGACCGCGCTGCCCGGCACGCAGGCCGGCGCCGCCAAGGTGACGCCGTTCTCGGCGTACCCCGGCAAGGGCCGCGCGACGGGCGGCGTCCGCTCGCACCGGTTCCTCAAGGGCGAGGACGCGCTGATCCTCGCGCACGTCGGCCCCGCGCCCGCGCGCGCGACGGGTGCGGGCGGGCAGCCCGTCGACCTGCCGCCGCTCGACGAGCGCCGCGACGGGTCGGGCGTGCCGCTCGCGGCCCCCGTGCACGCGATCGGCTGACCCGGGAGGCTCCGGCCGCGCGACCGGGTCGCGGGCACGTCGTTCGGAGCACGCCGCGGCACCACCTACCGTGGTGCCGTGGCTGCCTCGCTCGACCTGCCCCGCTCCGTCCTGCTCGCGCTGTGGCTCACGGCCCCCGGCTCCCGGGACGGCGCGCTGGCCGCGGTCCAGCACGACGACGAGCCGCACGCCGTGACGTCCGAGGGCGAGACGCTCGCGCTCGACGCGTGGCTCACGTGGCTGGGCTCCCCGGTCGACGAGGTCGCCGTGCTGCTGCCCGTGCCCGGCGAGCCCGTCGCGGCACCGCCCGAGGTCTCGGGCGCCGCCGTCGAGGCCGGGGAGTGCGTGCTGCTGCGCGCCGGCGCGCGCTCGCTCGCGCTCGTGCCGGAGGTCGAGCGGTTCGGGTCCGACCTCGAGCCCGGCCACCTGGTGACGTGGCAGGCCTCCCGCGTGCCGGACTGGCGCACCGCCGTGTGGGCGCAGGTCGGCACGCTCGAGGACGCCGAGCGCGACCTGCGGCAGGGCCTGCTCACCGCGACCGAGGCGCTCGTGCAGCTCGGGGTCGAGCGCTGGAGGCCCGACGCGGCCGACGACATCGCCTCGGTGCGCGACGGTGCGCTGCCCGCGGGGCGCCTGCCGGGCGGGGTCGCGGGCCAGCGCGTGCGCGTGCTGTCGAGCGCCGCGCGGCTGCGCGCGATCGTCGCGCTCGCGACGCAGGACGACGGCGGCGCGGTGAACCTGTGGCAGGCCGACCAGAGGTCGACCGCGCTGCGCGAGGTCGACCGGGTCGCGCGCCGCGCGATGGCGGCCGCCGCGACGCAGCTGCGCCGCGGCTGACCGCCGACGCTCAGCGCTCCAGCACGCCCCGGTAGACCTCGAGCGTGCGCTCCCCGATCGCGTGCCACGAGAAGTGGTCCTCGACGCGCCGGCGCGCCGCGACGCCCCACGCGGCCGCGCGCGCCGGGTCGGACACGGCCTCGACGAGCGCGGCGCCCAGGTCGGCCACGAAGCGCTCGGGGTCGACCGGCGTGCCGGTGCCGTCCTGCACCTGGTCGATCGGCACGAGCCAGCCCGTCACGCCGTCGTCGACGACCTCGGGGATGCCGCCGGTCGCGGTCCCGACGACCGGCAGGCCGACGGCCATGGCCTCGAGGTTGACGATGCCGAGCGGCTCGTAGACCGACGGGCACGCGAACACCGTGCCGTGCGCGAGGACCGCGACGAGCTCGTCGCGCGGCAGCATCTTGTCGATCCACACCACACCGGTGCGCCGCGTGCGCAGGTCCTCGACGAGGCCCGTGACCTCCGCGAGGATCTCGGGCGTGTCGGGGGCGCCCGCGCACAGCACGACCTGCACGTCGGCGGGCAGCGCCTCGACCGCGCGCAGCAGGTACGGCAGGCCCTTCTGGCGCGTGATGCGGCCCACGAACACCACGGCCGGGCGGTCGGGGTCGATGCCCAGGCCCTGCACGACGGCGCGCGCGTGCGCGAGGTCGTCGTCCGACGTCGGGCGCCGCCAGCCGTCGAGGTCGATGCCGTTGTGCACGACGTGCACGCGCGCGGGGTCCACCGCGGGGTACGAGCGCAGGATGTCGGCGCGCATGCCGCCGCTGACGGCGATGATCGCCGCGGCCGACTCGTAGGCGGTCCGCTCGACCCAGGACGACAGCGCGTACCCGCCGCCGAGCTGCTCGGCCTTCCACGGCCGCAGCGGCTCGAGGCTGTGCGCCGTCAGCACGTGCGGCACTCCGTGCAGCAGCGACGCGAGGTGCCCGGCGAGGTTGGCGTACCAGGTGTGCGAGTGGACGAGGTCGGTCGGCGCCCCGTCGCCGTCGACGCGCCCGATGCCGTCGACGATCGCGAGGTCGACGCCCATGGTCGCGAGCGCCGGGTTGGCGCCCGCGAGGCCGCCCGGCACGTCGTAGCCGTACGTGCCCGGTTCCGCGACGGGCGCGTCGAAGCAGTGCACGCGCACGTCGACGCGTTCGCGCAGCACCGCGGTCAGGCCCGCCACGTGGACGCCCGCGCCCCCGTACACGTGCGGCGGGTACTCGCGGGTCAGCAGGTCGACGCGCACCGGATCCTCCCGTCGTGACCGGCCCACCGCCGGTCTCCAGGCGACACGCTAGCGCCCGGCGGCGCGGTGACCTCGCCCGGGACGCGTCTCGGGCCTAGGTTGGGCACATGCCAGCGCCGCGTGTCCTCGCCATCGTCCTCGCCGGAGGGGAGGGCAAGCGGCTCATGCCGCTCACCGCGCACCGCGCGAAGCCCGCGGTCCCCTTCGGCGGCATCTACCGCCTCGTCGACTTCGCCCTGTCGAACGTCATCAACTCGCGGTATCTGCACGTCATCGTGCTCACGCAGTACAAGTCGCACTCGCTCGACCGGCACGTGTCCAAGACGTGGCGCATGTCGTCGCTGCTCGGCAACTACGTCGCGGCGGTGCCCGCGCAGCAGCGCGTCGGCAAGCACTGGTACCTGGGCAGCGCGGACGCGATCTACCAGTGCCTCAACATCATCGACGACGAGCGCCCCGACATCGTGGTCGTGGTCGGCGCCGACCACGTCTACCGCATGGACTTCTCGCAGATGGTCGACGCGCACATCGACTCGGGCGCCGAGCTGACCGTCGCGGGCATCCGGCAGCCCATCGGCATGGCCGACCAGTTCGGCGTCATCGAGACCGTCCCCGGCGACCCGTCGCGCATCGCCGCGTTCCGCGAGAAGCCGTCCGACCCGACGCCCGTGCCGGACTCGCCGCTGGAGATCCTGGCCTCGATGGGCAACTACGTCGCGAACGCCGACGCCCTGGTCGAGGCGGTGACGGTCGACGCCGAGAACGTGAACTCGCGCCACGACATGGGCGGGGACATCGTGCCGTGGTTCGTCGAGCGCGGGACGGCCGGCGTGTACGACTTCATCCGCAACGACGTGCCCGGCTCGACCGACCGCGACCGCGACTACTGGCGCGACGTCGGGACGATCGAGTCGTACTTCGACGCGAACCACGACCTCATCTCGGTCGAGCCCGTGTTCAACCTCTACAACGACGCGTGGCCGCTGTACACGGGCTACACGGGCCTGCCGCCCGCGAAGTTCGTGCACGCGGGCGCGGGCCGCCTGGGGCACGCCGCGGACTCGATCGTCTCCCCCGGCGTGGTCGTGTCGGGCGCGACCGTGTCGGGGTCGGTGCTGTCCCCCGGCATCCGGCTGCACTCGTGGGCGCAGGTCACCGACTCGGTGCTCATGGACGGCGTGCAGGTCGAGCGGTACGCGCAGATCCACCGCGCGATCCTCGACAAGAACGTCGTCGTGCCGGAGCGTGCCCGCATCGGCCTCGACCCCGACCACGACCGCGCGCGCGGCTTCACGGTGACCGACAGCGGCATCACGGTCGTCCCCAAGGGCACGATCATCACGGACTGAACCGCGACCTCCCGCCGGCGGGTGCCGGCGGGAGGGCGGCGTCCGCACACCCTGCGGACGCCGCCGCGGGCACCGACCGGCCGCCACTACCCTGCCGGTCGTGGACACCCGCCCCGCCGCGCCCGCCGACACGCGACGCCTCGTCGTCATGGACGTCGACTCGACCCTCATCACGGGTGAGGTCGTCGAGATGCTCGCCGCGCGCGCCGGGTCGGTGGACCTCGTCACGGCGATCACCGAGCGCGCCATGCGCGGCGAGATCGACTTCGCGCAGTCGCTGCACGAGCGCGTCGCGACGCTCGCGGGCCTGCCGGTCACCGTGTTCGACGACGTGCTGGCCGAGGCCGAGCTCACACCGGGCGCGCGCGAGCTCGTGGCCGAGCTGCAGCGCCGCGGCTGGCCGGTCGGCCTCGTGTCGGGCGGGTTCGTCGAGGTCGTCGCGCCCCTCGCGGCGGGGCTCGGCATCGAGCTCGTGCACGCCAACCGGCTCGAGGTGCGCGACGGGCGGCTCACGGGCCGCGTCGACGGCCCCGTGGTCGACCGCGCGGCCAAGGCGACGACGCTCGCCGACTACGCGCGACGCACCGGCATCCCCCTGGAGCGCACGATCGCGATCGGCGACGGCGCGAACGACCTCGACATGCTCGCGGCCGCCGCGACCGGCGTCGCGTTCAACGCCAAGCCCGTCCTCGCGGCCGCGGCCGACGCGGTCGTCCACGACCGTCTCGACGCCGTGCTCGCGCTCGACGCGTTCCGCGAGCGCTGACGCCGCCTCAGGGCGTGCGGACCGCCACGAGCCGCGCCGCGCCGAGGTCGAGCCGGGCCCACGGGCCGTCGACCTCCAGCAGGCTCCACGTCGCGGTGGGCACGCCGGGGCGCACGCGCGCGACGGCGCCGCCGTCCGACCCGGGGCCCGCCAGCGCGTCGGCGACGTGCGACACGGTCGGCTCGTGCCCGACCACCAGCACCGTCGACGCGTCCTGCGGCACGCCGCGCACGAGGCCGAGCACCTCGGCCGCGCCCGCGTCGTAGAGCGCGTCGGTCACCGTGACCGCGGCGTCGGGCGCACCCGCCGCCGCGAGCGGCGTCCGCACGAGCTCCCACGTCTGCCGCGTGCGCAGCGCCGACGAGCACAGCACGTGCGTCGGTGCGAGCCCGGCCTCGGCGAGCGCGGCACCGACCGCGCTCGCCTGCCGCCGTCCCGCGAGCGCGAGCGGCCGCTCGTGGTCGACCACGGCGCCGCCCGGCTCGGCCTTGGCGTGACGCAGGATGACGAGGTGGTGGGTGCTCACGTGCCCAGGGTCGCAGACGCTCGGCGCGACGTCAGGGCGCGTCGCGCCCGGCGGGACGCGACGTACGTCACTGCCCCATCGCGTGCACGCCGCCGTCGACGTGCACGATCTCGCCCGTGGTCGCGGGGAACCAGTCGGACAGCAGCGCCGCGACGGTGCGCGCGGTCGGCTCGGGGTCGGTGACGTCCCAGCCGAGCGGTGCGCGGTCGGACCAGCGGCCCTCCATGGTCTCGAACCCGGGGATCGACTTGGCGGCCGTCGTGCGGATCGGCCCCGCCGAGACGAGGTTGACGCGCACGCCCTGCGGGCCGAGGTCGCGCGCGAGGTAGCGCGCGGTCGACTCGAACGCGGCCTTCGCGACGCCCATCCAGTCGTAGACGGGCCACGCGTAGCGCGCGTCGAACGTGAGGCCGACGAGGCCCGAGCCGCGCGACAGCAGCGGCAGCGCGGCGACCGCGAGCGCCTTGAGCGAGTACGCCGACACGTGCACGGCGGTCGCGACGTCGTCCCACTCGCCGGCGAGGAAGTTGCCGCCCATGACGGACTGCGGCGCGAACCCGATCGAGTGCACCACGCCGTCGAGGCGGTCGGCGTGCTCGCGCACGCGGTCGGCGAGCGCCGCGAGGTCGTCGGCGTTCGTGACGTCGAGCTCGACGACGGGCGCGGGCTGCGGGAGCCGGCGCGCGATGGCCCGCGTGAGGCGCAGCTGGCGCCCGAACGACGTGAGGATCACCTGCGCGCCCTGCTCCTGCGCGAGCCGCGCGACGTGGAACGCGATCGACCCGTCCGTGAGGACGCCGGTGACGAGGAGGGTCTTGCCCTCGAGGAGTGCCATGGTGTGCCTTTCGCGGTCACGGTCCGCCGCGCGGGGCGCGTGCGGTCGGGAGGGTGGGGTGGGGCGCGGGCTCAGTGGCCCATGCCGAGGCCGCCGTCCACGGGCAGCACGGCGCCCGAGACGTACGCGGCCGCGTCGGACGCGAGGAACTGCACGGCGGCGGCGACCTCGTCGGCCTGGCCGAACCGGCCCGCGGGGATCGAGCCGAGGTACGCCTGCTGGCGGTCCTCGGGGAGCGCCTTGGTCATGTCGGTGTCGATGAACCCGGGGGCGACGACGTTCGCGGTGATGCCGCGCGCGCCGAGCTCGCGCGTGATCGAGCGCGCCATGCCCACGAGCGCCGACTTCGACGACGCGTAGTTCACCTGGCCCGGCGAGCCGTACAGGCCGACGACGGACGAGATGAGGACGATGCGGCCGCGGCGCAGCCGGATCATGCCCTTGCTCGCGCGGCGCACGACGCGGAACGCACCGGTGAGGTTGACGTCGAGGACCTCGGCGAACTCGTCGTCGGTCATGCGCATGAGCAGCTGGTCGCGCGTGATGCCGGCGTTGGCGACGAGCACCTCGACGGGGCCGTGCGCGGCCTCGACCTGCGTGAACGCGGCGTCGACGGACGCCGTGTCCCGCACGTCGCCGATCACCTCGAGCACGCCCTCGGGGGCGCCGCCCGAGCGGACGATCGTGGCGACCTTGTCACCGCCGGCGACGAGCCGCTCGGCGATCGCGCGGCCGATGCCGCGGTTGGCGCCGGTCACCAGCACGCTGCGCTGGCGAGGGGTCGCGTCGGGGGTCGTGGGCTCGGGTGTCGTGGCAGGCACGGGACACGACGCTAGCCGAGCCGGTGCGCGGCACGGCGGTGCGGGGCGCCACGAGTTGGGGGCCGGGCGTTGTGGGACCTCGACAAAGCGTGACCTGCGCCGCGCGGCGGCCCCGGTGCGGCGCCCGCGCGGCCGGGCACAGGACCGACGCCTACCATCGGGTGGTGAGCACGCGTCGGCACGGTGCCCGGCAGGAGCCGGAGGTGCACCGCATCACCTCGGCCCCCGAGTCGCCGGCCGACGACCTGGCCCGCCGCCAGCGCCGCTACCTGTGGCAGATGGGCGTGCGCGTGGTGTGCTTCGTCGCGGCAGGGCTGCTGTGGTCGCACGTGCCGCTGTGGGTGCCGCTCGCGCTGCTGGTCGCCGCGAGCGTGCTGCCCTACGTGGCGGTGCTGCTCGCGACGACCGCGCGAAGGCGCCGCGAGGAGCCCGACGTGTACTACGAGGCGCGCGAGATCGGTCCCGCGCCCCGCAAGGACGAGCTGGGAGGTGGACGGTGAGCACGACGCCGGACGGGTCGGCCGTGCCCGACGCGGTCGACGAGCTGGTGTGCAGCGCGCGGGGGTGCCGGCAGGCGCCCGCGTGGGGTGTGCTGTGGAACAACCCCAAGCTCCACACGCCGCAGCGCCGCAAGGTGTGGCTCGCGTGCGAGGACCACCGTGAGCACCTGTCGGAGTATCTGCGGGTGCGCGACTTCCTGCGTGACGTCGTGCCCGTCGACGACCTGGACCGGGTCGGCACGTGACCGCCGCGCCGCCCGCGGGCGACGACGTCCTGCGCCTGACGCCCGCGGACCTGCGCGCCGACGCGCGCCGCCGCGCGCTCGGGCTGCTGGTCGTCGGGCTCGTCGTGGCGGTGGTGTGCACGTTCCTGGGCCGGTGGCAGTGGCACCGGCACGTCGCGCGGGACGCCGCGATCGCGGTCGTCGAGGCGAACTACGCGGCGGAGCCGGTGGACCTGGCGGACGTCGTGCCCGACCCCGCCGCGGCGCTGCCCGACGCCGACGCGTGGCGCTCGGTCGTCGTGCAGGGCCGCTACCTGCCGGAGTCGACCGTGCTGCTGCGCAACCGCCCCGTCGACGGCACGCCCGCGTACCACGCGCTCGTGCCGCTGCTGGTCACGGACGCCGCGCCCGGCGCGTTCGGGCCGCCGGTCGACGCGGGCCGCGTGCTCGTCGTGGACCGCGGGTGGGTGCCCACGGGGTCGGACGGCTCGGCCGACGTGGACGTCCCGGCGCCGCCGGCCGGGGACGTGACCGTGACGGTGCGCCTGCGTCCGGGCGAGCGCCCCAGCACGCGCACCGCACCGGACCGGCAGGCGCACGCGATCGCCCCCGCGCAGGTGCTCGCCGCGGGCGGCGTCGACGCGCCGCCCTACGCGGCCTACGGCGCCGTCGTGCGCGAGGTCCCCGCACCGGACGAGGTGCTGGGCACGCTCGCGGCCCCCAGCACCGACCCGGGGTCGCACCTGTCGTACGCGTTCCAGTGGTGGGTGTTCGCCGCCGGCGGGCTCGTCGCGTTCAGCGTGTCGGCCCGCCGCGAGTGGACCGGGGTCGGCGGGCCGCCCGTCGGGCCCCCGACGCCGGACGGCACGCCCGCTCCCCCGGCGCCCGCACCGCGCCCGCGGCGCGCCCGCGGCCGCGACGAGATCGACGAGGACGCCGAGATCGACGCGCAGGAGGCCGCGCGGCGGGTCTGAGCCGACCTGCCGGGCCGGGCACGCGTCCGGCGGGGGCGGACCCGCGCCGGGCTCAGGCCAGCGCGATGAGGTCCAGGTAGTCGGGGCCGAAGAGGTCCTCGTCGCCGTCGGGCAGCAGCAGCACGCGCTCGGGCTCGAGCGCCGCGACCGCGCCCTCGTCGTGGCTCACGAGCACGACCGCGCCCGTGTAGCCCCGCAGGGCCGCGAGGATCTCCTCGCGCGACGCGGGGTCGAGGTTGTTCGTCGGCTCGTCGAGCAGCAGCACGTTCGCGCTCGACACGACGAGGGCCGCGAGCGCGAGCCGCGTCTTCTCGCCGCCCGAGAGCACGCGCGCGGGCTTGTCGGCGTCGTCGCCCGAGAACAGGAACGAGCCGAGCACCGAGCGCACCTGCGTGTCGGTGAGGTCGGGCGCCGCGGTGCGCAGGTTCTCGACGACCGTGCGGTCCAGGTCGAGCGTCTCGTGCTCCTGCGCGTAGTACCCGAGCTTGAGCCCGTGCCCCGCGCGCACCTCGCCCGTGTCGGGGTCCTGCAGCCCGCCGAGGATCCGCAGCAGCGTCGTCTTGCCGGCGCCGTTGAGGCCGAGGATGACGACCTTGCTGCCGCGGTCGATCGCGAGCGAGACGTCGGTGAAGACCTCCTGCGAGCCGTAGGACTTCGACAGGCCCTCGGCCGTGAGCGGCGTGCGGCCGCACGGCGCCGGGTCCGGGAAGCGCAGCTTGGCCACCTTGTCGGACACGCGGACCTCCTCGAGGCCCGAGAGCATGCGCTCGGCGCGGCGCGCCATGTTCTGCGCCGCGACGGCCTTGGTGGCCTTGGCGCGCATCTTGTCGGCCTGCGCGAGCAGCGTCGCGGCCTTCTTCTCGGCGTTGGCCCGCTCGCGGCGTCGGCGCTTCTCGTCGGTCTCGCGCTGCTTCAGGTACGCGTCCCAGCCGAGGTTGTACTGGTCGAGCTGCGAGCGGTTCGCGTCCAGGTGGAACACCTTGTTGACCGTCGCGCGCAGCAGCTCGACGTCGTGGCTGATGACGACGAACCCGCCGGGGTAGACCTTGAGGTAGTCGCGCAGCCACACGATCGAGTCGGCGTCGAGGTGGTTGGTCGGCTCGTCGAGCAGCAGGGTCTCGGCACCCGAGAACAGGATGCGCGCGAGCTCGACGCGACGACGCTGACCACCCGACAGCGTGCCGAGCGTCTGCCCGAGCACGCGGTCGTCGAGGCCGAGCGCCGCGGTGATGCGGTGCGCCTCGCTCTCGGCCGCGTAGCCGCCGGCCGCGGTGAACCGCGCCTCGAGCCGCGTGTACCGGTCCATCGCCTTGTCGCGCGTCGCGTCGTCGGCCGACGCCATGAGCCCCTCGGTCTCGCGCATCGCGGCGAGCACGGCGTCCAGGCCGCGCGCCGAGAGCACGCGGTCCATCGCGAGCTGCTCGAGGTCGCCCGAGGCCGGGTCCTGCGGGAGGTAGCCGACGTCGCCGCCGCGCGAGATCGTCCCGCCCGTGGGCTGCGTCTCGCCCGCGAGGGTCTTGGTGAGGGTCGTCTTGCCGGCGCCGTTGCGGCCGACCAGCCCGATCCGGTCGCCCGCGGCGATCCGGAACGTCGTCGGCTCCAGCAGGACGCGGGCGCCGACGCGCAGCTCGACGCCCGAGGCGGTGATCACAGGTGGTCCCTCGGTTCCGTGCAGATGGTCCGGGCAGATGTCCGTGCGGACAGGTGCGGGTGCGTGCGGCGCTCGGCTCGGTGTCCGACGAGCGACTTCCTACGAGAAAGCCGCGGCGGTTCTGGCGGCCCGCACAAACGCCCACCATCCTACCGAGCCGCTAGCGTGGCCAGCGGCCCGAGCACCCGTCGGACGACCACGGGCACCGCCCAGCCCACCGCCAGGAGGCCCGCCATGTCCAGCGCTTTGCCCGACGACCGCACGTCGTCCCTGGTCGACGCGTCGACCGCCCCGGTGGCCGACGCGCCCGCCGCTCCCCCGGAGCCGCGCGCCGCACGCCGCACGAGCACCGACGTCGCGCTCGTCGCGACGTTCGCGGCGTTCGTCGCGGCGTGCGCGCTCGTGCCCGCGATCCCCACGGGCACGCCCGTGCCGATCACGCTGCAGACGTTCGGCGTGGTCGTGGCCGGGCTCGTGCTCGGTGCGCGGCGCGGGTTCCTCGCCGTCGCGCTGTACCTCGTGGTCGGCCTGGCGGGCGTCCCGGTCTTCGCGGAGATGACCGGCGGGCTCGGCGTGCTGGGCAAGCCGTCGGCCGGGTACCTGCTGGCGTTCCCGCTCGCGGCGGCCGCCGCGGGGTGGCTCGGCGGGCTCGCGCTGCGCGCGCGCCCGCGGTGGCGCTACGCCCTGCTGGTCGCCGCGGGGCTGGGGTCGTCGTTCCTCGTGACGCACCCCGCGGGGATCGTCGGGCTCATGGCGCGGCTCGGGGTCGGGCCCGGCGAGGCGCTCGCGATCGACGTCGTCTACTGGCCCGGCGACGTCGTGAAGAACCTGCTCGCCGCCGGTGTGACGCTCGCGGTGCTGCGCGCGTTCCCCGACCTGCGCCGCGGCCGCGCATGACGCGCCGCGCGTGATCGAGCTCGACGCCGCCGAGGTCACCGCGTGGTCCCCCGACCCGGCGGGCGGGCCCGAGCGCGTGGTGCGCCTGCTGGGCCCGGTGACGCTGCGGCTCGGCGAACGACGCGTCGCCGTCGTGGGGGCCAACGGGTCGGGCAAGTCCACGCTCGCGCGCCTGCTCAACGGGCTCGTGCTGCCGTCGGCCGGTGCCGTGCGCGTCGACGGCCTCGACACCGTGCGCGACGGCGCGGCCGTGCGCCGTCGCGTCGGGTTCGTGTTCACCGACCCCGACGCGCAGCTCGTCATGCCGACGCCGCTCGAGGACGTCGCGCTGTCGCTGCGCCGCACGGTGCCCGACGCGGCCGAGCGCACGGCGCGGGCCCACGCGGCCCTCGAGCGTATCGGCCTCGCGGAGCGCGCCCACGTGTCGGTGCACCAGCTCTCGGGCGGGCAGCGCCAGCTCCTCGCCCTGGCCGCCGTGCTCGCGACCGAGCCCGCCGTGCTGGTGTGCGACGAGCCCACCACGCTGCTCGACCTACGCTGGCGCACGCACGTCGACGCGCTGCTCGCGTCGCTCGACCAGCAGGTCGTGGTCGTCACGCACGACCTCGACGCGGCCGCGCGTGCCGAGCGCGTGCTCGTCGTGGACCAGGGGCAGGTCGTCGCGGACGACGCGCCCGGCCCGGCGCTCGCGCGGTACCGCGCGCTCATGACCGGGTCGTCGGACGCGGTGGCCACGCCGTGAGCCCGGTCGGCCGCCGCGGCGGGACGGCGACCACCGGGCGCCCGCTGCGCGGGCCGTGGGCCGGACCGCTCGGCCTGCACCACCCCGGCACGAGCCTCGTGCACCGCGCCCCCGCGGGCCGCAAGCTCGTCGCCCTGGCGGCGCTCGGCGTCGTCCTGGTCGTGCTGCGCGGGCCCACGGCCGCGACGCTCGCGCTCGGCGTCGTGCTGGCGCTGGCGGCGCTCGCACGCCTCCCCTGGCGACGCACGGTCCGCGGGATGCTGCCCGTGCTGGTCGCCGCGGGCGTCCTCGCGGGCTACCAGACCTGGGCGCGCGGCTGGGAGGTCGGCGTCGAGGCCGCGCTCGACGTCCTCACGCTCGTGCTCGCCGGCACGCTCGTGACCGCGACCACCCGCGCCGACGACCTGCTCGCGGTCGTCGCCCGCGCGGCCCGGCCGCTGCGCCACGTGGGGCTCCCGCCCGAGACCGTCGCGCTGGCCGTGGGCCTGTTCCTGCGCACCGTGCCGGTCGTCGCCCGCGTCGTCGGCGAGTCTCGGGACGCCGCGCGGGCGCGCGGCCTCGCGCGCGACCCGCGCGCGACGGTCGTGCCCGCGGCCGTGCGGATGGTCGCGCACGCGCGCACGACCGGCGACGCGCTCGCCGCGCGCGGCCTCGCCGACTGACCCGTCGCTCGACGAGCGCGTCCGCGGGCCGGGACCTACCGTGTGCGCGTGACCTTCAGCCAGGGCGGGAACTTCGAGGGCGGGCGCGTGCGGCGCCGCGGTCGCGCGGGCGGCGTGGCGGCCGGCGGCGGGATCGTCGGGCTCATCGCGCTCGCGATCTACCTGTTCACGGGCCAGGACCTGTCGCCCGTGCTGCAGGGGGCGCAGCAGGGCGACGGCGGCGGTCAGGTGACCGAGGTCGGCGAGTGCACGGTCGAGCAGGCCAACACCGACCCCGTGTGTCGGTTCTCGGCGACGCTGCAGTCGCTCGACGCCTACTGGGCGACCGCGGTGCCGCAGGGCGTGACGTTCCGTGCCCCCGGGGCCGACGAGTTCACGGGCGGCGTGAGCACCGGCTGCGGCCAGGCGTCGTCCGCGACGGGCCCGTTCTACTGCCCGCCCGACCAGCGCATCTACCTCGACATCACGTTCTTCGAGACCCTGCAGCAGCAGTTCGGTGCGCAGGGCGGGCCGCTCGCCGAGATGTACGTGTACGCGCACGAGTACGGCCACCACGTGCAGAACCTCACGGGCGTGTTCGACCGCGCCGACCGCAGCGGCGGAGGTGCGGAGTCCGACTCGGTGCGGGTCGAGCTGCAGGCCGACTGCTACGCGGGCATGTGGGCCGGTGCGGCCACGCAGACGCCCCGTCCCGGCACGGACACGCCGTTCCTCGAGCCGATCACCGCCGAGCAGCTCGCGCAGGCGCTCGACGCCGCGGCGGCCGTCGGCGACGACCACATCCAGCAGCAGTCGGGCGGCGGCGTGAACCCCGACACGTGGACCCACGGGTCCAGCGAGCAGCGTCAGCGCTGGTTCACCACCGGCTACGAGCAGGGGTCGCTCGCGGCGTGCGACACGTTCGCGACCGACAGCCTCTGAGCAGCGCGGTCGGCCCCCGCCGCCGGGCCGACGCACGGACGCCCCCGCACCGGTCCGGTGCGGGGGCGTCCGCCGGGCTGCGTCAGATGTTGAACCCGAGGGCCCGCATCTGCTCGCGGCCGTCGGTCGTGATCTTCTCGGGGCCCCACGGCGGCATCCAGACCCAGTTGATGCGGAAGCCGTCGACGATGCCGTCGAGCGCCTGCGCGGACTGGTCCTCGATGACGTCGGTCAGCGGGCAGGCCGCCGACGTGAGCGTCATGTCGATGACCGCGGTGTTGGTCTGGTCGATGACGACGCCGTACACGAGGCCGAGGTCGACGACGTTGATGCCGAGCTCGGGGTCGATGACGTCGCGCATCGCCTCCTCGACGTCGGCGACCGTCGCGGCCCCCGCGGCCGCGGGGGCGCCGTCGACCGCGGCGGGGGTGGTGGGTTCGGTGGTCATGCGTCCTCCGTCGTACGGGCACCGGACAGGATGAGGGCGTCGTCGAGCGCGACCCAGCCGAGCAGGGCGCACTTGACGCGTGCGGCGTAGCGGGAGACGCCCGCGAACGCGACGGCGTCACCCAGGGCCTCCTCCTCGGCCTCGTCGGCGAGCCCCGCACCCTGCGACTGCAGCATCGTGCGGAACGACGCGGCGAGCCGGTCGACGGTCGCGAGGTCCTGGCCGACGACCAGGTCGTGCAGCACCGACGTCGACGCCTGCGAGATCGAGCAGCCCTGGCCCTCCCACGCGACGCCGCGCACGACCGGCGTGCCGCCGCTCGTGTCGACGTCGACGTGCAGCGTCACCTCGTCGCCGCAGGTCGGGTTGACCTGGTGCGACGTCGCGGCGCACGTGCCGTGGTCGGCCGCCGCGACGCCGACCGCGCCGACACCGTCGGGCAGGCCGCGGCCGTGCGGGAACTTCGCGTGGTCGAGGATGACCTGCTGGTACAGCTGCTCCATGGCCGAGCTCATGCGGGCCTCCCGTCCGTCGTCGTGCCGCCCAGTCCGAAGAACGCGCGGACCCCCACGAGTGCTTCCCGGAACGCCGCGACGTCGTCGTCGGTCGTGTAGACGCCCGCGCTCGCGCGGGCCGTGGCGGCGACGCCGAACCGGCGGTGCAGCGGCTGCGCGCAGTGGTGGCCGACGCGCACGGCCACGCCGGCGTCGTCGAGCACCTGCCCGACGTCGTGGGCGTGCACGCCGTCGACGACGAACGACACCGCCGCGAGCCGGTCGCGGTTCTCGGTCGGGCCGATCACGCGGACGCCGGGCACGGACGCGACCGCGTCGAGGAGCAGCCCCGCGAGGTGCCGCTCGTGCGCCGCGACCGCGGGCATGCCGAGCTCCGACAGGTAGGTCGCGGCGCAGCCGAGCGCGACGGCCTGCGACACCATCTGCGTGCCGGCCTCGAAGCGCTGCGGCGGCGGCGCGTACGTCGTCGCCTCCATGGTGACGACCTCGACCATCGAGCCGCCGGTCGTCACGGGCGGCATCGCCTCGAGCAGCTCGCGCCGTCCGTACAGCGCGCCCACGCCCGTGGGGCCGTACATCTTGTGCCCCGAGAACGCCGCGAAGTCCACGCCGAGCGCGGCGAGGTCGACCGGCAGGTGCGGCACGGACTGGCACGCGTCGAGCACGGTCAGCGCGCCGACCTCGCGCGCGCGGGCCACGAACGCCTCGACGGGGGTCACCGCGCCCGTGACGTTGGACGCGTGCGTGAACGCCAGCACGCGCGTGCGCTCGGTGACGACCGTCGCGAGCTCGTCGGTGCGCAGGCGCCCGTCGTCGTCCACGCCGATCCAGCGCAGCGTCGCACCCGTGCGGGCCGCGAGCTCCTGCCACGGCACGAGGTTCGCGTGGTGCTCGGACTCGGTGACGACGATCTCGTCGCCCGGCGCGAGTGCGAACCGGCGGGCGGCCCGGCCCCCGCGCCCCGCGGTCGCGTTCGACATCGCGTACGCGACGAGGTTGATCGCGGCGGTGGCGTTCGAGGTCCACACGAGCTCGCCGGGCGTCGCGCCCACGAACGCGGCGACGCGTGCGCGGGCGTCCTCGAACGCGTGCGTCGCCTCCTCGGCGAGCTGGTGCGCGCCGCGGTGCACGGCCGCGTTGCGCCGCACGTAGAAGTCCTGCTCGGCGTCGAGGACGACCTCGGGCTTCTGCGAGGTCGCGCCCGAGTCGAGGTAGACGAGCGGGCGCCCGTCGCGCAGCGTGCGCTCCAGGAGCGGGAAGTCGGCGCGCACGGCGGCGAGTTCGGCCGCCGACAGGGTCGGCGCGAGCGGCTCGAGCGTGCTGGTCATGGGGTCCTCCGGGCGGACGGGAGGCGGCCGGCGGGGCGACCCCGCGGGGGCGCGGGGTCAGGTGGCGACGGTCGCCCAGGGACGAGGGTGCGGTGGCCGCCGGTGCGCGCGGGGCGCCCGGCGGCCACCGGGACGGTGCTCAGGCGGAGGTGCCGGCCGGCAGGAACCGGTCGTAGCCCTCGTTCTCGAGCCGGTCGGCCAGCTCGGGGCCGCCCTGCTCGGCGATCTTGCCGTCGACGAAGACGTGCACGAAGTCCGGCTTGATGTAGCGCAGGATGCGCGTGTAGTGCGTGATCAGCAGCATGCCGACGTCGGTGGTCTCGCGGACGCGGTTGACGCCCTCGGACACGATGCGCAGCGCGTCGACGTCGAGGCCCGAGTCGGTCTCGTCGAGGATCGCGAAGCGCGGCTTGAGCAGCTCCATCTGGAGGATCTCGTGGCGCTTCTTCTCGCCGCCCGAGAAGCCCTCGTTGACCGAGCGCTCGGCGAACGACGCGTCCATGCGCAGGTTGTCCATCGCGCCGCGCACGTCCTTGACCCACGAGCGCAGCGGGGGCGCCTCGCCGTCGATCGCGGTCTTGGCGGTGCGCAGGAAGTTCGACACCGACACGCCGGGGACCTCGACCGGGTACTGCATGGCGAGGAACATGCCGGCGCGGGCGCGCTCGTCGACCGACATCGCGAGCACGTCCTCGCCGTCGAGCAGCACGGTGCCCGACGTGATCTCGTACTTGGGGTGGCCGGCCAGCGAGTACGCCAGCGTGGACTTGCCGGACCCGTTGGGGCCCATGATCGCGTGGGTCTCGCCGCTGTTCACGGTGAGGTCGACGCCGCGCAGGATGGGCTTGGGGCCCTCCTTCGTCTCGACGCTGACGTGCAGGTCGCGGATCTCCAGGGTGGACATCTCGGGGTACTCCTCGGGGGTCAGAGCGGGGCGTCGACGTCGACGAGCACACGCTCGCCGTCGACGGTCACGGGGTAGACGGGGACGGGGCGGACCGCGGGCGGCGACAGGGGCTCACCGGTGCGCAGGTCGAACTTCGACCCGTGCAGCCAGCACTCGACCGTGCAGTCCTCGACCTCGCCGTCGGACAGCGAGACGGCGCCGTGCGAGCAGATGTCGCTGATGGCGTGCCAGTCGCCGGACTCGTCGCGCACGACGGCGACCTCGACGGGGCCGGCGGGGCCCTCGAGCTCGACGCGCAGCGTGCCGGCGACCGGCACGTCCGCCGTCAGGCAGGCGAGCTGAGCGGTCATGCCGTGGTCACCGACGCGTCGGAGCCCTCGACCTGGGGCGTCGTGCCGAGGATCTCGCTCATGGACTTCTCGAGCTCGGCCTCGATCGACGCGATGAGCCGCTCCTCGACCTCGGGCACGCCGATCTCGTGGATGAGCTCGGCGAAGAACCCGCGCACGACGAGGCGACGCGCGTCGGCCTCGGGGATGCCGCGGGCGCGCAGGTAGAACAGCTGCTCGTCGTCGAAGCGCCCGGTGGCCGAGGCGTGCCCGGCCCCCTCGATGACGCCCGTCTCGATCTCGAGGTTCGGCACCGAGTCGGCGCGCGCACCGTCGGTGAGGACGAGGTTGCGGTTGAGCTCGTACGTGTCGGTGCCCTCGGCCGCCGCGCGGATCAGCACGTCGCCGACCCACACGGTGTGGGCGCCGGCACCCTGCAGCGCGCCCTTGTAGGTCACGCGCGAGACGCAGCTCGGGACCGCGTGGTCGACGAACAGGCGGTGCTCCTGGTGCTGGTCGGCGTCCGCGAAGTACGCGCCCAGCGCCGTGACCGACGCACCCTCGCCGACGAACTCGGTGTCGGGCGTGACGCGCACGACGTCGCCGCCGAGCGTCACGACGATGTGCTTGACCGTCGCGTCGCGGCCGATGCGCAGGCGGTGGCTCGCGGCGTGCACCGAGCCCTCCGCCCAGTCCTGCACGGACACGACCGTGAGGTGCGCGCCGTCCTCCGCGACGATCTCGACCGTCTCGGTGAGGTTGGCGTGCCCGACGTGGTCGAGCACGACGACGCCCTGCGAGAGCGGCTCGGCGTGCACCAGCAGGTGCGCGGCCGTCGGCTCGAGCGGCGCCTCGTGCGTGCCGGCGCCCTCGACGCCCTCGACGACCACCGAGGTGACCTTCGAGGACACGGACTCGCGCGGCAGCGTCACGACGGTCGCGCGCTCGAACGACGCCCACGCCACGGCCGCGGCGCGGTCGCCGGGGACGCCCGCGCGGCCGAGCCGCGCGTCGTCGCGGTCGACGATCTCGACGCGCGCCTCGGGCGCCTCGACGACCGTCGTGAGGACGCCGTGGCCCGTCAGGACGCCGTCGCTCGCGCCCGCGAACAGCGGTGCGAACCGGTCGACCGGCGCGAAGCGCCACTCCTCCTCGCGCCCGGTGGGCACGGGGAAGTCGGCGACGTCGAAGCTCGTGCGCCGCGCGGCGCGCGACGCCTCGGGCACCGTGCCGACGCCGTGGCTGTGCGCACCGTCGGCGACCGCGCGCGAGTGGTCCGTCGAGAGGCCGGTCGCGGCGCCCTCGTTCGTCGTGGTCGTCATCAGCCGACGGCCCCTTCCATCTGCAGCTCGATGAGGCGGTTGAGCTCGAGGGCGTACTCCATGGGCAGCTCGCGCGCGATGGGCTCGACGAACCCGCGCACGATCATCGCCATGGCCTCGGTCTCGGCCATGCCCCGGGACATGAGGTAGAACAGCTGGTCCTCGCTCACGCGCGACACGGTCGCCTCGTGGCCCATCGACACGTCGTCCTCGCGGACGTCCACGTACGGGTACGTGTCGGAGCGCGAGATCTGGTCGACCAGCAGCGCGTCGCACAGCACGTTGGACGCCGAGTGAGACGCGCCCTCGAGGATCTGCACGAGACCCCGGTAGGACGTGCGGCCGCCGCCGCGCGCGACCGACTTCGACACGATCGAGCTCGACGTGTGCGGTGCGGCGTGCACCATCTTGGAGCCGGCGTCCTGGTGCTGGCCCTCGCCGGCGAACGCGATCGACAGCGTCTCGCCGCGCGCGTGCTCGCCCATGAGGTAGATCGCCGGGTACTTCATGGTGACCTTGGAGCCGATGTTGCCGTCGACCCACTCCATCGTCCCACCCTCGGCCACGGTCGCCCGCTTGGTCACGAGGTTGTAGACGTTGTTCGACCAGTTCTGGATCGTCGTGTAGCGCACGCGCGCGTTCTTCTTCACGACGATCTCGACCACGGCGGAGTGCAGCGAGTCCGACTGGTAGATCGGCGCGGTGCAGCCCTCGACGTAGTGCACGTAGGAGCCCTCGTCGGCGATGATCAGCGTCCGCTCGAACTGGCCCATGTTCTCGGTGTTGATCCGGAAGTAGGCCTGCAGCGGGATCTCGACGTGCACGCCCGGCGGCACGTAGACGAACGAGCCGCCCGACCACGTGGCCGTGTTGAGCGACGCGAACTTGTTGTCGCCCGGGGGCACGACCGAGCCGAAGTACTGCTCGAAGATCTCGGGGTGCTCGCGCAGACCCGTGTCGGTGTCGAGGAAGATGACGCCCTGTTCCTCGAGCGACTCCTGGATCTGGTGGTAGACCACCTCGGACTCGTACTGCGCGGCGACGCCCGCGACGAGGCGCTGCTTCTCCGCCTCCGGGATGCCGAGGCGGTCGTACGTGTTCTTGATGTCCTCCGGCAGGTCCTCCCAGCTGGTGGCCTGCTTCTCGGTGGACCGCACGAAGTACTTGATGTTGTCGAAGTCGATGCCCGACAGGTCCGCGCCCCACCAGGGCATGGGCTTCTTGTCGAACAGGCGCAGGGCCTTCAGGCGCGTCTTGAGCATCCACTCGGGCTCGTTCTTGAGCCGCGAGATGTCGCGCACGACGTCCTCCGACAGGCCGCGGCGCGCGGAGGCGCCGGCGACGTCGGGGTCGTGCCAGCCGTAGGTGTAGTTGCCGATCGAGGCGATGGCCTCGTCCTGGCTCAGCGGCTCGGTGGCCGCCGGCCGGGTGGCCGTGTCGTCCGTGGGTGCGCTCATGGTGTCGGTCCTTCCGTCGAGTGCACGGCGTGGGAGGCAGGGGGCGGGGTCGTGGTGGCCGGTCTCACCGTCCGGCGGCGGGGTCGGGCGGCCCGGTGGGGTCGACGTCGGCGGTGCGGGTGGGGACGGTCGGGACGCTCGTGGTGCACACGTGCCCGCCCGAGGTGAGCGTGGACAGCCGCTGGACGTGCACGCCGAGCAGCCGCCCGAACGCACGGGTCTCGGCCTCGCACAGCTGCGGGAACTGCGCCGCGATCTCCTGCACCGGGCAGTGGCCCTGGCACAGCTGCACGACGGAGGCGCCCGGCACGGGTCGCGCCGACGCGGCGTAGCCGTCGCCCGCGAGCGCGAGCGCGAGCGCCTCGGCGCGCGCCGCGACGTCGCCGCCCGCGGCGTCGACGGCGGCGGCGTGCCGGTCCTCGAGCTCGCGCACGCGGTGCTCGGCGAACCGCTCGAGCGCGTCCGGCCCGGCGGCGTGCGCGAGGAAGTGCAGCGCGTCGGCGGCGATCTCGGCGTAGCCCTGCGACAGCGCGGCCTGGCCGGGCGCGGTGACGACGTACCGCCGCGCGGGGCGGCCGCGTCCGCGGCTCGCGGCAGGCCCCTCGTGGACCGTGATCTGCTCGGCCTGCTCAAGCGCCTGCAGGTGGCGGCGCACGCCGGCCGCGGCGAGGTCGAGCGCGGCGGCGAGGTCGGCCGCGCTCACGGGGCCGTCGGCGGCGACGAGCTGGAGGATGCGACGGCGCGTCGAGGCGTCGTGGTCGGGCGCCGCGTCGGGCGCGGTGCGCGGCGCCGCGGCGTCGGGCGAGGTGGCGTCGCGGGACGTGGCGGCGGGGTTCGTCAGGGACCCGGTCATGCGCACCTCCCGCGGACGTCGGTGGGGATCGGCTCCGCGCACCGGCGTGGCGCCGCGGGCGTGGGCGCGTCGGCACCCGATATCGGCAACATCCTTGTTGCCGAAATCCATCCCCGCAAGCAAGGTCACCCTTCGTGGGCGCCCCAGGTGACACGTCGACGCCGCCCGCGCCGCCGCTTCGTGGGGCACGTCACACCGCGGCGGCGCCGCCGTCGACGCCCGCGAGCCGGCGCTCGGCCGCCGCGAGCGAGATCCGGCTCGACTCGACCTGGTCGGCGGGCGCCCCCTCGCGCGTGCGCCGCTCGAGCGCCGCGGCGAACAGCGCCCGCGCCTCGGCGTACCGCCCGGCGTCGTACCGCGCCTTGCCCTGCCCCTGGTCGGCGAACGCCAGGACCGACGCGCAGTCGCGTCGCACGGCCTCGTCGACGCCGGCCGCGTCGTGCGCCGCGAGCGCGGCGCGTCGCACCGCCTCGACCACGTCGTCGGCGTCACCGAGCCGGCCGCGCCAGTGCAGCACCTGCGCGAGCCGCAGCAACGGCCGCCACGCGGACGCCGGGACGGGCGGGCGAGCAGGCTCCCGCAGGTCCGCGAGCGTCGCGGGCCCGCCGCGACGCGCGGCGTCGGCCCAGCCGAGCTGCTCCGCCGACGCGAGCGCGCCGAGGATCCGCAGCCACACCACGCGCTCGCCGTCACCGGCCGGGCCGCTCGCCTCGAGCCGGTCCACGTGCTCCCAGGTGGCGCCGACGTCCTGCGGCACCTCCCGCAGCGTCGTCGTGTCGATGCGGTACGTGACCACCGGTGCTCCTGCCTGCTCGGACGTCGGGATCTTCGGGACATCTGCGACCCACCGGGCGGACACGCTAGAGCACCGCGGCGCCCGGTGCGCGCACGTCCACGCACGTCGGCGCGGCCGCCCGCGCGGGCGGCCCGCGGCGCCACGTGCGCGAGCACCTAGACTCCCTCGACGTGCCGCACTCCCCCGCCGTCGAGGTCCGCGGCCTCGTCAAGAGGTACGACGGACGCGCCGTCGTCGACGGACTCGACCTCACCGCGTCGGCCGGCCGCGTGACCGCCGTCCTCGGCCCCAACGGCGCCGGCAAGACGACGACCGTCGAGTGCTGCGAGGGCCTGCGCGCGCCCGACGCCGGCAGCGTGCGCGTCCTGGGGCTCGACCCCGTGGCCGACGGCCCGGCGCTGCGCCCGCGGGTCGGCGTCATGCTGCAGGACGGCGGGCTGCCGACCGGCGTCCGCGCGCGCGAGATGCTCGACCACGTCGCGCGCATGTACGCCGACCCGGTGCCGACCGACGCGCTCGCCGCGCGGCTCGGGCTCGACGCGTTCGCGCGCACCACGGTGCGCCGCCTGTCCGGCGGTCAGCGCCAACGGCTCGCGCTCGCCGTCGCCGTGGTGGGACGCCCGCAGGTGCTGTTCCTCGACGAGCCCAGCGCGGGCATGGACCCGCAGTCGCGGCTCGCCGTGTGGGAGCTCGTGCGCGAGCTGCGCGACGCGGGCGCCGCGGTCGTGCTGACCACGCACCTCATGGAGGAGGCCGAGGGGCTCGCCGACCACGTCGTGGTCGTCGACCACGGCACCGTCATCGCGCAGGGCAGCGTCGCGGACCTGCTCGCGTCGGGCACGGGTACCGCCGTCGACGACGACGGCACGCTCGTGGTGCGGGTCTCCGCCGACGTCGACCCGGCCGGGCTGCGCGAGCGCCTCGGTGCCGGCTTCGGCGTCGAGCACCGCTCGGCGTCGTCGTTCGCGGTCACCGGACCCGTGCGCCCGGGCACGGTCGCCGACGTGACCACCTGGCTGGCCGAGCGCGACGTGCTCGTCACGCGGCTCGACACCGGGCGCCGCACGCTCGAGGACGTGTTCCTCGACCTCACGGGACGGAGCCTGCGATGACGACCGCACCCGGCACCCCGGACGCACACGTCGGCACGCCGCCCGCCGCGGCCCCGGCGGCGCGCCGCGTGCTCGCGCAGGCCGCGTTCGAGGCGCGCATGATCCTGCGCAACGGCGAGCAGGTGCTCGTCACCGCGATCGTCCCGGTGCTCGCGCTCGTCGGGCTCGTGCAGGGCACGTTCGTCGAGCTCGACACGGGCGGCGCGTCGCGCGTCGACTTCCTCGCGCCCGGGATCCTCGCGCTCGCCGTCATGACCGCGTCGTTCACGTCCCAGGCCATCGCGACCGCCTTCGACCGCCGCAACGGCGTGCTGCGGCTCATGGCGACGACGCCGCTCGGGCGCGGCGGCCTGCTCGCGGGCAAGGTGCTCGGCGTGCTCGCCGTCGAGGCGGTGCAGGTCGTGCTCATCGGCGCCGCGGCGCTCGCGCTCGGCTGGCACCCCGACCCCGCGGGCCTCGCGCTCGCGCTCGTCGGCGTCGTTCTCGGCACGGGCGCGTTCACCGCGCTCGCGCTGCTCGTGGCCGGGACGCTGCGCGCCGAGGCCGTGCTCGCGCTCGCGAACCTCCTGCTGCTCGTGCTCGCGCTGGGCGGCGGCGTGGTCGTGCCGGCCGACCGCCTGCCGGGACCCGTCGCGGCCGTCGCGACGTGGCTGCCGTCGGGAGCCCTGGGCGGCGTGCTGCGCGGTGCGCTCGTCGACGGCACGCTGCCGCTCGTGCCCGTGCTCGTGCTCGCGGCGTGGACCGTGGTCCTCGGTGCGCTCACGGCGCGGCTGTTCCGCTGGCACTGACGCGCGCCGCCTACCCTGGACCCCGTGACCGGCACCGCCCCCGCCCCGACGCCCGCACCCTCCCTGCTCGAGCGGCTGCGGCCGCGCTGGACGGTGCGCGCCGTCGTCGCGAACCTCGTCGCGCAGATCCTCATCGTCGTGACCGGCGGCGCCGTGCGCCTCACCGGCTCGGGCCTGGGCTGCTCGACGTGGCCGCAGTGCGAGCCCGGGCAGTTCGCGCCCGTGTTCCACGACGAGATGGGCATCCACCCGATCGTCGAGTTCGGCAACCGCACGCTCACGGGCGTGCTCGTCGTGCTCGCGGTGGCGGTCGCGCTGCTCGCGGGCCGCGACCGTGCGCGCACCAGCACGTACCGCGCGTGGGCGTGGGCGCCGATCGTCGGCGTCGCGATCCAGGCGGTCGTGGGCGGCATCACGGTGCTCGTCGAGCTGCACCCGCTGGTCGTCGGGTCGCACTTCCTCATCTCGATGGTGCTCGTGGCCGTCTCCGCGTGGCTGCTGGTCCGCACGCGCGAGGGCGACGGCCCCGCGACGCCGGTCGTCGACGCGCGCGTGCGCACCCTGACCCGCGTGCTCGCGGCGGTCGGCGTCGTGGTGCTCGTGCTCGGCGTCGTCGTCACGGGCGCGGGCCCGCACTCGGGCGACGACGAGGTCGGCTACCGGTTCGCGGTCGACCCGTACGCGACCGCGCGCGTGCACGCGCTGGCCGTGTGGGCGTTCGTCGGCACGCTGCTGGTCGTGCTGGCGCTGCTCGCCCGCGCGCGCCGCACCGCGCAGCCCGCCTACGACCGCGTCGACGGCGTCACGCAGCCGGCGCGCGGCGTCGCCCCCGTCGCGGCCCCGGAGCCGGGTGCGGTGGCACGGCCGCTGCGGGCCGGCGTCCTGCTGCTCGTCGTCACGCTCGCGCAGGGCCTCGTCGGCTACGTGCAGCTGTTCACCGGCCTGCCGATCGCCCTGGTCAACCTGCACATGCTCGGCGCGGCGGGGCTGACCGCGATGCTCACGGCGTTCCTCGGCACCCTGCGGGTCCGGCCGCAGGCCTGACCCGGGGCCCACCCACGGGCCCGTCCACGGGGTCGACGTCCGCCCCCGGACGCACCGCTGCCCCGGAGCGCCTGGCGCGTCCGGGGCCGCGGTGCGATCGCGCCCGCCGGCCTCAGGCCAGCGTGACCTCGGTGAGGGTCGACCAGCCCGCCGCGCGCGCGGCGGCCGCCGCCAGCACGCCCGCGACGGCCGTCGGCGAGTGCAGGCGCCCCGCGAGCACGGCGGCGACGGCGTCGTCGAGCGGCACCCACACGGGCACCATGGACGCCTCCTCCTCGCCGCGCACGTACCGCTCGTCGACCGGCACCTCGGCGAGGTCGCGCGCCAGGAACACCGTGATGCGCTCGTCCGAGCCGCCCGGCGAGCTGAAGATCTCCACGAGGCGCCACCAACGGCCGGCCACGAGGTCCGCCTCCTCGGCGAGCTCGCGCGCCGCCGCCGCCACGGGGTCCTCCCCCTCGACGTCGAGCAGCCCCGCGGGCGGCTCCCACAGCTCGTGCCGCACGGGGTGCCGGTACTGCTGCAGCAGCAGCACGCGGTCCTGCTCGTCGAGCGCGACCACCGCGACGGCACCCGGGTGGTCGACGTACTCGCGCACGACGTCGCCGTCGTCGAGAGCCACCGTGTCGGACACCAGGTCCCACACGCGCCCGGCGTGCAGCAGCCGGTGCTCGACGACGTCCCGCTCGCGCGGGACGTCGACCAGCCGGTCCTCGCTCACGCGGGGTTCCGCGCCGCGAGGGCCGCACCCACGAGGCCCGCGAACAGCGGGTGCGCACGCGTCGGGCGCGACTTGAACTCGGGGTGCGCCTGCGTCGCGACGTAGAACGGGTGCTCCTCGCGCGGCAGCTCGACGAACTCCACGAGCGAGGAGTCGGGCGAGACGCCCGAGATCACGAGGCCCGCGGCCTCGAGCTGCTCGCGGTACGCGTTGTTCACCTCGTACCGGTGGCGGTGGCGCTCGGACACGTGCTCGGTGCCGTACGCCTCGGCGACGACCGACCCCGGCACGAGCGTCGCGTCGTAGGCGCCCAGGCGCATCGTGCCGCCCATGTCGCCCGCGCCGTCGACGATCGCGAGCTGCTCCGCCATGGTCGCGATGACGGGGTGCGGCGAGTCGGGCTCGAACTCCGAGGACGACGCGCCCTCGAGGCCCACGACGTTGCGCGCGTACTCGATGACCATGCACTGCAGGCCGAGGCACAGGCCCAGCGTGGGCACCTTGTGCTCGCGCGCCCAGCGCAGCGCACCGAGCTTGCCCTCGATGCCGCGCACGCCGAACCCGCCGGGCACGAGCACGGCGTCCACGCCGCCCAGCGCCTCCTGCGCGCCCGCGGGCGTCTGGCAGTCGTCCGACGTCACCCAGCGGATCGTGACGCGCGCGTCGTGGTGGAACCCGCCGGCGCGCAGCGCCTCGGTCACCGACAGGTACGCGTCGGGCAGGTCGATGTACTTGCCGACGAGCGCGACCTCGACGTGGTGCGCGGGCGTGTTCACGCGGCGCAGCAGGTCCTGCCAGCCGCTCCACTCGACGTCCCGGAAGGGCAGGCCGAGGCGCTGCACGACGTACGCGTCGAGGCCCTCGGCGTGCAGCACGCGCGGGATGTCGTAGATGCTCGACGCGTCGCGCGCGATCGCGACCGAGTCGACGTCGACGTCGCAGAACAGCGCGATCTTGCGCTTGATCGACTCGGGCACCTCGCGGTCGGCGCGCAGCACGATCGCGTCGGGCAGGATGCCGATGCTGCGCAGCGCCGCGACGGAGTGCTGCGTGGGCTTGGTCTTGAGCTCGCCCGACGGGCCGATGTACGGCAGCAGCGACACGTGCAGGAAGAACACGTTGTCGCGTCCCAGGTCGTGGCGCACCTGGCGCGCGGCCTCGAGGAACGGCTGCGACTCGATGTCGCCGACCGTGCCGCCGATCTCCGTGATGATCACGTCGACGTCGTCCGACGCCTGCGAGCGCATGCGCTCCTTGATCTCGTCGGTGATGTGCGGGATGACCTGCACGGTGTCGCCGAGGTACTCGCCGCGACGCTCCTTGGCGATGACGTTCGAGTAGACCTGGCCGGTCGTGACGTTGGCCGAGCCGACGAGGTTCACGTCGAGGAACCGCTCGTAGTGGCCGACGTCGAGGTCCGTCTCGGCACCGTCCTCGGTGACGAAGACCTCACCGTGCTGGAACGGGTTCATCGTCCCGGGGTCGACGTTGAGGTACGGGTCGAGCTTCTGCATCGTGACCCGCAGGCCCCGCGAGCGGAGCAGGCGACCGAGGCTGCTGGCCGTCAGTCCCTTCCCCAGTGAGGAGGCGACGCCCCCCGTGACGAAGATGTGCCGGGTCAGGTTGTCCGACCGCCCGGAGAGTCGATGTGCGCGATCCATCACGGGCTTCCACCCTACCGGACGCGCGGACCGGTGAGGGGACCACGCGCCGTGGGACCGGTCGCGGTCAGCCGACGGGGGGCGGCGGGACGACCGTCGTGGCGGGACCGACGGGCTCGGCCCGCTCGACGCGCAGCACGCCCAGGAGCGTCCCCCGGTCGAGCAGCACGACGGCCGCGACCACGACGGTCGCGGCCACGACCGCACCGCCCGCGGCGGCGACGGTCGCCGTCAGCGCGTCGTCGCCGACGACCTCGAGCACGGTCGTCGCGACGCCACGACCCGCGGCGGCACCCGCCGCGGCCGCCGCGAGCGCGACCAGCGCCGTGCGTCCCAGCCCGGCGAGCGCGGACGGCCCCGCGACACGCCGCAGCGCCACGAGGGCGGCGACCGCGCCGACGGCCATGCCGAGCGACGTCGCGAGACCGATCCCCCGCAGCACGCCCACCGGGTCGTCCCTGCCCGCGAGGAGCGCGAGCACGGGCGCCAGCACCGCGAGCGCACCCCAGCCAGCGACGTTGGTGAGGACCGCCGCCCGGGCCCGCTCGACCGCGTACAGCGTGCGCGAGACGTGGAACATCACGGCGAGCCCGACGACGCCCGCGGGCATCCACGTGAGCAGGACGCCCATGGCCTCGACGAGCCCGGCACCGTCGCCCGGGGTCATGTCGGCGAACACCGCCGCGACCGCACCGGCCCCCGCGAGCACCGCGGCCGCCCCCAGCGCCCCCACGACGAGCACCGCGCGCGTCGTCACGGCCGAGGTCGCGGCGAACCGCGACCGGTCCCCGGCGGCGGCGTGCGCCGCGACGCGCGGGAACGTCGACGTCGCGAGCGGCACGACGAGCACGGCGTACGGCAGCAGGTACACCTGCTGCGCGTAGACGATCGCCGAGTAGCCGCGTCCGTCGTTCGGCAGCAGCCCGGTGGCGAGGAGCACGATCACGAGGACCGAGACCTGCTGGGCGACGACGCCGCCGAGGCCCGCGAGCCCCAGGGCGCGGAACCGGCGGCCCGTGTCGCCCGGGAAGCGCAGCGTCGGACGCAGCCGGACCCCGAGGCGACGCGCCGGGAGCAGGACGGGCAGGAGCATCGCGACGACGCCCGCGGTGGTCCCCCAGGCCAGCAGGTCGAGCGCACCCGGGGTGAGCGCGGTCGGGTCGCTGACCTCGCCGTCGGCGAGGACGCCGTAGAGCGCGAACGTGGCGATCAGCACCGCCGAGTTCAGCACGGGCGCGAACGCGGGCCAGAAGAACTTCCGGTGGGCCTGCAGCACGCCGTACAGGAGCACCGTCAGGCCGTAGACGGGCACCTGCACCGCGAACACCAGGACGAAGTACCGGATGGTGGCCGCCATCACCGGGTCGCCCTTCGCGGCGAACGCCCCGACCACGCCGCTCAGCGCCGCGAGCAGACCCCCCAGCGGCACCAGGACGAGCAGCACCCAGCCGAGCGCGGCGGAGACGACGCGTCCCACCTGCTCGCGGTCGGCGCGCGCGACCGGGGCCGCGAGCAGCGGCACGATCGCGCCCGCGAGGGCACCGCCCGCGGCGGCCTCGAACAGGATGTTCGGCAGCGTGTTCGCGGCGTTGTAGGCGTCGGCGATGTCGCCCGAGCCCACCGTGCCGTTGAGCACGAGCGTGCGCACGAGCCCGAGGGCACGGCTCACGACCGTGACCACGGCGATCAGCGCCGCGGCACCGAGCAGCCCCTGCAGCGTGCGGCGCAGCCGCCCGCTCATGCCGCGTCGGGCCCCGTCGCGCGACCGCCCCCGGCCGGCACGGGCGCGGGCCGCGGCACGTGCGCGGGCCGACGGCCCCACGCGTCGAGCTCGCGCAGCACCGGCGTCCGCTCGATGACGCGTGTGAAGCTGACGCGCTCGCTCGCGAGCGTCAGGCCGACCACGACCGCGAGCGCTCCCAGCCGCACGCGGCGCGGCGCGCCGAGCACGAGCGCGGTGCCGAGCGCGGCGCCCAGCGCGTTCGCGCCCGAGTCGCCGAGCATGTCGGTCTCCGCGAGGTCCGCCTCGATCGCGGTCGACGCCGCACCCAGCACCGCGGACGCGACGCCGCCACCCGGGCCCGTGACGAGCGGGGCGGCCACGAGCGCCGAGGCCTTCAGCGCGCGTCCCGGACGCAGGTCGAGCAGGTTGACGAGGTTCGCGGTGCCGGCGACGAGCGCGGCCGACGCGAGCGTGTCCACGGCGCGCGCGACGGGTCGCGACGCGGCGCCGCCCGCGGGGGGCGCCAGGGCCGCGGCCGCGAGCGCGCTCGCGCCGATCCCCAGCACCTTGAGTCCCCCGGTGGTCAGCCGGCCGTGCGCCAGCGCCCCCAGGTGGCCGCGCAGACCTTTCGTCCGCGTCGAGGTGTCCTCCCGCAGGTCGTCGACCAGGCCGAACGCGCCCGAGCCCACCACGGCGACCGTCGCGGCCGCGGTCGCGCGCGCTCCGCCGGTGCCGACGAGCGCACCGGCCAGGACGCCCGCCGCGAGCGACGGGCCCTCGAGCAGGCTCACGGGCTCACCGCGGTGGTTGGTGCGCGTCCACGTCGCGGCGCCGCCGGGCGGCTGCCAGTCGAGCGCGCCGCGCACGAGCGACGTGGCACCCGCGGCGGCGGACGCCGCGACGAGCCGTCGCACGACGCTCACCCGGCACCGCCGTCGTCACCCGCGGTCGCACCGTCCTCGCCCTGGGGCTGCGCCGGGTCCGTGCCGTCAGCGGTCTGCTCCTCGGGCACGCTCGGGGTGCGGTCGACGGGCGGCAGCTGCACGGCCGGGGGCAGCGGCGTCAGCCCGTCCCCGAAGCCGTAGTGCGCGGGCCGCCCCGCGATGCTCGTGGCCAGTGCGAGCGGCACCACGACCTGCCCCGCGACCGTGGTCGCGTCCTGCACTGTCGTGAGCGACGCCGCGAGGTCGCCGTCCGCGCGCGCGGCGGCCACGAGGCTGTCAGCGCTGCGCGTGTCGCCCGCGAGGACCGCGCCGTCCGAGAGCCGCTGGGCGGCGGACGCGATCGCGAGCCGGGACGCCGTCGCCGCGGCGACGGCGTCGGGCGACGGCGTGGCGCCCGACGCGGCGGGCGCCGCGCCGACCACGACGACGACCGCGTCGGCGGGGCGCGTGACGTCCTCCGAGAACGTCACGAGCGCACGGTCGCCCTCCGCGAGCACGTCGAGCAGCGACGACGCGTTCTCCGAGAGCGTGTCGGGCGCGGCCGCGTCGGCGCCGACGAGGCCCGAGACGAGCGCCTCGGCGAGCTCGACGTCGGTGCCCGCGTCGGCCGCCGGCGGCGCGTCCAGGTACGAGACGAGCGTGCCCGCGAGCGTGCGCCGGTAGGTCGCGAGGCCGGGGTCCGTCCACGTGTCGTTGACGGTCGCCGTGGCCGACACGGTCGCGCCCGCGAGCGCGATCCGCTCGGTCAGCCCCTCGACCTCCGCCTGCGGCACCTGGTCGAGCAGCACGAGCGCGACGCGGCGGTCCGTGAGCGTGCCCGGCAGCAGCCGGTCGCCCGACGCCGCGGCGAACGCCTCGACGGCCGCGAGGTCGCCGCCGGTCGCGTCGAGCTGCGCGCGCAGGTCCTCCTTCTCGGTGCGCAGGACCTGGACCTGACCGGTCAGGGTGTCCCCGATGGTCTCCTTGAGCGGACCGGCGCCGAGCGCGATGCCGACGGCGAGCGCGAGGAAGACGGAGATGAGCGAGACGATGTGGTACCGGAAGTCGATCACGGGGTGGGGTGCTCTCGGTCGGGTGCGCGACGGGTCGCGGCGGGGCGTGCGGCGGGCAGGGGGCCGGGGTGCGCGGCGGTCGTGACCGGGCGCGCACCGGCGCGGGTCACGTCGCTCCGCCGAACAGCGAGCCCGCCCACGACACGAGGTCGTCGACGCGGGCGCCCACGAGGCCGATGAGGGTCTGACCGGCGGCCGTCGACGCGAGCGCCACCCCGAGCGCGAGGAGCCCCGCGAGGACGAGCAGCGTGAGCTGCAGGTTCGAGATGCGGTGCTGGTACAGCTGCGACACGCCCTTGGCGTCGACGAGCTTGCCGCCGACGCGCAGGCGCGTGAGGAACGTGCTCGCCATGCCCGCGCGACCCTTGTCGAGGAACTCGACGAGCGTCGCGTGCGTGCCGACCGCGACGATGAGCTCGGCGCCCTTGTCGTCGGCGAGCAGCATCGCGACGTCCTCGCTGGTGCCCGTCGCGGGGAACACGACGTGCGGCACGCCGAGCTGCTCGACGCGCGCGATGCCGGGCGCGCGCCCGTCCCGGTAGGCGTGCACCACGATCTCGGCGCCGCACTGCAGCGCGCGGTCGGAGACGGAGTCCATGTCGCCGACGATCATGTCGGGCCGCCAGCCCGCCTCGAGGATCGCGTCCGCGCCGCCGTCCACGCCGATGAGCACCGGGCGGTACTCGCGGATGTACGGGCGCAGCGTGACGAGGTCCTCCTTGTAGTGGTACCCGCGCACGACGATGAGCACCTGGCGGCCGTCGATGCGCGTGTCGATGTCGGGCACGCCGACGCCGTCGAGCAGGAGCTCGCGCTCGCGCCGCAGGTAGTCCATCGTGTTGGCGGCGAAGGACTCGAGCTGCACGGACAGCCCCGCGCGGGCCTCCTCCATCGTCGCCGCGACGCTCTCGGGCGTCTGCGCGACGCCCTCGGCGACGAGCGTGTCGCCGTCGTACACGGCGCCCTCGACGATGCGCAGGACACGACCCTCGGTGAGCGCCATGACGTCGGGCCCGAGGTCGTCGACGAGCGGGACGCCCGCGCTCACGAGGATCTCGGGGCCGAGGTTGGGGTACCGGCCGGACGTCGAGCGCGCGGCGTTGAGGACCGCGGCGGGCTGGCACGCGACCAGCGCCTCGGCGGACACGCGGTCGAGGTCGAGGTGGTCGATCACCGCGACGTCACCGGGCTTGAGCCGCTTGGTCAGCGACTTGGTCCGGGGGTCGACGCGGAGCGGCCCGACGATCTCGGCGTCATCGGTCGGGGACGTGCGGCGGCGCAGGGAGACTCTCATCGGGGGTCATCGTCCCACGGACTGGGCCAGGAGCTCGGCCGCGTGCGCGCGCGCCGCCTCCGAGTCGTCCTGGCCGGAGAGCATCCGGGCGAGCTCGCGCACGCGGTCCTCGCCCTCGACCTGCCGCACGTCGGACTCCGTGACGACGTCCACGCCGTCGGCGACGGACTTCGTCACGACCAGGTGACGGTCGGCGAACGCGGCGACCTGGGCGAGGTGCGTCACGACCAGGACCTGCGTCCCGCGCGCGAGCTGCGCGAGCCGCTCGCCGATCTGCGTCGCGGCACGCCCGCCGACCCCGGCGTCGACCTCGTCGAACACGAACGTGCCCGGCGTCGCGGCGCCCGAGCCCTCGGCCGTCGCGAGCGCGACCTCGAGCGCGAGCATGACGCGCGAGAGCTCGCCGCCCGACGCGCCCTTGCCGAGGGGGCGTGCGGGCGCGCCCTGGTGCGGCACGAGCAGCATCTCGACGTGGTCGGCGCCGTGGGCGGCCGGCTCGTCGGCGGGGCGCACGACGACCTCGAGGTGCGCCCCGGCCATCGCGAGGCCCGCGAGCTCGTCGGTCACGGCCGCGGCGAGCCGCGCCGCGGCCTCGGTGCGCGTCGACGTGATCGTGGCGCCCAGCTCCTGGAGCGTCGCGTCGAGCTCGGCGCAGCGCGCGCGCAGCTCGTCGACGCGCTCCTGCCCGCCGTCGAGCTCGAGGAGGCGGCGCGACGCGTCCTGCGACCACGCGAGCACCGCGGCGACGTCCTCGCCGTAGCTGCGCGTCAGCGCCGTGAGCTCGGCGCGGCGGCGCTGCACGGCGTCGAGCCGCGCCGGGTCCGCCTGCAGGTCCTGCACGTAGGCGGACAGCTCGGCGGCGACGTCGGCGAGCAGGTAGCCGGCCTCGGCGGCGCGCACCGCGAGCGCCGCGAGCGCCGCGTCGTGGTGCCCCACCTGCTCGAGCTGGCGGCGGGCCTCCTCGACGAGCAGCGTCGCGGCCGCGCCGCCGTCGGCCACGTCCTCGTCGCCGACGAGCGCGACGTGCGCGCCCGCCGCGGCCGCCCGCAGGTCCTCGGCGTGCCCGAGACGCTCGGCCTCGGCCGCGAGCTCGACGTCCTCGCCGGGCTGCGGGTCGACGCGCTCGACCTCGACCAGACCGAGACGCAGGAGCTCGGCCTCCCGCGCACGCTCCTGCGCGCGCGTCACGAGGTCGTCGAGCTCGGCACGCACGCGCACCCGCCGCGACCACGCCTCGGCGTACGCCGCGAGCGTCTGCGCGTGCGCGGCGCCCGCGAACGCGTCGAGCGCGGCCCGCTGCCGCGCGGACGAGCGCAGCCGCACCTGGTCGGCCTGGCCGTGCACGGTCACGAGCTCCTCGGCGATCTCCGCCAGCACGCCCTGCGGCACCGAGCGTCCGCCGAGGTACGCCCGGGAGCGTCCCGGTGCGTCGGGCGTGCCCGCGCTCACGGTCCGCAGCACGACGAGCGTGCCGTCGTCGTCCACGTCGGCGCCCGCGTCGCGCGCCCGCACGAGCGCGGCAGAGTCGACGGGCAGCAGCACGCGCCCCTCCACCGCGGCGCCGTCCGCGCCCGTGCGCACGGTCGCCGGGTCGGCCTTGCCGCCCAGCAGCAGGCCGAGCGCCGTGAGCACCATGGTCTTGCCGGCGCCGGTCTCGCCGGTGAGGACCGTCAGCCCGGGGCCGAGCCGCACGTGCGCGCGCCCGATGACGCCCAGGTCGTCGATCCGGATCTCGTCGATCACCCCGCACCGTCCTCGTCCTCGCGGGTCACGCCGCGCCACCCCACCACCGGCAGGTCGAACTTCTGCACGAGCCGCGTCGTGAACGGCGCCGGGTTGAGCCGCGCGAACCGCACGGGCACGTCGCTGACGCGCACCTCGAGCCGTGCCCCGCGCGGGAGCGCGTGCTGCCGCCGCCCGTCGCACGTGACGACCGCGGGCGACGGCGACCGGTCGATCACCTCGACCGCGAGCACGCTGCTCGGCCCCAGCACCAGCGGACGCGCGAAGAGCGTGTGCGCCGCGAGCGGCACCATCACCATGCCGTGCACGTCGGGCCACACGACCGGTCCCCCGGCCGAGAACGCGTGCGCGGTCGAGCCGGTCGCCGTGGCCACGACCAGCCCGTCGCAGCCGAACGACGACAGCGGCCGGCCGTCGACCTCGATCACGACCTCGATCATGCGCGCCGGGTCGGTCTTCTCCAGCGCCGCCTCGTTGAGCGCCCAGCAGCCCTCGACGCGCCCGTCGGTGCCGATGACGCGCAGGTCGAGCGTCGTGCGCTCCTCGACGGTGTACTCCCCCGCGGTGAGCCGCTGCACGGCCGTCTCGACGTCGGCGGGCTCGATCTCGGCGAGGAACCCGACGTGGCCGAGGTTGACCCCGAGCAGCGGCACGTCGGTGCCGCGCGTGAGCTCGGCGGCGCGCAGGATCGTGCCGTCGCCGCCGAGCACGACGGCGAGCTCGAAGTCGGGGAGCTCACCGGGCGTCGTGTCGCGCGTCGCGGTCACGGGCTCGACGTCGGCGGCGCGCAGGGCCCGCACGACCGCGTCGGTCGCGGCCAGGGCCTCGGGCCGCCCGCTGTGGCGCACGAGGAGGGCGCGTCGGGTCACGGGGTCGCTCCGATCCGTCCGGCGGTGGTGACGGCGTCGGACACCGCCGCGGTCACGTCGAGCGCGACCGCGGCGGCGTCCCCGCCGGGGGCCCGCAGCCACAGCACGAACTCGACGTTGCCGTGGGTCCCGGGCAGCGTGCTCGGCCGGACGTCGCGCACGGTCGCGCCGAGGCCCTGGGCGTGGTGCGCGACGGCGGTCAGGACCTCGGCCCACAGTCGCGGGTCGCGCACGACGCCGTCGGCGCCGAGCCGCTCGCGCCCGACCTCGAACTGCGGCTTGACCAGGAGGACGAGGTCCGCACCGGGCGCCGCGACCGCCAGCAGCGGCGCGAGGACGAGCGTGAGGGAGATGAACGACAGGTCGGCCACGACGAGCCGCGGCGCGGGTGCGACGTCCCCGGCCGCGAGGTCACGCACGTTCACGTGCTCGCGCACCTCGACGCGCGGGTCGTCGCGCAGGCGCGCGACGAGCTGGCCGTGGCCCACGTCCACGGCGACGACGTGCCGGGCGCCGCGCCGCAGCAGGACGTCGGTGAACCCGCCCGTGCTGGCGCCGGCGTCGAGGCACGTCCCTGCGGCCGGGTCCGGGCCGGCGGGACCGTAGGCGTCGAGTGCGTCGGCGAGCTTGTGCGCCGCGCGCGACGCGTACCCGGGGTCGCCCGGGTCGGCGTCGACGACGACGTCCTGGCCCTCGCCGACGGGCGTCGCGGCGCGCGTCACCGTGGCGCCGTCGACGCGCACGCGCCCGGCCGCCAGCAGCGCTCCCGCCTGGCCGCGCGATCGCGCGAGGCCGCGGCGCACGAGCTCCGCGTCGATCCGGGCCCTCGTCGTGGTCGCCGTCATCCCTCGGCGTCCGCCAGCCGCTCCTGGAGCGCCGTGTGCACGGCCTCGAACGTCGCGGCCTGGGCCGCGAGGTCGAGGTCGTCGACCCCCTCGAGCCGGCGCAGCGCCTCCTCGACGGCGGCGTCCCCGTCCAGGACGCCGTCGCCGGGGTCCGCGTCACGGGCGTGCGCGGCCAGCGTCGCCGGGGAGGGCAAGGCACGCGGCTCGCCGGGGTCCTGCACGGCTTCGCTCATGTCACGTCCTCCCTGGTCTGGTCCTGCCTCGGTCCGGTCCTGGTGCTGGTCCTGATCCTGCGGCGGTCAGGCCACGCGCCCGTGCCGTCCCAGGTCCGGCCCACCTCGTTCCGCTCCGTCCCGGTGCCGTCCGCACGTCGCCGGGCCGCACCTCGGTGCCGTCGGGCGGACGCGGGTCCTCGGAGCGCCGTCCGCGGACGGGCGGCGCGCGTCCACGCTACCCGCCGGCGGCGACACGGGGCGCGCGCCACCCACAGGCCGGGTGCTCGCCGGCCGGTCAGCCGAGCTCGGGCACCGACGCCGCGTCGAGCGGCGCACCGGTGTCGACGGCGTCCCACGCCGCGGCGCACGCGGCACGCACGAGGTCCACCGGGTCCACCGGGGTCCCCCGCAGCTCGAGCCCGCCGTCCACGACGCGCGCGGCCGCGTCGCGGCACACCCACCAGCCGCCGTCGACCACCGGCTCCGGGTGGGGCACGAGCAGGGCACGCAGGTCGGCGGCGAGGTAGTGCGGGCGCTCCCCGGGCGCCGCGAGCACCGCGTCGCGCGCCGTGCTCACGCCCGTGAGGACGTGCAGGCCGGGCATGTCGCCCGCGCGTGCCCCCGCGAGGTCGGTGTCGAGGCGGTCACCGACGACGAGCGGCGCGGCGGCGCCCGCACGGGCGACCGCGAGCCGGTACATCGTCGGCGACGGCTTGCCCGCGCTGGCCGGCTCGACACCGGTCGCGGCACGGACGGCGCCCACGAGCGAACCGTTGCCGGGCGCGAAGCCACGGGCCGTGGGCAGGCTCAGGTCGAGGTTGGACGCGACGTGCCACGCCCCGCGCTGCACCGCGTACGCGGCCTCGGCGAGGTCCGACCACCCGAGGTCGGGAGCGAAGCCCTGGACGACCGCCACGGGCTCGTCGTCGGCCGAGCCGACGACACGGTAGCCCTTCGCACGCACGGCCGTGTGCAGCCCCGCACCGCCGACGACGAGCACGGACGCCCCGGGTTCGACCCGGGTCGCGAGCAGCTCGGCCGCGGCCTGCGCCGCGGTCATGACCTCGTCGGCACGCGTCGGGATGTCGAGACCGGTGAGCTGGTCCGCCACGGTCTCGGGCTCGCGTGACGCGTTGTTCGTCACGAACACGAGCCGCATGCCGGCCGCGCGGGCCTGCGCGAGACCCTCCGCAGCGCCGTCGATGGGCTCGTGCCCGCGGTACGCCACCCCGTCGAGGTCGACCAGCGCCAGGTCGTAGCGCGTCGCGAGCGGCTCGTCGCTGCCCAGCAGTCCTCGTGCGCTCACCGTGCTCCCTCGTTCGTGATGCCCTCGTCCGTGGTGCCCTCGTCCGTCGTGCCCTCGTCGGTCACGTCGTCGACCGTGCGGCTGCCGGGTGCATCCGCACCCGGCTCGGCCGGCGCGGCCGTGCCGTCCGCCGTCACGCCCGCCTCCGAGCCGTCGTCGTCGGGCTCGTCGCGCACGGCGACCTCGTCACCCCGAGCATCGGCGACCTCGTGCGACGCGTCGTCCTCGTCCTGCGGGTCCTCGTCCTCGACGAGGTCGTACACCACGACGTCGTCGTCCGACGCGGCGCCGGCCGCCGCGTCCAGCACCCGGCGCGAGAACGGCGCGAGCTCCGCCGCGGCGGCGTCCGGGAGCCCGGCCGCCTCGAGCGCGGCGGCGCGTGCCTGGGCGACCCGCGCGGCGAGCACGCCCCGCAGACCCTGCACGAGCTCACCCGTCAGGGCCGCGACCGCGGCCTCGGGCTGGCCCAGGTCGAGGCGCGCCCCGCTGACGACCATGGCGAGCTCGACGCGTGCGTCACGGTCGAGCTCGGCGGCCTCGGGCTCCTGCGACAGGGCGATCGCGCGCTCGGGGCGCCCGAGCCCGCGCTCGGCGTCGGCCATGACGGGCAGGTGCTCCGACGACCCGTTGAGCCGGCGCACGGTCCGCAGCTCGCGGAGCGCCTCGGCGAACCGCCCGGTCCGGTACGCCGCGAGACCCGCGGCCTCGCGCACGACGTCGACGCGTCCCGCGCGGCGCACCGCGGCCTGCGCGTGCTCGTAGGCGGCCTCGGGGTCGTCGTCGATCAGGCGACCCACCATCACGAGGTGCCGTCCGACGCGGTCGGCGTTCTCCTTGCTCAGCGTGCGCAGCCGCCCGCGCACGTCGCGGTCGAGCTGCGAGAACGTGACGCCGTCGGGCAGCGGCGGAGCGGGGACCCGCTCGACGTGCTCGGTCGGCGCCCCGGTCGCGCGGGACGCACCCCCGGCGCCCGGTCGGTCCGGCCGGCCGGCACCGCCGCGGAGGGGCCGCCCGGTGCTCCGCTGGCCGTCCCGCGGGCCGCGAGGCCCCCCGTCGTGAGCCGGGCGTGCCGGGCCACGGCGCTCGTCACCGCGTCGCTCGTCGACGCCGCGCGCGCCATCGGCGTCGCGCGACCACGGCCGTGCTCCGTCGGCGCGCGCGGGGCGCGGACCGGACCCACCACGCTCCGGCCCGCGCACAGGTCCACGGCTGCCGCCGGCCGCGCCCACGGCGCGTCCCGTCGACGGGCGCCTGTCGGCGCCGCCCTCCGCCGGTCCGCGCCGGTCTGCACCGTACGAAGGTCGTCCACGGTCGCCACCGGCACCGCCCCGAGGGCGGTCCGGACGTCCGTACGCACGCTCACCACCGCGGCTCGCGCCCGCACCGCGGTCCCGGTCACGTCCCTGCTCACCGGACGCGGAAGGCCCCCGCCGCGCGGGACGCTCAGCACCCCGTCCCTCGCTCGACCAAGACCCACGCTCGGGCCGGCCGGCCGCGCCACGTCCGGCGCCACGTCCGTCACGCTCGTCCCGGCGCGCGTCGCCCTCACGGGCCGGACGAGCGGCGCCACCCGTCCGCGGCGAGCGGTCCGACGACGCACCCCACGCCCCGCCTCGCGCGCGCGAGGCCTCCGCGCCGCGACGGTCAGGGCGCGCGCGGTCGCCAGCGTCCCGGTCAGGTGCGCCGTATCCCGCACCGCCGGAACCCGACCCGGGTCGCCGCGCCGCGCCGCCCGTTCCGCCTCGGCCTCCTCGGTCGACGCCACGTCCGGTGTCGCCCCTCGGTGCCCAGGACCGGCCGCCGCCGGCGCGGTCGCCGTCGCGGCCTGCGCGGGGCGCACCGTCGCGGCGCGGCTCACGCCGAGGCCCGGAGCCTCGCACCTCACCGGCGCGTCGCGGGCGCTGCTGGTCGCCCGAGTCCGTGGCGTCGCTGTTCATCTGTACTCCCCGTCGTCTTGAGTGCCCATCGTCCCATCCCGGCGGCCGACGGTGCACGCACGTCGAGCTCGCGAGGTGGGGTTGGTGAGAGGTTCATCACGCGTGCGGCGCGGCCGTGACGCGGCGCCTGTCGAGGACGACCGCTGCCGGGACCCGTCGAGGGCGGGCGCTGCTGCCCCGATCGGACAGGGATACCGTCGCCGAGCCCCCTGGCCGCACGGCGGTACCTCACGATCTGTCTGTCACGCGGTGAACGACGAAAGGCCCACCCCTGTGAGGGGTGGGCCTTTCGTTGAATAGTTGTCCGGCGGCGTCCTACTCTCCCACACCCTGGCGAGTGCAGTACCATCGGCGCTGAAGGGCTTAGCTTCCGGGTTCGGAATGGGACCGGGCGTTTCCCCTTCGCTATGACCGCCGTAACGCTGT
>NZ_SPHX01000008.1:0-206398 GCF_004535805.1 Cellulomonas sp. HD19AZ1
GGGGACAACGCCGCGATGGAGTCGTTCTTCTCGCTGCTGCAGAAGAACGTCCTGGACCGCCGCCGCTGGGCCACCCGTGAAGAACTGCGCCTGGCGATCATCACCTGGATCGAACGGACCTACCACCGCCGCAGGCGCCAGGTCCGCCTCGGCCGCCTGACCCCCATCGAGTACGAGACGATCATGACCACTCAGGTCACACTCGCCGCCTGAGTTCCGCTGTCACCTACTCGTGCAGCAGACCCCGGTGTCGCCTGTGGCGCCGTGCGGCGTGACCCAGGCGGGGAATGCCCCCTGTGGGCAGGGCACGGTGTAGCCGACGTTGAAGTGGAAGCGTCCCGAGGAACGTCGGGGCCGTTTGACCTGCGCCCGGTGCAGGCGGCCGAGCACGACGGGCCGCCCGGCCTCGTCGAGTCCGATCTCGCTGACGGCTCCGTCGACGGCCGCGAGCTGGTGCGTGCACGGACCTGTGGCGGCGTCGTGCTGCCAGGTGCCGAGGGTGAACCAGCGGGGTTTGGTCGTCTTCCCGCGCCGGGCCGCTGTCTTGGAGGACGCGTGGACCTTGTTGATCACGACGACGTCGGCCCGGGTCATGAGCTCGTCGATGTGTGCTCCGCGCATGGCGCCGTCGTAGACGACGGCCTGGATGCCCGCGCCGGCAATGGCATGCAACGGCCAGAACGCGGCCATGGCGTCGTCGGCTTCCTGACCTGGACGTTGCACGCGGCCGACGGTCAGCACGACGCGTTGGTGAGGCCCGGGTCCGCGGACCGACCAGGCGACGAAGATCTGCCCGTGCACGGGGCCGGTGTGCCCGTGGTACTCGGCCACGTCCGGGTCGAACCGGCGCGTGGGCTTGTCGATCGGCCGGCCGGCTGGGTCGAGGTAGGTGATCGCTGGGCTCCCCGTGGTGGGGTCGGTGGTGCGCCGCGCCGCGGGTGGCCGGTACATCGGGCGGATGACCGTGCTGTCGCCGTAGACGGTGCGCGTGGTGTCCGGGTGGCACAGCGAACCTGGCCCAGCGGGTTCGAGCAGACCCATCTCGCGTGCCTGCCGCACGGCGTGCCAGGTGAACACCTCCACCAGGTCGGCCTGGACGTCGGGGTCGGTGAGGTAGCGGTTGCGGGCGTAGCGGAACGCCTGCCAGTGCGGAGGCTCGGGGCCGGGGCCGGGGCCGGGGTCGGGGATCGAGAGGTCGTCGAAGTCGGCCTGTGCCGTCGTGATGGCGGCGCGTACCGTCGACCAGGTCGTCGGGTCGGTCAGCTCGTGCTCCGCGCGCGCCCCGGAACGGTAGATCCGCTGCAGCACCGCGAACCCGAGGATCAGGTACGTCGGGAACTTGCGAGGCCGTCCGATCCGGTCCCTCTCCGGGACGGCTGCGGCCATCTCGTACAGGGCGCGGTGCGTGAAGACCGCGGTGATCTGCTCGGCGGTCGTGAGGGTCGCGGCCGGGGAGCGGCGGCCTCGAGGGGCCGGCGGTAGGGCGTATGTGCGGGCGCTCATCGGTGGTCGGCCTCCTTGGCCCAGTCCAGGGCGATGTCCTCAGCCGTGGCGTCCAGCGAGCGGTGCCCGAGCAGCGTGGCGACCTGCTCGATCGGGGCTCCGGCGTCGAACGCGCGGCGTCCGACCCAGTGCCGCAGCGAGGACGGGCGCACGTCCGGCTCACCGCTGAGCCCTGCCGCGTTCAGCACGTCGCGCAGAGCGTTGCAGACCGTGGCTTGCGCCTTCGCCCCGCCGGGAGGCGTCGCACCCCCGGAAGCGAGCAGAGTGCCGGGGTTGCCGCGGCCGGCGCGCCGCAACGTCATCACCCGGTAGGCGAGTACCTGATGGGCCCACGGGGTCAGTTCGACCCGCCGTGGCCGCAGCCGCCGGGTGCCGGGCAGGTGGACGTGCTGGGGGTTGTCCGGGTCGTTGAGGTCGCTGACCCGTACCGTGGTGATCTCCGATGACACCGCGCCGGCCTCCCCGAGCGCCCACGCGGTGGCGCGCATCCATCCGCGGCGGCCTGGCATCGCCTGCGCGGACGCGCGGGCGAGTGTCACCTCGTCGTCGGTCAGCGGCCGGGCGACCCTCAGCCCGCGCGGCGGCAGCACCAGGTCCAACGTCGGGTCGCCGACAGGGTGGTCCAGGCGGCGCAAGGTCCTGTACAGGGTGCGGACGGCCGTCCGCCGAGCGTGCTGGGTGCTTACCTCCGGGCGCCGACCCTCACGTGTCGGGGCCAGGACGAAGGCCGCCGCCTGCTCGGCCGTCACCGCGGCGAACGTGCCGATGCCCTGGGCGGCGAGGCGGGCAGCGAACCGGTGCACCGTCTCGGTCATCCGGTCGTAGGTCTGAGGGGAGTGCACCTCGGAGATCTGCCACTGGAGCATCACGCCCTCCAGCGTGTCCTGCATCCCGCGCACCGGCCGGTGTGGACGGTGCGGGACCTCGTCGGTCGGCAGTCGTCGTGCCATGGGGAGTCAACCTCCGGCGCCGAGGCACCCACGGCCTCGCAACGCGGCGACACCGTGATCGAGACACAGCTGGTGACATTGGCCGGCAGACTCGCTTCCTACGGCGGGCGTCAAGGCCACAATGCTGGCCATGGTCCGGTGGTTCGAGATGGACGGTGACAGGCAGACCGCCTGGCGTGCGATCAGGTTGACGCGTTCCAGGCTCCCCGATGGAACGGCCGATTCGAGGCGCGCGCTGTACGCCGGCGCGCTCGAACAGGCCGAACAGCAGTTCCGTGCGGCCGCCTCGGTGGGACCGGAGTCGAGGCCGCTGAACCTGTTCTACGGCCTTTCACAGGCAGGGCGAGCGATCGCGGCCGCACGCACCCCGGACGGACAGGGCATCAGTCCGGTCGTCTCCAAGCACGGCCTGAAGGTTCACGAGCTGGACGCCCTGCGCCCCGGTGACGACGTCTTCAAGCTGCAGGTGCGCGGCGAGGGTGGTCGTGACACCTCGTTCGGTCGGCTCGCGTGGCTCACGGGGTCTGACAGCCTGCAGCCCGAGGGCGTCAGCCTTGCCGCGGTGTGGATGATGCTTCCCGAGGTGAGCTTTGACTTCCCGATCGACGGGCACCACCCCACTCATCTGGTTGACGCCGAGGGCGACTCCTTCCGTCTAGCGGTCCCCGACGACGACGAAGACGCGAGCATGCTCCGTGCCGCCTACCCGCAACTCGGTTCGGCCGAGCTGACCGACGGCAACTACGGCTACACGGGGAACACCCCCGGCCAGGGGACACCCGTGCGCCGCTTTCAGTTGCCGGACGCGCAGCGAACGTTGAGCAACTACCGCGGCTCGTCGGCGCTGATGCCCGCCTGGCGCGAAGGGGGCGGTTATCTCGACCCGTTGCTCGCCTGGTGGGTGATGCTCTACGCCTTGTCGATGCTTGCCCGGTATCGGCCGGTGGAGTGGACGCGCGCCATCGACGTCGACAAGAGCCCGAGCGCCGTCTGGCTCGAGCAGCTGCTCGACAAGGCACTCGACGCCGTTCCGCTCCAGCTGCACATCGCACTCACCGGAGCACACCCAGGCACGAGATGATCAGACAGACTGCGTGCTGGCGCCAGCGCGGTCCCGCCTCCCGACGGCCGACGGCTCCACGAGGGTTGCCTCGGCGCCGACGTCGTGACCGGCGCATGTCGCCGATGCGACACGGACTTGCGTCGAGCCGATGCACGCCCATGGCGGTGGGCCTGATCAACCCATCGCTCCCAGCCCGTCCTGCACCACGTGTACCCATGACCGAGACGGGCATCTGCTCGCGTCACTGCCTACCGGGCACCCCGTGCCCATGGGGCTGCTGTTCTGCCCGGTGGCTGGCTGTGAGTGTGCCGTCACGTGGCGCGCTGGGACGGGCCGGTCCACGTCCACCGAGATTCACGAGACGCGGGCGCTCGTCCGCGAGACCTTGGCCCGCATGGGCCTGCAAGTCCCACCGTTCCTGCGTGACGTGTGGCCGGCCCTGAGCTGGGCCACGCGTGTACCGACGCCGAACGGGGGCGCCAGCGGTCGCTGTCGCGGCGTATGTCACCAGCACGCCCGCGCGCACGGTCGCTGCATGACAAACAACCACACGACCAAGACCGAGCTGCGCATCGACGAGGGCGGGCGTTGGCTGCTCCGCAGCACGAGCACCACTGTCTGCCTGCTCGACCTGGACGCGATGCTGCTCTCCCGCCGGCGCGGCCCCGGCAGCCCGGCCATGCCTTACGACGACGAGTGGGTCCCGCTCGTCGAGGTCGCGTCGACCCGCGGGGATACCGGCGTCATACGCGTCGGCGACCGGCACCGCTTCCTGACCGACCCCGTGCCGGCATCCGACGAGCACCGCTGGTGGATCCCCCGCACGTGCACCGCGATCGAGCCCCTCGAGGGTGACGCGTAGGCCGTGTCGGCCAGCACGAAACGCGTCGCGCGCGACGTCGATGAGTGCACCCTTGCCGTGGCGCCACCGCGAGGGCGCCCGCCCCGCGTCGATGCGAGGGCGCACCCGGGTGGAGGCACGCCATCGGCCGCGCGCCGAGACACGTCTGGTGAACGCGGACCGCGGCGTGCGCCGACTGCCGCGCGCGCACTACGCCGCACGGTGCGACCAGCACTGCACCTTGACAACTGAACAGAGCCCCAGGCCCTGCAGCTGGGGAGCGAGCAGCCACCGACGAGAGGAGGTGATACGGCCGGCTGCCCGCGCCGCCCCACGGGCCACTGCCACACCGCGTCGAGCCGTCGCGGTGCGAGACGAGCGCCACTGGCGCTCCGCACGACGGGCCGCGCCCCACGACCCGCGTGCCAACCAGGAGGACGACATGCCCACCACGAACCACCCGGCCGCTTCGACCGAGTCGGCAGCCATCCACATCAGCGGGGTGCACCTGACCCGCCACGTCGCGCGGCTCCTCGAAGTCCGCGACCGCCTCGCCCTGTACGCCACGGAGCGCGCGAGCCACAACCTCGACGACGCCCACGACGCATTCATGGCGATGGTCGCCGTCGAAGACGAGATCGCAGTCCAGGCACCTAAGGTCCATGCTGGGCTCTTCGCCGCGTGGGCCACCGGCTGCGACGCGGCTGGACACGAACCGGGCGCATTCAACGCTCGGTGCGGCATCTGTCGAGGAGCAAACGCGTCAATCGAGCCGAGCCGCCTCACTGTCGTCGCGAAGATTCACCAGGCCGCATGAGTTAGGCGCCGCCGCCGACCGATCGGCGGCGGCGCCGTCGTCGGCCCCTGGGCGTTCGCCTCCCGTGCCCGCGTGTACCCCAGCATCTGGACTACAACTCTTGAGCTGCTCATTGCGAGGGCGTCGCAGGACTAGAGGAAGCTGAGTTGCCCTCCGACGGCTCGCGTGATTGTCACTGTCGTACCGCGGAGGTTGACGTCGACAAGTACGCCGCTATCCAGTACGGCTGCGACTCCAGCGTGATCACGCGCGACGATGATCCCGAAAACCGCACCATCAGCGATGACCTTGAACTCGTCGCCGTCCGAAGTGGGGACGATAGTGACGGGCAGTGCAGCAGCGCGCTCCGAGACCCGGTCCTCGCTGGTCGGGCGCATCTGCGCTGTGACTGACCCTGTCTCCATCAGCTCGCTCAACTTGTGTCGGTCTGCGCCCTGGACGTACTGGAGCAGGTCGAGCACATCCGTCGGCGTCGCCCCGAGGGAGGCGCGCCATCCGCCGATGTGCTGTTCGCTGAGGTACTCCCGCAGTCCGATTACATCGAGTCCGAGGTCTCGCGCGATCCGACCAAGGTCTCGGGCCAGGGCGCGAGACTTTACGTCTCTGACGAGCAGGTCGACGGCAAGTGGCGTGTCGACGCCGTAGCGGAGGTGGGCGGACGTTGTAGGGAACAGTTGAACTGGGCTAAACCGCGAGAGCAGGATCTCGTTCGCCTGGGCGACGACAAGTCCGACTGTCCAGGAGAGGTAGTGCTGGACGCCCTCGCTGATGCCGTCGACCATCTGCTCAAGCCGAAAAGCCGGATCGATGACCGCGCTGAGATGCGTGTTGGCGAGATCAGTGAGGTCGCGACCCGCAATCCAGTCACGAACTATCGCGTCGGTCGCGACCTCAATAGGTTCGCCACGCGGCGAGGTGCGGAACCGCCAGCTTCTGCCGCGTTCGGGGAGCTGCAACAGCTGGGCATAGACGTCCTGCGCCGCGAGCACCTCGAGAGTCTCGGCTAGCGAAAGTTCATCCCCGACGTCCCGGAGCTGAGCGCCGTCCGCGAGAGCAGCTGCGATCGACTCAATGGCAGCCGCAGATCCGAGGCTGGTCCCTGCTTGCGCCCACCGACGCCGCGACATCTGCGGCGTCAGCTGGTAGCGAGCGGCGACGACTTCAGCGAGCCGGAGCCACCGCCACCTAAGATCTTCGGGGAGTTGAGTGAAGGCGAAGAGTCGATTTACGACGTCTCGCCATGTGCGCGTTGAACGGAGGTCGGGTACGAGCTCCAAAGCATGGAGGATGAACCAGACGTAGTTCACGAAGCCACCGGCCGCCCGGTCGGGAGGGAGCCGCAGGATCGCGTCCTGCGTCTCGGCCACTAGGGCCTCTGCCTCGGCGAGCGCAGCTAGCGCGTCAGTGTCGGCAAGCGTCGAGCGCACCTCAAGGTCTGCCGGCGTCGGTGCTAGCCGCTCGAAATCGCGACCTTCTAGAGCCTTCTGCAGGGCGAGGACAATCCACCCTTCGGACTCCTTGCCGGCCCGGCCAGCCCGGCCGACCGCATTGAGGAGCTGCGCTGCGGACATCCGCTGACCCGGGTCCTGGCCGTCGTATTCAGTCGTGGCTATGACGACTGTTCGGACCGGAAGGTTTACGCCGTCGGTGAGCGTACTCGTCGCAACGACCGCCTTGATTGTTTCGGCGCGGATCGCGTCTTCGACCGCCTCCTGCACCTCTACGGGCAGTCCGGCGTGGTGGTACGCCACGCCCTTGCGGACGCAGTCGATCAGTGGATGGCTCGTGCCGAGGCGTGCTGCAAGTGAGTCCGCGAGACCTTGCGAGCGCGGGTCATCTTCCAGTTCGCTAGCCATGACTCGTGCCGCGTTGCGTGCGATGTTGCGTTGAGAGACGACCATCAACAGGCTGCCCGCCCGAAGAAGGTGGGTGGCTGTTCTTGCGGTGGTTTCGTACGCCGCCGTGTTGCCACTTGCTGCCTTGCGTCGGTTGTCGGCTCGAAGTACAAGTTGACCGATCGGGGTGTCGTCGCTGGTGACGAGTCGACGTTCGGTTGAACGTGTCGGGCGGACGGCGAGCTGCGCACGCAGGTCGTATCGGATCTTGTCCACACCACCACGGCGGCCAGGGATGTCCGTTCTACTCGCCTCGATCCTGTCGGTCGCGGTCAGGATGTGTAGGCGCCGCGGCGCGCGCCACTCATCAGTAAACAGGACCTCTTCTGTCCCCGACGATGTCCACGCTGCGAGGGAGGCGGCGTTTCCGATCACCCCCGAGAACAGCATCAGCCTCGCGCTGCTGGCATCCAATAGCGACAAGAGCCCTTCGAGGAGCAGTCCGCGGCCGCCACGCTGAGCGATGAGGTGCGCCTCGTCGATGATGAACAGGCTGAACCGGCTCAGCACCTCCTGCGGCGACTGCCGCAGTGCGTTCATGAGTCGCTCGGGCGTCATCACCTCGACCTGCGGTGTCGGACCAACATTATCGGTGTCGCCTGGTTCATCGCTGGTGAGATCTTCCGTACCGAAGCCGTCGGGCAGGTCGGCACCCAGCCGGCGGTCGATGTACCTGAGCCGGGATCGGAGCGACTGGCGCATCTCTCGGCCGAGGCTGCGAAGCGGCGTCACGTAGCAGACGTCACGCTCATCCTGTGCAGTATGTGCACAAATGATAAGTTGCGCGAGTAGCGTCTTGCCGGCGCTCGTCGGGACGGAGACGAGTAGCCTCTTAGTGTCTGGGTTCAGAGGGCTGAGCGTCGGGTGGGTGACAAGGCTGCGCTGGGGGGGCCAGAGCGTTAGCACGGGCTGTCGATCGAGCGTGAAGGCCTGCTTCACGGCGGCCGGAACGTCGCCCGGAAGCACCGCCCAGACACTGCTGCGGCTCAACTCGTCCGCGACCCTGAGCACGTGTCCGGCAACCCATCGCGTGTCCAGGTCGCTCAGGCCCACCTCGGCGCGCAGGACGAGCAGAAGGTGCGCGTGCGCGTTCTCGAGGGCTTGAGTGTTGCCTTCGCGCAGGTACGTCGTGAGGTCGGTGATGCCTCGCAGTAGTCGCTGCGTTGGGCCGAACGTGGTCCCGTCGAGGCTGTCGAGCTGGGCGTCGCGCGTCAGAACCGTCGCGGCCGAAGCCCAGGCGCGCAGGTGCTGGTTGAGCAACGACATGTCCAGGCCGAGCAGGAGGATCCCCGCTTGCAGAGCCACTTCTGCGCTCTCGGTAAATGCCGTAGGCTCGAGAAGAACGAGTCGCATCCTCCGGAGAATGGCGCCTGCATTTGGGCTCTCGTCGGCCCGGTGGTACCCGACCTGTGCAGCGAAGGCGGTGGCCAAGCGGTCGCGGCCGGTTTCAGCCGCATCCTCGAGGAGCAGGTCGAGGACGTGTGCGCTGACGGCGAAGGCTCGGCGGCGTTGCGCGGCGGGGTATCGAGACGCCTCGGCTGTTGAAGCGATCCCGTGCAGATACCACGCCGCTCGTCGCAACGGCGCGAGGTCCGCTCGGAATCCGTCTTCGGTCAGGCCGCGGACGAGCTCGATCTCAAGCTCGGCGATGAGTTCGGTCAACTCGTCAACGGTGGGGAGCTCGCTGAGCGTGACCTCGCCGAACGCGCCTGCGACGTGGTCTGTGGCTAGAGCGCGGTCCACGCGTACCTCCTGACCATCATCGCGATCTCGACGAAGCAGCTAAGGCTTGTGACCAGGCCCCGCAGTTGGCCGGGCTTGTCGAGCAACGGCAGTTTGATCGCCATGCCCGTGAAAGGCGTTGCGGGAAGGTCCTGGTGCGTCGCGAGCATTACCCCCGCGCCGACAAGCTTGTCGCCCTGAAGCCAAGCTTCGGGGAGATCGGTCACGAGGGCCTTGACTTCGTTGGGCGTCTCGCTGGAGACGCCTCCGAACGCGCCAACGATCTTGGCGACGTACCGCTGGCCGTGGCCCTCGAGTTGCGCGTAGGCCCTGTTGAGACTTGCAGCCAGGGACCCCGAGCCGGTGTTTTTCTTGCTCTCCCAGAGTCGAAACCGGAGTTCACCGGTCCCCGTCTCGTAGATGGAGAAGCCATCGCTTCCTGCGTCGGTGACATCACCCTTCGGGTCTGGCTGAACGCGGACAGCGGGGTTGTCCTTCGTAAGCAGGTGCCAGAGCCACTCGCCCACGTGCCCGTGTAGGTGGTCATCGCTCTTCGCGGCGCCCGGCAGCCCGAAGACTGGCGCGACGAACGATCCGATGAGGCGGTCGCGCGGCGCGGCAAGCTTGGTGCCCTCCAGGGTGTGTTGGCGCCATTCAGCGTGGAGATGCGTTGCGCGGCCGAAGCGAGCCGACATGATCGTGTCTACCAGGACCCAGGCGAGGGCCCCGGCCTCCTCGAGCGTCAGGTCGACGCAGACGTGTGAGCTCCATTCACACTTGCCCGCTGCGGCGGTTCCGTCGTGGAACGTGCGGGGCAGGTAGTCGTGGACGGTTAGGCGGTTGTTGACTCTGGCGAACTCCTCGGATGCGGCAGGAGTTGGCTCAGCTGGCGCGGGCTCCGAACCCCGTGGTGCGGCCTCGCTCGATGTCGTCAACGGTGCCAGCCGTTGAGTTGGGTGCCAGACCGCGTCTCCACGCTGCCATCCTCGCCTAGCGGACGCGCCTCTGTCTGGCACTTGCTGCGCGCGGCGCCCGAGGAGCCCAACTGGGATTGGGCCCCATACCGGCGTCTGCCGTGGTGAGGGACCGGGGTGTCGTTCCACGACTCTGCGGTCTACGTTCCGGACTCGGGCCCGAGTCGTCCGCGACTTGGGCGTCGGGTGTGCGTCCAAAGTCGTCTTCTCCCTGGAAGGAGACGATTTCCCCATGCCCGAGAGGCCCGGGTGATGAGGGGTTTCGTTCGTGGAAACCACGGGACAGCACCCGTGTCCTCCGCGGGTGCCTGGTGAGGGCCGCTGCGGCTGACGAGGTCGACGGTACAGGCTGGCCGGAGCCGGTGGCGTGGGCGTCGCGGCGGTGGTGGACCGTGGTTCGCGTCGCCGTAGCCGGTCGGTGGAACCCTCGGGATGACGGCGGTGTGGTCGCGCCGGGCGTGCACCGCCCCGGCGTCGGCAGGAGTCGCCCTGGGGTTCGCGGTCAAGCCGTCAGGCCCAGCAGCTTGCGCTCGTAGGGGTCCGGCTGGTGCCCGATGTCGTACCCGGTGACCTCGCGCACGACGGGCAGCACGTCACGTGCCAGCGTGGTGAACGTCGTCTGGTCGCCACCGCCCCGCCGCTCGCCGCGACGAGGTGGGCTCCCACGTCGCTGGGTAACGCGCGTGTCGTCCGCGGGTGCACGGTGAGCGGTGCGGCGGGTGACGAATCGGCGGGACAGACAGGTCGGGGCTGGTGGGGGCGTGGGCGCGGGAGGTCGCGTCGGGTGGGTCCCCGACGCGGGTCAGGTCGTGGGCGCCGTACCGAACTCGGGGTCGGTGAGCTCGTCCCACTCACCGAAGTTCGGGTGAGTCATCCAGAACGACTGGACCGTCATGTCGTCGTTGGTGAAGACGTCTCGTGTGCCGGGATCGACGGTCTTGTCGGTGATCTCCACGCGGACGTGCCCGTCGGGCTCGAAGGGCGCCTTGCGCCGGCGCGTGGAACGCACCCGGTGGTAGTACCGCTCACCGTCGGGGTAGTCCAGATCGATCGTCGCGTGGCGCCAGAGCATCAGTTGCCGCCGCTCCCGAGAATGTCCGTCATCTGAACGTCGAGCTCAGCTCGATTGCGCACTCTGCATGACGTGTCGAGCATGGTGATGCCCCATGCTGCCGCGTACTCCCGCACCGAGGCCGGGGCCGCGCTCGTCTGGGTCTGTCGTGCGGGATCTCGGCTGACGTCAGTTCGCCCCTGTTCGAGCCTGCTCCAGCGCCCAGTCGACGTCCTTCTGGAGATAGGTGAGGGCTGAGAGCCAGTACTCGTAGAGGTTCGGCCAGCTCTGGATGAGCTCGTCGTGGCCGAGCCAGTGGACGGGGTGCCCGCCGTCGGTCACGGGGCCCGCGAGGTCGACGACCACGATCTCCTCGTCACCGACGTGCACCGGGTAGAGCCGGTCGCGCGGGGGCAGATCGGCGGGGTCGAGGTTCTCGTACAGGTCGTCCAGGTGCGTCATGGCCTGCTGCCAGCGGTGCCCGTGCCCGAGCTGGTCGGTGGAGAGCAGGTCGCCGTAGCCGAAGCCGTTCTCCCAGCCGTCACCCTCCAGCAGCACCGCCCGGTGCAGGTCGTCCAGCGGGTGCCCGAGGCGTCGTCGCGCAGCCCCGATCTGCTCGTCGGTGGCCCGCTCGCCGGGGATGGACGGCGGGTACATGCGGGGCTCGAACTCGTTGAGGCGGATGCGGCGGATCAGCATCTCTCCGACCAGCACCGGCCACGGCACGTTCTCAGTCATGGAGTCGAACCATCCCTTCCCGCTCTCAGGATCCCGCAGGTCGACCGGTCGTGGCCCGTGGACGAGCGGATCCGGTGGACCGAGATTCTGTCGCGCACGAGGCGGAGACTCGCGGTCGGTGACGTTCCGGTCACGACATCCGCGCCTCGTGGAGCCGTCGTCGCGTCCTCCGGGCGGGTGACCACGCGTGGCCGGAGCGCGGCGCGCTCACCCGTTCGGCCTGCTCAGCGGGCTGGTGACCCCGGACGCGCACACACGGCCCGTTACCCGACCGGGACGGTCGTGTGACCGCCCCGTGCTGGTTGACGACGTGCGCGACCCGCCAGGCTGCAGTCCTCGACGAGCACAGGGGGACACATGCGTGGTCGGTTGTCAGCCCGGCTCCATCCGGGCGAGGAGCGTGGCCCCGGGGGTCGCCCCCACGGCCGGCGCCGGACCCGCGTCGTCGCCGCGGCAGCCGCCGTGACGCTCGCAGGAACGCTCGCGGCGTGCAGCGACGGCACGGGCGACAGCACGTCCGGCCGGGAGATCGGCTACGACCAGGAGCTCCCCGAGGCGTGGGTCGGCCCGCCCGGAACGTCGCGCGAGGAGTACAACGACTCCCCGGAGCAGCCGTTCCAGGACGTCGTGACGAGCCCGCTGTCCACGTTCGCGTCGGACGTCGACACCGCCTCGTACAGCAACATGCGCCGCCAGCTGCGGCAGGGCGTGGCCCCGCAGGGCGTGCGCATCGAGGAGCTCGTCAACTACTTCGACTACGACTACCCGGCGCCCGACCCCGACGCGGACGTCCCGTTCACCGTGACCACGCAGGTCGCCGCCGCGCCGTGGGCGCCCGGCCATCAGCTCGCGATGATCGGCGTGCAGGCCACGCAGGCGCGGCCGACGACGCGCGGCAACAACGTCGTCTTCCTGCTCGACGTGTCGGGCTCCATGAGCGACCCGAACAAGCTGCCGCTGCTCGCGGAGTCGTTCGCGCTCCTGGTGGAGCAGCTCGACGCGGACGACACCGTCTCGATCGTCACCTACGCCGGCAGCGACGAGGTCCTCGCGTCCGGGGTGCCGGGGGACCGGCACGACGAGCTCGTGCAGACCCTGCGCAGCCTGCGGGCCGGCGGCTCGACGGGCGGGGCCCGGGGTCTGCAGACGGCGTACGAGCTCGCGACCGAGCACTTCGTCGAGGGTGGCAACAACCGCGTCGTCCTGGCGACCGACGGCGACTTCAACGTCGGCCCGTCGACGCCCGCGGAGCTCACCGAGCTCATCGAGGAGCACGCGCGCTCGGGCGTCTACGTGTCGGTGCTGGGCTTCGGGATGGGCAACCTCAAGGACAGCACCATGGAGGCGATCGCCGACCACGGCAACGGCAACTACGCGTACGTCGACACGCTCGACGAGGCCCGCAAGGTCCTGGTCGACGAGTTCGACGCGACGATGTTCGTGGTCGCGCAGGACCTCAAGGTGCAGGTCGAGCTCAACCCCGCCACGGTCGGCAGGTACCGGCTGCTGGGCTACGACAACCGTCGCCTGGAGGACGAGGAGTTCGCGGACGACACCAAGGACGCAGGCGACGTCGGGGCCGGCCACTCGGTGACGGCGTTCTACGAGCTCGTCCCGCACGGTGAGGGGGCCCCTGGGGCCGACCTCACCTACCAGGACGTGCGCATCGGCACGTCGACCGACTTCTTCACGGTCCACGTGCGCTACAAGCAGCCGGGTGCCGCCGAGAGCACCGAGGTCGTCGTCGTGGCGGGAGCGGACGCCTGGACCGACCGGCCGTCGGCCGACTTCCTGTTCGCCTCGGCCGTGGCGGAGTTCGGCCTCGCGGTCACGCGCTCCGAGCACGCGGGCGACGCCGACCCGCGGCGTGCGCGGGGGCGGGCCGCGGCGGCGCTCGGCGAGGACCGCTACGGGCTGCGGGCGGAGTTCGTCGAGCTCGTCGACCGGTACCAGGAGATCGCGGCGTAGCCTCGCCCCGAGGTCGTGGCCGGCCGGGTCGCCCCGGCCGGCCGTGCCGCTCAGACTGCGTAGTACCAGACCTGCGCGCGCCACGGGTACGACGAGGCGCCGGTGTTGGTGCACGGGGTGTGGTTCTTGTAGATCCCCTGCGCCTTGAGGTCGTGGATGTCGCCCTGCAGGGCGGTGTTGCACCCGCTGGACGTGGCGGACGCGATGACGTAGCTGGTGACGGTCGCGGCCTGCGCCGGGACGGCGGCGGCGACGCCGCCGGCGGTGAGCAGGCCCGCGGCGGCGAGCGTGGCTCCGAGCTTCCTGGTGATGCGCGTCATGACGGTTCCCCCTGCGTGTCGGAATCGGACGCGACCAGCGTCGGCGGCGCTGTGACCGCACGCAACCGTCGTCGCGCGCGGCGTCGTGCACCGCGCCACGCGGCGCACGTCAGCGGAAGAGGTCGACGTGGTCCTCGACCCACGTGCGGAACGTGCGCGCCGGGCGCCCGGTGAGGCGCTCGTGCTCCCGCGACACGGCGGGCGTCGCGCCGACGGCCGCGCGCCAGTCGCCGATGATCTGCCGCACCCACACCTCGGGGACGTGCCGCGCGAGGAGCGCCGCCGACTCGGCCTCGGTCTGCTCGACGACCCGCACGTCGCGCCCGAGCACGTCACCGATGGTCGCGACCTGCTCGCGGAGCGTGAGCACCTGCGGCCCCGTGAGCACGGGTGCGGCGCCGAGCAGAGCGTCACCGGTGAGCGCGACGACCGCGACGTCGGCCACGTCGGCCTCGTGCACGGGCACCTGCGCCGCGGCGGGGTGGGGCAGCGGCACGGTGCCGTCGGTGCGGATGCTCCAGCTCCACCGCGCGACGTTGCTCGCGAACCCGCCGGGCCGCAGGAACGTGTGCGCGACCCCGGAGTCCTCGACCGCGCGCTCGACCCGCAGGAACCGCGCGCCGTTGAAGTCGTCCGCCGCGCCCGGTGCCGTCACCGCGGACGACGACAGCAGCACGACGTGCCGCACGCCGGCCGCGGCGACGCGCGCCAGCAGCGGCTCCGGGTGCGTCATGTCCGCGTAGAGGAAGACGCGCTCCACGCCCTCGAGGGCCGGGTCGAACGACGCGGGGTCGTCGAGATCGGCCGCGGACGTGCGCACCTGCGACGGCAGGCTCAGTCGCTCGGGCGTGCGGCTCGTCGCGCGCACCTCCACACCGCGCTCCAGCAGACCCGCGACCACCGCGCCGCCCACGGCACCGCTCGCGCCCACCACCAGGACCACCATGACGTCTCCCTCCGTCGACACGAACAGTGTTCGTCGCGAACTGCGTTCGTGTCAACTACGCTCGCGCCATGCCGACGCCACCCGAGCCCGCATCGCGGCGCGAGCGCCCGGCCAAGCCCGCGCTGTCGCGGCAGGCGATCCTCGACGCCACGCTCGCGCTCGTCCGGGAACGGGGCGTCGAGCGGGTCTCGCTGCGCGACGTCGCGCGCGCCGTCGCCACCGGGCCCGCGTCGCTGTACGCCTACTTCGACAGCCGCGAGACCCTGCTCGAGCACGCGCTCGACCACGTCTACGGCACGGTCGAGCTCGTCGACCCCGAGCCGCACGGCTGGCGGGCCGCGCTCGCCGGGACCGTCGTCGGCACCGTCGAGGCGCTCGAACGGCACCCCGGCCTCGCGACCGTCGCGCTCGGCACCATCCCGACGCTCCCCGGCGCGCTGCGCCTCGCCGAGCACGAGCTCGACCTGCTGCGCCGCGGCGGCGTGCCCGACGACCGGGCGGCCCTCGCGATCGACCTCATCGCGCAGTTCGCCGCCGCGACGGCCGTCGAGCGCACCGCTCGCGGTGGGCCGGGCCGACGCGGCGCGGACCCCCGGCGCGCGCACTACGTCTACGCCGACGTCGACCCCGACCGCTTCCCGCACGTGCACCGGCTCGCGGGCGCGCTCACCGGCCCCGACGAGCGCGCGCGCCGGGACTTCGCGATCGACGTGATCCTCGCGGGGCTCGACGCGACGGCGACCCCCTGACGCGGGCAGCGTGCGCCGGCGACGACGCCCGGCCGGGGACGACCACGGCCAGGAACGACTACGGCCTGGGCGGCGCGGGCCGGCACCGCGACTGCGCGATGCCACGACTGCCCGATGCCATGACGGCCTGGTACGACAGCGGCCCGGGACGTCGGTGACGTCCCGGGCCGTCGTCGTGCGGCCGGAGGGCACCCGAGGGCGCCCGCACGGTCACGCGTCGATGAGGTGGCGCTCGTCGAGGACGACGGCACCCGCGGAGAGCAGCTTGGACTCGTGCGCACGGAAGTGGTGGCCGCAGAACAGCAGCTCGGCGCCGCCCGCGGTGGCGAGCGTCGCGCGGACGTACGCCTGCGCGCCGCAGCGGTCGCAGCGGTCCTGGCGGGTGAGCTGGGCGGTGGGGGCGTCGGTGGTGATGACGGACATGGCCGGACTCCTCGTCTCCTCGGGGCCCGCGGCGGGTGTCGGGACGACGGCCTGCCGCGTTCTGCTCACCTGAACCATCGTCCATCCGCGGGTCTTCCGCGAGCGTGTTCGCTCAGCGGGGAACCGGGCGCGCGGACGGGGCCGGGGTGCGGCCCTCGGGAGGACCCCACCCCGGCCCCGTGCACGGCGACCGGCGGGACGGCTACCGCTGGAGCGTCAGCAGCCCCGGGCGGTACGGCCACGTGTGGTACTCGCCGCCCGAACCCGGCGCGCGACCCTGGTACAGCATCTGCAGGTTGCACGGGTCGATCGTCATGGTCTGATCGGCGTTGGTGCGCAGCAGCTCACCGTGGCTGATGTCGTTGGTCCAGGTCACGCCCGTGTTCGTACGGCCCGCGAACGGGTTGTTGAACGTCGTGGCGTTGGGCGTCCACGTGCCGTCCAGGCTCGTGGCCGTGAAGGACCGGAAGTAGCGACCCTGGCCGTTCTGCGCCTCGACGATCATGAGGTACTTCTGCTGGCCCTGGAGCTTGTAGACCTGCACGGCCTCGAACAGGTTCTCGGTCGTGTCGGTCATGATCGTCTGGTACGACGAGCCGAAGTTGCCCGGGAAGTTCCCGATCGGCATCGACGCCCGGTAGATCCGGCCGTTGTCACCCGCGAAGAACAGGTACATGTTCCGGTCGTCGCCGATGAGCGCCTGGTCGATCGGCCCGGTGCCGGAGTTGCTGATCGAGCCGGTGAACAGGTTCTGCGGCGCCGACCAGGAGTTCACGTCGGCCGGGTTGGTGGACGTGCGGTACGTGAACGCCGCGCCACCCCACTGGTACGCGAGCACCCAGATGTTCTTCGGCGCGAAGTAGAACAGCGACGGCGCGACCGCGCTGAACGGCATGCGGTTCTGCGCGACGGAGCCCATCTGGGAGTAGTTCGTGAACAGCCCGAAGTTCATCGAGCCCCAGTTGCGGCCGTCGTTCGTCGTGGCGTAGACGAGCTGCTGGCCGTTGTAGGGCGCGACCGTGAAGTCCTTGAGCGAGACCCAGCCGTTCTGCGGCTGCGCGAGCGCACCGGTCGACGTCCACCGGTAGCTCGTGGGGAGCTGGCACGTGCCGCCGGGGTTGCCGGGCGTCGGCGTCGGCGTCGGGGTGGGCGTCGGGTTGGTGCCGCCGCCCAGGCGCACGAGCTGCCACTGCTGGTTGGCGCCGCCCCAGTTGGTGTACTGCACGACGTTCGCGCCGTCGGCGGTCGAGGCGCCCTGCACCTCGACGGCCTTGTTGGACTGCCGGTTGATGAGGATGACGTACCCGTCGCCCGCGTCCTGCAGCCGGAACCGCTGGTTGGCCTGGTTGTGGTCGGTGTACTGGTTGATCGCGGCGCCGTCGGCGGTCGACCAGTTGTAGACGTCGAGCACCTTGCCGGACAGGCGGGACTTGATGCGGTAGTCGCCGTTGCCGGAGTCGACGAACTGCCACTGCTGCTGCTGGCCGTCGTTGCGGGTCCACTGCGTGATGCGGGCGCCGTCGTTCATGGCCAGGTTGTAGACGTCGAGCGCCTTGCCGCTCTGGCGGTTGATGAGCACGTACGACGCGTTCGTGTCGACGGTCGCGGCCGTCGCGGCGGGGGCCGTGGCGAGCGCGAGCCCGCCGGCGGTCACGGCGGTCGCGGCCGCCACGACGGCCGACGTCCAGCGGCGTCGGGTCCCCCGCACCGGGGCGGCGGCCCCGAGCGCGCGTGCTGGTCTCATGGTGCTCTCCTTCGAGTCGTCCGTGGACGGGGTGGGTCGAAGCGGTTGCTCCGCGTGCGACCTGCGCGGACCCGCGACGTTGCTGGGTCGGCGCAGCCCGGGCGGACCGCGATGTGAACCTTCACATTGCCACGGCCCCTACGCCGGTTTGAAGGGGTCCGTGGTGGAGTTAAACGTTTACTCACTCGGGGGTTGAGCTTTCCGGTGGTCCGGACCGGGTGCAGCGGGGACCCGGAGGTGCCGGGTGCCCGGCCCCCGGCGTGCGACCCTCGGTCGGCGTTGGCAGGGTCGGGGCGATGGCGGCACGACTGGTCACGTTCGGGCACGGCGCGCTCGCGCAGGAGGAGGTCGCGCACGTGCTGCGCGGCGCCGACGTGCGGCACGTCGTGGACGTCCGACGCTTCCCCGGCAGCCGCCGCCACCCCCACGTCGCACGCGAGGCGCTCGCCGCGTGGCTCCCCGCGGCGGGCGTCGACTACCGCTGGGAGGAGCGGCTCGGCGGACGTCGCCGCCGCGCCGCGGACGACGACCTCGACACCTGGTGGCAGGTCGACGCGTTCCGGGCCTACGCCGCCTACGCGCGGACGGACGTCTTCGGTGCCGCGCTCGCGGACCTGCTCGGCCAGGTGCGGACGGTCGACGGCGAGGTCGCGGTGATGTGCAGCGAGGCGGTCTGGTGGCGGTGCCACCGCCGGGTCGTCGCCGACGCCGCCGTCCTGCTGCACGGCGTCGACGTCCGGCACCTGGGCCACGACGGCCGCCTCACGCCGCACCCGCCCGCCGCCGGTGCGCGCGTCACGCCCCGTGGCCTCGTCTACGACGCGCCGCGCGAGCCCGCCTGACGAGCCTCGTCGCGCGGGGGTGCCGCCGGTGTGCGGTCGCGCGCGCCCGCCTCGCGTGTGCTCTCGGGCGATCCGGCCTCGCGTGTGCCGCCGTCGGGCGACCCGGGCAGCGGTGCGGCGCCCGCCGTCGTCCGGTGCGGGTCGCGGTGACGCGCGACCGCGGCGGCGGCGAGTCCCCGCACGTCGGCAGCCGCGCCCGCGGTGCCGGTCACGCCGTCGCGGGCGCGCGCGGCGAGCGCGCCGTCGTAGAGCAGCAGCAGCTCGGCGGCGAGCGCGGCGGGGTCGGCCGCGCCGGTCGCCGCGGCGAGGTCGTGCAGGCGCTCGCGCAGCAGGTGCGTGTCGGCGACGAGCCACGCGTGCGCGGGGTGACCCGGGTCGGTGACCTCGACGGCCGCGGCGAGGAACGCGCAGCCCCGCCGCGTCGGCGTCGGGCCCGGGAACGCGTCGAGCGCGTCGAAGACCGCGAGCACGCGGGTGTCGGGGTCGTCGCCGCAGCGCGCGAGCGCGTCGTCCCACGCGGCGCGCCACCGCGCGTGCCGGCGCTCGAGGTAGGCCGCGACGAGGTGGTCCTTGCCGCCGAAGTGCGCGTACAGCGTCGCGGGTGCCACCTGCGCGCGGCGCAGCACGGCGTCGACGCCGGTGGCGGCGATGCCGTGCTCGGTGAACAGCTCCTCGGCCGCCGCGAGCAGGCGCTCGCGGGCCTCCGGGCGTGCCGTGCCGCTGGTCATGTGCCTACCGTAACGATCGTGACAGTGAAACGATCGTTACGGCCGGGCGCCGCGGGTGTCGTCGCCGGGGGAGCGGGCCTCGTCGCGGTGACGTACGGCGTCGTCCGGTACGGGTACGGCCTGCAGCTCCCGGCGATCACAGCCGAGCTCGGCCTCACCCCGAGCACCGCCGGGCTCGTGGCCGCGGGCAGCTTCGCCGCCTACTGCGCGACCGCGCTGCTGGCCCGCCGGCTCGTGCCGCGCCGCGGCGCGCGCGTCGTCCTGTGGGTCGCGGCGGTCCTCGCCGCGGCGGGCGGCGTCCTCGTCGCGCTCGCGCCGTCCGCCGCGGTGCTCGCGGTCGGCGTGCTCGTCGCCGGTGGTGCCGCCGGTGCCGCGTCGCCCGCGCTCGTCGTCGCCGTCGCGGCGCGCGTGGCGCCCGCGCGGGCCGACCGTGCGCAGGCCGTCGTCAACGCCGGGACGGGGGCGGGCGTGGCGGTCGCGGGCGCGGTGGCGCTCGTCGCGCCGCACGCGTGGCGGCCTGTGTGGGCGGGGGCCGCCGTCGCGGCGCTGCTCGTCGCCGCCGTCGTCGACCGCGCCACGTCCTGGCCCGCCCCGACGGGCGCGGGACGGTCCCGTCCCCCGGGCGGCGCGGACGGGCGGTCGCTGCGGCGGCCCGCGCTCGCCGCCGTGCTCGCGGGCGTCGGCAGCGCGGCGGTCTGGACGTTCGGTCGCGACCTCCTGACGACGACCGGCGGGCTGCCCGCGCGCACGTCGGCGGTGTTGTGGTGCCTGCTCGGGGTCGCCGCCGTGCTCGGTGCGGTCAGCGGCGACGCGGTGCGCGTGCTGGGGCTGCGCGGTGCGTGGTGGCTCACCGCCGTCGCGAGCGCGGTCGGCACGCTCGGCCTCGCGCTCGCCCCCGACCGTCCCGTGCTCGCGGGGTTCGCCGCCGCGCTGTTCGGTGGTGCGTACACCGCCCTGAGCGGCGTCCTCATCGCGTGGGCGGCACACCTGCGACCCGCCGCGCCCGGCCCCACGACCGCCGTGCTCTTCGTCGCGCTCACGGCGGGCCAGGCCGTCGGCGCCACGGTGACGGGCGCCGTCGCCGACGCCGCCGGCCCCGGCCCCGCGTTCCTGCTCGGTGCCGTGCTCCTGCTCGCCGCCGCCGTCCCGGCACCCCGCCGGACGCCGCGGGCCGCCGGCGTCCGCGGCGGGCCGGCCCCGGGCGTCGAGCCGTCGGAGCGCACGCCCGACGCCGTCGCGCGGAGTCGCCCGCCGGGCGTGCGCACCGCACGCCCTCGTCGTACGGTCGCCGCGCGCCGGGCCGGCCCGGGCGCGGGGGAGGGGGGCGATGACGACGACGCGCACCGGCCTGCCGGCCCCCGTGCCGCGCCTGCTGCTCGCGGGCCCGGGCGGTGTCGTGCGGGCCGCGGGTGCGGTCAGCGTGCTCGTCGCCCTCGTCGCGCGCGGACCCGTCGACGCCGTGCTGCTCGTCCTCGTGCTCGGCGGGCTCGTCGTGCCCGTCGTCGTGCGCGCCCCCGCCGCGCTCGACGCCGCGTACGGAGCGTCGCTGCTGGTCGCGGCGTGGTGCGCGGTCCTCGAGCTCTACCAGGCGGTGCCGTGGCTCGACGTGGTCGCGCACGTGGGCGTCACCGGGCTCGTCGCGGCGGTCGCGCACCTCGCGCTCGCGCGCACCACGGGCGCCGTGCCCGACCCGACCGCCGCGCTTCACCCGACCGCGGTGCCCGACCCCACCGCCGTGCACGGCCGCGCCGCGCGCGCGGGCGCCGTGGTCGTCACGGTTGCGCTCGGGCTCGCGCTCAGCGCGCTGTGGGAGGTCGGCGAGTACGTCGGCCACACCTACGTCGACGACGCGATCTTCGTGACGTACGCCGACACGATCGGCGACCTCGTGGCGGGTGGCGTCGGGTCGGTCGCCGCCGGGCTGTGGCTCGTGTCGCCGGGTCGGCGCGGCACCTGACCGGCGTCGGGCCCGCGGCACCGCACGGGCCCGACGCGCGGCGGTCCCGGTGCGCCCGCGCGCCGTCGCGCGACGGCCCGGAGGGTCTCAGTCCTGCTTCGCGGCGCCCCAGCCGTGCCAGTGCTCGACCTCGACCAGCACGCTCACGCGCGCGCGGTCCCGCACCGGGTACGGCTTGCCGCCGTAGTGCACCGACAGGCGGTCGATGTCGACGAGGTCGACGTCGTCGCGCCACTCCACGACGCGACCTTGGACGCTCACGTGCGTGTACCAGCTCTCCTGCGACAGCGCCGTGAGCGAGACCCGCGGGTCGTGCCGCAGGTGACGCAGCCGCGCGCGCGACGCGTCGAGGTTGAGCAGCACGCGGCCGTCGTCCTCCAGCAGGTACCAGGTCGCGACCGTCACGGGGTGGCCGTCGGGGTGGATCGTCGCCATCACCGCGGGGTTGGGCTGCGCGAGCAGCGCGGCGACGTCGGCGGGCAGGGGAGGCGTGGGCACGGCGGGTCCTCTCGACGGGGAGCGTCCAGTGTCGCGCGGGCGAAGGTCGAGAGGCGACCCCGTGATCGGCCCCCGTCGGGGCCGCCTGCCGCGTGGTGACCCCGTCATCGGTGGCGGGTCGGAGCGGGTGGGTGCGACGGATGGCGGGGTCGTGGGGCGACGCTCGGCGGCGCGTCATCGGTGCGTCGCGTCGCCGGTCCCGGGCGGTCGGTCCGTTCGCCCCGGGACGTCGTGCGGTCCGGCGCGTGCTCAGGCGGCGCCGGCGAGCGCCTCGACCTGCGCGACCAGCGCCGCGCGTCGTGCGTCGGCGGCGTCGTCGGGTCCCGTGCTGGTCCCCGCGGTCAGCACGACGTCGCCGAGGCGCGCGAGCGTCCACCACCCGGTGACGAGCGTGACGACGCTGAGCAGCAGGTGCTGGGCGCGCGCGGCGTCCAGGCCGGGCAGCGCGGCGCGCAGGTGCGTCGCGCGGTCGCGGCACGTGGCCGCCCGGTGGTCGGCCGACGCGGCCTCGTCGAGCTCGAGGCTCTCCCAGGCCAGCAGGCGGGCGAGGTCGGGCGTGCGGCGGTAGCGGTCGAACAGCTCGCCGGCCCAGGCGCCGACCGCCGCGGGGCCGGTGCCCTCGACCTGCGCGCCGTCGAGGAGGCCGCCGAGGCGGTCGGCGAGGACGGCGCCGAACAGTCCGCGCTTGTCGCCGAAGTACGCGTACACGCGTTCCTTGTTGACGCCCGCGTCGCGGCTGAGCGCGTCCATGGTCGTGCCGGCGAAGCCGCGCGCGGCGAACTGCCGTGCGCCGGCGTCGAGCAGCCGACGTCGGGTGCCTGCGGTGTCCCATGCCACGGCGCCACCCTACGCGACTCCAACTGATCGTTTGGTTTCCGCGGGCGCCGGGGTTACCGTCTCTCCAACCGATCGTTTGGAGTTCTCGTGCGTCCTCTCCCGCTCCTGCCCCGCATCGCCGTCACCTGGCTCGCGATCTTCCCGCTCGTCGTCGTGGCCCGGGCGCTCCTGCGGCCCGTGGTCGACGGCTGGCCCGACGTCGCCGCGACCGCGCTGCTCATGGCCGTCGTCGTGCCCGTCGCCGTGCTCGTCGCGGTCCCCGCCCTCACCCGCGCGTACACCGCGCTGCGGGGGTCGCGCGCGCCGCGCGCCGCGCAGCCCGGGACGCCCCGATGAGGGCCCTCGTGCTCGGCGCGCGCGGCGCCGTGGGCGCGGTCGCGGCCGACGCGCTGCGCGCCGCCGGGCACCACGTCACCGGCGCCGGTCGCACGCCCGGGCCCGGCGTGGACCTGCGCGTCGACCTGCGCGCCCCCGACGGCCTGGCCCGCGTGCGCGAGGCCGCCGCCGAGCACGACGTCGTCCTGCACGCGTCCGCCGTCGAGGACCCCGCGCTCGCGCGCGCCGTCGGCCGCACCCCGCTGGTCGACGCCTCCGCGACCGGCCGCTACCTCGACGGGCTCGCGGCGGCCGTGGCACCCGGCGGCACGCTCGTGCTCGGGGCCGGGCTCGTGCCGGGCCTCAGCACCGTGCTGGTCGCGTCGCTCGACGCACGGCCGGGCGACGAGATCGACGTCGCGGTGCTGCTCGGCACCGGCGAGACGCACGGCGACGCGGCGGTCGCGTGGACCGCCGGGCTCGCGGGCGCGGCGCTGCACGACCCGCCCGAGGGCGGCACCGTCATCAACCTGCGCTCGGCGCGCGTGCTGCCGACGCGCTCGGGCACCCGGCGCCTGCTGCGGGCCGACTTCCCCGACCACGTGCTCGTCGGCCGCGCGCGCGGCGTCACCGTCCGCAGCCACCTCGCTGCCGGCGGCGCCGCCACGACCGCCGCGCTCGCGCTGGTCGGCCGGTTCCCCGCGCTGCGCGCGCTCGTCGCGCGCATGCCGCACGTCGGGGACGACCGCTGGGAGGTCGGGGCCGTCAACCGGCGCACGGGCGAGCGCGTCGCCGCGCACGGTCGCGGGCAGTCGGCCGCCACCGGGCTGCTCGCGGCGCGCGCGGTCGAGGCCGCGGCCGCCGCACGCGGGCGCGGGGTCGTCACGAGCGCCGACCTGCTCACGCTCGACGACGTCGCCCGCGTCCCGGGCGTGCGGCTCGGCTGACGTGCGCCGTCGCGCCCGCGCCACGTCCGCGCGGGGGAGCGGACGAGCGGCACCGGGCGCGCGGGCCGACGGTCCCGGTGCCGCGCGCCCTGCCGGTCCTAGGCTCGCGGCGTGAGCGACGACGTCGTGCAGGCCGTCCGGGACCGCTTCGACCACCGTGCGCCGTCGTACGACGGCAGCGCCATGCACCGCGACCTGGCGGCCGCGGTCGCCGCGTTCGTCGACCTCGACGGCGTCGCGGACGTGCTGGACGTCGCGACCGGCACCGGTCTGGTGCTCCGGGCGCTGCGCGAGCGGCCCGGCGGGGCGGACCTGCGGCTCGTCGGCGTCGACGTGTCGGCGGGCATGCTGGCCGTCGCGCGCGGGCACCTGCCGGGGGCCGACCTGCGGGAGGCCGACGCGCGTGACCTGCCGCTGCCGGACGCGTGCGTCGACCTCGTGACGTGCGTGACGGGCCTCCACCTCATCCCCGGCACGCCCGCGGTCGTCGCGCAGTGGGCGCGCGTGCTGCGGCCCGCGGGCCGCGTGGTCACGGCGACGTTCGCGAGCTACGACCCCGCGCAGCACCACCGCGAGCAGCCCGGGTCGCAGCCGCCGTACCCGCAGCGGCACGCCGAGTTCGCGACCGTCGAGGCGCTCGACGCGCAGGTCGCGGACGCGGGGCTCGCGGTCGTGCGGCACGGCACGTGGACCGACGGCCACGACGTGCTGCTGCTCGCCGAGCTGGCGCGCGGCGCGCGCTGACCGCGGCCCTGCCGGGGCGGCGCCGTCAGCGCGCGTCGCGCACCGGCACCACCGCGGCGACGACCTGCGACGCGTCGGCCACCACGGCCACCACGGCCGCCACGGGTGCGTCGGCGAGGCTGCGCGATCTGACCTCGGTCCTCCCGGGACGCCCGACCGCGGCGGTGCGGCGCGGGTAGGGTCCCGAGGCGTGAGCGTCGCACCGCCGACCCCGCCCGCCGCGCCGGGCGACGGGCCGCACCGCGCCGACCGAGCACCGGGGGCGCCCGCTGCCGGCGCACCCGACACGACGCACCGGCGCCGCTCGCTCGCCGTCGCGGTCGCCGTGCTCGTGCTCGCGGTGGTCGCGGCGCTGCTGCTGCGCGTCCCGGGCGTGGCCGACCGGCTCCCGGGCGCCGCGGGGTGCGCGACGGTGGACGGCGACCCGCGGCCGCCCGCCGCGCTGCGCGCCGCCGCGCGGGAGGTGCGGGACGCGCTCGCGGGCGCGACGGACGAGCTCGCGGTCACGTGCCGCTTCACGGGCCCGGACGACGCCGACGGCACGGACCCCGGCGCGGACCCCGCCCGGTGGCAGCTGGGCGTCGACGCGGGGGTCGCGCAGGCGTCCGCCGTGCCGGACCTCGCGTCCGCCGTGCTCGCGGCGGCCGACCCCGGCGCGCCGTGGACGTGGTGGCTCGGCGTGCACGGCACGCAGCGCACGCTCGAGGTCGTGCTCACGCCCGGCGGCGACGCGGCACCGGCGACCGCCGCGGCCGCGGTGCTCGCCGCGTCCGGCGCGACGTCGGTCTGGGTGGGCCCCGAGTCCGCGCACGTCCTGGTCGCGTCGGGCGACCAGGTGGCCGGTGCGGTGCGTGCGGTCGACGCGGTGGACCTGCCGCCCACGACCGTGGGCGCCGACCACCCGTGGGTCGAGGTGCGGCAGGTGCACGCGGGTGCGTGGCCCGGTGGCGAGGCGGTCGCGCTGGCGGTCGACGTCGCCGGCTGGGAGGGCGTGTACCGCGTGGTCCTCACGGGCGGGGCGCCCGCGTCGGCGTCGCTCACGGTCGAGACCGAGGCGGACGCGTACCGCAGCGAGGTCGCGCGGCGTCTCGACGCCCTCGTGCAGCCGGGCGAGCCGGTCACCTACGACGTGCGCGCGGGCGACGTGGGCGTGCCCGGCACGGTCGGGTCGGGCGGCGTCGCGCCCGCCCCTGCGCCCACGCCTGGCGCGACGGTCGACGGCGTCGCGGTCTGCCCGGGCGACGCGCTGGCCGTCGAGGTCACGGGCACCGACGCGGCGGCCGGATCGCGCTTCCTGTTCCTGCGCGCGACGAACGCGGGCGCGGCGCCGTGCGCGCTCGCGGGCGTCCCGGCGCTCGCGTTCACGCGCGCGTCCGGCACGCCCGTGCCGGACCTCACGCAGCTCGTCGACGTGGTCGCGCCCGACGCGCCGCCGACCACGGTCCTCGCACCGGGCGACGCGGCGGACGCGCAGGTGCGGTGGGGTGCGATGTCGACGACGAACGACCCGGACGTCGCGGTGCGGGTCACGGTCCGTCCGGTCCCGGGCGGCCCAGACGTCGACCTGGCGCTGCCGACGCCGCTGGACGTGCTCGCCGGGGCGACCGTGCGGGTGGGCCCGTGGCGGCCCGCGCAGGACCCGGCCGCCGCGCCCTGAGGTCGCGCCGACGCCGCACCGGGCGCCGGGGGACGCACGGACGCCGGGCGGCCGCGCCGCGGGTGCTGCACGATGCACTCGGTGCCCGGTGCACGCCGGGCCCTCAGCGCCCGCGACCGCCGGGCGCCGCGACGAAGGAAGGCAAGGGGCATGCCGTACGTCACCAGCACCGCCACCGACCAGACCGTCGAGCTCTACTACGAGGACCACGGCAGCGGGCAGCCCGTGGTGCTCATCCACGGCTACCCGCTCGACGGGCACTCGTGGGAGAAGCAGACCGTCGCGCTGCTCGACGCCGGGTACCGCGTCGTCACGTACGACCGTCGCGGCTTCGGCCGCTCCACCAAGGCCACGCAGGGCTACGACTACGACACGTTCACCGCGGACCTCGACGCGGTGCTGACGACCCTCGACCTGCGCGACGTCGTGCTCGTCGGTTTCTCGATGGGCACGGGCGAGGTCGGCCGGTACCTGGGCACGCGCGGCTCGGGCCGCGTCGCGAAGGCCGCGTTCCTCGCGTCGATCGAGCCGTTCCTGCTGCAGACCGACGAGACCCCGCACGGCCTGCCGCAGAGCGCGTTCGACGAGATCGCGGCGAACGCGCAGCGCGACCGGTTCGCCTGGTACGACGAGTTCTTCCAGAACTTCTACAACCTCGACGAGAACCTCGGCTCGCGCATCAGCGAGGCCGCGGTGCGCGGCTCGTGGCAGGTCGCCGCGGGCGCCGCGCCGTGGGCCGCGTGGGAGGTCGTGCCGACGTGGCACACCGACCTGCGCGCCGACATCGCCGCGATCGACGTCCCGACGCTGATCCTGCACGGCACGGGGGACAGGATCCTGCCGATCGACGCCACCGGCCGGCCGTTCCACGCGCTGCTGCCGCACGCCACGTACGTCGAGGTCGAGGGCGCGCCGCACGGTCTGCTGTGGACGCACGCGCAGGAGGTCACGGCCGCGCTGCTGGAGTTCCTCGCGTCCTGAGGGCCGAGGTCGTGAGCCGGGGCCGGGTCGACGCGCCGTGCGTCGGCCCGGCCTCGGCGCGTCCGCCGGCGCGCGGGGCAGGATGGGCCCGTGCGCGCGCTGGTGGTCGACGAGTTCGGGGTGCTCCCGCAGGTCCGTGACGTCCCGGACCCGGCGTGCCCGCCCGACGGCGTGGTGGTCCGCGTCGCCGCGACGGGTGTGTGCCGGTCCGACTGGCACGCGTGGCAGGGTCACGACGACGACGTGCGGCTGCCGCACGTGCCGGGGCACGAGCTCGCGGGCGCGGTCGTCGAGGTCGGCCCCGACGTGCGCGGCTGGCGCACCGGCGACGTCGTGACCGTGCCGTTCGTGATGGCGTGCGGCGCGTGCGCGACGTGCCGCGCGGGGGACCAGCAGGTGTGCCCGCACCAGACGCAGCCGGGGTTCACGCAGTGGGGCTCGTTCGCGGAGCTCGTCGCGCTCGACCACGCCGACACGAACCTCGTGCGCGTGCCGGACGGCCTGTCGCCCGTGGCAGCCGCGGCGCTGGGGTGCCGGTTCGCGACCGCGTACCGCGCCGTCACGGTGCACGCCGCGGTGCGCACGGGGCACGAGGTCGCGGTGCTGGGCTGCGGCGGCGTCGGGCTGTCGGCCGTCATGGTCGCCGCGGCGGCGGGTGCGCACGTCGTCGCGGTCGACCCGTCGCCCGCCGCGCGCGCCGCTGCGATGGACGCCGGCGCGCACGTCGTGCTCGACCCGGGCGACGACGACCCGCCGGCGCTGGCCGCGCGCGTCGTCGAGGCGACCGGGGGCGGCGCGCACGCGGCGCTCGACGCGCTCGGCAGCCCCGCCACGGCGCAGGCGGGCGTGCTCGCGCTGCGCCGCAGGGGGCGCCATGTGCAGGTCGGGCTGCTGCTGCGCGACGACGCGTGGACGGCGCTGCCCATGGACCGCGTCGTCGCGTGGGAGCTGTCGGTGCACGGCTCGCACGGCATGGCCGCGCACGAGTACCCGGCCATGCTGGCCGCGATCGCCGACGGCAGGCTCGCGCCGTCGTCGCTCGTGGGTCGCACGGTCGGGCTCGACGAGGCGGCCGACGCGCTCGCGGGCCTCGCGCGGCCCGGTGCCGGTGGCATGACGGTCGTCGTCCCGTGAGCTGCGTGCCGCTCGGGGTCGGGGCTGGTGAGGACGGGCGCTGACGAGCCGACCCGCGCGCCCCGGCGACGTCGGACCCCGGCCGACGCCGTGCGCCGGGCGGGGCGCGGCTACCTCGAGCTGTTCGAGGGGCGGTGGGCGTTTCCTGAATGGGTATGCCTGGTCCGGTGATGCCGCGCGGAGGACTACTCGCCGATGGGGCGGTGCGCGACGGCGGTGGCCAGTTCGGTCGGATCGCGATGCTGGTCGTAGCGACGCAGGGCTTCGACGTACTGCCGCTTGTCGACCTCCCAGTCGTACGTCGCCGGTGGTTCGTCGATGCCCTGCGCCGCGAGCAGGGTGAGGTCGGCAAGCAGGCGGGTGGAGCGGCCGTTCCCGTCCGCGAAGGGGTGGATGCGGACAGTCTCCGCGTGGACAGCGATACCCATCTGATGAGCGGTCCAGTCCGAGGTGTGCTGCCATCGGTACAGGAGCCCGTCGAGCGAGCCCCGCAGTTCCATGGCGATCCGTTCCGGGGCGACGCCGATGTTGAGCTCGCGTTGCCGAAGCTTGCCGCCCCAGGTCCAGATGTCCCCGTAGAGCCTGGCGTGCGTCGACCGGAGGAAGTGATCGGTGACCACGTCGTGCACGCCGACCGCACCATCGAGGACCATGCCGATCAGATCCTCGGTGACAGCCGCCTCGACCGCTTGTTCAAGGTCGTAGACGTCTGCCTTGGTCGGGGGATCGGGCAGCACCTCGCGGGCGTCCGGGAGGAGTGCGGCGAGCTCGTCCCAGTCGAGCGGTGTCTCGCCGTAACCGGGCTCGAGCGGTGTCACGAAGCGCGACGGGTGCGTGCGGTGACGAACTGCTCGACCTTGGGAGAGCGCACGAACTCCTTCGAGACGACGCGGCCCTCGAGCTTGGCGGAGACGCGGGTGGAACGCTCGGCGGAACGCTTGATCGCGTCCTTGTCGACGACTCGACGCTCCATGTCCGCCTCCTCCTGGTACCTACACGGACATGCTACGCGGGCTCTCCGATCGCTGTCGGCCGGGGTGTGACCGAGGGCGAGTGCATCGAGGGGTGGACCGGGGAATGGTCGCCTCGGCGGGATCGCCTGTCTCTCAGGACGCGCGCTTGACGTACCGCTGGCGCGCCGCCTCGCCGCTCGTCCCGACAGACGCGCCGATCACCTTCCACGAGGTGTCCGAGCGTCGGGCGTTCGCGACGGCCTCGGCGATCTCACGTTCGACCTCGTTGCGCTTGAGGGCAGCGAGCCGCAGCCGCGTGAGAGGAGCGAAGGTGTCACGGTCACCGGGCTCGGGCTCGTCCGCATCGAAGCGGTCGGCCAGGTCATCGGCCTGGGTCATCATCTCTTCGAGCGAGTGGGGCATCGGCATCACCTCAGGAACTTCGGTCGTGCTGGCATGGCGTGTGCGACGTGCAGGTCGTCGTGGCGCTCGACGACGCCGACCTCGATGAGACCCCTGCTGCGGTTCGGACCGATGACCATCGTCATCCCGTCTCCGACGTCGAACAGGTCGACGTGGTTGCGTAGCGCGTGCCTGAGCGAGTCCTCTGATACGCCGTGCCTGTAGGCGCTGTGAAGAACGATCGGCTCGCTGGCCGCGTCGACAAGTGACCTTGCTGGCCAGCGCCCGGGCAAGATGAGATCCGTGGCGACGAGGGGGCAGCGGTGAGGATCGGCGAGCTGGCCGCCGCGACGGGCGTGAGCGTCCGCTCGCTGCGCTACTACGAGGAGCAGCGCCTGCTCGCGCCCGCCCGGACGGCGGCCGGCCAGCGGGTCTTCGTCGCGCAGGACGTGGTCGTCGTCGCGCGCATCCAGGAGCTCTTCGCCGCCGGCTTCTGCAGCTCCGTGGTCCGCGAGCTGCTGCCCGCGCTCGGTGCGCCGGAGCAGGACCCCGCACGCCTGCGGGCGGCCTTCGGGGCGGCCGTCGCGCGGCTCGAGGGCGAACGCGCGGCGGTCGACGCCGAGCTCGCGGCGCTGCGGTCGCTCGCGGCGCGGCTGGGGGTTGCCCCTGACACGCGTGTGAGGGCGCACGGTGGTCCGCATGACGCTCCCGCAGCCGCCCCGCCAGCTCCGACTGATCATCGAGACCGCCGACTTCGATGAGGCCGTGCGGTTCTACCGCGACGTGCTCGGCCTGCCCGAGCAGCCGGCGTTCGCGACCGCGGGCGACGACCGCGTGTCGATCCTGACCGTCGCGACGGCGACGATCGAGCTCGCGACGCCCGCGCACGCGCGGGCGGTCGACGAGGTCGAGGGTGCACCCGCCGCGGACGGCCCGACGCTGCGGCTCGCGCTCGAGGTGGCGGACACCGTGCAGGCCGTCGAGGCCGTGACGGCGGCGGGGGCACGGGTGCTGGCGCCGCCGACCACGACGCCGTTCCGCACCGTCAACGCCCGCGTCGCGGGGCCCGCCGGGTGGCAGGTGACGTTCTTCCAGGAGCTCGAGACGCTCGACGAGCGGCGGGCACGGGACGGGTTCGCGACGGACGACGCCCGTCCGCGGTAGCGGGGTGAGCGCGACGCGTCACCACGCCGCCCTGACGCACGGTTCATCCGAACGTGTGGCGGGCCTGCGCTGACCTGCACGGGGACCCCTGCGGTCGCGTTCCCACGCAGTCACCCGTCGCCCTTCGACAAGTCATCACATCATTGACCGTCCGATTCGCCCGCCGCTAGCGTCGTACCCGTCCGATTAGTACGCAGTCCTTACATATTCGACGACGGGAGTCGAGATGTCTCGCAGCAGGACGCAGGGGAGATCGGCGGGGGACCAGGGGGAGCCGGGCACCTCGGGGGGAGGGCGAGGTCCGGGGTGGTCGCGCGGCACGCGGCGGCGCACGGTCGGCGCGGTCGTGGCGTCGCTCGCGCTCGTCGTCGCCGGCCTCGCGGCCGCCCCGGCCGCCAACGCCGCGGGTGGCGTCACGGTGACGTTCGCGGCCCGCGACTCGTGGACCACCGGGCACGAGGTCGCGGTGACGGTGACCAACACGGGGACCACGAGCGTCTCGACGTGGTCCGTGGACTTCCGCCTGCCGGACGGCCGGGCGATCACGAGCTCGTGGGACGCCGACGTCACGCGCGACGGACAGTCCTACCGGGCGGGCAAGAAGAGCTGGGCCGGTGCGCTCGCGCCAGGGGCGTCGCAGACCTGGGGCTACGTCGCCTCGGGCGCCTGGGGCGCGCCGACGTCCTGCACCGTCAACGGCGGCTCGTGCACCGGCGGCGGCGCGACGCCCACCCCGACGCCCACGCCCACGTCGACCCCGACGCCCACGGCGACACCCACGCCGACGCCCACGACCAGCCCCACGCCCACGCCGACGACGCCGCCCCCGGGCGGGTCCAAGGTCGTCGGCTACTTCGCCGAGTGGGGCGTCTACGGCCGCAACTACCACGTCAAGGACGTCCAGACCTCGGGCTCGGCCGACCGGCTGACCCACATCCTCTACGCGTTCGGCAACACCACCGGCGGCCGCTGCTCGATCGGCGACTCCTACGCCGACTACGAGAAGGCCTACACCGCGGAGCAGTCCGTCGACGGCAAGGCCGACACGTGGGACCAGCCGCTGCGCGGGTCGTTCAACCAGCTGCGCAAGCTCAAGGCCATGCACCCGAACCTCAAGGTCATCTGGTCGTTCGGCGGCTGGACGTGGTCGGGCGGCTTCACGCAGGCCGCCGCGAACCCCGAGGCGTTCGCGCAGTCCTGCTACGACCTCGTCGAGGACCCGCGCTGGGCGGACGTCTTCGACGGCATCGACGTCGACTGGGAGTACCCCAACGCGTGCGGCCTCACGTGCGACGCGTCAGGGCCGCAGGCGTTCGACCGGGTCGTCACGGCGCTGCGCAGCAAGTTCGGCTCGTCGGCGCTGGTCACCGCGGCCATCACGGCCGACGGCTCGAACGGCGGCAAGATCGACGCGACCGACTACGCGACCGCGGCGACCAAGCTCGACTGGATCATGCCGATGACCTACGACTACTTCGGCGCGTTCGCCCCGCAGGGCCCGACGGCCCCGCACTCGCCGCTGACGTCGTACCCGGGCATCCCGCAGCAGGGGTTCAACTCCGAGGCGGCCGTGAACAAGCTCATCGCCAAGGGCGTCCCCGCCAGGAAGATCCTGCTGGGCGTCGGGTTCTACGGGCGCGGGTGGACGGGCGTGACGCAGTCGGCGCCCGGCGGCACCGCGACCGGTGCGGCCCCCGGCACGTACGAGCCGGGCATCGAGGACTACGAGGTGCTCAAGACGCGGTGCCCGGCGACCGGCACGGTCGGGGGCACCGCGTACGCGAGGTGCGGCAGCGAGTGGTGGAGCTACGACACCCCCCAGACCATGGCGTCCAAGATGACGTGGGCCCGCGGCAAGGGCCTGGGCGGCGCCTTCTTCTGGGAGCTGTCGGGCGACACCCCCGACGGCGAGCTGATCCGCGCCGTCGCCGGCGGCTGGTGACGCGCACCCGACCCGCGTGACGCGCGTGCCCCCGGCCGGTCGAGGCCGGGGGCACGCGCGGGGCGGAACGTCCCCGGACGTGTGGTTGACGTCACGTGTCCGGTTCCGGTAGACCTGCGTCCGGTGCCACAACGGCGTGACGCCGACCGCAGTACGGGCCCGGTCCCTCGGTAGGCCGGACGCCCGACGTGCTCGTCGGTCGCGCAGAGCGACGACGGCGAGCACGTGCGAGGTGGGAGCGCGACCACCTCCCCGGACGCGGCCCGTTCCGCGCCCGAACCCGTCCGCTGCAGCAGCGCGGCCTCCGCAGCAGCGCAACCGCGCCGTGACAGCACGACGGGGCCCGGGCGTCGCCGCCCGGACCCCGTCGCCCGCGTGCCGGCGCCGCGCGCAGCGAGGCAGCGCTCAGCGACCCGCGCTCAGCGACCCGCGCTCAGCGACCCGCGCTCAGCGACCCGCTCTCAGCGACCCGCGCTCAGCGACCTGCGCTCAGCGACCCAGCGCGTCGATCGCCGCGACCTCGTCGGCCGTCAGCGAGAACCCGAGCGTGCCGAGGTTCTCCTCGATGCGCTCGCGACGCACCGACTTCGGGATCACGACCACGTCGTGCTCGACGTGCCAGCGCAGCACCACCTGCGCGGGCGTCACGCCGTGCGCGCGCGCCGCCGCGACGATCGGCTCGGCGTCGAGGTCGGTGCGCTTGAGCGGGCTGTACCCCTCCACCACGACGCCGCGCTCGCGGTGCGCCGCCAGGAGGTCCGGGTCGTGGTCGACCGGCGAGTACGGGATCTGGTTGACCGCGGGCGCCTCGCCCGTCGCCGCGACGAGCTCGTCGATCTGCGCGATCGAGTAGTTCGAGACTCCGATCGAGCGGGTCAGGCCCTCGTCGCGCGCGCGGCGCAGCTCCTGCCAGACCTCGGGGCTGGCCTGCTTGTGCGGCGGCCAGTGGATGAGCCACAGGTCGACGTGGTCGGTGCCGAGCGCGGCCAGCGACTCGGTGATCGTCTGCCGCTCGCGGCCCGCGTGGTCCGGCGGCAGCTTGGTGGTGACGAAGACGTCGTCGCGGTCGATGCCCACGGTCGCGAGCGCGCGCCCGACCTGCGCCTCGTTGCCGTAGCCCGTCGCGGTGTCGACGTGCCGGAACCCGAGCTGCAGCGCGGCCGAGACGGCGAGCTCCGCGTCGGAGCCCTCCGCCTGCCACGTGCCGAACCCGAGCACGGGGATCGCGCCGCCGGGGATGGTCAGGGTGGGGGTGGTGATGTCGGCCATGCCCCTCATCGTCACCGAGGCCGCGGGACGCCGCAGGTCGGGGGCGGATCTCGTCCGCGGGACGGAGCCCGTGGCGCGATGTCGGTCGCGCGACGGATCGACCGCACCGCACCCCGCTGCTGGACTGGACGCATGGCCGCCGCACCCGCCCCTCCGGTCCAGACGCCCACGGGCGGGGGCACGCGCGAGCGGTTCCGCGTCCTGCTCGCGCTGGTGCGCCCGCACCGCGGGACGCTCGGCCTCGGCCTGCTGCTGGGCCTGGCGGCCACCGGTCTGGGCCTCGCGACGCCCATGGTCACCAAGTGGGTGCTCGACACCCTCGGCACGGGGCAGTCGCTCGCGCGGCCGGTCGCGTGGCTGCTCGTGCTGTGCGTCGTCGGTGCCGCGATCGGGTACGTGCAGGCCGTCGTCATGGGCGCGCTCGCCGAGCGCATCGTGCTCGACGCGCGCGAGTCGCTCGTGCGCCGGTACCTGCGCGCGACGGTGCAGGCGATCACCGGCCGCCCTGCCGGCGAGCTCGTCACGCGCGTCACGTCCGACACGGTGCTGCTGCGCGAGGCGACGTCGTCGAGCCTCGTCGGGCTCGTCAACGGCGTGGTCGCGCTCGTCGGCACGCTCGTCCTCATGGGCGTGCTCGACCGCGTGCTGCTCGGCACCACGGTCGCCGCGATCGTCGTCGTGGGCGTGTGCATGGCGCTGCTGCTGCCCGGGATCGGCGCGGCCGAGAAGGCGTCCCAGGAGGCGCTCGGGCGCCTCGGCGGCACGCTCGAGGGGTCGTTGCGCGCGGTCCGCACGGTCAAGTCCAGCCGGGCCGAGGCCCGCCAGGGCGCAGCGGTGCTCGCGGCCGCGCGGGACGCGCGCGACCACGCCGTGCGCGCCGTGCGGACGTCCGCGCTCGCGTGGACCGTCTCGGGCGGCGGCATCCAGCTCGCCATCATCGTGGTGCTCGGGTTCGGCGCGTGGCGCGTCGGGCAGGGCGACCTCGCGGTGTCGAGCCTCGTCGCGTTCCTGCTGTACGCGTTCAACATCGTCGGCCCCATCAGCGAGCTCACGCAGTCGCTGACGCAGCTGCAGTCGGGCGTCGCCGCGGCGGCCCGCATCAACGAGGTCGCGACCATGGAGGTCGAGCCCGACGCGTCCGACGTGCCGACGCGCGCGGCCGCCCGGGTCGACGACCCCGCGCGGTCGGGCGAGGGGTCGGGCGACGCCGCCGACGACGCGACGCCCGTCGTCGAGCTGCGCGACGTCACCGCGCGCTACGGCCCGGGCCTGCCGCCGGCCGTGGACGGGCTCTCGCTGCGCGTGCCGCGCCGCGGGCACACGGCCCTGGTCGGGCCGTCCGGCGCGGGCAAGACCACCGTGTTCTCGCTGCTCCTGCGGTTCCTCGAGCCCACCGCCGGGCAGCTCCTGCTCGACGGCCGCCCGTACGCGGCGTGGAGCCACGCCGACGTGCGCGCGCGGTTCGCGTACGTCGAGCAGGAGACCCCGGTCGTGCCCGGCACCATCCGCGACAACCTGCTGTTCAGCAACCCCGACGCGACCGACGCCGAGCTGGCGCGCGCGCTCGCGGCCGTGCGGCTCGACGGCGCGTTCGACGCGCTGCCCGACGGCCTCGACACGCGGCTGTCGGAGACGTCGGTCTCGGGCGGGCAGCGGCAGCGCATCGCGCTGGCCCGCGCGCTGCTGTGCCGCCCGCAGGTCATGCTGCTCGACGAGGCCACCGCGCAGGTCGACGGCCTCACCGAGGCGGCCGTGCACGACGCGATCCGCGCGCTCGCGACCACGGGCGCGGTCGTCACCGTCGCGCACCGGCTGTCGACGGTCGTCGACGCCGACACGATCGTCGTGCTCGAGCACGGCCGCGTCCGCGCGAGCGGCACGCACGCGCAGCTGCTCGCGTCCGACGCGCTCTACCGCGAGCTCGTCGAGGCGCTGCGGATCGCGGACGCGCCGGCGGACGCGCCCGAGGGCGCCGTCGACGCGCCGGACGGCGCCGCGGGCGGCACGCCGGTCGACGCGACGGTCGAGACCGCCGCCGGCCCCGCCTGACGCGCGCGCAGGCGTCCGCGCTCAGACCTCCGAACTCAGACCTCCGAACTCAGACCTCCGAGCTCAGGCGTCCGAGCTCAGGCGTCCGGGCTCAGACCTCCGAGCCGGGGTCCGTCCGCCCGGGGCCCGCCGCGAGGCGCTCGCCGGTGCGGCCGGTCAGCCCGAGCTCGTCGGCGAGGAACAGGAACGCCCGCGCGTACGGCTGGCCCTCGACCTCGGTGCGCACCCGCTCCCAATCGATCTGCTCGCGCAGCGCACGCGCCATCGGCAGCAGCCACGTGAAGTCGCAGTAGTGCTCGCCGAGCACGCGCATCTTCGCCGAGATGATGTCCGTCGCCGGCAGCACCGGCATGCGCACCGCGAGCACCTCGAGCTCGTCGGCCCGCGCGAGGTCCTCGTGCGTCACGGGTTCGCCGACCATGCGGAAGATCACGTCGACGAGCTGCCCGTGGTGGTACGCCTTGAACAGCCAGTTCTCGGCCGGATCCTGCACGTCCAGGCCCGCGGCCGTCAGCGCCGCGCGCGCGGCGTCCACGTCCTGCTCGGCGACCGCGAAGTCCGCGTCGTGGCTCGGCTCGGGCGCGCCGCGCGCCCACGCGGCGTACCCGCCGACCAGCGCGAACGGGACCTGCGCCTCGAGCAGCGCGACGGCCGTGCGGCGCAGCCCGTCCTGCAGGGCCGCGCGGTCGTCGGGCGTGGCGGCGCCGGTCGGCACCGGCAGCGGCGGCGGGGCCGCGCCCGTCAGGGGCAGGGGCGTCGGGGTGGAGGGCATGCACGGTGTCTACACCGGGCCCGTGCGGCGCGCGCGCCGAGGCGCGGGCGCACCGCACCGCGCCGACCGGACCCGGGCCGGACCCGCACCGTGCCGGCCGGACCGGCGCGCCGCCGGACCCCGGGGCCGCCGTGCGGGCGCCGACGCCCCGGGCCACAATCGCGGCGTGCGGCTCGCGACGTTCAACATCCTGCACGGGCGCTCGCCCGTCGACGGCCGTGTGGACCTCGACCGGTTCGCGGCGGCGGTCCGGCACCTCGACGCCGACGTGCTCGCGCTGCAGGAGGTCGACCGCGCGCAGCCGCGCTCGCACGGCGCCGACCTCACGGCCGTCGCGGCCGAGGCGATGGGCGCGGCGCACCACCGGTTCGCCGCGACGCTGCACGGCGAGCCCGGGCTGTGGGTCGCGGGCACGGGCGAGGAGCAGCCCGCGTCGGCCGCGTACGGCGTCGCGCTGCTCTCGCGCGTGCCCGTGCTCGAGTGGCACGTCCTCACGCTGCCCACGCTGCGCCGGCGCGCGCCCGTGCGGTTCCCGGGCGCGCGGTGGCCCGCGCTCGTGCGCGACGAGCCGCGGACCGCGCTCGCGGCCGTGCTCGACGACGACGGCCGGCCGCTCACCGTCGTCGGCACGCACCTCACGTTCATCCCGGGCTGGAACGTGCGCCAGCTGCGGCACCTCGTGCGCACGGTGCGCGCCCTGCCCGGGTCGCACGTGGTGATGGGCGACCTCAACCTCGCGGGCGAGCAGCCCGCGCGGCTCACGGGCCTGCGCCCGCTCGTGCGGGCCGCGACGTTCCCGGTCGACGTGCCCGTGCGGCAGCTCGACCACGTGCTCGGCGGACCCGGCGTGCGTGCCGCCGCGGCAGGGGAGTCGGTCGACACGGGCCTGTCGGACCACCGCGCGCTGGTCGTCGACGTCGTGCGCTGACGGCCGTCGCGCACGGGCGCGCGTCGGGGCCGTGACCGCGCAGCGTAGGGGGTCCGCCGCGGCGCCGCAGCACGCGTGCCCGGTGTGTCCGGTCCGGTCTCGCGACGCGGACCAGCGTTTGCGTCCCCGCACCGCGTCGGGTCACGGTGGAGGACGTCCGACGGCGTCGGACCGGGGCTCGTCGTCCCGCCCCCGGCACCTCCCCCCGTGCCGTGGCGGGCGGGGCGTGGTGGCCCGGCCGACGTCACCCAGGCCACCGGAGAGGAGCGCCACGTGCTCACCCTGACCGAGAACGCCCAGACCGCCGTCGAGACCCTCACGACCCGCGCCGGACTGCCCGAGGAGGGCGGACTGCGCATCGCCGAGCAGGACTCGGGCGGCTTCGAGCTCGCGCTCGTCGCCGAGCCCGCACCGGGCGACGACGTGGTGGCGCAGGGCGCCGCGCGCGTCTACGTCGACCAGCGCACGTCGCAGTCGCTCACCGACCAGCAGCTGGACGTCGAGCCCTCGGGCACCGGCACCGCGTTCACGCTCACGCGACAGTAGGCGTCGCGCCGGCGCCCCGCGCGCCGGGTCCCGCACGCACGAGGGGCGGACCACCCGCGGGTGGTCCGCCCCTCGTCGTCGTGGCGGGTGGGCCCGCCTCAGGCCCCGCCGAGCAGGTCCTCGAACGACGGCACGGCGTCGTACAGCCCGCCGCGTGCGGCGCGCTGCCGGCCCGCGACGCGCTCGGCGAGCTCGGCGGCCGCGCGGCGCACGCGCTCGGGCAGCGGCTTGACGTCGTCGTCGCCGGCCTCGGCCCAGTCGTCCGTCGCCGCGAACACCGTGGTCGGCACGACGTCGGCGCGCAGGTACGCGAACACCGGGCGCATCGCGTGCTCGAGCACGAGCGAGTGCCGCGACGTGCCGCCCGTCGCGCCGAGCAGCACGGGCGTGCCCTGCAGCGCGTCGGTGTCCAGCACGTCGAGGAACGACTTGAACAGGCCCGCGTAGGACGCGGTGAACACGGGCGAGACCGCGATGACGCCGTCGGCGCCCGCGACGGCGGCCTGCGCGGCCGCGAGGTCGGGGCGCGCGTAGCCGGTGAGCGTCATGTCGACGACGTCGTGCGCGAGGCCGCGCAGCTCGACGACCTCGAGGGTCGTGTCGATGCCGCGCGCCGTGAGGTCGGCGACGGTCGCCTCGGCGAGGCGGTCGGCCAGCAGCCGTGTCGACGACGGCTGGGACACGCCACCCGAGACGACGACGATCGAACGGGACGTCATGGGGGTCCTCCTGGGACGGGGTACGTCCACGCTGCCACCGGGGGTGCCGGTGCGCGCGGCGGGCTGGATCGCCCTCTCGCGGGGGTGGTGGGGGTGGGGCTGGATCGCCCTCTCGCGCGCCGGTGGGCGAGCGGGGCTCGTCCGGTGACGCGCGGGAGGGCGATCCGGTGCCGTCAGGAGACCGTGACCGCGTCGGCGGCGTCGGTGTCGTCCTCGGCCGTGCGGCCGGTCCAGTGGTCGGCGGCCGCGGCCTGCTGCTGGTGCACCTTGCCCGCGGCGCGCGCGGCGGCGACGCGCTCGGCGTGCGACGGCGGGTCCGACGGCACGTCGGCCGGGCGGCGGGACTCGGCCTCGGCGCGCAGCACCGGCACGACGTCCTCGGCGAGCATGTCGATCTGCTCGAGGACGGTCTTGAGCGGCAGGCCCGCGTGGTCGATGAGGAACAGCTGGCGCTGGTAGTGGCCGACCTGCTCCCAGAAGGCGCCGTAGCGGTCGATGACCTGCTGCGGGCTGCCGACCGTGAGCGGCGTCTCGCGCGTGAAGTCCTCCATCGACGGCCCGTGCCCGTACACGGGCGCGACGTCGAAGTAGGGCTTGAACTCGTTCCACGCGTCCTGGCTGTTCTTGCGCATGAACACCTGGCCGCCGAGGCCGACGATCGCCTGGTCGGCACGGCCGTGGCCGTAGTGCTCGAACCGCTGGCGGTAGAAGTTCACCATCTGCGCGGTGTGCTCCATGGGCCAGAAGATCGCGTTGTGCAGGAACCCGTCGCCGTAGTACGCGGCCTGCTCGGCGATCTCGGGGGAGCGGATCGAGCCGTGCCACACGAACGGCGCGACGCCGTCGAGCGGGCGCGGGGTGGACGTGAAGCCCTGCAGCGGCGTGCGGAACTTGCCGCTCCAGTCGACGACGTCCTCCTCCCACAGGCGGCGCAGCAGCGCGTAGTTCTCGATCGCTAGCGGCAGGCCCTGGCGGATGTCCTTGCCGAACCACGGGTAGACGGGGCCGGTGTTGCCGCGGCCCATCATGAGGTCCATGCGGCCGTCGGAGATGACCTGGAGCATCGCGTACTCCTCGGCCAGCCGTACGGGGTCGTTGGTGGTGATGAGCGTGGTCGCGGTCGAGAGCACGATGTTCTTCGTGCGGCCCGCGAGGTAGCCCAGCATGGTCGTCGGCGACGACGGCACGAACGGCGGGTTGTGGTGCTCACCCGTCGCGAACACGTCGAGGCCCGCGGCGTCGGCGTGCTCGGCGATCGTGAGCATCGCGCGCACGCGCTCGGTGTCGTCGGGCGTCCGGCCCGTGGTCGGGTCGGTCGTGACGTCACCGACGGAGAAGATCCCGAACTGCATGGTCCACCTCGCTGTCCGCCGGGCGGCCCTGCCACCCGGGAGTTCTATGCATTTGCATCGACCGCTCGCCACAACACGGCCCCCCCCCGCACGTATTCCGCGGCCCTCAGCCGTCCGTCGCGGACGCCGGGTCCGCGGTGCCCGGCACCGTCGGCGACGGGTCGGGCGCGGGCTCCGACGGGCCGTCGGGCGCCGCCGACGGCGTGGCCGTCACGACCGTCACGCGCAGCTCGACCGCGTCGTGGTCCGTCAGCACCGCCGACGTCCGCCCGACCACCGGCGCCGCGGCCGCGGCGACCAGCAGCGCCACGACCAGCACGAGTCGCACGCGGGCACCGCGGTCGCGGTGGTCCTCACTCGAGGAGGAGCGCATCGAGCTTCCCGTCCTGCGGCGCCTGCCGTCGTCGTCGGTCCTCCCGCCGCCGGCGGTCGTCCAGCACCGACAGGACCTCGAGCGTCGCGAGCGCGAGCAGCGGGGGTCCGAGCAGCATCGCACGTCCGGCCGCCGACGTGGCCCAGGCGAGCGCGCGCCCCCAGCCCTCGTGCACCGACAGCAGCACGCCGCGCACGCGCTCGACCGGCGTCGCGTCCGGGTCGGGGGCGCTGTTCGCGTCGCCCTGCGTCCGGATGTACGCGCGCGTCTCCGGCTCGCCCGCGGCGTCCAGCACCGGCGCCTGCCGACCGTCCGTCCCGGGCACCTCGCGCATCACGGGCAGGCGCACGACCTCGACGATCCGGTGCGTCACCAGCTCCGACGAGCCGATCGGCTGGAACGTCACGACGAGCCCGGGCCGCAGCTCCGAGGCGTCGCCGACCGCGCGCAGCACCACGACGTCACCCGCCGAGAACCGCGGCTCCATCGAGCCCGACGTCACGATCAGCAGGCGCTGGTCGCGCGCCTGGAACCACAGCGGCACGACCGTCGCCGCGACGAACCCCGTCACGCCCAGCACGACGACCGTCCACAGCAGCGCCGTGACCGCGCGCCGCGCCCACGGCGCCCGCGGACGCCGGTGCGCGGGCGCCGCCACGCGCGGCGCCCGGCGCTCGACGAACGGCTGCGGCCGTGTGCGCGGCGTCATGGTGGGCGAGGTCAGGAGTTGTTCACCGTCTGCTCGGAGTCGAACTGCAGCGAGATCGCGACGGCCGTCTGCTGGTACCGGTCGTCGGTGCCCGACGGCACGCCGCTCGCGGGGTCGCCGTCGGCCATGTCGAGCCGCACGCACAGCGCGTCGACGCCGGTCGCGCCCGGGCCGACCTGCCGGTCGCCCGGCTGCGCGCCGCGCTCGGGGCTGCCCACGATCGGCGTCGTCGTCGCGGGCAGACCCTGGCCCGTGTCGCCCAGCGCACCCTCGGGCGCGGTCGGCACGCTCAGCGCCGAGCAGCCCGCCGCGGGCGCCTCGTACACGCGCAGCCGCAGCGCCTCGCGCAGGTCGCCGTCGCCCAGCGCGCCGCCGGACGGCGTCGCGACCTCCGCCGCGAGCGAGACCGCGTAGCGCAGGTTGAGGGACCCGTCGTTGCGGACCGTCACGGGCGCCACGGCCCACCCGCCGGGCGCGAGCAGCTCGTCGGGCACCGTGAACTCCACCGGCTCGCCCGGGGCCGTCAGCACGACCGAGCCGGTCGTGATGCCGCTGCTCACGGTGTCCTGGTCGGTGAAGACCGCGGCGGTCGTGAGGGACGTGACGCCGACCCCGGCGAGCACGAGGATCGCGCCCGTCGCCCACAGCCGACGACGCCGCAGGACGTCCTCGCGCGCGGGAGCGGGGTCGATCATCTCCTCGAGGATCTCGTCCATCATGAGCGGGCCTTCCGGTCGAGCGGGGGCGAATCCGGCGTCGGGTGCGTGAGGGAGCACGCGTGCTCCTCGGCAGTCATCGGCAGCGGCGCGGCCGACCTGAGGCATCATGCCGTGAGTTCACCCGGTCGGGTGACTCCGTCCGGGTGCGGGCCGTGCGTGTCGGCCACACCGACCTGCGCGATGGCCTCGGCCGGCGCGGGGCGCGCCCACAGGAACCCCTGCGCCTGGTCCACGCCGAGCCGCGTCAGCACGCGCGCCGTGCCCGCGTCCTCGACGCCCTCGGCCACCACGTCGAGCCCGAAGGAGTGCGCGAGGTCGACCATCGCCTGCACGACCACCTCGGACCCGTCGCGACCCTGCTCTCCGAGGTCGGAGATGAACACGCGGTCGATCTTCAGCGTGTCCACGGGCAGGTCGCGCAGCTGCGAGATCGACGTGGTGCCGGTGCCGAAGTCGTCGATCGCGACCCGCACGCCCAGCGCGTGCAGCCGCTGCAGCACCGGCACGACGCGTGAGGTGTCCGCCACCAGCGCGGTCTCGGTGATCTCGACCTCGAGCAGCCGCGCGGGGACGGCGTGCTCGGCCAGCAGGTGCTCGATGGTGGCGACCACGTCGGGCGTCGTGACGTCGTGCGCCGACAGGTTGACCGCCACCGGCAGGTCACGCCCCTCGGCCTCCCACCGCGCGAGCTGCACGACCGTCGCCTCGAGCGCGAACCGCGTCACGTCGTGGATCAGGCCGGACTGCTCGGCGATCGGCACGAACGCCGACGGCGCGAGCACGCCGCGCGTCGGGTGCGACCAGCGGATCAGCGCCTCGTACCCGACGACGCGGTCGGTGCCGAGGTCGAGCTTCGGCTGGTAGTGCATGACGAGCTGGGCCGCGGCGGGGCGCCCGGCGGGTGCGTCGCCGCGGCCGTCCGGGCCCGAGGCGCGGCCCGCCGCGAGCAGCTGCTGCTCGGTGCGCCGCGCCGCGCGCGACGCCGCGAGGGCCTGGTGCAGCTCGCCCAGCAGCACCAGGCGCGTCGGCGACGAGTCGTCGGTGTCCGGGGAGTACACGGCGACACCCGTGCGGTGGTGCTTCGCGGCGTACATCGCGACGTCGGCCGTCCGCATGAGCGACGACGCGTCGTCGGCGTGGTCCGGCAGGCACGCGACGCCGATCGAGGTGTCGATGTGCAGCGTCATGTCGCCGATCTCGAACGGCCGCGCGAACAGCTGCCGCACGCGGCCCGCGAGGCGCTCGGCGTTCGCCACGGACCGCACGTCCGGCAGCAGGACGGCGAACTCGTCGCCGCCGAGGCGCGCGACCACGTCCTCCTCGCGCAGCGACTCCCGCAGCCGCTGCGCGACCTGCTCGAGCAGCGTGTCGCCGTGGTCGTGGCCCAGCGTGTCGTTGATGTCCTTGAACCGGTCGATGTCGAGCAGGATCAGCCCGACGCGCCCGCCGTCCTCCTCCGCGCGCAGGATCGCGCGGCGCATCTGGTCGCCCAGCAGGCGGCGGTTCGGCAGCCCCGTGAGCGAGTCGAGCATCGCGAGCCGCGCGTTCTCCAGCGCCGTGCTGCGCAGCCGCCGCGACGTGGTCCCCACGATCCGGAACAGCAGGAGCCACAGCACCACGAGACCGCCCGCCACCGCGAGCGTCACGGTGCGCGACGTGCGCGCGAGCGTCGCCTGCGTCTCGGTGTGGTCCAGCACGACCTCGGCGACCCCGACGGGCTGCCCCGCCGAGCCGCCCGTGGGCACCGCGTCGTCCGCGGTGTCGTCGGGCAGCACGGGCACGTACACGTCGAGGACCGTGAGCCGCTGGGGCTCGGTGCCCGTGCCGCGGCGCACGTCCTCCTGGACGACGGGGTCCGGCGCGCCGGTCGACATCGCGGCCGCGAAGCGCTCGGAGTGCGGCAGGCCGCTCGTGGTCCCCGGGTCGGACGAGTACATGAGACGGCCGTCGAGGCCCCACAGCCGCAGCTCGATCAGGCGCTCGTCGAACGCGCTCGTGCGCGCCGCGATGGCCGCGGTCTCGTCGGGCGACGCGACGCCCGTGACGAACGAGCCGGCCGCGACGCCGCCGGCCGCGTAGCGCGCCACCACGGCGGCCATCGAGGTGCCGTCGCCGACGGCCTGCGCGCGCATCTGCTGCGCCGTGAGGGTCACGAGGGCGACGCCGAGCGCGACCATGCCGACGAGGCTGACCAGCGCGAACGAGCGCGTGAGGCTGCCACGGCGCCGTGAGCGTTGCGACACGGCCCCTCCCCGGCGCGTCGGCGCGACGCCCCCGGCCGGGGACGTCCCGGACAGAGTAGGACGTCCGACCTGATTCGGTCCGACCCGCCGCGCGGCGTCCGCGTGTCGTGTCGCGGCGGCCCGGGAACGCGCGGGCGCGCTCGGGTGTTGTGCGTGGTGCGACCGCACCCGCGGGACGCGCCCCACGACCCCAGGGAGCTGTGGTGACCGACCGGTACCCCGTGACCAAGTCCGACGACCAGTGGCGTCTCGAGCTCGAGCCGCAGGAGTTCGCGGTCCTGCGGCGCGCGGGCACCGAGCGCGCGTGGACCGGCGCGCTGCTCGACGAGCACCGCGAGGGCGTCTACCGCTGCCGCGCGTGCGGCAACGAGCTGTTCCGCTCCGACACCAAGTTCGACTCGCACTGCGGCTGGCCGAGCTTCTTCTCGCCGCTCGCGGGCGACCGCGTCGAGCTGCTGACCGACACGTCGCACGGCATGGTCCGCACCGAGGTGCGGTGCGCGCGCTGCGGCTCGCACCTGGGGCACGTCTTCGACGACGCGCCGCAGACGCCCACGGGCGACCGGTTCTGCATGAACTCGGTGAGCCTGACGTTCGAGCCCGCGGCCGAGAGCACGACGGACGCCCGTCCGTGAAGGGACCGGTCGGGTGACGACACACGCCCGACACGCCGGTCCGGGGTGAAGTCCCCCGGAGGCGGGACTGAAGTCCACGAGCCGCAGTGCCGATAATGCGGACGTGGACGAGGTCCTGACCGTTCGACGGTGGCGGAGGTACGGTGCCGACCGTCTCTACGTCACGCACGAGACCGGTGCGCGGGTGGGCTCCGTCGACCTGCAGTCGGGCGAGGTGGTCGCCGACGACCCCGTGCTCGAGGCCCGCGTGCGCCGCGCCGCGCAGGCCTACCTGCGGTCCGACGTCCCCGAGCTCGTGCTGCCGGTGACCTCCGAGCTCGCGTCGCTCGACGCGCTCGAGGGGCTCGGCACGGGCCTCGAGGCGTGGCTGGGCGACGTGCGCGACGGCGCGCGCTCCGACCACGGCCTGCGCGGCAGCCCGCTGGGGGTGCGGCTCGAGCGCCTGGCCGACGACGGCTGGGAGACCGTGCACGACGTGCCGCTGGGCCGGCAGGGCTCGGTGATCGAGCACCTGCTGGTGGGCCCGGGCGGCATCTGGACGGTCTCGGAGCGGCGGCACCCGGGGAGCCGGGTGCGGGTCGCGGCGCGCACGATGCACGTCGACGGGCGGGCGGTGACCTACCTGCGGGACGCACGGCTCGAGGCGGCGCGCGTGCAGGGCCTGCTGCAGTCGGTGGGGTGCGCCGGGGTGCACGTGCGGGCCGCGCTCGTCGTCACGGGTGACCTCGAGCGCGACGCGCACCACCCGCCGCAGGACGCGCTCGTGGTCGCGCGGCACGAGGTGCCGAACGTGTTCCGGCGCATGCACCCGCACGTCGACGCCGCGCGCGTGAAGGCCATCGCCGGGCTCGCGCGGCGGCGCACGACGTGGGCCCGCTGACCGCTGGTCCGTGGGCGTGCCGTGCTGCGCGAGGATGGGGCGATGAGCGACGACCCGGTGCTGCGCGTCGAGCGTGAGCTCGGCCTGTTCATGCGGCGGGCGCGGGCCGCGTCGGCGGGCGTCGCGCGCAGCGTGCACCCCGACCTCGACCCGTCGGCGTACCAGCTGCTCGCGACGGTCGCCCGCACGCCGGGCACGCGCGCGAGCGACCTCGCGGACCTGCTGGGCGTGGGGCGCGGCACCATGTCGCGGCAGGTCGCGCGGCTCGAGCGGCTCGGGCTCGTCACGCGCGCGGCGGACCCGCACGACTCGCGGAGCCACCCGCTCGTGCTGACCGACGAGGGTGAGCGCCGGCTGGAGCACGCGCGCGCGGGACGGCAGGAGTACATGCGTCGCTCGCTCGACGCCTGGCGGGCGGACGAGCTCGCGCAGCTCGCGGACCTCATGGCGCGGCTCAACGACGACCTCGTGCGGCACGGCGAACGGCAGACGCCCGCCCCGGACGGTCCCTGAGGGGTCGTCGGGACGGGCGTCGCGCGCGGTGGTGCCGCGGCCCGTGGGCTCAGGACGCCGCGGCAGGCTCCTGCTGCGCGGCCTGGGCCGCGAGCCGCTGCTCGACGCCCGACGCGTGGCCGAGCGGCACCTCGCGCAGCGCGAGCACGGCGACGAGCGCGAGCAGCGCGATCGGCGCGCCGACGAGGAACAGCTCGGACACGCCGATGCCGAACGCGTGCTCGACGACCTGGCGCACCGGGCCGGGGAGCGTCGCGAGGTCGGGCAGCGTGCTGGTGCCGCTCGACCCCATCGCGGCGGGGTCGATGCCGATGCCCGTGAGGCCGTCGACCATGAGGTGCTGCACGCGGTTGGACAGCAGCGCCCCGAGCGCCGAGACGCCGATCGCGCCGCCGAGCGTCCGGAAGAACGCGACGGTCGCGGTGCCGGCGCCCATCTCGGTGATGGGCAGCGTGTTCTGCGTCGCGAGGACGAGGTTCTGCATGAGCATGCCGACGCCCACGCCGACGACGAGCATGTAGCCGCCGACGAGCACGAAGCTCGTGGTCTCGTCGATGGTGCCCATGAGGCCCAGGCCGCCCGTGAGGAGCACGGCGCCGGCCACCATGATCGCCTTGTAGCGGCCGGTGCGCGTGATGCGGCGGCCGGACAGCGTCGAGGACAGGAACACGCCGAGGACCATGGGGATGGTCAGCAGGCCGGACTGCGTGGGGGTCTTGCCGCGCGCGAGCTGCATGTACTGCGACAGGAAGACCTGCGTGCCGAAGAGCGCGATGCCGACGGCGACGGACGCGAGGACCGTGAGCACGACCGTGCGGTTGCGGAACAGGTGCAGCGGGATGATCGGCTCGGCGGCGCGCTGCTCGACCAGGATCACGCCGACGACGCCCAGCAGGGCCCCGCCGACCATGACGGCCGTCTGCCAGGACAGCCAGTCGAACGACTGCCCGGCGAACGTGACCCACAGCAGGAGCGTCGCGACGGACGCGGACAGCAGGACGGCGCCGGCCCAGTCGATGCGCACGCGGCGCCGGGCGGTGGCGGGCAGGTGCAGCGTGCGCTGCAGCACGACGATCGCGGCGATCGCGAACGGCAGGCCGACGAAGAAGTTCCAGCGCCACCCGGCCGCGTCGGTGATGACGCCGCCGAGCAGCGGGCCGCCGACCATGCCGACGGCCATGACGGCGCCCATGAGGCCCATGTACCGGCCACGCTCGCGCGGGCTGATGATGTCGGCGATGAGGACGGTGCCGAGCGCGGTGAGGCCGCCGGCGCCGATGCCCTGCAGGGCGCGCATGCCGATGAGCATCTCGGTGGTGTGCGAGAACCCGGCGAGCGCCGAGGACACGACGGACACGACGAGCGCGATCTGCACGAGCAGCTTGCGGTCGACGAGGTCGGCGAGCTTGCCCCAGATGGGCGTCGAGACGGTCGTGGTGAGGAGGGTCGCGGTGACGACCCAGGTGAAGGCGGACTGGCTGCCGCCGAGGTCGGTGATGATGCGGGGCAGGGACGTGGACACGACGCTCGTCGCGAGGATCGAGACGAACATGCCCAGGAGGATCCCGGACAGGGCCTCGAGGACCTCGCGGTGCGTCATGGCCCCGCTGGGGGAGTCGGCGGCGGTGCCGTCGACGGTGCTGCTGGTGCTGCTCACGTGGGGGTGCTCGCTTCCGGGCGCGGGGACGGGGGTGACCGGGCGTCGTCGGCGGTCGGGAGCCGTCGCGGGCGGTGCTGGAGCCGGGCGCGACGGTTGCTCGGGGCAACTCTACGACGGGTCGTTACCTCGGGCAACAGTTCAGGGGGGTGACGTGTTCCGCCCCGGGTGCGACATACGTCGCACCCGGGGCGGAGAGAGCGGGGCCGGACGTGCCGTCGTCAGGCCGACGCGCGGCGCGACCGCCGCTCGACCTGCAGGCCCTCCATGTCCTCGAGCTCGACCCCCTTGGTCTCCGGGACCTTGGTGAGCACGAAGACGAACGACAGCAGCGCGAACGCCGCGTACATCGCGTACGGCACCGACGCGCCGAACCGGTCCAGCAGCTCGGGGAACGACAGCGTGATGACGAAGTTCGCGATCCACTGCGCGGACGCCGCGACGCCCAGGGCCGCCGCGCGGATCCGGTTCGGGAACATCTCGCCCAGCAGCACCCACACCAGCGGGCCCCACGTCGCACCGAAGAACACCACGAACGCGTTCGCCGCGACCAGCGCGATCACGCCCCACGAGCCGTCCAGGCTGACGTTCTCGCCCGTGCCCGTCGCCTGCGTGAACGCGACCGCCATGGTGCCGAGCGCGAGCGTCATGCCCGCCGAGCCGATCAGCAGCAGCGGGCGCCGCCCCACCTTGTCGATGAGCGCGATCGCGATGAACGTCACCACGACGTTCGTCACGGCCGTGATCGTCGAGATGAGGAACGACTGGCTCTCGGCGAACCCGACCGCCTGCCACAGCGTCGTCGAGTAGTAGAAGATCACGTTGATCCCGACGAACTGCTGGAACACCGACAGCAGGATGCCGACCCACACGACCGGCAGCAGCCCCAGCGCCGGGCCGCGCAGGCTCGCCTGCTGCGCGAGCGCCTCGTCCTTGCGGATCGTCTGCTCGATCTGCTCGACGCGCTGCTCCGGGTCCTCCTCGGCGCCCAGCACGTCCGCCAGCACCGCGCGCGCCTCGTCGCGGCGGCCCTGCGCCACGAGGTACCGCGGCGACTCGGGGATGCGCAGCGCGAGCACGCCGTAGACCACCGCGGGCACGACGCACACCAGGAACATCCAGCGCCAGGCCTCGAGACCCAGCCACAGCTCGTTCGCCGCGCCGCCCGCCGACGTCGCGAGCAGCTGGTCCGACAGCAGCGCCGCGAAGATGCCGAGCGTGATCGCGAGCTGCTGCAGCGACCCGAGCCGCCCGCGCATCGACGCCGGCGCGATCTCCGCGATGTACGCGGGCGCGATCACCGACGCGATGCCGATGCCGACACCCGCCATGACGCGCCAGATCGCCAGGTCCCACGCCGCGAACGCGAACGCCGAGAGCACCGACGACACGAAGAACAGCACGGCGCCCAGCACCATGACGCGCGTGCGGCCCCACCGGTCCGAGAGCCGCCCGCCCAGCCACGCGCCCGCCGCCGACCCGAGCAGCGCCACCGCGACCACCAGGCCCGTGACGACGCCCGACAGCTCGAACTGCCCCTGCACCGCCTCGACCGCACCGTTGATGACCGAGCTGTCGAAGCCGAACAGGAAGCCGCCCACCGCGGCGGCGACCGCGAGCGCGACCGCCTTGCCCTTGTGCCTCGACGCCCCGGGCGTGCCGCCCGGCCCCTGCGCCGCCGACGAGTCCGTCATGGCCAGCACGCTCCGTTCCGTCCGGGGCCGTCCCGGTCGTTCTCACTGTGAACCCGCCGTGCACGCGTCGCACCCGGAGCGCGGCGGTGCGACGGACGTCACGTGCCCGCCGGGACGGGGCGGCGGGTGGTGGGCGGGCCGCGGGCGGGGGATCATGCCGCGATGAGCACGGACGGCACGGCAGGCACCGGCGGCACGAGCGGCGGCAGCGGCGGCGGCACGGGCGGCGGGCGACGCCACCACCGCCCGATCGTGGTCGACCCCGCGCTCGCGGACGAGCTGCCGGGCCCGCTCGACCCCGCGCTGCGCGACGAGATCGCGCACACCACGGCCGCCGCGCTGGTCCGGCACGGGCGCGCGACGCAGGACCCGCAGGTCGTCGAGCGGCTCGTCGCGCTCGTCGAGACCGAGGGGCTCGACGTCGTCGCGGCGATGTGGTCCGACTGCCCGGCCGACACGCTGCCCGGCGCGCTGTGGCGGCTGTACGTGCTGCGCGAGTGGGTGCGTCGCGACCCGGGCACGGTCGCCGACCGGTACCGCCAGGGCGTCGCGGCCGCACCCGTGCACGACGCCGTCGCGGGCGTCGTCGACCAGCCCGGACCGCAGGACGTCCGCACGGTCGCCGACGCCGTGCTCTCGGGCGTCTACACGGGCGACCTCGCGGTCGCGCTCGAGCGTGCGGCCGCGTTCTGCCAGGTCCTGGCCACGGGCGCGGCGTTCGACGCCGACCACCTCGACGTCGTCGACCCCGCCGCCGCGCACCGCCAGACCCGCGGCGCCGCGTCGCTCGTGCGCACCGCCGAGGAGCTCGCGCACGCCGCGCAGCTGTGGCGGGCCGACCGGCTCGAGTGACGCGCCGCTCGCCGCGGGGCCGCGCCGAGCCCGTGCGTCGTGCGTGACGCCGCGTAGACTGGACGGGCGACGCCGGGTCGCGGTAGCCCCGGGCTCCATCATCAGCCGCTGCGAGCGGCCACGCGCCGAGAGGCGCTCCCGGCCCGGCGTCGTTCACCTCACACCGAGCGCACAGGGGCGTGCGACCTCGGTCCGGCGCACCTGCCGTTCACCGCCCGTTAGGCTGTTGGCGCCCCGGTTCCCGGGGGACACACCGTCGAACGACCCGGAGCCCTCCGTGCGCCTGCGCATCACACCGCGCGACACCCAGTACTTCGACCTCTTCGCCGCTTCCGCGTCCCACCTCGTGACGGGCGCGAACCTGCTGGCCGAGATGCTCGGAGCCGACCGCGCGACCCGCAAAGAGATCAACAAGCGGATGGCGGAGGCCGAGCACGCCGCCGACGACGCGACCCACACGATCATGCGTCGCCTCAACCAGACGTTCGTGACGCCGTTCGACCGCGACGACATCTACGACCTCGCGTCGAGCCTCGACGACTGCATGGACTACATGGACGAGGCGTCCGACCTCATCGTCCTGTACAAGGTCGAGGAGCTGCCCGCGCGCGTCTCCGACCAGGTCCAGGTGCTCCAGCGCGCCGCCGAGCTCACGGCCGAGGCCATGCCCCGCCTGCGCTCGATGGACTCGCTGCAGGAGTACTGGGTCGAGGTGAACCGCCTCGAGAACCAGGCCGACAAGTCGCACCGCAAGCTGCTCGCGCAGATGTTCGACGAGATCTCCGACCCGATCCTGCTGATGAAGCTCAAGGAGATCGTGGAGAAGCTCGAGGACGCCGCCGACGCGTTCGAGAAGGTCGCGAACACGGTCGAGACGATCGCGCTCAAGGAGTCCTGAGCCCCCGTGGAACCTGTGCTCGTCGTCTTCGTCGTCGCGCTCGCCCTCGGGTTCGACTACACGAACGGCTTCCACGACGCCGCCAACGCCATCGCCACGTCGGTCTCGACGCGGGCGCTGACGCCGCGCGCGGCGCTCCTCATGGCCGCGGTCATGAACTTCACCGGCGCGCTGCTGGGCACCGAGGTCGCCGAGACCATCGCGACCTCCATCGTCGACCTGCAGGACGCACCGTCGCACTCGGCGCTCGTCGTCATCGTGTGCGCGCTGGTCGGCGCGATCGCGTGGAACCTCGTGACCTGGTGGTTCGGCCTGCCCTCGTCGTCGACGCACGCCCTCATCGGCGGTCTCGTCGGCGCGGGCCTCGCCGCCGGGTTCGGGATCTACGGCTCGGCGATCATCGACAAGGTCGTCCTGCCGATGGTCTTCTCGCCGATCATCGGGTTCGGTCTCGCGTTCCTCGCGATGGCCGGCCTGCTGTGGCTGATCCGCAACCGCCCGCCGACCCGCGTCAACCGGCGCTTCCGGTTCGCGCAGACCGTCTCGGCCGCCGCCATGGCGCTCGGGCACGGCCTGCAGGACGCGCAGAAGACCATGGGCGTCATCTACCTCGCGCTCCTCACCGCCAACTGGGCGGACCCGGAGGCAGGCATCCCGCTGTGGGTCAAGCTCGCCGCGGCCGCCGCGATCTCGCTCGGCACCTACGCGGGCGGGTGGCGCATCATGCGCACGCTCGGCCGCAAGATCATCGAGCTCGACCCCGCGCGCGGGTTCGTCGCCGAGTCGGTCTCCGCGGTGGTCCTCTACGTCAACGCGTTCGCGCTGCACGCGCCCGTGTCGACCACCCACACGATCACGTCCGCGATCATGGGCGTCGGCGCCACCAAGCGGCTCTCGGCCGTGCGGTGGGGCGTCGCCAAGAACATCGCCGGCGCGTGGATCCTCACGATCCCGGCCGCCGCGCTCGTCGCGGCCGTCGTGTTCTGGATCATCCACCCGATCCTGGGCTGAGCCCGCACGCCCGACGCCCCGGTGCCGCACGGCACCGGGGCGTCGTCGTGCTCGCGGTCGGCCCGGCCCGGCGGTGCCGGCTCGCCCCGGCTGGGTCAGTCCGCGCCGGCGGGGGACCGGTGCCGCTCGACCCCCACCACGCGCGTGCCCCGGCGGGTCCGTGCGGCGTGCGCGACGAGCACCTCGCCGGGGGCGAGGAACGGGTTCTCGCGCGGCAGCGCGTCGGCCACCGCCCGGCGGCTCTGCACCTCCAGCACGTCGAGCACGGTCGGCAGCACCGGCCGGTGCGTGCACAGCACGGTGTCGCGCCGCGCCTCGAGCGCGTCCGCCACGATCGCCGCGACCCGCGCGGGGGACTCGTCGTGACGGGCCTCCGTCAGGCCGTCGGCCACCTCGGGGGTCACGCCCGCGGCCTGGGCGTAGGGCGCGACCGTCGTCGCGCACCGCTCCCAGCGGCTCGTCACGACCCGCTCGACGCCGAACGCCGCGAGCAGGGGCGTCAGCGTCGCGGCCTGCCGCAGGCCCAGCCCCGTGAGCGGGCGGTCGTCCTCCGTCCCGCCCCACAGCGCCCGCTTGCGGGCCTGCCCGTGCCGCGCCACCACCAGCGCGCGCGTGTCCAGCCGGTCCTTGGCGTACGCCTCGACGAGCGCGTCGAGCGGCCGACCGTCGTCGCGGCGCGTGAGCTTGCGGGCGGCCTGCGCGGTGTCGAACCACTCCCAGTGGTCGATCTCGGTGCGGTCGGCGTGCGGCACGGGCGGGCGCGCACGCAGCGGCACGTCGTCGCCTCGGCCCGCGACGCGCGCGGCCCAGTAGTGCACGACCTTGCGGCGTCCGTCCGACAGCGCGTACCGCAGGCCCGGCAGGGGAAGGCCGAGCACCACGGCCATGCCCGTCTCCTCCTCGACCTCGCGCACGGCCGCGACGGGCGGGATCTCGCCCGGGTCGAGCTTGCCCTTGGGCCACGACCAGTCGCGGTACCGCGGGCGGTGCACGAGCGCGACCTGCAGCCGCCCGGCGCGCACGCGCCACACGAGCGCGCCCGCCGCCTCGACGGGGTCCGGTGCCCCGGCCCTCACCGGGGGGCGCCCGGCCGGCGCTTCTGGCGCTGGACGAGCACCTCCTGCAGGTCGACCAGCGGGCCGTCGGGCCCGCGGTGGTGCCGCACCCAGACGCCGTCCGGGCCCAGGTGCCACGACGACGTGCCGTCGTCCATCGTCTCGTCGAGGTACTCCACGAGCTCGGTCACCTGCGCTGGCTCGGCGACCCGCACGAGCGCCTCGACGCGGCGGTCCAGGTTGCGGTGCATGAGGTCGGCCGAGCCGATGAACACCTCGGGGCCCTCGAACCCGTCACCGTCGGCGGGCGTCGCGTGCGCGAACGCGAACACCCGCGAGTGCTCGAGGAACCGGCCGAGGATCGACCGCACCCGGATCGTCTCCGACAGGCCCGGCACGCCCGGGCGCAGCGCGCAGATGCCTCGCACGTTGATGTCGACCGGCACGCCCGCCTGCGACGCGCGGTACAGCGCGTCGATCGTCGCCTCGTCGACCATCGAGTTGACCTTGATCTTGATCCACGCGGGCTCGCCGCGGCGCGCCGCCTCGGCCTCGCGCTCGATGCGCTCCAGCAGCCCCGTGCGCACCGAGCGCGGCGCGACGAGCAGCCGGTGGAACCGCGACTTCGGCGCGTAGCCCGACAGCTGGTTGAACAGCCGCGTGAGGTCCTGGCCCACGTCCGGGTCGGCCGTCAGCAGCCCCAGGTCGGTGTACAGCCGCGCGGTCTTCGGGTGGTAGTTGCCCGTGCCGACGTGGCTGTAGCGGCGCAGCCCGTCGGACTCCTGCCGCACCACGAGCGACAGCTTGCAGTGCGTCTTCAGCCCGACGATCCCGTACACGACGTGCACGCCCGCCTGCTCGAGCTTGCGGGCCCACGAGATGTTGTTCTGCTCGTCGAACCGCGCCTTGATCTCGACGAGCGCGAGCACCTGCTTGCCGGCCTGCGCCGCGTCGATGAGCGCGTCGACGATCGGCGAGTCGCCCGACGTCCGGTACAGCGTCTGCTTGATCGCGAGCACGTGCGGGTCCGCCGCCGCCTGCTCGAGGAACGTCTGCACCGACGTCGAGAACGAGTCGTACGGGTGGTGCAGCAGGATGTCGCGCGCCCGGATCGCCGCGAACACGTCGGTCGGCGTGGCCGACTCCACCTCGGCGAGGTGGCGGTGCGTCGCCGGGACGAACTTCGGGAACTGCAGCTCGGGCCGGTCGAGGTCGGCCACGAGGTTGAGGCCCGTGTGGTCCAGCGGTGCGGGCAGCTCGTACACGTCGTCCTCGGACATGCCGAGCTCGCGGACCAGGAGCTTGCGCACGCGCGGGCTGATGCCCTCGGCGAGCTCGAGCCGCACGGGAGGCCCGAACCGGCGCCGCAGCAGCTCCTTCTCCATGGCCTTGAGCAGGTTCTCGGCGTCGTCCTCCTCGACCTCCACGTCCTCGTTGCGCGTGACGCGGAACGTGTGGAACTCGCGGACCTCCATGCCGGGGAACAGCGCGTCGAGGTGCTGGGCGATGACGTCCTCGACCGGCACGAACGACATGGGCCCGCGCTCGGGCGCCGCCGTCGCGTGGTCCGGGGCCGAGGGGCGGCCCGCCGCGTCGACCGCGATGTACCGCGGCAGCAGCGGCGGCACCTTGACGCGCGCGAAGTGCTCCTTGCCGCTCGCGGGGTTGACGACGCTCACCGCGAGGTTGAGCGACAGCCCCGAGATGTACGGGAACGGGTGCGCGGGGTCCACCGCGAGCGGCGTCAGGACCGGGAAGATCTGCCGGCGGAAGAACTTGTGCAGACGGTCCTGCTCGCCGTCGCCCAGGTCGTCCCAGCGCACGATCGTGATGCCCTCGGCCGCGAGCGCCGGCTGCACGTCCTGCGCGAAGACCCGCGCGTGCCGCTCCATGAGCTCGTGCGCGCGCTCGCTGATCGCCTCGAGCACCTGCCGCGGCGACAGCCCCGACGCCGCCGTGACCGCGATGCCCGTCGCGATGCGCCGCTTGAGGCCCGCGACGCGCACCATGAAGAACTCGTCGAGGTTCGACGCGAAGATCGCCAGGAACCGCACGCGCTCCAGCAGCGGCAGGTCCGCGTCCTCCGCGAGCTCGAGCACGCGCTGGTTGAACGCGAGCCACGACAGCTCGCGGTCGAGGAACCGGTCGTCCGGCAGGGCCTCGTCGACGGGCTGCGGCGCCTCGTCGGGGGTCTCCACGTGCTCGGCGATGCGCTCTGCCAGCGCGGGGTCCATCGCGGGGGCGTCGGTCATGTGCTCATCGTGGCACCGTCCGGTGAACTCGGCGTCTGCTCGCCGTTCACCTCGTCGTCGCCCGCCCGTCGCGCTGCGCGGCGGCCTCCTCGGCGACCGCGGGGACGCCGCGCGGCGGGCTGCCGGGGTCGGGTCCGAACATCACGTCGACGGCGGTGCGCTCGAAGCCCGCACGCCGGTAGGTGTGGATCGCGACGGTGTTCTCCGCACCCGTGTAGAGGATCACCGTCCGCAGCCCGCGGTCCGCGAGGTGCGCGAGCCCGAGCGCCGTCAGCGCGCGCCCCATGCCCAGGCCCTGCGCGTCGGGGTCGACGCCGACGACGTAGATCTCGCCGACCTCCTCGTCGGGCGCACCGTCCGGCGCCTCGCCCGCGGGGTGCACCTTGGTCCACACCGAGCCCAGCAGCTGACCGTCGCGCTCGGCGAGCAGGAACCCCGCGGGGTCGAACCACGGCTCCGCCTCGCGCGCCCGCAGGTCCGCCGACGTCATGCGGCCCTGCTCGGGGTGGTGCGCGAACGCGCGCGCGTTCACCCGCCGCCACGCCTCCTCGTCCTGCCCCGGCACGAACGTCCGCACGTCGACGCCCGCGGGCAGCGTCGGCGTCGTCGGCGGGTGCGCGCGCAGGTCCGTCGCCATGCGCCACAGCTCGCGCACCACCACGAGGCCCGCGCGCGCGGCGGTCGCACGCGCGGCCGGCAGGTCGCCGTGCGCCCACACGTGCAGCCGCCGGTCCGGCACGGCGGCGGCCTCGGCGGTCGCGCGGGCCAGCAGCGCGCGTGCGACGCCGCGACGGCGGTGCGCCGGGTGCACCACGAGCTCGGCGCGCACCGTCGTCGAGCTGCCCACGTCGAGCTGCGCGTAGCCCAGCAGCGGCCCCGGCGCGTCGTCGCCCGTGCCCGGCGCCCGCCGGGCCAGCAGGTGCACGACGCGCGCCTCGTCCTCGGTGAGCCACAGCAGCGGCTGCTCGGACAGCGGGGGCACGCCGTCGTGCTGGGCCGCCGCCTGCGCGAGCGCGCGCACCTCGTCGGCCTGCGCCGGCGTGAGCGGGCCGGAGACGGCCGTGACCAACGTCGGGACCTCGGTGCCGTCGGACGCCATGCGCCCATCCCATCACGGACGGGTGCGCGCGCGGTGGCCCGTCGGGGTGACAGGTGCGGGCCGCGCGGTCCCGCGGGCCGTGCACCCGAGCGGGCGTCCAGGTGCACCGGGTAGCGTGGACGCGCCATGAGCAGCCCCGCCGTCGCCACCGCAGCCCCGGGGGGCCGCCGTGCACGGCGGCGGGCCGACGGGCCCCGCACGGTCGACGTCGACGTGGTCGTCGTCGGCGCCGGGCAGGCCGGGCTGTCGGCCGCGTACCACCTGCACCGCACGGGGCTCGTGCCGGTCGGCACGCGCGGCTGGGAGCGGGCGCGCGGCACGTTCGTCGTGCTCGACGAGAACCCGCGCGCCGGTGGTGCGTGGCAGCACCGGTGGCGCTCGCTGACCATGGCCGACGCGCACCACGTGCACGACCTGCCGGGCATGCCGCTCGCGGTCGTCGACGCCGCCGAGCCCGCCGCCGACGCCGTGCCGTACTACTTCGCGCAGTACGAGGAGGCGTTCGGCCTCAACGTGCAGCGCCCCGTGCGCGTGACGCGCGTGACCCGCGGCGACGACGTGGACGGCGAGCCGCGCTACGCGGTCGAGACGCAGCACGTCGACCACCCCGACGCGCGGGTCGTCTGGTCCGCGCGCGGCGTCGTCAACGCGTCGGGCACGTGGAACCGCCCGTTCTGGCCGAGCTACCCCGGCCGATCGGACTTCCGCGGGCGGCAGCTGCACGCGCGCGACTTCCGCACCGCGGAGGAGCTCGCCGACGGGCACGTCGTCGTCGTGGGCGGCGGGACGTCGGCCGTGCAGCTGCTGCTGCAGGTCGTCGAGGTCACCACGACGACGTGGGTCACGCGCCGCCCGCCGCGGTGGGTGGACGCCGAGTTCACGCCCGAGCTGGGGCGCGAGGCCGTGGCGCGCGTCGAGGAGCGCGTGCGGGCCGGGCTGCCCCCCGAGTCGGTCGTGTCCGTGACGGACCTGCCGCTGACCCCCGCCTACCGCGCGGGCATCGCGTCCGGGGTGCTGCGCGCGCGCCCGGCGTTCTCGCGGATGGTCGCCGACGGCGTCGTGTGGGACGAGGGTGCCGCGACCGGTGCGTGGCGTGCGGCGGCCACGCCCGACGGTGACGAGGGTCCCGACGGTCGGGTCGACGGCGACCGGGGGGTGCGTGGCGACGGTGACCCGGGGGCGCGTGGTGACGGTGACCGGGGCGCGCGTGGCGACCTCTACCGGGGCGCGCGTGGCGACGGTGACCCGGGGACGCGTGGAGACGGCGACCCAGGGGCGCGTGGTGACGGTGACCGGGGAGCGCGTGGCGACGGCGACCCGGGGTCGCGTCGTGGCGACAGCGACGGCGACGGCGGGTCGCGTCGCGACGGCGAGCCCGGCCGCGAGCGTCGTCGTGCGCTTGTGGTGCCCCACCCCGCCGTGGACCCCGATCTCGAGGCCTGGGTGGACGGCCCGTCGTTCGTCCCCGCCCGCACGGTGCTCTGGGCCACCGGCTTCCGTGCCTCGCTCGACCACCTCGCACCGCTCGGGCTGCGCGGCCCGGGCGGGGGCATCGCGATGGACGGCACCGAGGTCGTCGCGGAGCCGCGCGTGCAGCTCGTCGGCTACGGGCCGAGCGCGTCGACGGTGGGAGCGAACCGCGCGGGCCGCGAGGCGGCCCGCCGCCTGCGCCGTCACCTGCGCTGGTGAGCACGCACTCCACCCCCTGACCACTGGTCACCTTGTCGTCGGCCCGGTCGACCACTGGTCACCTCGGAGGAAGTTCCGATGCTGCGGTGCCCTCGAAGTGACCAGTGGTCACCGGAGGCGGTCGATCGTCGACCACTGGTCAGATCGGTGATGGGAGAGACGTGACCGTGTCCCCGAAGTGACCAGTGGGCGTCTGTGCGGGGGTGATCTGTGCGCCAGCGAGCGTTGCGTGGGTGGGTGCTCGTCCGTGGGTGGGTGCTCGTCCGTGGGTGGGTGGGTGCCCGGAGGGGGTGCACGCCCGTCGGGCGACGTGCGTCTGTCGGTGGGTGCGCGTCCGTCAGACGGCGTCGTCGGGGGTCGGGCGGGCCGCGAGGGACCTGACCCGCGCCGGCTGGGGCGGGGCCAGGCGGCGTAGGAGCCGAGCGCGCCCGCGTGCGGTGAAGGTCGACTGGTCCAGCAGGGCCGCCCACCGCCGGAGCCGTTCGGGGACGTGAGGTCGTCCGAGTGCCCGGTCGAGGTCGTGCAGCACCTCGGCGGGTCGGTCGCACAGGTCGGACGCCGTGAACCCCCGACGGGTCCAGCCGGCGCCGACGAGGGCGCGGTCGCGGCGCAGGTCTGCGCGGTGCTGGTCAGCCGTGCGGTGCACCGCGCCGTCGTACTCGTGGATCGTCGTCGTGCCCTCGAGCCACAGGTCTGCACGCGCGACGAACCGACCGGCGTCGTCGTGGACCGTGTGCTGGGGCACGACCTGGACGTCGAACGCCACGTGCATGAGGCGAAGCACGCTCTCCCAGGGTGACTCGGCGCGTGGATCGGCCAACATGAGGGCCTCGCGGAGCGCGACGACGCCGCGCCGTCGCGGTGTGCAGACGGCGCGGACGTCCTCGACCGTGCAGCTCGAGCGCAGCGCCGAGTCGACCAGGACGACGAGGTCGAGCAGGGCCAGGTCGCGCGCGCACGCCAGCAGGGTGTGGGCAGGGTCGGCGACCCGCACGCCCCGGACGTCCGTCGCAGGCACCGGACCATGGGTGCGGGTGACCCGGACGCCGGGCCGACGCGTGCGGTGGGTGGTGGCCGGTTGGTCCACGAGGAGCGGCAGCTGCGGCGCCATCGTCGGCGTCCACCAGCCGTGGAGGGCGGCGGCCGTCAGGTGAGAGACGACCGCCGTCGACGGCAGCACGACCTTCCACGCCAGCAGCGGGTCGAGACCCGAAGGGCGGTGCAGGCCCCACGTCACGCGTTGCCAGCCGCGACCCGGGCGGCGCCCTCGTCGTGCGCCGTCGGCCGGAGCCGCGGCGCCGTCGTGCGCGCTGACGTCGGTCATGACGTCAGGCTGCCCGCCGACCTGCCGCGGTGACCGGCACCGTCGTCGCCCGTGGACCGAGCGAGCTCGACGACCGGTCCTGTGGTCGGCTCGGCTCACTCCGGCACTCCGGACCCCGGCACTAGGCGCACGCCGGCCGGGGGTGGTCACGCCCCGCCGGCCCCGCCCGGGCGTCGGGCGGGGCCGGCGGGAGCAGGGGTCAGCGGCAGGTGACCGGGATCGTGCCGGTGGGGGCGGTGCCCGAGCCGATGAACCCGTAGGTCGTCGACTGGCCGGCGCCGAGCGCGCCGTTCCACGCGGCGTTCGCGACGGTCTGCAGGCCGCCCGTGCTGCTGAACGTGCCGCTCCAGCCCTGCGCGACGGCCGCGCCGCCCGGCAGCGTGAACGACGTGGTCCAGCCGGTCAGCGCACGCGTGCCGGCCGTGACCGTCACCGAGCCCTGGAAGCCGCCGGGCCACGCGCTGCCGACCGTGAGCACCGCGCTGCACGCACCGCCCGGCGTGGCGGTCGGCGTCGGCGTCGGGGTGGGTGTCGCGGTGGGGGTGGGCGTCGGAGTCGGCGTGGGTGTCGGGGTCGGCGTGGGCGTCGCTCCCGAGAAGAACGTCGCGGTGCGGGCGGTCGAGCGGATGCCGTTCGGCCCGTCGAAGATCAGCCGGCCCCAGTCGGTCTTCTGCGCGGGGTCGAAGTTCCGCACCATGTCGAGGTACTCGACGCCGCCGCTGTTGCCGGACCACGACCAGCCGTAGTAGCCGATGCCGCGCTCGACGGCCTCGCGCATGATCGTCGCCTCGTCGGGGTCGCCGTCCGAGTGGTCGTGGCCGAACTCGCCGATCACCAGGGGCAGCCCGGCGTCCTCGAACGCGTCGAGGTAGGCGGTGATGGTCGACGCCTGCGCGTAGACGCCGTACATGTGCACGGAGAACAGCGTGTTGCCCTCGGGGTCGGCCGCGGCGACGGTCGCGGCCGTGTCCCGCATGACGCCCTTCCAGTCCTGCCCCCAGTTGGGTGCGTCGACCACGATGTTGTGCCGCAGGCCAGCGGCGCGGACCTTCGCGATCGCGGCCGACGTGGCGGTGGTCCAGCCCGTGACCTGGGGCTCGTTGTTGCCCGTCGGCTCGTTGCCGATGTTGATCTGGACGAAGTCCTCGGTGCCCTCGAGCACGGGCTTGAGGGACACGAAGTAGTCGGCGGCGGCGTCGAGGCTCACGGCGCCGGCCTGCTCGCCGTACCCGGTGGTGTCGTGGTTCTCGAGCATGCACACGAGCTGGTTGTCGCGGCACAGCTCGATGACGTCCGCGACGTCGGCGGCGCTGTTCGCCGTCCAGCGTCCGCCGGACAGCACGACGCGCAGCGCGTTCGCGCCGGCGGCGCGGATCGCGGGGATCGCGGTGGGTGTCTGCGACGTGTACCAGGTGTGGGCGTGGCTGACGCCGCGCGCGACGAACGGCGTGCCGTCGCGCTCGACGAGCTGCGTGCCGGAGACGTGCAGGCCGACGGGGTCGGCGGCGGAGGCGGTCGTGGCGGCGGCCGTGAGCCCGCCGACGGCCAGCAGCGCGGCGCCGCACGCGGCGGCCGCACGCAGGGAGGTGCTCTTCATGGACGTCCTCGTTCCGCGAAGGGTGTCAGGGAGCACCCGGCCGCGGGCCCGGGGGCCGCACGGTGCGGGGTGCGCCGTCAGACAACCAGCGCGCTCGGGAGCCCTCCATCGGTGAAGCGTTTCGTCGACCCCGCGGAAGCAAGCGCTTCGACCGGCCGGTCCGAGCGCAGCGGCGAGGCTGCCCCGTCAGGACGCCGCGAGGTGCTCCGACGCCGTCACGAGCGCGTACGGCAGGGTCGCGCGCGCCATCGTCCAGGTGTGCGTCTGGCCGGGCTCCTCGCGCCACACGACGTCCACGCCGCGGCCCGCGAGCGTCGTCGCGACCTGGGCCGCGTGCCGCACGCTCATGCTGTTCTCGTCCGCGGGCACCGAGAGGAACAGCGTCAGCGGCGACGGCAGCGCGATCGTCGGGGCGTACTTCATGACGTCGTGCGCGTCCCACTCGGCCTGCGTCGCGAGCATGGCGTGCCCGCCCTCGCCCGGGTCGGCGTAGGGGCCCATCGCGAGGATCGCGGCGAACTGGTCGGCGTGCCGCAGGCCGTGGTCGAGCGCGCAGTACCCGCCGGACGAGAACCCGCCGAACGCGCGCCCCGACCGGTCGGCGACCGTCCGGTAGTGCGCGTCGACCCACGGGACGAGCACGTCCGTGAGGTAGGTGTCGACCTGCGAGCCGCCCGTCGTGGAGTCGAGGCACTCGGTGTCGCGGGGCGACGGGCCCGTGCCGTTGACGTCCGGCGCGACGACGATCATGGGCTGCACCCGGCCGGCGCGGATGAGCACGTCCATCGCCTGCGCGACGTTGCCCGCCGCGAACCAGTCGCCCGACGCGCCCGGGCTGCCGTGCACGAGGTAGACCACCGGGTAGCGCCTGGTGCCGGCGGGGTCGTAGCCCGGCGGGGTGTAGACCCAGGTGAGCGAGTCGGTCGGCATGCGCAGGTCGGCCGGCGCGGGCACGTGCGTCGCCGTCGACGCGCCCTGCCCGGAGCCGCCGCCGCGTTCCTGCGCGGTGCCGTGCTTGAGCCCGGGCGCCTCGCCGAAGCCCCACGACGCGAGCGAGACGCGCAGCGCGAGCACGTTGGGCACGTACCCCGCGATGACGTTGGCGGTGAGGCCCAGCCCCAGCACGGTGACGAACGCGGAGACCGCGACCCACGGCCACCCGCGGCGACGGCGGCGGCGTCGCACCACCGCGAGCACCACGAGCGCGACGACCAGCACGCCCGCGCCCACGACGCTCCACCACGACGACAGCCAGTCGCCGCCGCCCAGGAGCTGCCGCATGACCGCGCGGGGGATGACGTCGGGGCGGGGCAACGACGAGACGTCGATCGGGGTCGTGGGGAGAGTGCTCACCCCACCAGCCTCGCGCACCCCGCTGCGGGGCGCCTGCACTCCGCCTGGGCGGGTCCTGTGAGCGACCCGTGCGCGGGGCGCGCAGGCCCGCGGGGCATGACCCGCGGACGGTGCCGCGACCCGCGGCGCCGGAGCGCCGCGGGTCGCGTGCCGTGTCAGCCGTGCGCGGTCGTGGCCGGGCCCGGGCGGGACGGAGGGGTCAGTCCGCCGACGCGGCCGGGCGGGCGAGCCCCGCCGAGATGAGGTCCATGACCGACGAGTCCGCGAGCGTCGTCGCGTCGCCGACCTGCCGGTGCTCGGCGACGTCGCGCAGCAGGCGCCGCATGATCTTGCCGGACCGCGTCTTGGGCAGCTCGGGGACCACGAGGATCTGGCGCGGCTTGGCGATCGGCCCGATCTCCTTGGCGACGTGCGTGCGCAGCGTCTCCTGCACGGTCGCGGCGTCGGACGACGCGGCCTCGGCGGCGTCGCCCCGCAGGATGACGAACGCGACGACCGCCTGCCCCGTGGTCTCGTCGGTCGCGCCGACCACGGCCGCCTCGGCGACCCACGGGTGCGCGACGAGCGCCGACTCGATCTCGGTGGTCGACAGGCGGTGACCCGACACGTTCATGACGTCGTCCACGCGGCCGAGCAGCCAGATGTCCCCGTCGGCGTCCTTCTTGGCGCCGTCGCCCGCGAAGTACAGGTCGCGGAACCGGGACCAGTAGGTGTCGCGGTACCGCTCGGGGTCGCCCCAGATGCCGCGCAGCATCGACGGCCACGGCTCGGTGACGACGAGGTAGCCGCCGGCGCCGTTGGGGACGGGCTTCGCGTCGTCGTCGACCACGTCCGCCGCGATGCCGGGCAGCGCGACCTGCGCCGAGCCGGGCTTCGTGGCCGTGACCCCCGGCAGCGGGCTGATCATGATCGCGCCCGTCTCGGTCTGCCACCACGTGTCGACGATCGGCGTGCGGTCGCCGCCGATGACGCGGCGGTACCACATCCACGCCTCGGGGTTGATGGGCTCGCCCACCGAGCCGAGCACGCGCAGGCTCGACAGGTCGAACCCGGCGGGGATGTCCTCGCCCCACTTCATGCACGTACGGATCGCGGTGGGCGCGGTGTACAGGATCGTCACGCCGTACTTCTGGACGATCTCCCACCAGCGGCCGCGGTGCGGGGTGTCGGGCGTGCCCTCGTAGATCACCTGGGTCGCGCCGTTCACCAGCGGCCCGTAGACGACGTACGTGTGCCCGGTGATCCAGCCGACGTCGGCCGTGCACCAGTACACGTCGGTCTCGGGCTTGAGGTCGAAGACGTTGAGGTGCGTGTACGCGGCCTGCGTGAGGTAGCCGCCGGTCGTGTGGAAGATGCCCTTGGGCTTCCCGGTGGTGCCCGACGTGTAGAGGATGAACAGCGGGTGCTCGGCGTCGACCTCGACGGGCTCGTGCTGCGGCGACGCGACGTCGACCGCCTCGTGCCACCAGACGTCGCGGCCCGGCGTCCACTCGACGGGCTGGCCCGTGCGTCGCACGACGAGCACGTGCCGCACGCTCGGCGCACCCTTCGCGAGCGCCTCGTCGACCGCGGGCTTGAGCGCCGACGGGTTGCCGCGCCGGAAGCCGCCGTCGGCCGTGACGACGAGCGTCGCCTCGGCGTCGAGGATGCGGCTGCTCAGCGCCTCGGCCGAGAACCCGCCGAACACCACCGAGTGCGGTGCGCCGAGGCGCGCGCACGCGAGCATCGTCACCACGGCCTCGGGGATCAGCGGCAGGTAGATCGCGACGCGGTCGCCCGTGCCGACCCCGAGCGCCGCCATGGCGTTCGCGGCCTTCGACACCTCGCGCTGCAGGTCCGCGTACGTGAGCGTGCGGGTGTCGCCGCCCTCGCCCTCGAAGTGCAGCGCGACCCGGTCGCCGCGGCCCGCCTCGACGTGCCGGTCGACCGCGTTGTACGCGGCGTTCAGGCGCCCGTCGGCGAACCAGCGCGCGAACGGCGCGTCCGACCAGTCGAGGGTCTGCGTGAACGGCGTCGACCACGTCAGCAGGTCCCGCGCCTGGTCGGCCCAGAAGCCCGGACGGTCCGCGTTGGCCCACGCGTACAGGTCGGCGCCCGCGTTGGCCTGCGCGGCGAACTCGCTCGACGGCGGGAACCGGCGGTCCTCGGTGAGCAGGTTCTCCAGGCCCTGCGTGGCCTGCGGATCGTGCGGCGCCTCGGGGGTCTCGGGTGTCGTCGGGGCGTCAGACTGTTCGGTCACGGTGTCTCCTGCGCAGCGGCGTCGGTGCGGCGGTGGTGCTGACCTGGGTGGTCCTCGTGAAGGGACATTAGCCCCGGTCCGGACAGGTCCGCACCGGAACGCGTCCGGAGGGCCCCGCGGGGGACGTCTCAGTGCGCGCGGTTGCGCTCGCGGAACACGCCGAGCCGGACCCCGTGGCGCCGGGCGAGCGCGACGACCACGCCCGCCGTGAGCAGCAGCGCCCCGGCCACGATCGCGGTGCCCGAGGTGCCGGCGACGGTCACCTGCGTGACCGTGAGGCGCCACGTGTCGGCGCCGACGACGTCGAGCGACGCCGTGCGCGCGACCCCCGGTGCGTACAGGTAGACGCCGCCCAGGACGCCGAGCACGAGGCCGGCCGTGAGCGGCACCGCGGCCGTCCACAGCCCGAGCACGAGCAGGGCGGCGAGCAGCAGCACGCCGGCCGTCACGAGCGCGATGCCCAGCAGCTCGAGGGACGCGTCCCAGCGGTCGGCCTGGACGACGAGGATCCGGCTCTGCCCGACCAGGGTCAGCGCGAGCGCGAGCGGGGCGAGCACGAGGCCCACGAGCACCCCGAGCACGTGGGTGCCCGCGTGCGGCGTGCGTGGCGCGTTCGGGTCCGGGAACAGCTCGTCGTCGTCACGCTCGGCCCGGGGCGGGGACGGGACGGGCGCGCCCGTGGGGGGTGCCGTGCCGGTGCCCGGGTCGTCGCCGGCCGGTGACGACCCGGCCGCCACCTGCGTGGGCGCCGTGCGGTCCCCGACCGACGTGCGCGCGGGGGCGTGGCCGGACGGCGGAGCGCTCGGCGGCGCGGCTGCCGGCGCGGGCGTGGCTGACGGGTCCGCGGCGGCCGGGCGCGAGGTGCCGGGCGCGACCACGGGGTCGGGTGCGTCGGCGGCGGGCTCGGGCGGTGCGGGGGTGGGTCGCGCGACCGCGTGCCGCCCCGTGTCGGTGTCGGCGTCGTCGTCCGGGCGCTTCGGGTCGGAGGTGCTCACGGCGTGCTCCTCGGGTCGCGGCCGCGTGACGCGCGGCGCCTGCGGCCACGCTATTGCGCGCGTGCGCGCCACGCCGCCCGTCGCGCGCGGCGCGTCGGCGACACGCACCGGGCCCGCCCGCGGTCGGCGGGTCGGCCGGACCCGACGGCAGCGGACCCGACGGTCGGCCGGAGCCGATGGCCGGCCGACCCCGATGGTCGGCCGGCGCCGACGGTCAGCGGGTCGCGGCCCCCGCGGCCTCGGGCCGCGGCGCGTGCGCGGCGTCGTCCGGCACGACGAGCGTCTCGGTGGCGACCACGCGCCGGACGCCGTACGCGTACGCGGCGCCCACGAGCAGCCCGCCGCCGATCGTGTTGCCCAGCCCGACCGCGAGCACGTTCCGGGCGAACTCGGCGACGGTCGCGTGCGGCAGGCCGCCGTACAGCCCGAGCGAGAACGTCGTCATGTTGGCCACGACGTGCTCGAAGCCGGACGTGATGAACACCAGCACGCACGCGAACACGGCCGCGATCCGCGCGATCTCGCTGGTCAGGCGGGCCCAGCACCACACCGCGAGGCACACCATGACGTTGCACAGCACGCCGCGGACCACGAGCTGCAGCGTCGAGGCCTCGGCCTTGTGCGCGATCATCCGCGCGATCGCCTCGCCGCCGGCGGTGCCCGGTGCCAGCACGCCCGACACGTGCAGCAGCCCAGCGAACGCCATCGCACCCAGCAGGTTGCCGGCCAGGCACGCGAGCAGCGTGAGCCCCGCGCGCCCCCAGCCGACCCGGCCGAGCATCGCGCCCTGCGTGAGGATCATCATGGCGCTCGTCGCGAGCTCGCCGCCGGCCACCAGCACGACCATGAGCGCGATGCCGAACACCGCCCCGTTGACGAGCGGCGCCCACGGCGACCCGGCGACCGTCAGCGGACCGCCGGCGGTCACCATGATGAGCACGCCGATGCCGATGTAGGCGCCGGCGAGCATGGTGCGGACGAGGAAGAGCCCGGGGGTGCGGGTCAGCTCGACCTTGTGGACGGCGCCGTCGCCGTGCGCGGCGACGGCCTCGGGGATGCTCAGCACGCGTCCATCGTCGTGCGTGGTCGGAGCCCGGACGTGGGACGAAAGTTCCGGCGGTCCGGGTGGACGCGCGGGGGTCAGTCGTGCTCGCGCAGGCGCACCGCCGCGATCTCCCCGGTCGCGGCGCGCGGCTCGCGGCCCGCGCCGTCGGCCTCGGCCGCGCGGCGCACGGCCGCCGCGACCACCGACGTCACGTCGGGGTGGAACACGCTCGGCACGATGTACGTCGGGTTGAGCTCGTCGGGCCGCACCGTCGACGCGAGCGCCTCCGCCGCCGCCAGCAGCATCGCGTCGGTGATGCGGTGCGACTGCGCGTCGAGCAGGCCACGGAACACGCCCGGGAACGCGAGCACGTTGTTGATCTGGTTGGCGAAGTCCGACCGCCCGGTCCCGACGACGGCGGCGTGCTGCGCGGCGTCGTCGGGATCGACCTCGGGCCGCGGGTTGGCGAGCGCGAACACGATCGCGTCGGGCGCCATGCGCGCGACGTCGTCCCCGGTCAGCACGTCGGGCGCCGACAGCCCGACGAACACGTCGGCCCCGACGACCGCGTCGCGCAGCGTGCCCGTGACGCCCCGGTGGTTCGTGGCCTCGGCGGTCCACCGCAGCGACGGGCTCAGCCCGGGCCGGTCGCGGTGGATCACGCCGTCGACGTCCGCGACGACGACGTCCCGCGCGCCCGCGGCGAGCAGCAGCTTGAGCACCGCCGTGCCGGCCGCACCGGCCCCGGACATCACGACGCGCACGTCCGCGAGCCGCTTGCCGACCACGCGCAGCGCGTTGCGCAGCGCCGCGACCACGACGATCGCCGTGCCGTGCTGGTCGTCGTGGAACACCGGGACGTCGAGCCGCTCGCGCAGCCGGCGCTCGACCTCGAAGCAGCGCGGCGCCGAGATGTCCTCGAGGTTGATGCCGGCGAACGCGGGCGCGATCGCGACGACCGTGTCGACGATGCGGTCGACGTCGGTCGTGTCGAGGCAGATCGGGAACGCGTCGATGTCGGCGAACCGCTTGAACAGCACGGCCTTGCCCTCCATGACGGGCAGCGCCGCGAGCGGGCCGATGTCACCGAGGCCCAGCACGGCCGTGCCGTCGGTGACCACCGCGATGGTGTTGCGCTTGATCGTGAGGCGGCGCGCGTCCTCGGGGTGCTCGGCGATGGCCTGGCACACGCGTGCGACCCCGGGCGTGTACGCCATCGACAGGTCGTCGCGGTTGCGCAGCGGCACCTTCGACTCGATCGACAGCTTGCCGCCCAGGTGCATGAGGAACGTGCGGTCGGACACGCGCTGCACCGTGACGCCGTCGAGTCCCTCCAGCGCGCGCACGACGTCGGCCGCGTGGTCGGCGTCACGGGTCGCGCACGTGACGTCGACCGTCATGGTCTCGGTGAACGACGCGGTGACGTCGAGCGCCGTGACGATGCCGCCCGCACGCTCGATCGCGGTCGTGAGGTCCGACACCGCCGTGGGACGGGCCTGCACCTCGAGGCGGGCGGTGATGGACGACGACACGGAGGGCGCGGAGACCATGCCGACATTGTGGACGCGCGCGCCGTGGCGCGCCCGGGGGCCGGTGCGCGCGTCGCACCGCCCCGCCGGCCCGTCGGGCCCGGCGGCGGGGGCCGTAGCATCGGCGCGTGCCCACCCCGCCCTTCGTCCTGGCCCTGCGCGAGCGCGTGGGGCACGACCAGCTCTGGCTGCCCGGCGTGACCGCCGTCGTGCTGCGCGAGCACGACGCGCGTACGCAGGTGCTGCTGGTGCGCCGCGCCGACACCGGCGAGTGGACGCCCGTCACGGGCATCGTCGACCCGGCCGAGGAGCCCGCGGTCGCGGCGGTGCGCGAGGTCCTCGAGGAGGCCGACGTCGTGGCGACCGCGCAGCGGCTCGCGCACGTGGGCGTCGTCGGGCCCGTCGTGTACGACAACGGCGACCGGTCGGTGTACCTCGACCTGACGTTCCGGTGCCGGTGGGAGTCGGGCGTGCCCGCACCGGCCGACGGCGAGAACACCGACGCCGCCTGGTACGACCTCGACGACCTGCCCCCGATGTCCGCGTCGATGCGCGCGCGCCTCGACGCCGCGCTGCCCGAGCGCGGCGAGGCGACGTTCACGGCGTGAGCGGCGCCGCGCCCGACCCGCTCGCCGACCTGGCCGCGCTCCCCGGCGTGCGTGACGCGGTCGACGCCGCGCGCGCCGCGTGCGAGGAGCTGCGCTGGCACGAGGCGTTCCGGCGGCGCTGGCGCGAGGTGCGCGCCGAGGCCGGGCTGCGGGCCGCCGCGGCGTCGGCGGCGCTGGACGGCGCGCCCGTCGGGGTCGAGGCGCTGCGTGCGTGGGCGACCGGGACGTCCGCACCCGGCGGCGGGGTCGAGGCGGTCGCGGCGGGGGCGCTGCGCGCGCAGGCGCTCGTCGAGCGGCACCTGCCCGACCTGGGCGCGCGCCCCGGCGGCGCCGTGGTGCCGCTGCCGCAGCTGGTCGCGCGGCTGCACGCGGCGGCGGCCGCGGGCGTCGTGGCCGACGACGACCTCGGGCGGCCGCGGACCGGGGCGCCGGGCGACCTGCGCGGCCTGGGGGAGGCGCCGGCTCCGGCCCTCGCGAGCGACCGGGTCGCCGCGGTCCTGCGGGACGCCGACGCCTCGCGGGCGCCGGGCCTCGTGGTGTCGGCGGTCGTGCACGCCGAGCTGCTCGCGGTGCGGCCGTTCGCTGCTGCCAACGGCGTGGTCGCGCGGGCCCTCGCGCGGCTGCTGGCGACGCGCACGGGCCTCGACCCGACGGGCACCGTGCTGCCCGAGGAGGTGTGGCGCGACGCGCCGCCCGCGTACGTCGCCGCGGCGGCGCGCTACGCGGCGGGCGACGTCGCGGGGGTCGCGGCGTGGCTCGTCGCGCACGCCGACGCGGTCCGCCGTGGCGCGCTGCTCGCGCGCGGCGTCGCGGACGAGGTGCTCGCGGGGCGGCACGCGGGTGCGGGGCGAGGCCGCTGACGGCCGGACGTGCGTCGTCGTGCACGCCCCCGCACGACGACGGCGCCCCCAGGGAGCGCCGTCGCCGTACCGACGACCGGAGAGTGATCATGCGTGCAACGTCGCGGTCGCTCCGGGACGAGCCCGGTCGACCGGCCCAGAGGGGGGCCATCCTGCGCGTGGGTGCTCTCGCGGTCGTTCAGTTGTGACCCCCGTCCTACACCCCGTCCGCGCGGCGGGGCAACGGTCCCGCGCGTCGGTGCAGGACCCCCGCGCCCGCGGCCCGGATCGTGGGACGCGACGCCCGTCAGGCGGGACGGCGCCGCCGGTGCCACCACCACGCCGCGAGCACCACGGCGACGCCCGCCGCGAGGACGGCGCCCGACGTGACGCCCACGCGGCGGTCGAGCCGGCGCAGCGGCACGGGCCGTCGGAACGTCAGCACGGCCCAGCCCTCGGCGAGCGCGAGGCGCCGCAGCGCGCGGTCGGGGTTGACGACCGCGCCGTGGCCGACCGCGGCGAGCATGGGGGCGTCGGTCACGGAGTCCGAGTAGGCGAAGCACGCGGCGAGGTCGTAGCCGCGCGCGGCGGCGAGGTCACGGATCGCGGTCGCCTTGTGCTCGCCGTACGCGTAGAACTCGATCTCCCCGGTGTACCGCCCGTCCTCGACGGTCATGCGCGTCGCGATCGCCGTGTCGGCGCCGACCAGCGCCGCGATCGGCTCGACCACCTCGGCGCCCGACGCCGAGACGACCACGACGTCGTGGCCCGCCGCCCGGTGCCGCGCGATGAGGTCGAGCGCCTCGGCGTACACCGTGGGGTCGATCGACTCGTGCAGGGTCTCGCGGACGATCGTCGAGACCTGCGCGACGTCCCAGCCCGCGACGGTGCGCGCGAGCGCGGCGCGCAGCCGCTCGGTCGACGTCTCGCCCGCACCTCCCAGCAGGTACGCGAGCTGCGCGTACGCGGACGCGACGACCGAGCGGCGCGTCAGCAGGCCCTGCGCGAGGAAGCCCTTGGAGAACGCGGTCGCCGACGACGTGGCGATGATCGTCTTGTCGAGGTCGAAGAACGCGGCGACGCGCCCGCGCGGCGCCGGCCCGCCGCGCGCGACGGGGTCGACGGGCAGCGGGTCGACGGGGTCGACGGGGACGGGGTCGACGGGGACGGCCATGACGCTCCGCGACGCTTGGGGACCGGACGTGCGCGAGCGTAGCGGGAGCCGCCGACGCGGGGCCCTCCCCGCCGCAGGGCGGGCGCCCGGCGCGGATCGGGCGCGCGCGGGTCAGAGCAGCGCGGCCACGCGGTCCCGTGCGTCGACGCCGAGCTTGCGGAAGATCCGGTAGACGTGGTTGTCGACCGTCCGCTCGCTCACGAGGAGCCGGTCGGCGATCTGCCGGTTCGTGGCCCCGCGCGCGACCAGCCGCGCGATCTCCAGCTCGCGCGGCGTGAGGTGCGCCGCGGGGGACAGCGCGCCCGTGACGAGCCCGAGATCCTCGTCCGCCGCGTCCACGAGAGCGCGCAGGTGCGCCGCCTCGCGCGTCGCGGCGGCCGTGTCGCCCGCGGCCCGCAGCGCGCGGACCGCGGCGACGTGCGCGCGGGTCGCGTGCAGCGCCAGGTCCCGCTCGCGCAGCCCGTCGGCGACCGTCAGCAGCGCGGCGGGCGAGCCGTCGGCGCAGGCCCGCAGGTACTCGCCCAGCGCGGGCAGCAGCGTGCCCTGCGCCGCGGCGGCGCGCTCGGCCACGGCGCGCGCCCGCGCGGCGTCGCACCACACGCCCGCGAGCTCGGCGCCGTCGACGACCGCGGCAAGGACGTCGCCGCGCGCGAGCGCGTCGTCGAGCCCCGCCCACGCGTCGGTGGTCGCCTCCCGCGGCCCGGTCCCGGTCACCGCGGCGAGCGCGGCGGCCGGCGGCCCGGGCCGGGCGAGCGGCGAGAACGCGGCCCGCAGGGGCGACGCCGCGAGCTGCCCGACCATCGAGCGGGCGGTTGGCACGGCGCCCTCGAGCGCCGACAGCAGGGCGCCCGTCCCGAGCAGGCCGGCCCGGCTCGAGGGGCGGTGCGGCGACGGCACGCCGACCGCGAAGACGTCGGTGAGCACCCGCCGCAGCGTGCGCAGCCGGCCCTGCAGGTACAGGCCCGCCGCGACCACCTCGCCGTGGGGCTCGATCTCGGCGTCCGTCTCGGCGTACGTGCCGCGCGCCTCGTCGAGCAGGCCTGACGACCGGTCGACCGCGCCCTGGACGTCGCCGCGGCACAGCAGGGCCATCGACGTGAGCGCGACGTGGTCGGTGCGCGGCCGCAGCCGGTCGGTGTCGGTCGAGGCCAGCTCGTCGAGCGCGTCCTGCGCACGTCCCTGCGCGAGCAGACCCTCCGCGCGCACCAGCCCCTGCATCGCGCCGAGCTGGGCGTGCAAGGGCCCCGTGCCCTCGACCGCGCGGCCCAGCGCGTCGTCGCGCTCGGTCGTCGGTGCACGCGTGGCCCCCGTCGCGTCGTCGGGCTCGCCGCCCGCCGGCCCGAGCACGAGCTCGACGTGCCGCGTGAGGGCCGCCGCGAGCGTGAGCCGCTGGTCCTCGTCCGGCACGTCGTCCGACGTCACGACCGCGAGCGCGGCGGTCGGCTCGCGCACGACGAGCGCGCGGTAGGCGTACTCCCACGCGCGCACGAGCACCGTCCCCGCGCGCCCGGCCCCGGGCGGCGCGTCGTGCGACGCCGTCAGCACGGCCTCGACCGCGTCGCGCGGGGCACCGGCCGCGACCAGCGCGTCGAGGTACGCCAGCGTGCGCACCGGCGTCCGTTCGCGCTCCCACGCCACGCGCGCGACCGCCGCGCGCGTCGCCGCGTGCCGCCGCAGCACGCGGCCGAGCACGGCGGCGGCCCCGGCCGTCGAGCGGCCGTCGGCGGCACCGGCGACGCCGACCGCGACGTCACCCGTGCCGTCGGGGCCCAGCGTGCGCGCGATCGTCTCGCCCGCGTGCAGGTCGCGGACCCCGCCGCCGGTGTGCCGGACGTGCTCGGCCAGCAGCGGCGGGAACAGCGCGGCGGCGGTCTCGTCGCCGAGCGGCAGGACCCGCAGCAGCCCGAGGTCCTCGAGGGCCACCAGCCGCTCCCACGGCACGAGCCGAGCGGCCGTCGCCACGTCGGGGGGCCCGGCCGCGGCCAGCACCTGGAGCGCGTCGCGCTGCGCGTCGTCGAGGGGGGCCAGCAGGGGCTCGACGACGACCGCGAGCGCCGGCGTCCGCAGGTCCACGGGCGCGGTCCACCGCCCGCCGCGCCGCACGAGCGCACCGGCGCGCCGCGCCTCGACCACGAGGGTCCGCGCGAGGCCGGGCAGCCCGCCCGACAGCGCGTACACGCGGGCGGCGACGTCGGTGTCGACGTCGCCGCCGAGCACGTCGGCGACGAGCGTGTGCACGTCGTCGAACGGCAGCTCCGGGACCCGTAGCACCGTCGCGTCGGCGCCTGGCGGCGGGGGCAGCAGGCGCAGCACGCGCCTGGCCGGCGGGCGGCTCGTGGCCAGCACGACGACCCGGTGGCGTCGCGCCGCCGCGGCCAGCACCGCGGCCGACGTCGCGTCGAGGTCGTCCGCGTCGTCGACGACCAGCAGCGCGCGCGAGCCCGACAGCGCGCGGCCGACCTCCTCGACCGCCGACGCGAGCGCGCCCGCCCGGCCGGGCGGGGCCGTCACGACCCCCGCGAGCACGAGCGACTCGAGCGGCGCGCCCGTGCCCGCTGCGCCCGGCACGCGCACCACGCCGCGCCCGCCGTCGGCGACGACGTCGGCGACGCGCGCGAGCAGCGTGCTGCGCCCCGACCCGGGCAGGCCGACGAGCGTCGTCGTCGTCCCCTCCGCGACGGCCCGCAGGACGACGTCGAGGAACCGCGTGCTCGGCGCCGGCACGTCCATCCGTCCACGGTAGTGACGCCCCGGCCGTCGCGCGCGACGGACCGTGCCGTGCCGGTGGCCGTGTGCACCGGTCGGGCGGTGTCTGTGCTCACGCCCCGACCACGGGGTGCTCGTCCTGGGACGCAGGCTCCCTCGGCCCGGGCCGTCGGCGGCCGTGCACGCCCGTCGCAGCCGTTGCCTGGTCACCGGCGCCACGACCGCACGGGGCGGTCCGCCGGACGGGAGCAGGACATGGAGCAGCAGGGGGCGGGCGCGGTCGTCGCGCCGCGGGTGGGACGGACGCCGACGCGCGACGACCTCGTCGTGCTGGTGCCCGCGCACGACGAGCAGGACGCGATCGGCGGGACGCTGCGCGCGCTCGAGCGGCAGACGGTCGCACCGGGGCGCGTCGTGGTCGTCGCCGACCGCTGCACCGACGCGACCGAGGACGTCGCGGCCGCGCACGGCGCGCAGGTGCTGCCGACCGTCGGCAACGCGCACCGCAAGGCCGGTGCGCTCAACCAGGCGCTCGAGCACCTCCCGTGCGACGGGACCCGCTACGTGCTCGTCCTCGACGCGGACACGCGCCTCGCGCCGCACTTCGTCGAGACCGCGCTCGCGCTGCTCGACGCCGACGCCGGGCTGGGCGCCGTGAGCGGCATCTTCACCGGCGAGGAGCCGCACGGCTACCTGCAGCGCTGCCAGGCCAACGAGTACGTCCGGTACCGCGGGCAGATCCTCACGACGCGCCGCGTCGCGGTGGTCACGGGCACGGCGTCGGTGTTCCGGCTGACGGCCCTGCGGGACGTCGCGGGCGCGCGGGGCGGTGCGCTGCCCGGTGTGCGCGGCGACGTGTACGACCGGTCCGCCATCACCGAGGACTCCGAGCTGACGCTCGCGCTCAAGACCCGCGGCTGGCGGCTCGCGGCTCCCGCGGCCGCGCGCTGCCGCACCGAGCTCATGCCGACGTGGGGCGCCCTGCACCGGCAGCGTGTGCGCTGGTACAAGGGCATGCTCGACAACCTGCGCGAGTACGGCCTGACGCGGGTCACGGCGCGCTACGTCGGCCAGCAGGTGATGATCGCGCTCGGCACCGCGACGCTCGCGGTGCTCCTGGCCCTGACCGCCGTCTCGGCGGTCGCCGGCACGTTCGCGCTGCAGCCGTTCTGGCTCGCGGTGGGCGGCGTGTTCGTCGTCGAGCGCGTGGTGACCGTCACCGAGGCGGACGCACGCGGCCGCCTGCTCGCGGTGACGGTGCTGCCCGAGCTGGTGTACGCGATCGCGCTGCAGGTCGCGTTCGTCCACGCGCTCGCGCTCGCTCTCACGCGGCGCGACACGGCATGGAACCACGTCGTGGCGAGGCCGGCCGCCGGCTGACCGCGCCGTCGCGTGCCGGCCGTCCGCGGCCGCACGCCCAGGACGTCGTGCGTCGCACGACGCGTCGCCCGGGAGGTCCGGGCCGTGAACCGAAGGAGGAGACATGTACGAGCTGAACGCGACCTCGACCGGTGCCCTCGCGGCGACCGGCGCGGGGATCCTTCAGGGGTGGGTGGCGGTGTGGACGCTGCTCGTCGCGGGCCTCGCGCTGCTGACCGTCACCCGGGTCGCACGCCTGCGCCTCGAGCACCGCCGTGGAGGGACGGCGGGGCTCGCGGCGTCGGAGGCGCCGCAGCACGCGCGTGCCACGCGGCGCACCGGGCGGTCGTAGGCGACCGCCACCCCGGGGTCGAGGAGGGCCCTGCGGGACGGGCTCGTCGTCCGTCGTCGGCGGGGTGGCGGGCCCGTGCTGCGGGACCTCGTGCGTCGCTCCCGGCGCGGGGCGGACCGTGCGCGGCGCCTGCGCGGCGAGCCGACCCCAGTTCCCGGCGGGCAGCGGGACGTCCACGGGTGCGCCGGCGCCGCCCCGGGGCAGCGGTCGCCGGGCGCGACGATCGCACGGCCAGCCGCCGACCGGCGGCCGCCTCGACCGGCAGGAGCACGCATGGAGCACGCACGCAGCGCCACCGTGGTCGGGGTCGTCGGCGCCGGCGGCGGCGTCGGTGCCTCGACGTTCGCGGCGCTGCTCGCGCGGCGGCTGTCCCGCGGCACCGCCACGGCTCTCGTCGACCTCGACCCCGCCGCCGCGGGCATCGACGTCGTGCTCGGCCTCGAGGACGCCGACGGCGCGCGGTGGCCCGACCTGCGCGGCGCCGGCGGCGACGTCCCCGGCGCCGACGTCCTCGCGCTGCTGCCCCGCTGGGGCGCGTGCGCGGTGCTGTCGGCCGACCGGACGCGCCCCGAGCCCGTCGACGCGGGGGTCCGGGTGGACGTGCTGCACGCGCTCGCGCGCACGCTCGGGGCGCTCGTGCTCGACCTCGGCCGCGGCGCCGTCGTCGAGGGCGACGCGCCGCTGCCCGCGTGCGACGCGGTCGTCGTGGTGGCCCGCCCCGACCTGCGGTGCGTCGCGGGTGCGCTCGCGCTGCGCCCGCGCCTGGCCGCGTCCGGTGCGCCGCACGGTCTCGTGGTCCGCGGCGCCGGTCCCGCCGGGCTGGCCGCCGCCGACCTCGCCGACGCCACCGGTCTCGACGTGTGGCACGCGGGCCGCGACGACCGCGGCCTGGCGGCGCGGGCTGAACGGGTCGGGCTCGGGGGACGCGGACCCGCCACGCGCGCCGCGGAGGCGGTCGCGCGCCGGCTGCCCGCCGGCGGCATCGGGTGGTGAGCCCGGACGACGGCGCGGCGGTGGTTCCCGCGGCGCGGCCGTCCCGTCAGCCGCGCGGCGCGGCGTCGGCCGCGGCTCCGGGGTCCGGGCAGGTGCCCTGCGACGCCCCCGCGCGGCGTCCGGTCCCGGCAGCGGTCGTCACCCGCGTGCGGGACGCGTTGCGCGAGGGCGCACCCGCCCCGGGCGCGGCCGTGGGCGACGGCCTGACGCGGCTCGTCGATGCGGCGCTGCGCGCGACCGGCACCCTGCTCGGCCCGGTCGCGCTCGCCGAGAGCGTGCGCGCCGTCGCCGACGAGCTGCTCGGCGCAGGCCCGCTGCAGCGCTGGCTCGACGACCCCGCGGTCACCGACGTCCTCGTCAACGGCCCGCGCGACGTGTGGGTCGAGCGCGCAGGACGTCTGCGCCGCGTCGACGTCGACCTCGGCACACCCGCCGACGTGCGAGCGCTCGCGGTGCGGCTCGCGGCGGCCGCCGGACGCCGCCTCGACGACGCCGCGCCCACCGTCGACGCCCGGCTGCCCGACGGCACGCGCCTGCACGCCGTGCTGCCGCCCCTCACCGACGCGTGCACCACGCTGAGCCTGCGGGTCGTGCGGCCGTGCGCGTTCACGCTCACGGACCTCGCGGCGTCCGGCACGGTCGCGCCGCCGCTCGTCCCGCTGCTGCGGGCCCTCGTCGACGCGCGCGCCAACCTGCTGGTCTCGGGCGCCACGGGCGCCGGCAAGACGACGCTGCTCGCCGCGCTGCTGTCCACGGTCCCGCACGACGAGCGCGTCGTGCTGGTCGAGGAGGCGGGCGAGCTCGTCGCCGACCACCCGCACGTGGTGCGCCTCACCGCGCGCGCCCCCAACGTCGACGGCGCCGGCGGGGTCCACCTCGCCGACCTCGTGCGCCAGGCGCTGCGCATGCGACCGGACCGGATCGTCCTCGGCGAGTGCCGCGGCGCCGAGGTCCGCGAGGTGCTCGCGGCGCTCAACACGGGCCACGAGGGCGGGTGCGCGACGCTGCACGCCAACACCGCCGCCGACGTCCCTGCGCGGCTCGAGGCCCTCGCCGCGCTCGCGGGCCTCGACCGCGCCGCCGTGGCCGCCCAGGCCGCGAGCGCGGTCGACGCCGTGCTGCACGTGCGCCGCGTCCGGCACGGCACGGACGCCGGACGCCGGTACCTCGCCGAGGTGGGCGTCGTCGTGCGGCGCGACACCGACGGCGGCCTCGAGGTGCGCACCGCGCTCGACGTCGACGCGGCGGGGCGGATCCGTCGTGGCGACGGGTGGTCGCGACTCGCGGCGCGGCTCGGTCACGTCCCGCGGGACGGCCCGTGACGCCGTTCGTCGCGGCGCTCGTCGCGCTGGCCGTGGTCGCGGCGTGCGGACCACCGGTGCGTCGGCTGCCGTGCGGTCCGGGGCGTCCCAGGCCCGGCCGTCCGCTGCCGCCCGGGCCGGTGGGGCGCACGCGGCGACCGCGCACCGGCGGACGGCCCCGCGAGGACCGCACCGGGCCCGCGGCGACCGCGCGCGACGGCGCTGCCGGGGACCTCGCCACCGTGCTGCACGCCGTCGCGTCGCAGCTGCGGGCGGGCGTGCCGCCGCCCGACGCGTGGCGCTCCGTGCTGGGCGTCCCCGGGGCCGACGACGGCACCCCACCGGCACCCGCCCTGCTGGCCGTGGGGCGCGGCGCGGGCCGCGTGGGCGCGCGCCGCGCCGGGGGGCGGGACGACGCCGCGCACCGTGCCCGCGTCCGTGCCGTGCTCGCGGGCACGCGCGTCGCCGCCGAGACCGGTGCCCCGCTGGCCGACGTCCTCGCGGACCTCGCGGACGCCGTCGCAGCCGACGCCGAGCAGTCCGCCGACCTCGCGGCCGCGCTCGCGGGCCCGCGCGCCACGGCCCGTGTGCTGGTCCTCCTGCCCGTGCTGGGGCTGCTCGTGGGCGCCGCCATCGGCGCGCGGCCGTGGGCGGTGCTGACGGGCGGCGGCGTCGGCAGCGCGCTCGGCGCCGCGGGTCTCGTGCTCGCCGCCGCCGGGCACGCGTGGGTGCGGGCGCTGCTGCGGCGCGCGGTGGTGCCGTGACGGCCGGGCTCGTCGCACCGACGGCGGGTGACGTGGGCCCGGCCGCGGCGGCCGGCGTCGTGGTCGCGCTCGCGGTGCTGCTGGGGGCGCTGCCGTGGCGCGTCGCGCGGGCACCCCGTGCCCCGGGCGCCGGGGGGACCGGGGGACGCACCGGCGCCGGGGACGGGCCGGGGGGCGGGAGCCCTCGTGCGCGGCGTCGCCGGGCGCGTCGCCACCGTGGCGACCTGCGGGTTCCCGACCTGACGACCGCGCCGCTCGACCCCGCGTTCGTGCTCGACCTGTGCGCCGCCGCCGTCCGCGGCGGAGCCGCAGTGCCCGCCGCGCTCGTCGGCACGGGCCGCCACCTGGGCGGCGCCGACGGCGACGCGCTCGTCCGGGCTGGCACGGCCCTCGGGATGGGCGCGCCGTGGGACGTCGCGTGGGCCGGTGCGCCCGCGGCGGTCGCCGCCGTTGGCGCGGCCCTGCGCGTCGGGTGGGACGCGGGGTCGTCCCCGGGGCCGCTGCTGCGCGCGGCGGCCGACCGGCGGCGGCGCGACCGTCGCGCCGCGGCGCGCGCTGCCGCGGGTGCGCTCGGCGTGCGGCTGACGCTGCCGCTCGGCGCGTGCTTCCTCCCGGCGTTCGTGCTGCTCGGTCTCGTGCCGGTCGTGCTGGGGCTGGCGGGGGACCTCCTCGGCCGGTGAGGTGCGGCCCGTCGGCTGGGTGGCTCGGCGTCCCGGCGGCCCGGCGGATCGTCGGGCCGCCGGCGCGGTGGCCGGTCCGCCCGGCGAGGTGGTGAGCGTGCGGGTCGGCGACGTCCCGGTCGCGGCGTCCACCCGCCCCCAGTCCCTGCGTCGACTCGGCGCCGGGCAGGTCCGCGTGGCCGCCCCCCGCGGGTGACGCGCGTCCCGCGACTCTCGTGCCGGGCGCCGACGGGGCGTCCGACGAGGACGACGAGAAGGAGCCGACCGATGGGACGAACGCTGGGACGAGGGTGGGGGCGAGGGCTGGGACGAGGACTGGGTCGAGGACGGGGTCGACGCGTCCGGCGACCGAGCGTGCACGGCGCGTGCGGCGGAACACCAGGAGCCAGCGTGGGGGCTCGCGTGGTCGCCCGCGCGCGCCGCGCGACGGACGAGGGCATGGCGACCGCGGAGTACGCGATCGCGACGCTCGCGGCCGTGGCGTTCGCGGGCGTGCTGCTGGTGGTGCTCAAGGGCGGTCAGGTCAAGGCGCTGCTCACCGGTCTGATCGCGCAGGCGCTGGGCGGATGAGCGCGGGGCGTCGCGGTCGTGGGGGCCGTCCCGGCGATGCGGCCCCGGCCGCGGGGCGCGGCGTCCGCGACCGCGGCGCCGTCACCGCCGAGTTCGCGGTGGGCATGGTGGCCGTGGCGGCCGTGCTCGTCGCCGTGCTCGCGGTCGGTGCCGCGACCGTCGTGCGGCTCACGTGCCTCGACGCGGCGCGGACCGCGGCACGCGTCGCGGCGCTGGGGGAGCCTGACGGCGAGGTCGTCGACGCGGCGCGCCGCGTGCTCGGTGCGCGCGGCGGCGACGTCCGCGTGCAACGCGAGGGCAGGTGGGTCACCGTCGCGGTCAGCGCACCGTTCAGCACGTGGGGGACCGGGCTGCGCGCCGCGGCCTCGGCGACCGCCTGGACCGAGCCGTGAGACCCCCGGGACACGCCCGTGGGCAGGCGCCTGGCGGGGCGGCTCACGACCGCGGGTCGGGTGCCGTGCTGGTGCTCGGGGTCGTCGCGGTCGCGCTCGTGCTCGTCGCGGCGACCGGGCTCGTCGGCGGCGCGCACGCGGCGCGTGCCCGTGCCGAGGCGGCGGCCGACCTGGCGGCCCTCGCCGGTGCGCAGCACGTCGCCGACGGCGGCGCCGACCCGTGCGGCCACGCCGCGCAGGTCGCGGGCCGCAACGGCGCCTCGGTGGTGTCCTGCGTGCGCGGCACGCACGCCGACGTGACCGTGCGGGTGCGCGTCGACGCACCCGTCGGCGGGGTGCTCGGTGTCGCGCGCGCCGGGCCGCGCGCCGCCGGTCGCCGCACGGGTCGGTCGGGCGCGCGGCGACCCTCGCGCGCGCTCGCGGTTACGTCCCGGGGCGCGCGACCGGCCAGCCGGTCTGCCGGCGCGGACACCGGCCGGGGAGGGCCGGCTGAACGGTCGGGCTCCCCGCACGCGGCGTCGGCGTCAGCCGGTGCTCTCCGGTCCGGCCTCCGTCGGCACCTCGAGGGCGAAGAGCGTGCCCAACGGCGCCGCGAGGGCGCGGCCCAGGGTCGTCTCGTCGAGCAGACCGCGCTCCGCGAGCACGCGCAGGGCGGCGTCGCGATCGGCCAGGATCGCGGCGCGCTCGGCCTCGGGGATGCTGCGCGCGGCCAGCTCGGCGGCGAAGCGCTCGCCGGTCGTCGTCGGGGTGGGGGGAGCGACCCGCGGCTCGGGGTCCCGCACCCGGAAGCGCAGCACGGTCACGACTGTCAGCAGGAGACCGAGCGCGAGCGTGGTCCACACCGGCGCCTGCAGGGTCGTCGGGAGGTCGTAGCCGTCGCGGCCGGAGACGGTCGGCATGCTGATCGAGGCGAAGACCCCGCACACGGCGAACACCGCTCCGACGCCGCAGACCATGCCCGACCACCTTGCGCCGCTGCGCACCCAGGCGACGCCGGTGACGAGGAGCGCCACCACGGCGAGGGCGAAGCACACGGCGGCGATCGGCACCGACCGGTCCGCCGGCATGCGCTCGACGAGGTCCGACTCCGCACCGAGCACGGCGACCCCGGCGATCGGCGCGACCAGCGCGGCGATCACGAGGACGACCCCGACGCCGGTGAGCGCGCGCCGCGCGGGGCCGGGCTCGCGGTGCTCGATCAGCCCCGCGATCGCGGCGCCGTCGTCGCCGAACGTCGCGACGACGTCGGGGTAGGACTGGCAGGCCATCGCCTCGAGCATGCCGAGCCGCAGCGAACCGGCGGCCGAGTGGGCCTCGGCCCAGGACCGCGCGTCAGGGTGAACCAGCGCCATGATGTCGGCACGCTACCAACGCATTGCCCGCCGGGCCGCAGGCAGAGCTGCGGCCGTGTGACGAGCCGACGGATGCGCCGAGCGCGTCACGGAGGCACGACGTCACGGCGATCCGGCGAGCGCCGCGTGCCACCACGGACCGGTGCGGCGTGACCGCGCGGTCAGGTGGACGGCGCCGCCGCGGCGTGCGCGAGCACGGTGGACAGCAGGCGCAGCGCCCCGGCCTTGTCGAGCGGGTCGTTGCCGTTGCCGCACTTGGGCGACTGCACGCAGGCCGGGCAGCCGGTCGCGCACGGGCACGCGGCGATCGCGTCGCGCGTCGCGCGCAGCCACACCGGCCCCAGGTCGAAGCCGCGCTCGGCGAACCCCGCGCCGCCCGGGTGGCCGTCGTGCACGAAGACGGTCGCGTGCCCCGTGTCCGGGTGCACGAGCGTCGACAGGCCACCCAGGTCCCACCGGTCGCACGTCGCGAGCAGCGGCAGCAGCCCGATCGACGCGTGCTCGGCGGCGTGCAGCGCGCCCGGTGCGACCTCGAGCGTGACCCCCGCCCGCTCCAGGACCTCCGGCGGGGCCGTCCACCACACGGCGGCGGTGCGCAGCGTGCGCGCCGGCAGGTCCAGGTCGTGCGTCGACAGCACCTGCAGGTCGGGGATCCGGCGACGCTGGTAGCCGACCACCTGCGTCGTCACGTCGACCTGCCCGAACGACCACGTGACGGGCCCCCACGCGACCTCGCGCTCGACCTCGACGACGCTGGTCGACGTGACCCACCGCGCCCACGTGCCGTGGTCGACGTCGCGCCGCGTCGCGAGCGCGACCCCGTCCTCGAGGTGCAGCTCGTCGACCACGTACGTGACGCCCAGGTGCACGTACACGGCGCCCGGGTGCACGGTCGCGTCCGCCGACGCGGCGTCCACCGTGCCGAGCAGCCGACCCGTCGCGCTCTCGACCACGCGCACCGGCTGACCGCCCGCACCGCGCAGGTCCGTGAGACGGCTCGCCGGCTCGGCGTGCGTCCAGTACCAGCCCGACGAGCGGCGCCGCAGGATCCCGCGCTCGGTGAGCTGACCCAGCACCGCGAGCGCCCGCGGCCCGAACAGGTCCAGCTCCTCGCTGCGCAGCGGCCGTTCCGCCGCCGCCGCGCACAGGTGCGGCGCGAGCACGTACGGGTTGCCGGGGTCGAACACCGTCGCCTCGACGGGTGCGTCGAGCGCGGCCTCGGGGTGGTGCACGAGGAACGTGTCGAGCGGGTCCTCGCGCGCGACGAGCACCACGAGCCCCTCCGCGCCGGCGCGTCCGGCGCGCCCCGCCTGCTGCCACAGCGACACGCGTGTGCCGGGCCACCCCGCGATGAGCACCGCGTCCAGGCCCGAGATGTCGACGCCCAGCTCGAGCGCGTTCGTCGTCGCGAGCGCGCGCAGGTGACCCGCGCGGATCGCCTCCTCCAGCGCGCGCCGCTCCTCCGGCAGGTAGCCGCCCCGGTACGACGACACGAGGGCCGGCAGCGTCGGGTCGACCGCGCGCAGGTGGTCCCGCGTCGTGGCGGCCACCGACTCCGCGCCGCGGCGCGACCGCGTGAACGCCAGCACGCGCGCACCGGCCGACACCAGGTCGGCCAGCAGGTCGGCGACCTCGGCCGTCGCCGTGCGTCGCGGGCGGTCCTGCGGCACGGCCACGAGGCGCTCGCCCGTGCCCACGGGACCCGATCCCTCGGTCGGCGGGGCGGGCTGCGGAGCGGGACCGTCGACGCCCGAGCCGCGAGCCGCGAGGCCGTCCGGGTCGCCCGGGTCCGCCGGGCCGTCGGCGGAGCCGGCCCCGTCCGCGCCGCCCGGTCCCTCGGGCACGTCGGGCGGGGGAGGAGCCACCACGACGGTCGCCCACGGGTCCTCGTCCGGCAGCAGCGACGCCCACGGCCCGTCGCCCCCGGGCAGCTCGGGCGGCTGCCACAGCACGAGCGTCTTGCGGCCGGCGGGAGACGCGTCCGTGGTGACCGCGTGCACGTCGTCGGCGTCGACGCCCAGCAGTCGCGCCGCGCTCGCGGCGGGGTCCGACGTCGTCGCCGAGGCCATCACGACCACGGGGGACGCGCCGTACGCGGCCGCGAGCCGCCGCAGCCGCCGCAGCACCAGCGCGACGTGCGCGCCGAAGACGCCCCGGAACGCGTGGCACTCGTCGACCACCACGAACGCGAGCGACGACAGCACGCGCGACCACGACGCGTGCGCGGGCAGCAGGGCGAAGTGCAGGAAGTCGGGGTTCGTCAGCACCACGTCCGCGTGCTCGCGCACCCAGCGGCGCTCGTCGCGCGACGTGTCGCCGTCGCACGTCGCGACGCGCACGTCGCGCGTGCCCGCCGCCGCGAGCAGCCGCTCGAGCGCCGCGAGCTGGTCCGCCGCGAGCGCCTTCGTCGGGCTGAGGTACAGCACGGTCGGGCGGCGCTGCACCGACTCGATGCGGCCCGGGTCGAGCAGCGCTCCCGCGGCACCCCGGCGCACGGCGGACAGCGCGGGCAGCCAGAACGCGAGCGACTTGCCCGACCCGGTCGACGTCGCGAGGACCGTGTGGCGCCCCGACCACGCGGCGTCGGCCGCGTCCGCCTGGTGCTCCCACGGCCGCTCGACGCCCAGTGCGCGGTACCCCCGCACGACGTCCGCGTCGGCCCACGCCGGCCAGTCCGCGCGCGCACCCGGCCGTGCCGGCAGGTCCCGCACGTGGGTCGCCCGGTCCGCCCGCCGGCCGCCGGCGAGCAGCACGTCGAGCAGCTCGCCGGGACCCACGCCCCCATCCTCCCACCGGCTCGTCGGGCGCCGGCGGGCGCCCGACCCCGAGGCGCCCGGGGTCGGGTGCGCGTGCGGGAGGATCGGGTCATGGCGGCGATCGACCTCAACGCGGACCTCGGCGAGGGGGACGGGCCGTGGCGCGTCGAGCCCCCGGCCGACGAGGCGCTCCTCGACCTCGTGACCAGCGCGAACGTCGCCGCCGGCTACCACGGTGGCGACGCCGCGACCATGGCGGCGACGTGCGCGGGTGCGCTCGCGCGCGGCGTGGCCGTCGGCGCGCACCCGTCGTACGACGACCGCGCCGGGTTCGGCCGTCGCCACGTCGACGTCGCGCCCGACGTGCTGCGGGCGCAGGTGACCGCGCAGCTCGGGGCGCTGGTCGCGGTGGCCGCGAGCGTCGGCGCGCGCGTCACGCACGTCAAGCCGCACGGCGCGCTGTACAACGCGGTCGTGCACGACGCGGTCCAGGCGCGCGCTGTCGTGGACGCGGTCCTCGCGGTCGACCCCGACCTGGCCCTGCTCGGCCTGCCGGGCTCACGCGTGCTCGCGCTCGCGGCCGACGCGGGCCTGCGGACCGTCGTCGAGGCGTTCGTCGACCGCGGGTACCGCGCCGACGGCACGCTCGTGCCGCGCACCGAGCCCGGTGCGCTCGTCACCGACCCGCGGGTCGCCGCCGAGCGCGCCGTCCGGCTCGCGGTCGACGGCGTCGTGACGGCCGTCGACGGCACACCCGTGCGCCTGCGCCCCGACTCGCTGTGCCTGCACTCCGACACCCGGGGCGCCGTGGGGCTCGCGACGGCCGTCCGCGCGGCGCTCGTCGACGCCGGCGTGGACGTCCGGCCGTTCGCCCCGGGCGCTCCGGAGCCGGGCGGCCCCTCCGCGGGCGGAGCACGCACGGCCGCGGCGCGCGCGGTCGGTCGGCGCGCACCCGGACCACCACGGCACGGGCCCACCCCGTGACGACCGTCCAGCCCTACGGCGACGACGCCGTGCTCGTCGAGGTCGCCGACCTCGCCGCCGTGCACGGGATCGACGCCCGGCTGCGCGCGGACCCGCCGCGCGGCGTCGTCGACGTGGTGCCCGCGGCGCGCACGGTGCTGGTCCGCGGCGAGCCGCGCAGCCGTGCGCGGTGGGCGGCCGAGGTCGCGGCGCTCGCCCACGACGCTCAGGACGCCGGCCCGGGGCGTGCACCCGCGCGCACCGTCGAGGTGCCCACCGTGTACGACGGCGCGGACCTCGACGACGTCGCGCGCACGCTCGGGCTGACGGTCGACGAGGTGGTCGCACGGCACCTCGCCGGCGGGCCCGACGGGTACCGGGTCGCGTTCGGCGGCTTCATGCCGGGGTTCGCGTACGTCACCGGCCTCGACCCTGTCCTGCACGTGCCGCGCCTCGCGCGCCCGCGCACGCGGGTCCCGGCGGGCTCGGTGGCCGTCGCGGGCGACCTCACGGCCGTCTACCCGGCGCCGACGCCCGGCGGGTGGCGGCTGCTCGGGCGCGCCGACCTCGCCCTCTTCGACCCGTCCCGCGGCGCCGCGGACGCCGCCCTGCTGCGCGCCGGCGACCGCGTGCGGTTCGTCCGCACCGCCCCGGCGGCGCTCACGGCGGCGCCGCGCCCGCCGGCCGGCGCGCCTGCGGCCGCGGACCCGCCCGCCCCGTCCCCGTCCGCCCCGCCGGTCGCCGCCCCGCCGGCCGCCGCCCCGGCGACCGGGCGACCGGCGTGCGACCCCGACCGCGACGACGACCCCGTGCGCGACGTGCCGCCGCTGCCCCTCGCGCTCACGGTCCTCGCGGCGGGGCCGCTCACGCTCGTGCAGGACGCGGGCCGACCGGGCCTGGCGGCCGTGGGCGTGCCGCGTTCGGGCGCCGCCGACCCCGCCGCGCTCGCTCGTGCGAACCGCCTCGTCGGCAACGCGCGGGACGCGGCCGTGCTCGAGACGGTGCTCGGCGGGCTCGTCGTGCGGTTCGGTGCCGCGACGGCGTTCGCCCTGGTGGGCGCGGTCGACGACGCCGACCTCGACGGTGCGCCCGTGCCGGTCGGGGTCGCGGTGCGGGCGCCGGGGGGTGCGACGCTCACGCTGCACGCGCCCGCACGCGGCCTGCGGTCGTGGCTCGCCGTGCGGGGCGGCGTCGACGTGCCGGGCGTGCTCGGCTCCCGCTCGCGGGACGTGCTGTCGGGCCTCGGCCCGGCGCCGCTGCGCTCCGGTGACGTCCTCGCGTACGGCACGGCGTACGACGGCCTGCCGGAGCCCCCGGCGCCGCCCGACCTCCCCGCGCCCCCCGGCCCCCCGGGCGGTGCCGCGCACGCGCGCGACGCGGTGCACCCCGCACCGCCGGCCGTGGTCCACCTGCCCGCCGTCGAGGGCCCGCGCCTCACGCACCTCGACGCCGCGGGCCGGGCCCGGCTGTGGTCGACCGCCTGGGAGGTCTCGCCCGACAGCAACCGCGTGGCCGTCCGGCTCACGGGCCCGGCGCTCACGCGCGCGGCGGCGGGCGAGCTGCCCTCGGAGGGGCTCGTCGCGGGCGCCGTGCAGGTCCCGCACGACGGCCGTCCCGTGCTGTTCGGCCCCGACCACCCGGTGACGGGCGGCTACCCGGTCGTCGCGGTGCTGACGCCCGACGGCCGGGCCCGGGCCGCGCAGCTGCGCCCGGGTGACCGGGTGCGGCTCGTGCGTGCTCCCGGCGGTGCGTCGGCCTGACGCGCGGACCACGTCCGGGACGTTCGCCCCTGCCGCACCGACCGGCGAGTACGACTCCTGGGCGCGGGAGGCTCCCGCCGGCCGCCGCGCGCGTCGGCGACGTGGCGCCGGGCCGCCGCGAGGTGCTGTGCTCGACACCCACCCGACGAGCACCCGACGAGCGAGGAGCAGCGATGCGGCGACGCACCGACCCGGCCGCCGCGCGCCGCGCACCGGGGGAGCCCCGCGCGTGACCTCGCCGGCCGGGTGGGAGAGCCGGGCGACCTCCGTGCAGGTCGCGGACCTCGTGGCGCTGTCGGCCGACGACTGGCCGGGCCGCCTCGTCGCGACGGCGTACCTGCAGGGCTGCCCGTGGCGGTGCACGTACTGCCACGGCGGTGCGCTGCTCGACCTGACCCTCCCGGGCGCGGTCCCGTGGTCGCACGTCACCGACCTGCTGCGCCGTCGCCGCGGCCTGCTCGACGGGCTGGTCCTCACGGGTGGCGAGCCGACCCGGCAGCCGGGGGTCGTGGCCGCCGCGCGCGAGGTGCGCGCGCTCGGGCTGCTCGTCGCGGTGCACACCGCCGGTGCGTACCCGGCGCGCCTGCCGGACCTGCTGCCGCACGTCGACCGCGTGGTGCTCGACGTCAAGGCGCCCGCCTACCTGTACGGCGCGATCACCCGCGCGGGTGCGGGCGCGGCCGCCGCGGACAAGGCGTTCGCGTCGCTGCGCCTGGTGCTCGACAGCGGCGTCGACCTGCAGGTCCGCACGACGGTCGACCCGGCGGTGCTCGCGCCGGACGACGTCGCCGAGCTCGTCGCCGTCCTCGCGGACCTGGGCGTGCGGGACCACGTGCTGCGCGACGCCCGGCCCGGCCCCGTCGTCGACCCGTACGCGGCCGCGCTCGCCCGCGTCCCACGGGCACGTCTGCACCGCGGCTGAACCTGACTGCCCCGGCGCGCCCGCATCACCCCAGCCGCAGGGGCCACGGCCCGTAGACGAGGTGCTCGCGCGACGCAGCGCCGTCGGCTCCGCGGGGCGTGGTGAGCACCAGGTCGGCCGTGACCCACACCTCGTACTCGCCGGGCGGCAGCGGCGCCCCGGCGTCCGCGTCGGACGCCGCGCACCCGCGCAGGTCGCTCGCGGCCTCGAACGTGCGGGACGCCCCGGCCGGCAGGCTCGCGTCCAGCGCGACGTCCTCGCGCGGGGCCGGCGTCCCGACGACGCGGCCGTCGCGGGTGAGCAGCACGCCGAGGTGCCCGGTCGCACCCGTCACGGCCGCCGTGCCCTCGTTGGTCGCCGTCACCGTGAAGCGCAGCGGCGACCCGGGCGCGGACGTCGACGGGACGTCCGCGTCGAGCGTGACCGCGAACGGGTTGGCCTCCGGGCCGGCGGTCGCCGCCAGGTCGGACGCCGGGGCGCCGCACGTCTCGGGGGAGTCCTGCCCGTGCGCGGCGTCGTCCGACACGCGCACGGGGGCCGTGACCGACGCGCGGCCCGTCGCGGTGCTCCCGTCGGGCTCGGTCCAGGTCACGGTCTGCGTCATGACGACCTCGTAGTCGCCGGCGACGACCTCGGGGTCGCCCTCGCCGTCGGGGTACTGGTCGCACGACACGAGCCGCGCGCCGTAGCCCCAGACGGCGGTCGTGCCGGTGACGGTCCCGTCGCGCTCCCTCTCGATGACGGTCTCGCCGGGGCTGACGACCAGGCGACCGTCCCCGCCGTCCACCCCGACGACGACCCCGTCGCGCACGAGCACGACCTCGACGTCGTCGAAGGCGTCGGGGAGGGCCGCCGCACCGTCGACACGCGTCGACGTCGTCCCCAGCCACGTGCGGTCCGGGCCGACCACGTCGCGGGCCTGCAGCAGCGTCTGCTCGACGCGCCCCGGGGGTGCGACGACGTCGTCCACCGGCTGCCCGCACCGCGCGAACGCCGCGGGCCAGTCGCCCGACGACCCCACGGCCGTGCCGCCCGGCGCGCCCAGCAGCTGCGGCACGGCGACGACGACCGCGCCGACGGTCGCCAGCGCGAGGGTCCCCGTCGCGCCCGCACGTGCGGCCCGGCGTCGCCGCACGCGCGCCCGCACGCGCTCGACCGGCACCTCGTACGCCGCGCCGCGCCGCTCGGCCTCGTCCCGCGCCGCGTCCCACAGGTCGTCGTGCCCGCTCATCGCGCCCCCCTCGTCCGGACCGACACGTCGTCGTCCTCGCCGACGTCCCGCCCCAACCGGTCGGCGAGCTTCGCGGAGGCCGTCGACAGGTACCGCTTGACCGTGCCGTCGGCGAGTCCCATGCGGTGCGCGACCTCGGGGACCGTGAGGTCCTCGACGTGCCGCAGCACCACCGCGACCCGCTCCTGCGGGGCCAGCGCCGCGAGCGCGGCGTGCACGGCCGATCCCGTGCCGACCGCGTCGGCGTGGTCGCGCGACTCGTCGTCGCCGGGGACGTGCAGCAGGTGCCGCACGGCGGCCCAGCGGGCGCGCCGCCGCACGGCGTCGAGGTGCCCGCGCAGCACGGCGGTGCGCACGTAGTGCTCGGCGCCGACCACGTCGGTCCCGCCGCGCACCCGCGCGAACGTGCGGACCAGCGCGTCCTGCACGAGGTCCTCGGCGGTGCGCGCGTCGCCGCACAGCAGGTAGGCGTACCCGAACAGCGCACGACCGCGCTCGCGGGCGAGCCTGTCGAGCACGTCGTCGGGCGCCTCGCGCGGGACGTCGTCCGGCGCGCGTGTCGCCCCCTGCGTCGCCGGCACCCGGACCTCCCGTCGTGGTGACGGGACCGTAGCGCCCGTCACCAGCAAGAGACGCCCGGGCGGGCCGGATCGTTGTACCCGTCGCGCCGCGGACCTCGCCGGGTCAGTCCGTGGGCGTCAGGACGTACACGACGGACGGCTCGCCGTCCGACGTGGACGTCGGGGTGACGCGGACCGACCAGCCGTCGAGGGCGATCCCGCCGTCGGGCCCGTTCAGCACCTCGCCGGCCGCGCCACCCGTGCGCAGCGCGGCGGCGGACAGCATCCTCAGTGCGGCGACCTCGCGGTCGGTCGCGGGTGTCGCGACCTCGACGGTCCACCGGTCGCCGTCGCGCGTCGCGGACACCAGGCGCCCGCCGACGAGCGGCACGCCCGGGGGGAAGTCGGCGGGCAGCGACGAGGCCACCGAGGGCTGCTCGGCAGCGAGCGTGAGGTCGTACGGCCCCACGACCCGTTCGACGCCGTCGGTCCCGGCGTGCGTGGCCCACACCTCGTAGTCGCCCGACGGCAGCGCGCCGCCGGTGTCGCACGCGACGACGTCCACGGTGCTCGTCCAGAGCAGCGAGACCTCGCCGTCCTCGACCACCTGGGACACCAGCAGCCCGGGGACGTCGTCGCCCGACGCCTCCCACGCCGATCCCGCCGCGGCCGCGCGGGACGGGTCGAGCACGGTCTCGGCCACGACGACGTCGTCCCGTGTCAGCACGAGGTCCGGCGACGCGGGCTGCTCCACCGGCACCGTGCCGGTGCCGTCCGGCGTCGCGCCCTCGGGGAGCGGCACCTCGACCTCCACGGCGACCGCGAGCGTCCTGCTCTGCCACGTCCCGAACGACGTCGAGCCCGCCGGGACGGGGACGGTGCCGGCGTCCACGCCGATCGTGAAGCCGGCGTCCCCGGCGTCGTCGCCCGTGCCGGTGAACGAGGTGCCGCACGCTCCCGGCGCCACGGCCGGCGTCGGGTCGACCGTCAGCTGCGGGCCGACGAGGACGACCGCGCCCGCCGCGCTCGCGGCGACCGCCGCCGTCCCGGCGCCCCGCACGGCACGACGTCGTCGCACGCGGCCCGTGAGGCGCCGCACGGTCGCGACTGTGCCGGCCGCGGTGTCGTCGCCGAACGCGGTCGCGTCGCCTGCGGCGTCCGCGATCTCGTGGAGCGCCAGGTCCAGTCGTGTGCTCATCGGGGCCTCCGGGGCGTGACGAGGACGTCGTCGGCGCTGTGCTCGGAGTCGTCGTCGCGCCCGGCCAGGGGGCCGAGCCGTTCCTCGAGCGTGCGCGTGGCGTCGGACAGGTACCGCTTGACGGTGCCGACCGAGAGGGACAACGCGTCGGCGACCTGCGCGACGGTCATGTCCTCGAAGTGCCGCAGGACGATGCACGCGCGCTCGCGCGGCGGCAGCAGCCCGAGGGCCTGCTGCACCGCGAGGCGGGTCGTGACGACGGGTTCCGGCCCGGCGTTCGGCCCGTCGGTGGGGCTCGTCTCGGGGACGACCGCGAGGTGCCGGATCGTCGCCCAGTGCCGTCGACGCCGGAAGTCGTCGACGTACGTCGTGAGGATCGTCCTGCGCACGTAGGCCTCGGCCGACGCGACCTCACGCACGGGGCGCCCGCGCGTGAAGGTCCGGACGAGGGCGTCCTGCACGAGGTCCTCCGCCTCGCGCACGTCGCCGGTGAGCAGGTACGCGTAGCCGGCGAGCGCGCGTCCGCGCGTCCTGACCAGCTCGTCCAGCGCGTCCTGCCAGCCCGTCACTCGTCTCCCGTCGTCCGAGGCGCTCGCCGGACCTCTCTCACGTTGGTCGAGGCGACGCCCCCTGCACGCCGCCTCACTGACCTAGACGAACGACCTCGGCAAAAGGTTGGGGCGCTCACCCCAGTCGTACCCGGACGGGTGCCGTCGCCACCAGGGCCAGCGGCGTGCCGAGGTCCGCCGGGCGGGCTCGAGGACGCCCGGCGGGCCGGGCGCGCGCCCGTCGCCCCGCGTGCGCGACGGTGCGCCGCACCCGGGTACGGCGCCCCGCCGGGGTCCGGGATGCTTGAATTGCGTGCAGGGGTCACCGGGGAGGGGACGTCGATGGACGTACGGGTGACGGCCGAGGACGTGGGCGCCCGCACGGTCGTGCACGTGGCGGGCGAGATCGACGTGTCGTCGGCCGATCGTCTGCGCGAGCGCGTGGCCGCGCTCGTGGCGGAGCAGCGCACCGACCTGGTGATCGACCTGACCGAGGTCACCTTCATGGACTCGACGGGTCTGGGGCTGCTCGTGGGGACCCTCAAGCGTGTCCGCACGGCCGGCGGGCGGCTCGTGCTCGTCGTCGACTCCGAGCGGCTGCTCAAGGTGTTCCGCATCACCGGGCTCGTGCAGGTGTTCACGATCCGCGACACGCTCGCGGCGGCGCTCGCGTCGTGACCCGCCCCGGCGCGTCGCGCCGGGCGGCCCGGCGACGCGCCGCCACGTCGACGACCTGGTGAGACGTGCGTCACACGCGTGGCTAGACTCGCCGGGTCCGGCGGCAACGGGGCCGCGGGGCGGGTGCGTGCAGGGGGTGTCGCACCTCGTCGTCCCGAGGAGGATGCATGCAGCTCGGTGCCACGAGCATCACGATCGTCGCGGTCATCGCCGTGATCGCGCTGGCGGCCCTCGTGGTCGCCGCGGTGCTCCGACGTCAGGTGCTCGCCGCGGGCGAGGGCACGGTCTCGATGCAGCAGATCGCGCAGGCGGTCCAGGAAGGGGCGTCGGCGTACCTCAGCCGGCAGTTCCGCACCCTCGCGCTGTTCGCCGCGATCGTGTGCGCGCTGCTGTTCCTGCTGCCGGGCGACAGCGGCGTGAAGATCGGCCGGTCCCTGTTCTTCCTCGTCGGCGCCGGGTTCTCGGCCGCGATCGGGTTCCTCGGCATGTGGCTCGCGACGCGCGCGAACCTGCGCGTCGCCGCAGCCGCGTCCCGGCCGGGCGGCCGGGCCGAGGGGGCGCGCATCGCGTTCCGCACCGGCGGCGTCGTCGGCATGGCCGTCGTGGGGCTGGGCCTGCTCGGGGCCGCCGGCGTCGTGCTGCTGTACGGCGGCGAGGCGCCCGCCGTCCTCGAGGGCTTCGGGTTCGGCGCCGCGCTGCTCGCCATGTTCATGCGCGTCGGCGGCGGCATCTTCACCAAGGCCGCCGACGTCGGCGCCGACCTCGTCGGCAAGGTCGAGCAGAACATCCCCGAGGACGACCCGCGCAACGCCGCGACGATCGCCGACAACGTGGGCGACAACGTCGGCGACTGCGCGGGCATGGCCGCCGACCTGTTCGAGTCCTACGCCGTGACGCTCGTCGCCGCGCTCATCCTGGGCCGCGCCGCGTTCGGCGAGCAGGGCATGGTCTTCCCGCTCGTCGTCACCGCGGTCGGCGCGCTCGTCGCGGCGCTCGGCGTCGCGATCACGCGCGTGCGCGGCGAGGAGTCCGGGCTCACGGCCATCAACCGCGGGTTCTACGTCTCGGCGCTCGTCGGCGTGCTGCTCGCCGCCGTCGCCGCCTACGCGTACCTGCCGTCGTCGTTCGCGGCGCTCACGGGCGGCACCGCGGGGCTCGAGACCCACGGCGGCGACCCGCGGCTCGTCGCGTCCGCCGCCGTGCTCGTCGGCGTCGTCCTCGCGGGCGTCATCCTGTGGGTCACCGGCTACTTCACCGGCACCACGAGCAAGCCGACGCTGCACGTCGCGCGCACCACGCTCACGGGGCCGGCCACCGTCGTGCTGTCGGGCATCGGCGTGGGGTTCGAGTCCGCCGTCTACACCGCGGGCATCATCGCGGCCGCGATCTGCGGCGTCTTCCTGCTGGCGGGCGGGTCCGTGCCGCTCGCGCTCTTCCTCATCGCGCTCGCGGGCTGCGGCCTGCTGACGACGGTCGGCGTGATCGTCGCGATGGACACGTTCGGGCCCGTGAGCGACAACGCGCAGGGCATCGCCGAGATGTCGGGCGACGTCAGCGACGAGGGCGCGCAGATCCTCACCGACCTCGACGCGGTCGGCAACACCACCAAGGCCGTCACCAAGGGCATCGCGATCGCCACGGCCGTGCTCGCGGCGACCGCGCTGTTCGGGTCGTACGCCGACGCGGTCACGCACGCGCTCGCCGACATCCGCGGCGAGGTCGGCGACGACCTCGTGGCGGCCATGCTGTCGTACGACATCATCAGCCCCGTCACGCTCGTCGGCGTGATCCTCGGCGGCGCGACCGTCTTCCTGTTCTCGGGCCTCGCGGTCGACGCCGTGACCCGCGCGGCGGGCGCGATCGTGTTCGAGGTGCGGCGCCAGTTCCGCGAGCACCCCGGCATCATGACCGGCGAGGTGCGGCCCGAGTACGGCCGCGTCGTCGACATCTGCACGCGCGACTCGCTGCGCGAGCTCGCGACCCCCGGCCTGCTGGCCGCGTTCGCGCCGATCGCCGTCGGGTTCGGGCTCGGCGTGGGGCCGCTCGCCGGGTTCCTCGCCGGTGCGATCGGGTCCGGCGTGCTCATGGCCGTGTTCCTCGCGAACTCGGGCGGCACGTGGGACAACGCCAAGAAGATCATCGAGGACGGGAACTACGGCGGGAAGGGTTCGCCCGCGCACGCCGCGGCCGTCATCGGCGACACCGTCGGCGACCCGTTCAAGGACACCGCCGGGCCCGCGATCAACCCGCTCATCAAGGTCATGAACCTCGTGTCGGTGCTCATCGCGCCCGCCGTGGTCGTCGTCTCCGTCGGCGACGACGCCAACCACGTCGTGCGGCTCTCCATCGCGGTCGTCGCGACGGCCGTCGCGTTCGGCGCGGTCATCGCCTCGCGCGTGCGCGCCGCCCGGGTGGACCGCGAGGGCCGGCTCGAGCACGAGACGCAGCTCGTCGGCTGAACCTCGTCGCGACGGTCCGGGCCCGCCCCCGCACGAGGGGGGCGGGCCCGGCAGCGTCCGGTCGCGTCGGTCCGGGCGGTCAGCGGCGCAGCGTGTAGCTGATCGTCACGGGGTCGCCGCCCTCGTCCTGCGTGAGGTCCGCCGCGAGCATCAGGGTGTCGTCCGAGCACGTCGCCGTCGACAGCGTCGGCGGCAGCGCCTCGATCGCGTCCTCGGGCGCGCCCGGCGGCACGTCGAGGGTCTCGCCGTCCATCTCCGCCGTCGTCGTCACGTCGAGCCCGCTGCTGTCGACGTCCGAGATCGTCAGCCGGTCGCCGTCGAGCGACCACGCACCCGTGAGGTCGCCGCTCGACTCCGACCGCGACGTCAGCTCGGTCTCGTCGGACCGCATCGTCATGCCCGACGTCGAGTCGACCGTCGCCGCGAAGGACCCGTCGGCCTCGAACTCGTAGGTCGACGTGCCCGACACCGTGACCTCCACGGCGTCGTCGTCCGCGGCGGCGAACAGCTGCGCGAGGTCGTCCTGCATCGCGGCCAGGTCGAGGCGCCACGTGCCCGCGAGGCACTCGGCGGTGGCCGGCGGCAGCGGCTCGGCGGGGGCCGCGTCGGGGGCGCTCGAGGCCTCGCCCGCGGACCCGCCCGACGGTCCGGCCGTGCCGGGCGGCGTCGGGTCGTCCGCACCGCCCGTGCAGGCGGTCAGCAGCAGGGCGGCGGCGGCCGTGACGGCCAGGGTCGGCGTACGTCGCACGGCGTCGTCCTCTCGTCGTGCGCTCACGCGCGCGGATCGGTGGATCGGCCCAACCTACGTCGGGCTCGGTGCCGCGTGCAGGGCGCGGGGCCGCGGCGACGGGCTCGGGTACCCTCGCCGCACGCCCGGGGGGACGGACGGAGGACGCGGTGGACGCCCACGGCACGACGCGCGACGACGGCGCGCAGCGCGACACCCGACGGGCAGGGCCCGCGACCGACGCCCCGGCCGCCGCCCTGCGCGTCATGACGTACAACCTGCGCGGCCTGCGCGAGCAGGTGGACGCGCTCGTCGACGTGGTCCGCTCCGCGCGCCCCGACGTGCTCGCCGTGCAGGAGCCGCCGCGCGGGCTCACCGGCCGGTGGCGGCTGCGCCGGTTCGCGGCGCGCACCGGGCTGCGGGTCGCGGTCGGCGGGGGCGGGGCGCGGACGACCGCGCTGCTCGTGGCGCCGCACCGGTCCGTGCGCGACGCCGCGGCGGTGCGCCTGCCGTGGCGTCCCGGGCTCACGCGCCGCGGCTCGTCGACCGCGCGCGTCGACGGGGTCCGCGTGGTGGTTGTGCACCTCGGCCTGCGCGCCGACGAGCGCGCGCGCCACGTCGCGCTCGTGCTGCGGCGCGTCGTCGGCCGCGACGACGCGCCGGTCGTCGTGGCGGGGGACCTCAACGAGCGTCCGGGCGGGCCGTCGTGGGTGACGCTCGGGGCCGCGCGCGGCGGGCTGCACGACGCGGCCGTCGTCGCGTCGGCCGAGCACGCGACCTACCCGGCCGCGGCGCCCCGCGTGCGCATCGACGTCGTCCTCGTCGACCACCGGATCCCCGTGCTGGGCGCGCGCGTGCCCGACGACCCGGCCGTGGGTGTCGCGAGCGACCACCGTCCCCTCGTCGTCGACCTGCAGGCACCCACGCGCTGAGCGACGCCACGCGGGCTCGCCGAGGGACGCCGTCGGCGCGCCTGACGACCTCGTCGGTGCGCTGGGTGACGTCAGCCGTGCGCGGGACGACGGCACCCGCGCGTCCCGGCGCGGGCGGCACCGCGACGGACGGCAGCCGCACGGGTGAGCGCCGCCCGGCGCGACGGCGACTCGGCCGGGCACTCGGCCGCGGTCGACGGTCCGGACGCAGGAGGGACACGACCCGCCGCCCCGCGCGTCAGGGGGTCGCTCGACCCCCCGGTGCCGCGTCGTCGAGCGGGTCGCGGTGGTCGACCGTGAGCTCGACCTGCGGGCCGTTGCCGCCGTACCGCACGGGCCCGGTGTCGGGTCGCGCCAGCACGACGCCTTGCACCCGGTCGGCGCCGTCGAGCGCGATCCGGGCTCCCTCGGCCGCCGAACCGCCGCGCCGGCGGGCACGCACGCCCCGCACGACGACCCCGACGACGATCGCCGTCGCGAGCGCGATCACGGCCACTGTCTGCACGATGTCCACGGCGACACCCCTCGTCCCACCGTAGCCGGGACCCCGGCGCCTCGGCGGTGGTTCGGGCCGCCGTCCGCCTGCGCTCGTCCGTCGGCTGGGCTCGTCCGCCTGCGCTCGTCCGTCCCCCTGAACCGTCTGCTGGCGTCGGTCCGTGTGCGCCGGCCTGCCGTGCCCCCGCCGGTTCGCGCCGACCTCGTCGTCGGCGTCCGTGCGCCTGAGCCGCGAGCGCGCGCGTCCCCGAGCGCGGTGGTCGTCCGTCGAGTGCGGTACAGATGCGTACCGCGCTCGGCGCACGAGTACCGCGCTCGGCGCACGGGTGCTCGGCGGCGCGGGCGCGGCTGCGACGATGGGGGCGTGAGCACCCCGCCCGCCCCGGTCGTCGTCCCCGAGCTCGTCGCCGCTCTGCGCGCCGACCTCACGGCGGCGGCGTACACCGTCGAGCACGTCGAGGACCTGCTCGGCCCCGTCGCGGCGGGAGCCCTCGACCGCGGCGAGGCGCTGCCCGCGCTGCGCGCGACCGATCCGGCGGCACCGACGGGCGGCGACCCCGCGGCGGTGCTCACGCGGTGCTTCGTGCTGGGCGTCCCGGTGCCGGTGCGCGCGCTCGCCGCGGCCCTGCCCGGGGTGGGCGTCGAGGGCGCCGCGCTGCTGGGGCTCGTCGACGCCGCCGGGCGCGGACCCGACGACGAGGTCCGCGCGCGCGTCGACCTGCGCCCCTACGCCGCCAGCGACGGCGCGGGCGAGGCCGCCTGGTGGGTCGTGTCCGACCTCGGCGAGCTCGCGACCGGCGGTGCGCTGCGCACCGACCACGTGCTGGGCGTCGGCGGCGCGTCGGTCACGCTCGCGCAGGCGACCGTGCGCGACCCGCGCCGCCGCGTGCTGGACCTCGGCACGGGCTGCGGCGTGCAGGCGCTGCACGCGAGCCGGCACGCCGAGCACGTCGTCGCGACCGACCTGTCGACGCGAGCGCTCGCGTTCGCGGCGTTCACGACCGCGCTCGCGGGCCTCGGGCCCGACCGGGTCGAGCTGCGCGCAGGGTCGATGCTCGAGCCCGTCACCGACGACACGTTCGACCTGGTCGTCAGCAACCCGCCGTTCGTCATCACGCCGCGGCGTGCCGACGTGCCGGCCTACGACTACCGGGACGGCGGACGCGCGGGCGATGACCTCGTGCGCGACCTCGTCACGGGCGTCGGCGCCGTGCTCGCCCCCGGTGGCGTCGCGCAGATGCTCGCCAACTGGGAGATCCGCGACGGCGAGGAGTGGCACGAGCGGATCGGGGCGTGGGTCGACGCGTCCGGGCTGGACGCGTGGGTCGTGCAGCGCGACGAGCAGGACCCCGCGCAGTACGCCGAGACGTGGATCCGCGACGGCGGCACGACGCCCGCCGACCGGGCCGCGTGGACGGCACGGTACGGCGCGTGGCTCGACGATCTCGCGTCGCGCGACGTCGCGTCGGTCGGCTTCGGGATCGTCACGCTCCGCCGCCCGGCCACGGGCCGTCCGACGCTGCGGCGGCTCGAGTCGCAGACCGGGTCGCTGCGGCAGCCGCTCGGCCCGGTGCTCGCGGCCGGGCTCGCGGCGCACGACGCCGTCACCGCGCTGTCCGACGACGACCTCGCGGCCCGGTACCTCACGGTCGCGCCCGACGTCACCGAGGAGCGGTACCTCGAGCCGGGCGCCGTGGACCCGCGGGTCGTGCTGCTGCGGCAGGGCGGCGGGTTCGGGCGGACCGTGCAGGCCGGGACCGCGCTCGCGGCGTTCGTCGGTGCGTGCGACGGCGAGCTCACGGCCGGGCAGATCGTCGGCGCGCTCGGTGCGCTGCTCGACGTGCCCGCGGCCGACGTGGCCGCCGACGTCCTGCCGAGCGTCCGCGGGCTGCTGGCCGACGGCCTGCTCACGCTCGCCTGACGCCTGACGCCTGACGCCTGACGCCTGACGCCTGACGCCTGACGCCTGCCACCTGACGCCGGCGCGGGCCTTCCCCGTCCCCGTCTCGGCGGGCCGTGCGGCGTTGCGGCCGCCAGGACGCCGGAACGCCGCACGGCGTCGGGGTGCCGACGGGTGCGGGACGGCGTCGCCGGGCCGCGCCGCGACCGCGGCGCCCCGCCACGGAGACCGCGGCGCCCCGGACCGCTGCGCGGAACCCCGCGAGCCGCACGGGCTCTGGTCGTAGGCTCACCCAGGGCCGTCGCGGAGCGGCCGTGAGCGGTGACGGAGGCGCGATGACGACGCAGGCCACGCAGGACCCCGGTGCGACGCCCGCGGTGGCGGTGCTCGGCGGCGGCGTGATGGGCGGGACGCTCGTCGCGGCGCTGCGGCAGGGCGGCTGGCCGGGCGACCGCGTGACGGTCGTCGACCAGGACGCGGCGAAGGCCGCGGCGCTCGCCGACGAGCACGACGTGCGGACCGCGACGCTGCCGGACGCCGTCGCGGCCGCCGACGTCGTGCTGGTCGCCGTCAAGCCCGACGTGGTGCCCGCGGTGCTCGAGCAGGTCGCACCCGTGCTGCGCGGCGGCGCGCTCGTCACGAGCGTCGCGGCGGGCGTGCCGCTGCGCGTCTACGAGGACGCGCTGCCCGCCGGGACGCCCGTGGTCCGGGTCATGCCGAACACCCCGGCGCTCATCGGCAAGGGTGCGAGCGCGATCGCGCCCGGGCGCGCCGCGGAGGAGGGGCACCTCGTGCTCGTCGAGCGCGTGCTCGCGGCGACGGGGCTGGTCGAGCGGGTCGCCGAGAAGCACCTCGACGCGGTCACGGCGCTGTCCGGGTCGGGCCCCGCGTACGCGTTCTACGTGGTCGACGCGCTCGCCGAGGCGGGCGTGCTGCTGGGGCTGCCGCGCGACCTGGCGACGCGGCTCGCGGTCGCGACCGTCGAGGGTGCGGCCGCGATGGTCGCGCAGACGGGCGACCACCCGGCGGTGCTGCGCGAGCGCGTGTCGTCGCCGGGCGGCACGACCGTCGCGGGCGTCGCGGCGCTCGACGCGCACGCGGTCCGGGCGGGGCTCGTCGCGGCGGTGCGTGCGGCGGCCGACCGCTCGCGCGAGCTGGGCGCGGGCTGACCGTGGCCGACGACGCGTCGCCCGTCACCGAGGGCTGCGCCGACCCCGCACGCACCGCCGCGGAGCACGCGGTGCCGGTGCCGCGCGCGGCCGCCGCGTCCACGGGCCCGGTCGGCGGCACGGCCCCGACCTCGCGGGCCCGCACGTCCCGCGAGGGTCGCCCGCCCGCGATGAACGACGTCGCGGCGCTCGCGGGCGTGAGCCACCAGACGGTGTCGCGCGTGCTCAACGACCACCCGAGCGTGCGCCCGGCGACGCGTGAGCGCGTGCTCGACGCGATCGCGACGCTCGGGTACCGGCCCAACCTCGCGGCGCGCGCGCTCGTGACGCGGCGCACCGGCACGATCGGCGTCATCACGCCCGCGACCGTGCTGTTCGGCCCGACGAGCACCCTGGTCGCGATCGAGCGTGCGGCGCGCGACGTGGGGCACTACGTGTCGGTCGCGACGCTGCGGGACTTCAGCGGCCGCGAGGTCGGCGACGCGGTCGAGCACTTCCTCGCGCAGGGCGTCGACGGCGTCGTCGTCGTGGCCCCGAGCACGGAAACGATCGACGCGGTCGCGGACGTGCGGGCGCCCGTGCCGGTGGTGCTGGTGACGTCCGGGCGCGAGGGCGTCGCGGTGCCGACGGTCGCGGTGGACCAGGTCGCGGGCGGGCGGCTCGCGACCGAGCACCTGCTGGCGTCGGGCCGGCGGACGGTCGTGCATGTCGCGGGGCCGCTCGAGTGGTACGACGCGCGGGACCGGCTGCGGGGCTGGCAGGAGGCGCACGAGGCGGCGGGGCTCGCGGTCCCGCAGCACCGCGTGGGCGGGTGGCGCGCGGCGGACGGGTTCGCGGTGGGTCGCGCGCTGGTGCGTGACGGGCTGCCGGACGCGGTGTTCGCGGCGAACGACCAGCTCGCGCTGGGTCTGCTCGCGGCGTTCGCCGGGGCGGGCGTCCGTGTGCCGGAGGACGTCGCGGTGGTGGGGTTCGACGACGAGCCGGGTGCGGAGTTCTACGCGCCGCCGCTGACGACGGTGCGGCAGGACTTCGCGGAGCTGGGCCGGCGGGCCGTCGCGGCGCTGGTCGAGGCGATGGGCGGGCGCGTGCCCGAGGTCGCGTCGATCGCACCCGAGCTCGTGGTCCGCGCGTCGTCCGGGTCCGGGCGGGACGTCTGACCCGGGTGCTGGCACCACCGCCATGTGAGCGTTAACATGACGTCGGCCGAACGCACGCCGGCCGACCCGACCACGACACCCGGGCGACGACGACCGGGGAGGGAGCAGCACGCGATGGGGCAGCAGCGAACGGACGCGCGCACCGCGATCGAGCAGGGCCGCACGGCCCTCGGCATCGAGCTCGGCTCGACGCGCATCAAGGCCGTCCTGGTCGGCGAGGACCACGTGCCGCTCGCGTCCGGCGGGCACGCGTGGGAGAACCAGTACGTCGACCGCACGTGGACGTACTCGCTCGACGCCGTGTGGGAGGGCCTGCGCGCCGCGGTCGCGGAGCTGCTCGACGACGCCGAGCGGCAGCACGGCGTGCGGCCCGCGACGGTCGGCGCGATCGGGGTCTCCGCGATGATGCACGGCTACCTCGCGTTCGACGCCGCCGACGAGCTGCTCGTGCCGTTCCGCACGTGGCGCAACACGTCCACGGGCGCCGCGTCCGCCGAGCTCACCGACCTGCTGGGCTACAACATCCCGCTGCGGTGGTCGGTCGCGCACCTGCACCAGGCCGTCCTCGACGCCGAGCCGCACGTGCCCGACGTCCGCTTCGTCACGACCCTCGCGGGCTACGTGCACTGGCGCCTGACGGGCCGCAAGGTGCTCGGCGTCGGCGACGCGTCCGGCATGTTCCCGGTAGACCCAGCGACGCACGACTACGACGCCGACCTCGTCGCGCGCTTCGACGCGCACGTGGGCGACCGGCTGCCCGGCGGTCTGCGCGACCTGTTCCCGCAGGTGCTCGTCGCCGGCCAGGACGCCGGTGCGCTCACGGCCGAGGGTGCCGCGCTGCTCGACCCGACGGGCACGCTGCAGGCCGGGATCCCGCTGTGCCCGCCCGAGGGCGACGCGGGCACCGGCATGGTCGCGACCAACTCGGTCGCGCGGCGCACCGCCAACACGTCCGTCGGCACGTCGATCTTCGCGATGGTCGTGCTGGAGAAGCCGCTCGCGACCGTGCACCACGAGATCGACCTCGTGACGACTCCCGCGGGCGACCTCGTCGCGATGGTGCACTGCAACAACGGCGCGAGCGAGCTCGGCGAGTGGGCCGGCGTGTTCGGCCGGTTCGCGACCGCGCTCGGCGCGCAGGCCACGCCCGACGAGGTGTTCGGCGTGCTGCTGCGCGAGGCGCTCGAGGGCGCCGCCGACGGCGGCGGCCTGCTGTCGTACAACTACCTGTCGGGCGAGCCGATCACGGGCCTGGAGGAGGGGCGGCCGCTGATCGTCCGGACGCCCGGCAGCGACCTGTCGCTCGCGAACCTCATGCGCACGCAGGTGTACGGCGCGTTCGCCACGCTGAGCCTGGGCATGCGGATCCTCGCGGCCGAGGGCGTGGGCGTCGACGCGATGTTCGCGCACGGCGGCATGTTCCGGACCGCGGGCGTCGCGCAGCGGCTGCTCGCCGCGGCCGTCGGCGCGCCCGTGGCCGTGGGGCGGACCGCCGGCGAGGGCGGCGCGTGGGGCATCGCGGTGCTCGCCGCGTACCTCGTGCACGGCGGCGGCGTCGACCTCGGCACGTACCTCGCGCAGCGCGTGTTCGCGGACGCCGAGCTCGAGGTCGTCGAGCCCGACCCCGCCGACGTCGCGGGCTACACCACCTACCTCGACCGCTACACGGCCGGGCTCGCGATCGAGCGCGCCGCGACCGAGGCGATCTGACCGACCCGACCGAGCGGCGGCCCGTCGACGCGGGCCGCCGCACCGGCGCCGTCCGCGCCGGACCCACCCGTGCCCGCCCCGGGCACCGACGCTGGAGGCCCGATGTCTTCCCTGGACGCCTACCCGTCCGACGTCCGCGAGCAGGTCGCCGCGGCGCGCGCGAAGGTCAGCGCGCTGCACGCCGAGCTGCCCCGCTGGGGCCTGGTCGTGTGGACCGCCGGCAACGTGTCGCAGCGCGTCGTCGTCGACCCCGCCGGCCCGAGCGAGCGCGACCTGCTCGTCATCAAGCCGTCGGGCGTGACGTACGACGAGCTGACCCCCGAGTCGATGGTCGTGTGCGACCTCGACGCGAACCTCGTCGAGGGCGACCGTGCGCCGTCGTCCGACACCGCCGCGCACGCGTACGTGTACACGCACATGCCCCACGTGGGCGGCGTCGTGCACACGCACTCGACGTACGCGACGGCGTGGGCGGCGCGCGCCGAGCCCGTGCCGTGCGTGCTGACGATGATGGCCGACGAGTTCGGCGGCGACATCCCGATCGGCCCGTTCGCGCTCATCGGCGACGACTCGATCGGCCGCGGCATCGTCGAGACGCTGCGCGAGTCCCGCAGCCCCGCGGTGCTCATGCGCAACCACGGCCCGTTCACGATCGGCACGGACGCCAAGGCCGCCGTGAAGGCCGCGGTCATGGTCGAGGAGGTCGCCCGGACCGTCCACATCAGCCGGCAGCTCGGCGAGCCGCTGCCGATCGCGCAGAGCGACATCGACTCGCTGTACGCCCGTTACCAGAACGTCTACGGCCAGCACTGACCTGGCGATCGAGGGAGATGCACCGATGAGCAAGGCCTACCCGGACCAGGAGATCTGGTTCTTCACCGGCTCGCAGGACCTGTACGGCGAGGAGACGCTGCGCCAGGTCGCCGAGCAGTCGCAGGAGGTCGCGGCGGCGCTGGACGCGTCGGGCGACGTGCCCGCGAAGGTCGTCTGGAAGCCCGTCCTCAAGGACTCCGAGGCGATCCGCCGCGCGATGCTCGACGCGAACGCCGACGACAAGGTGCTCGGCGTCGTCACGTGGATGCACACGTTCAGCCCCGCGAAGATGTGGATCACGGGCCTGGACCTGCTGCGCAAGCCGCTGCTGCACCTGCACACGCAGGCGAACGTCGAGCTGCCGTGGGACACCATCGACTTCGACTTCATGAACCTCAACCAGGCCGCGCACGGCGACCGCGAGTACGCGTACATCGCGACGCGCCTGGGCCTGGCCCGCACCACGGTCTCGGGTCACGTGTCGAACCCGGCCGTGACCGCGCGCATCGGCACGTGGGTCCGCGCCGCCGCGGGCTGGCAGGCCGCGCAGGACCTGGTGCTCGTGCGGTTCGGCGACAACATGCGCAACGTCGCGGTCACCGAGGGCGACAAGACCGAGGCGGAGATCCGCCTGGGCGTGTCGGTCAACACGTGGGGCGTCAACGACCTCGTCGCCGCGGTCGAGGCCGTCGACGACGCGACGGTCGACGCGCTCGTGGCCGAGTACGAGGAGCTGTACGACGTCGTCCCCGAGCTGCGGGCCGGCGGCGAGCGCCACGAGTCGCTGCGCTACGCGGCGCGCCAGGAGGCCGCGCTCGAGGCGTTCCTCACCGAGCGTGGCGCCAAGGCGTTCACGACGAACTTCGAGGACCTGGGCGAGCTGCGCCAGCTGCCCGGCCTGGCCGTGCAGCGGCTCATGGGCAAGGGCTACGGGTTCGGCGCCGAGGGCGACTGGAAGACGGCCGTGCTGGTGCGCGTCGCCAAGGTGATGGGCGCCGGGCTGCCCGGCGGCGCGTCGCTCATGGAGGACTACACCTACGACCTGACGCCGGGCGCCGAGAAGATCCTGGGCGCGCACATGCTCGAGATCTGCCCGTCGCTCACGACGTCGAAGCCGCGCGTGGAGATCCACCCGCTGGGCATCGGCGGCAAGGAGGACCCGGTCCGCATGGTGTTCGACACCGACCCCGGTGTCGGTGTCGTCGTGTCGCTCGCCGACATGCGCGAGCGGTTCCGCCTCACGGCCAACGTCGTCGACGTCGTGCCCCCGACGGCGGACCTGCCGCACCTGCCCGTCGCGCGGGCCGTGTGGGAGCCCCGCCCGGACTTCACGACGTCCTCCGAGTGCTGGCTGACCGCGGGCGGCGCGCACCACACGGTGCTGTCGACGGCCGTGGGCATCGAGGCGTGGGAGATCTTCGCGGAGCTCGCGCGCACCGAGCTGCTCGTCATCGACGAGGCGACCACGCGTCGCGGGTTCGCCGACCAGGTCCGGTGGAACCAGGTGTACTACCGGGTGGCCCAGGGGTTCTGAGCGACGCAGGGCTCCTGAGGCGCTGACGCGCGGACGACGACGGAGGGCGGGTGCCCGGCTGCGGCCGGGTGCCCGCCCTCCGTCGTGCCCGGCCGCGTGCGCCGCCTGCGCGCGCGGCTGCCTAGGGTGGGCCCGTGGACGAGACGCGGACGCGGGCGCGCGGGCGGCGGCCCGCGGGGGAGGGCACGCGCGGCGCGATCCTCGCGGCGGCGCGCACCGAGTTCGCCGCCCGCGGGTACGCGGGCACGAGCGTGCGCGCGATCGCCCGGCGGGCGGACGTCGACCCCGGCTCGGTGCGGCACTGGTTCACGGACAAGGGCGAGCTGTTCGTCGCGAGCGTGCTGCCGCAGGGGGTGGAGCCGGCGGTCTTCGTGGAGCGGGTCGTCACGCCGGGCGTCGACGGCCTGGGGGAGCGCCTGCTGGCCGCGGCGCTGCGCGTGTGGGACCAGGACGGCGGGGCGCCGTTCCGGGCCGCGTTCAGCGGTCTGACGGCCGACGACGCGGGCCCGCGGGACGTCGCCGGCTTCCTCTCGCGCGAGGTGTTCGCGCGCGTCGCGGGCGCGCTGGACGGGCCGGACGCGGCGCTGCGCGTGTCGCTCGTCGCGTCGCAGACCGTCGGCGTGCTCGTCGCGCGGCACCTGCTGCGCGTCGAGCCGCTCGCGTCGCTGCCGGCCGCGGACGTCGTCGCGCTCGTGGGCCCGACGCTGCAGCGCTACCTCACGGACTGAGCCGGCGGACGCGCGTCGAGCCGTCCGACGACGGCGGGCCGGTACCGCGGGGAGTGCGGGGGCGCGCCGGGCGCGTGCGGGCGGGACCGAGGGCCTGCGGGGCGGGTGCGTGGGTGTGGGCCGACGGTGCGAGCGGAGCTGTGACGTGCCGGTTCACCCGGGGTTCACGTGCCGGTCGCCCGCTGTCGGCCTAGTCTCGGCCTGACGGCGCGTCGACGGAGACGTGCCCGGAAGGAGCGGCGTCGTGCGTGCGCAACCGCGGGCCCTGGTCTGGACGGTACGAGCCCTGCTGTCGGTGACGGGGTCGCTGCTGATCGTCGTCGTCGACGCCGTGCTCAGCCATCCGGTCCCCTGACGCCCCTCGCCGCCGCGTCCCCGCGCGAGCCTGGCCTCGTCCCCGGTCCCGGCGACCCTTGCGGCGGCGTGCCGCCGGGTGCACTATTCCTCACATGGGGAAAAACGAGGGTGCGGCACCCGCCGTGCGGGCGCGCGGGCTGCGCGTCGTGCGGGGCGGGCGCGTGGTCGTCGACGGCCTCGACCTGACGCTGCCCGCCGGCCAGGTCGTCGGCCTGCTCGGCCCCAGCGGCAGCGGGAAGACGACGCTCATGCGAGCCGTCGTCGGCGTCCAGACCCACGTGACCGGCGAGCTCGACGTCCTCGGGCTCCCCGCCGGCAGCCCGGACCTGCGCCGCCGACTGGGGTACATGACGCAGGCGCCGAGCGTCTACGCCGACCTCACCGTCACCGAGAACCTGCGCTACGCCGCCACGCTGCAGGGCGCGCCGCGCGGCTCCGTCGAGCGCGTGCTCGCCGAGGTCGACCTCGCCCCGCACGCCCGCGACCTCGTCGCGACGCTCTCCGGGGGTGAGCGGTCGCGCGTGTCGCTCGCGGTCGCGCTGCTCGGCTCGCCGGACCTGCTCGTGCTCGACGAGCCCACCGTGGGTCTCGACCCCGTGCTGCGGCGCTCGCTGTGGGACCTGTTCGCGCGGCTGCGGGACGACGGCTGCAGCCTGCTCGTCTCGAGCCACGTCATGGACGAGGCGGCCCGCTGCGACCGGCTCGTGCTGATGCGCGACGGCGCGGTCCTCGCCGACGGCACGCTCGCCGAGCTGCGCGCCCGTACCGGCGCCGACGACGCCGAAGGGGCGTTCCTCGCGCTCGTCGACGCGGCCGACGCGGCGGGTGCGGCGTGAGCACCGCCCGCACGCTCGCGACCGCGCGGCGCGTGCTCGCGCAGCTCCGGCACGACCGCCGCACCGTCGCGCTCGTGCTGGTCATGCCGTGCGTGCTGCTGGGGCTCGTCGCGTGGATGTTCGACGGCACCGACGTGCTCGACCGGTTCGGGCCCGTGCTCGTCGGGTTCTTCCCGCTGCTCGTGATGTTCCTGGTCACGAGCGTCGCCACGCTGCGCGAACGCACGAGCGGCACGCTCGAGCGGCTCATGACGATGCCGCTCGGGCGTGCCGACCTCGTGCTCGGCTACGCGCTCGCGTTCGCCGTGCTGGCGACCGTGCAGGCGCTCGTGGTGGTCGTGTTCGCGACGTGGGTCTGCGGCATGCACGTCGAGGGGCCCGTCGCGCTCATGGTCGCCGTGGCCGTGCTCAACGCGGTGCTGGGCTCCGCGCTCGGCCTGGCCGCCTCCGCGCTGGCCCGCACCGAGTTCCAGGCCGTGCAGCTCATGCCCGCGGTGATCCTGCCGCAGCTCGTCACGTGCGGCCTGCTCATGCCGCGCGAGGCCATGCCCGTGGTGCTCGAGCGGGTCTCGCGCGGGCTGCCGCTGACGTACGCGGTCGACGCGATGCAGCACATCGCACGCGGCGCGGCGTGGGCCGACGTGCGTGGCGCGGTGGGCGCGATGGCGCTGTTCACGGTCGGTGCGCTCGTGCTGGGCGTCGCGACGCTGCGGCGGCGCACGGACTGAGCCACCGGGGGCGCCGCCCGGCGCGCGCCCTGCCCGGCGCGGCCCCGCCGGTCCGGCCCGTCGCGTCGTGCCCGGCCCGTCCCGCGTCGCCGCGTCACCCGGCGAGCAGGGTGCGCAGCGCCGGGCCGAACCGGTCCGGCGCACCCGTCTGCCCGTACTCGCCGCCCAGGAACCCGCCGTGGTCGCCGGGCAGCACGGCGACGTCGCCGCCCAGCGCCGCCGCGACGGCGCGCGCGCCGCGCGCCGCGAGGTTCTCGCCCGACTCCTCGCCCACGGCGACGACCACGCGCGTCGGGGCCGCGCGCAGCGCGTCGACCTCGAGCTCGTACGGCGGGAGCGTGCGCATGTTCACGCCCAGCAGCGGGTCGCCACGCGACCCGTCGTCGTCCGTCGGCATGCCGAACGCGGCGGGGTCGGGCGCGGGACGGTGCGCCCAGTCCTCCGGCACCGGGCCCTGGTGCGAGACCAGCGCCACGAACGCCGCCATCGCGTGCCCCCAGCCGGCCCGCAGGTACGTCTCGTGCACCGCGCGCATCGCGGCGGTGGCGGCCGCCGCGTCCGGCAGCACCGACGGCAGCGGCGGCTCGTGCGCGACGAGCGTCGCGACGTCCGCCGGGTGCGCGGCCACCCACGCGAGCGCGTTGACCGCCCCGCCGCTCGACGCGAACACGTCGACCGGGCCCGCGTCGAGCGCCGCGACCAGCCGGTGCAGGTCGTCCGCGTGCGTCCGGGGCGTCGCGGGCTCCGCACCGGGTGCCGACGTGCTGCGCTCGACGCCGCGCGGGTCGTACGTCACGACGGTGCGGTCGGTGAACCACGAGGCCAGCGTGCCGAACCCGGTGGCGCCCATCGGCGAGCCGATGAGCAGCAGCGGCCGCGCGACCGCCGTCCCGGTGGCCTCGCGGACGTCGTACGCGAGCACGGCGCCGGGCACGTCGAGCGAGCGTGTCGTGGGGGTGGTGCCGGTGGGCTGTCCGGTGGGCATGGCGGCTCCTGCGGGTGCGGTCGGGTGCGCGTCGAGCGCGTGCGAGGAGTGGACCACGCGCGCGGCCGGGAGTCATCGGGTGGTGCGCGGCGGGCGTCGTGAGCACGCGTGCCGGGGCTCCGGCGGCGCGGGTGAAGTGTGCGCGCGTCGTCCCAGGTCGTCGGTCCGGCACCTGGACGACGGTCTAGACAGGGCTTGCCGCTCCCGTGACTGCGACCTACCGTCGTGATGACACGGCGACGGAGCCGTGCCAGGGGGTGCAGGGGACGTGCAGGTCCAGGGGCAGGGATCACGAGCCGTGACGTGGCTCTCCCGTGCGCTGCTGACCGTGCTCGGGGCCGCGCTCCTCGTGCTGACCGGCGCGGTCCTCGCGTCGGCCGACGCGCACGCCGCGGCGCCGCGGGCCGCCTCGTCCGACGCCGGGGGCCTCGGCTCCGTGCTCGGCGCGGTCGCCGACGCGGCCGACGGCGTGGTGACCCCCGTGGTCGACACCGTGGTGGCCCCGGTGACCAGCGGCGTCGTCGCCCCGGTCGTCGAGGCGGTCGCGCCCGCGCCCGCTCCGGCGGCACCGGCGCCCGCTCCCGCTCCGCCCGTGGCGCCCGCTCCCGCTCCGCCCGTGGCGCCGGTTCCGGCGCCCGCGCCGCCGCCCGCTCCGGCACCCGCCGCTCCGGCGTCGCCCGAGGCACCCGCGACCGGCCCGCTCCCGGACGCTCCGGTGAGCACCGCACCCGACGCCGCGGCGCCCGTGGCCGAGCCGGTCGCCGACGCCCTGGCGGGCGTGACGTCGGCCGTCGGCGACCTGGCCGCGCCCGTGACCGAGGGGCTCGCACCCGTGACCGAGGGGCTCGCGCCCGTGTCGGACGCGCTCGCGCCCGTGTCGGACGCGCTCGCGCCCGCGGCTGCCGTGACCGGCCCCGTGGGCGACGCGCTCGCCCCGGTGGCGGACGCGCTCACCCCGCTCGCGGACGCGCTCGCCCCGGTCGGTGACGCCCTCGCGCCCTTCGGTGCACCGCTCTCTCCGGTGGGCGACCTGCTGGCGCCCGTGGGGGACCTGCTCGTCCCCGTGACGCGCCCGCTCGCGCCTGTCCTGTCTCCGGTGCTGACGCCGCTGGCTCCGGTCCTGACGCCGCTCGCACCCGTGCTCGAGCCGCTCGCGCCCGTGCTCGGACCGGTGGTCCCGCTGCCGCCGTGGTCGCCGCCCGCGGTCGACCCGCCCGCGGTGCGACCGTCCGACCCGGACGCGCCGCCCTCGGTCGGACCGCGCGCCGCGTCGCCCGCGCCCGGCGCGGTGGTCACCGGCGCCGCTGCCGGCGACGACGCCGCGACGGCGCGCACGCCCGGTGCTCGCGTCACCGGCCCCGCCGCCCGGTCCGCCTCCGGCGCCGTGCCGCCCGTCCTCGCCGCGTCGGGGGTGGGGGCCGACGCGGCGAGGACCTCGGCTCCCGCGACGCCGACGCCCGGCACGTCCGACGCCCCGGCGGTCCCGCCCGCCGCGCCGGTCGGTGCGTCCGGTGCCGCCGCCCCGACCTCCCGCTCCACGACCGACGCGACCCTCGCGGGCGTCGTGGGCGCGGCGACCCTCCACCTGATCGCCACCCTCGTGGCCCAGCACGACGCGTGCCCCGCGGGGCTCTCGCCCGAGGTCCCGCACAGCCCGGCCTGACCGGACCGCGCCGCACCCGAGCGTGCGGCACACGCCCATCCGCGCCCCGAGCGGGCGCTCCGGTTCTCAGGCAAGGAGCACGACCATGCACACCTACGTCCGTCGAGCGCTGCACACGGCGCTCCTCGCAGGCGGCCTCGTGGCCGCCGGGGCCGTCGCGGCCCACGCCGCCCCCTCGGACGGCGCCGTCCTCGACGTCGGCATCACGCTGGGCGCCGAGTCCGTGACCGGGGAGGGCGCGCTGCTCGACGTCCCCGTGTCCGTCCCCGTCGACGTCACGGGGGTCGCCGTCGGCGCCCTCGGCGACGCCGACGTCACGCAGCCCGCCCCCGCGCCGGCGGCTCCGGCGCCCGCACCGCAGGCGCCGGCCCCGCAGGAGCCCGCCCCCGCCGCGCCCGCCGTCGTCGAGGTGCCGGTCACGGTGCCCGTCGACGTGTCGTCCGTCGCGGTGGGCGTGCTCGGTGACGGGACCGTCACCGGGACCGCGCCGCAGCCGGCCCCTGCGCCGGCCCCTGCCGAGCCGCAGCCCGCACCCGCTGCCGGGTCGGGCGACGACGCGGCGGTGCAGGCGCCCGTGACCGTGCCCGTCGACGTCTCCGGCGTCGCGGTCGCGGTCGGTGGTGACGCCACGAGCACCGGGGCGGGCACCGCGCCCGCCGGCCCTGCCGCGCAGGGGCCCGGTGCGTCGGCGGAGCCGGACGGCGGGCTCGTGTCGGCCCCGGTCACCGTGCCCGTGGACGTCTCCGGCCTCGCGGTCGGCGTCCTCGGCGACGCGGTCGTGACGGGCCCTGCGCCCGCACCGTCGCCCGCACCGGGGCCCGTCCCGGGTGGGGCCTCGGGTGAGGGCTCGGACGGTGCGCTCGTGAGCGTGCCGGTGACGGCGCCCGTGCGGGTCGACGGCGTGGCCGTCGGTGCGCTCGGCGACGCCGAGGTCACCGGTGCCGGCGCGCCGGGCTCGTCGGCGCCGGGCTCGCCCGCGCCGGGCGTCGCGTCCGACGACGACGCCGCTGTGGCCGCGCCCGTCGTGGCCCCCGTCACCGTCGACGGCGTCGCGCTGGGCGTGCTGGGTGACGGCACCGTGACCCAGGTGGTCACGCCCGGTGCCGGCTCCGTGGAGCCCGGGGCCCCGGCGCCGGGATCGGGCGGCGGTCTCGTCACGCTGCCCGTGACCGTGCCCGTCGACGTCTCGGGCGTCGCGCTCGGCGTCCTCGGGGACGCGACCGTGACCCGGGCCGTGCCGGGTGCGGTGGACCCCACGGACCCGACGGACCCGACGGACCCGACGGACCCGACCGGTCCGAGCGGCCCCACGGACCCGACCGGTCCGACTGGTCCGACCGGTCCTCAGGGCCCGCAGGGACCCGGCGGCCCGGCGGCTGACGGCACCGGCACGACGACCCTCGTCGGCCGGACCCTCACGCTCCCGGCCGCGTCGACCGCCCGGGCGTTCCCGGCCGTCGCCGCGCCGGCGGAGCGCGCGTCGCTCGCGCGCACGGGGGCCGAGCTGTGGCTCGCCCCGCTCGCGCTGCTCCTGCTGACGGCGGGCGTCGCGCTGCGGCGCCACGCCGCCCGGGCGCGCGCGCACCACGTGGTTCGCGCCGTGCGGTGCAGCACCGTCCTCGCGGTGCCGCACCAGCGGGGGGCGACCGACGCGTCGTGAGCGGGCCGGTCGGCGGGGCGGGCGACCACCCCGCCGGCCGGTGCCCGGGTCGTGCGTCGCCGTCCGCCGGGCGGCGACGCACGACCGCGCGTCAGCGCGTGGCCTCGAGCCGCGCGCGCTCGGCCGCGACGTCGTAGGTGGCCGCCGGCCAGCCCAGGTCGAGGTCGGACAGGGCGCGGTGCAGCAGGGCGCTCACGGCCAGGCGGGCGTACCACTTGCGGTCGGCGGGCACGACGTACCAGGGCGCGACGTCCGTGCTCGTGCGGTCGAGCACGTCCTGGTACGCCGCCTCGTACGCGGGCCGGCGCAGGCGCGCGTCGACGTCCGACGGGTCGTACTTCCAGTGCTTCTCGGGGCGCTCCAGCCGCTCGTGCAGGCGCGCGTACTGCTCGTCGGGCGACACCCACAGCAGGACCTTGACGATCGTGGTGCCCGCCGCGGCGACGCGTTCCTCGAACCGGTTGATCTCGTCGTAGCGGGCCCGCCACACGTCGGGCGGCACGAGCTCGTCGACGCGCGCGACCAGCACGTCCTCGTAGTGCGAGCGGTCGAAGACGCCGATGCGGCCCGGGGGCGGCAGCGCGCGTCGCACGCGCCACAGGTAGTGGTGGCGGCGCTCCTCGGGCGTCGGCACGCCGAAGGACCGCAGCGCGACGCCCTGCGGGTCGACGAGGCCGAGCACGTGCCGCACGATGCCGCCCTTGCCGGCGGTGTCGAGGCCCTGCAGGACCAGCAGCACGGACCGGTCGCCGCCGGTGCGTCCGTGCGCGTACAGGCGTTCCTGCAGGTCGGACAGGTCCCGCCCGATCGCCGCGAGCGCGCGCTCGCCGGCGCTGCGCGAGCCGTCGAACCCGGGCGTGGCCCGTGCGTCGACGTCGGCCACGCGCGTCCCGGGCCGGACGCGCAGCAGCTCGACCGCGGCGTCGCGGCGCGTGGTCAGGTCGTCGGCCGCCGCGGTCGGGACGGACGCCGGGTCGGGGGCGTGCTTCTTCCCCGCCGTCGTCTCCGACGTCGTCGTGCCCGCCTTCGTGCCGGACGCCTTGCTCGCCTTCTTGCTCGCCTTCTCGCGCGTCGTCGTGCTCGACTTCTTGCCCGACGTCTTGCCCGACGTCTTGCCCGACTTCCTGCCCGGCGCCTTCGCCATGCGCGTGCCCCTCCCTGCTGGTGCGGTCGCCGGGTCGACGCCGTCGCTCAGGGCCGCGCGGCGAACCGCTCGAGCAGGTCCGCGTGGCCGCCGACGATCACCAGGTCGTTGGCCGAGATGCGGGTCTCGGGCGTCGCGTACTGGAAGTCGATCCCGGGGGACTTCACGCCGATGATGGTCACGCCGTAGCGCTCGCGCACCTTGGACTGCGCGAGCGTGAAGCCCTGCGTCTCCTTCGGCGGGCGCATCTTCACGACGGTGAAGCCGTCCTCGACCTCGATGTAGTCGAGCATCTTGCCGCTGACCAGGTGCGCGACGCGCGAGCCGGCGTCGGCCTCGGGCAGCACGACGTGGTGCGCGCCGATGCGCTGCAGGATGCGCGCGTGCTCGCCCGAGATCGCCTTGGCCCAGATCTGCGGCACGCCGATGTCGACGAGGTTGCCCGTGATGAGCACCGACGCCTCGAGGTACGACCCGACACCGACGACGGCCACGGGGAACTCGCGTGCGCCGAGCTGCTCGAGCGCGTCGGGGTTGACCGCGTCGGCCTCGACGAGCGGGATGCGGCCCGACCACTGCGCCACCAGGTCGGGGTTGCGCTCGACCGCGAGCACGTCCTGGCCGAGCCGGTCGAGGGTCGCGGCGATCGCCGACCCGAACCGCCCGAGGCCGATGACGAGGACGCCGGAGTCCTTCTTGGGGGTGCGCGGTGCCGTGCGGGGCTCGCCGCCGCCCGCGCGCAGGCTGTCAGCCAATGATGGGTCTCTCCTCCGGGTAGCGGATGACACGACGACGGTTGCGCAGCGCGAGCGCCGCCGCAAGCGTCATGGTGCCGGTCCGGCCGATGAACATGAGCACGACGAGCACGTACTTGGCGGGCGTGGGCAGGTCGGGCGTGATGCCCGTCGACAGGCCCGCGGTCGCGAACGCCGAGATCACCTCGAACAGCACGCGGTCCAGCGTCAGGCCCGTCATCGCCAGCAGCAGCAACGACGACACGAGCACGATCGTCGCCGAGACGAACCCGACGGCGATCGCGACCTGCAGCGACTCGCGGGGGATCCGCCGGCCGAACGCCTCGACGTCGCGGTCGCCGCGCCCCTCGGCGACGATCGCGAGCAGCATGACCGCGAGCGTCGTGACCTTGATGCCGCCCGCGGTGGACGCGGACCCGCCGCCGACGAACATCAGCGCGTCGAGCAGCAGCCAGGTGCCCTCGTGCATCTGCCCGACGTCGACGGTCGAGAACCCGCCCGAGCGCGGCATGACGCCCGCGAACAGCGACGCGAGCGCCGTGCCGCCGGGGTCGAGCGGCCGGAACGTGCCGGGGTTGGTCCACTCGAAGGCGGCGACGACGACCGAGCCGAACAGGACGAGCCCGATGCTCGTGGTGATGGTGAGCTTGGAGTGCAGGCTCCAGCGGCGCGGCTCGCGCAGGTGGTTGGCGACGTTGAGGATCACGGGGAAGCCGAGCGAGCCGATGAACACGCCGACGATGATCGGCAGGAGCATCCACCAGTCCGACACGAACGGCGCGAGCCCCTCGGGCGTCGGCACGAAGCCCGCGTTGTTGAACGCCGACACGGCGTAGAACAGCGCGTGCCAGGCGGCCTCGCCGACGGCCTCGTTGTGGACGACGAGCCGCGGGAACAGCACGAGCGCGATCGCGATCTCGAGCACGGTGGACGTGACGATGACGGTCCGCACGAGCGACCCGACCTCGCCGAGCCGCGTCACCTTGGTCTCCGACGACACGAGGAGGCGCTGCGTGAGCCCGATGCGCCGCGACACGGCCATGCCGAGCAGCGACGCGAGCGTCATGACCCCGAGCCCGCCGATCTTGATGGCGACGAGGATGACGACCAGGCCCCACGTGGACCAGTACGCGCCCGTGGGCACGACGACCAGCCCGGTGACGGTGGTTGCGGACGTCGCCGTGAACAGCGCGTCGATGAGGGGCGCACGGCCGCCGTGCGCGGTGGCCCAGGGCGCCGAGAGCAGCACGGTGATGATCGCGATGACGAGCGCGAACACGCCGAGCGCGAGGCGGGCGGGGGACTGCCGGGCGGACCGGTCGACGTACTCGCGCGCGCGCCAGAGCAGGCCGGGCCCCGCCGCCATCCCGCCTCCCGCTGTGCCTCGCGCGTGTGACTCACGTGCCCTCAGGCACACTCTGGCACGTGCCGGGGGCGCGCACGCACCGACGGCACGTGACGCGCGACGCCGGGGACGGGCGTGCCTCGTCCGTCCGGACGGGTGGCGGCACGGCCCGTCGGGTCGACACCCGCCCGGCGGCGGTGGGAGCGTGGGCGCATGACGGCCCCGGACGCGACGCGCGCCGCGTCCTCGACCCTGCGCGTCGTGTGGGCGACCGAGCTCCTCGCGTACGACTTCGGGTTCGGGCACCCCATGACCTCGGACCGCATCGACCTGACCGTCGCGCTCGCGGCCCAGCTCGGGCTGCTCGACGCGCCCGGGGTCGAGGTGGTCGGCGCGGAGCCCGCGTCGGACGCGCTGCTGGCGACCGTGCACGACCCGGCCTACGTGGCGGCCGTGCACGCGGCGGCCGAGCGCGGCGTGCCGGACCTGGTGCGCGGGCTGGGCACGCGCGACGACCCGGTGTTCCCGCAGATGCACGACGCAGCGGCGCGGGTCGTGCAGGGCACGGTCGACGCGGCGCTCGCGGTGTGGCGCGGCGAGGCGGACCACGCGGTGAACGTCGGCGGCGGGCTGCACCACGCGATGCCCGGCGCCGCGTCGGGGTTCTGCGTCTACAACGACGCGGCGGTCGCGATCCGGGCGCTGCTGGCGACCGGTGCGCAGCGCGTCGCGTACGTCGACGTGGACGCGCACCACGGCGACGGCGTGCAGGCGGTGTTCTGGGACGACCCGCGCGTGCTGACGGTGTCGGTGCACGAGACGGGCTTCGCGCTGTTCCCGGGCACGGGGTACCCGGGCGAGACCGGCGGCCCGGGCGCGGAGGGCACGGCCGTGAACGTCGCTCTGCCGTCGCACACCGACGACGCGGGCTGGTTGCGGGCGGTCGACGCGGTGGTGCCCGCGGTGGTGCGCGAGTTCGCGCCGGACGTGCTGGTGACGCAGCACGGCTGCGACACGCACCGCATGGACCCGCTCGCGACGCTGCGGGTGTCGGTCGACGCGCAGCGCGCGGCGGCGGTGCTGCTGCACGACCTCGCGCACGACGTGAGCGACGGCCGGTGGGTCGCGCTGGGCGGCGGCGGGTACGCGATCCTCGACGTCGTGCCGCGCACGTGGACGCACCTGCTGGGCGTCGCCGCGCACCGGCCCGTCGACCCGGCGACGCGCGTGCCGCAGGTCTGGCTGGACGTGGTGCGGCAGCGCTACGGCCGCGACGCGGTGCCGGTGATGACGGACCACGCGAGCGCGTCGTTCCGTCCGTGGTCGGCGGGGTACGACCCGGCGGACGACGTGGACCGCGCGGTGCGCGCGACGCGCACGGCCGTGTTCCCGTCGCTGGGGCTGGACCCCGAGCTCGACTGAGCGGGCACCCGTGGGGGGCGCGCGGGGCGAGCCGGCGGCCGGTCCGACGGTGGCGTGCCGGTCCGTGGCGCGGGCGGGTCGCGTCGGCGGCTGGGCCGCTCGGGTGCCGTCGTGCGCCGTGCGGGTGTCCCGGCTTCCCCATGCGTCACACGCGCCACTATCGTTGAGGCGGCACCCGGTTCTCGGGTGCGCGACGCCGGCGCAGGGCCCGGCCACCAGGAGGGCCGGGACATGAGCGACGCGCAGGGCGGGCCGCAGGGACGCGTGCGGTTCCTCACCGTCGTCGAGGTCGCGGACCTCATGCGGGTCTCCCGCATGACGGTGTACCGCCTGGTGCACGCGGGCGAGCTGCCCGCGGTGCGCGTGGGTCGGTCGTTCCGGGTCCCGCAGGACGCGCTCGACGCCTACCTGCGCTCGTCGGCGACGGTCGAGACGCACGCCGTCGACGAGGAGCGTCGCTCGTCCTGACCCCGCGGGCGGGCACCCGAGCCGCCTCGGGCCGGGGCGCACGTCGTGCGGACGGCGACCGCCGTTCGCGGACGCGGGGCCCGATCGCGTAAGGTGGGGCCCCGGACTTCTGCGTGCGTGGGCGATCAGCAACGCGCACCGCGTCGATCGACCACCACTCACGGCTCCCGGGGCCGTGACCGGACACGAGTGAGGACCGCACATGGGCTCCGTCATCAAGAAGCGTCGCAAGCGCATGGCGAAGAAGAAGCACCGCAAGCTGCTGCGCAAGACGCGTCACCAGCGTCGCAACAAGAAGTGAGCCGCGCGCCGCTCCGGCGGCGCGCAGTGCACCCCGGGCCCGGTCGGACGACCGGGCCCGACGTGTGTCCGAGCACGGAAGGCTTCCCCGCGATCTCTACAACGATGTAGGCTGACGGTCGTCTGCCACGCTGTGCGCGGGCCGGCAGCCCGACGCACGACGAGGTCGCGACGAGGACGAGGACGCACGTGAACGGACGACGCAGCGGTGCTGTGACGATGCACGAGGTGGCCGCACGGGCCGGTGTGTCCATCAAGACCGTCTCCAACGTCGTCAACGGCTACCCGTACATCCGCGACTCGACGCGCGAGAAGGTCGAGCAGGCCATCGCCGACCTCGGCTACCAGGTCAACGTCACGGCCCGGAACCTGCGGCGCGGGCGCACGGGTCTCGTCGGGCTCGCGGTCCCCGAGCTGTCGCTGCCGTACTTCGCCGAGCTCGCCGACTCCGTCATCCGCGCCGCCGAGGCGCGCGGCCTCACCGTGCTCATCGAGCAGACCGGCGCGGTGCGCGAGCGCGAGATCGAGGTGCTGCGCGGCGCGCGCCGCCAGTTCACCGACGGCCTCATCTACTCGCCGCTGGGCCTGGGGCCCGACGACGTGCACGAGCTCGACGGCGTCGACTACCCGCTGGTGCTGCTCGGCGAGCGGATCTTCGGCGGCCCCGCCGACCACGTCACCATGAGCAACGTCGAGGCCGCCAAGGCCGCGACGCAGCACCTGATCGACCAGGGCCGGCGCCGCATCGCGGTCGTCGGCGCGCACGCGGGGGAGACCGTCGGGTCGGCCGCGCTGCGCGTGCAGGGCTACGCGGCCGCGCTCGAGGAGAACGGCCTGCCGTTCGACCCGGCGCTGGTCGGCGAGGCGGGCCTCTGGCACCGCGCGACGGGCGCCGAGACCATGGCGCGCCTGCTCGACGCCGACCTCGGCATCGACGCGGTCTTCGGGCTCAACGACGCGCTCGCGCTCGGTGCGCTGCACACGCTGCACCTGCGGCGCGTCGACGTGCCGGGGCAGGTCGCCGTCATCGGCTTCGACGACATCGAGGAGACCGCGTACTCCTCGCCCACGCTGTCGACCGTGCACCCGGGGCGCGAGGAGATCGCGACCACCGCCGTGGACCTGCTGCTCGCGCGCATCGAGGCGCCCGACGCCGACCGTCCCTACCAGCAGGTCGTCGCGGACTTCTCCGTCGTCGCGCGCGCGTCGACGCTCGGCGAGCACGCCGCCGGCTGACGCCCTCGCTGCCGTCCGTCGGCTCGCGGACCGGCGCGCCCCTCCGGGCGTCGTCGGGTGTCGCCTCAGGTTGCCGCGGCCACGCGCGCGTCGAGCCGGTCCAGCCGCACGTCGACGAGCCAGCCGGTGGCCAGCAGCGGCACCGCGAGGCCGCCGAGCACCGCGACCGGGGGAGCGACCCAGCACGTCGCGGCCCACACGACGGCCGCCAGCAGCACGGCGAGCGCCGTTCCGGGTCCGAGCGCCGGCGCGAGCGCGAGGAACCGCCACGCGGCGGGCGCGGGGTCGCAGTACCGCCGCAGCACCGCCGGCAGGTACGCGAGGACGACGAGCGTCCACGCGCCGACGATCCCGAGGCCCAGCCCGAGCGCGGCGCGCACCGGCCCGTCCGCGGCCGTCACGACCCACGCGTCGACCGCGAGCAGCGCGCCGACGGCCGCCAGCGGCGCCGCGACCACGTTCGCGCGCCGCCACCCGGCGCGCCACGCACGCCAGAACTCCGCCCACACGTGCGGCGACGGGTCGCCCGCGGGCAGCCGCGCCAGCACGCGGCCGCCCGCGTCGAGCGCGGGCGCGAGCCCCAGCACCACACCGCCCGCGAGCGTGCCGAGCACGAGCAGCGCCTGCACGGCCAGCACGTGCGCGACCCACCGCAGGGCCGTCATGACCCCGGCGGCCCACCCGTGCGCGTCCACGCCCCGATCCTCCCAGCCCGCTCGTCCCGGTCCGGCCTACGCGGGGCGCGTCGCGGCGGTCACGCGGCCGCGGTCGTCGAGGGCCACGACGACCGTCGCGGCGACGTCGCGCACGGCGTCCCAGCCCGGGAACGCCACGAGCGACACCGCGGCGCCGTCGGACCGGCGGGCCGTGAAGCGGCCCGCGCCGAGCGCGCGCACGTCCGTCAGGTCCAGCGCCGCGGTCCGCGTGCGCTGCACCACGGCCGGGTCGGCGCCGACGTCGAGCACCTCCCACGCGCCGTCGAGCACGGTCGGGTCGGCGGGCCAGGTCGACTCGTCGTCGACCTCGCGTCCCGGGCCCGCCCACGGCTGCGGCGACACCAGCGGCCAGCCGTCGTGCGTCCACACCAGGCGGCGCACCTGCACGCGGTGCCGCGTCGGGGCGTCCTCGTCGCGCACGTGGTGCACGAACGTCTGCCGGCCGGGGCGCCGCGGCGACGCGGGCTCGGTGAGCACCGCACCGTGCCCCGGTGCGCGCAGCCCCGGCCCGCCGTCGAGGCGGTGGCCCGCGAGCACCACGGTGCCGGAGTCGGCGGCGGGTGCGCGCAGGTCGCGGCCGAGGCGGTCGCGGTAGGGGCCCGTGACGTGCTCGGCGACGGCCGCGCGCACGTGGTACGTCGAGAACAGCGAGTCCCAGGACGCGAGCATCGCCCACCCGCCGCCGGGCCGGGGGAGCAGGTAGGCGCCCTCGACCGCGCCCTCGACCTCGGGGGCGCGCCGGGCCAGCAGCACGCCGGGCGCGGCGGCCGCACCGTCCCGGCCGGCGTCGAGCGCGAGCCCCGTGGCGGGGTCGAGCTCGACCGCGTGGACGCCCCCGAAGAACGAGCCGTACGCGAGCCAGTGCCGCTCGCGGCCGTCGCTCGTGTCGACCGCGTACGCGGCGTCGATCGCGTTGGGCGGGCCGTCGCCGTGCGGCGTGCCCGTCGCGTCCGCGGGCACCGCGGGGCTCGTCACCACGAGTCCGCGCTCGTGCCACGGCCCCGCGGGGTGGTCGGCGACCGCCAGACCGATCGCCGAGCGGCGCGAGCCGAACGACGACGCGGACCAGTACATGCGCCACTGCCCGCCCACGCGCACCACCTCGGGCGCCCACAGGCCGGCGGCACCCACGTCGACCGCGGCGCGCGGCACGCCGGGCAGCGCCCACCCGTGGAAGGTCCACGTCACGAGGTCGTCGGAGCGGCGCACCTGCACGCCGCCGCGCACCGGCCCGTCGGAGCACGCGTCCGTGGAGAACAGCCAGTAGGTGCCGTCGTCGTCGCGCACCGCGGTCGGGTCGTGGGCGTGCTCCGCCCCCCAGCCGGTGGTGTCCAGGACGTCCGCGGCCGGGTCGAGGGTCGTCACGGCGCTACCCCTTCGTGCCGGTGAGCGCGACGGACTCGATGATCTGCCGCTGGAAGACGAGGAACACCACGAGGATCGGCAGCAGCGCGACGAACGACGCCGCCATGATCAGCGGGTAGTCGCGCTGCGTGGCGTACTCGACGTTGAGGTTCGCGATGACGACCTGCAGCGTCTGCTTGCCCGGCGAGTTCAGGTAGAGGATCGGCGCGAGGTAGTCGTTCCAGATCGTCATGAACCACAGGATGAACTGCGCCGCGATGGCGGGCCGGATCATCGGCACGATCATGCGGCCGAAGATCGTCAGGTACGACGCGCCGTCGATCTTCGCGGCCTCGATGAGCGAGTCCGGGACGGTCTCGAGGTACTGCCGGATGAAGAAGATCATGATGATGTTGCCGAACAGCAGCGGCACGATCAGCGGCAGCAGGGTGTCGACCCAGTGCAGCCGCGAGAACATCACGAACTGCGGGATCATGATCGTCGGGTAGGGGACCATGAGGCCCGTCAGCAGGCCGAGGAAGATCGCGTTCTTGCCGGGCAGCCGCAGCTTCGCGAGCGCGAACGCCGCGATCGCGGACGTCGCCGAGCCGACGATCGTCACGGTCGACGCGACGATGAACGAGTTGCGGAAGCCCGACAGGATCGGTGCCTCGTTCCACATGCGCACGAACGTGTCCCACTGCGGCTGGGCGGGCCACAGCACGGGCGGCAGCGCGAACACCTCGGCCTTGGTCTTGATCGCGGTCGTGAACATCCACACGAGCGGTGCGACCATCGCGATCGCGAAGACCGCGAGCACGACGAAGAGGATCACGTTGACGGCGCGCGACTCGCGCCGTGCGCCGCGCGCGGGGGCGGCGGTCCGCGCGGGCCGGCCGGCGCGCGGGAGGGCGGGGATGGTGGTCATGGCTGCGTCCCTCAGTCGATGCTGAAGCTGTTGCGCCGGTTGAGGCGGAACTGGATCAGGGTGATGACGAAGACGAGGATGCCGAGCACGACCGCCATGGCCGTCGCGTACCCCATCTGCTGGTAGCGGAAGGCCTGGCGCCAGATGTACCAGACCAGCGACGCCGAGCTGAACTCGGGGCCGCCTGTGGGCGTCATGATGTTGATCTCGGTGAAGATCTGCGCGCCCGCGATGATGTTCGTGACGACCAGGAAGAACGTCACCGGGCGGACCATGGGCATGGTGATCGCGCGCAGCTGCTGCCACCAGCTCGCGCCGTCGAGCGACGCGGCCTCGTAGAGCGAGGCCGGCACCGACTGGATGGCCGCCAGGTAGAGCAGCATCGAGTAGCCGAGGCCCTTCCAGATCATCATGAGGATGATCGCGGGCTTGACGGTCGCGGTGTTCTGCAGCCAGTTGGGGCCGTCGATCCCGAACCACGCGAGGACCTGGTTCACGAGCCCGAAGTCGCCGTTGTAGGCGAACTGCCAGACGATCGCGATGGCCGCGAGCGACGAGATGACCGGCACGTAGTAGATGGTGCGGAACGCGGTGCGCCCGACGATGCGCCGGTTGAGCGCGAGGGCCAGCAGCAGCGACAGCGTCAGGCCGATCGGGATGCCGATCATGTAGAAGAACGTGTTGAAGAGCGTCTGCCGGAAGTAGTCGTCGTTCAGCAGGCGCGTGTAGTTGTCGATGCCGATGAAACGCATCGGCCCCAGCCCGTTCCAGCTCGTGAGCGACGCGTACGCGGCGAACCCGAGCGGGTAGAGCGTGAACAGCAGGTACCCGAGCACGGGCGGGGCGACGAACGCGAGCGCCCACAGGGCCTCGGTGCGGTGCAGGCGGTTGCGCTCGCGCCGGGTGCGCAGCGGGGGCCGGCCGTCGGCGGCGACGGCCGCCGGTGGGGCCGTGACGGCCTCGGGACGCGACATCGGGTGGGTCCTCTCTGGTGCGGGACCGCGGTGCGTCAGCGTCCGGCGAACGCCTGCTCGGCGTTGGCGATGGACTCGTCGAGCAGCGCCTGCATGCGCGGCTGCACGTCGGCCAGGTAGTCGGCGGCGGTCTGCTTGCCGTCGAGGACCGGCTGGATGTTGGTCCAGAGCTCGTCGTACCAGGCGGCGCCGTACGTGAAGGCCGCGGGCATCGCGCGCCCGTAGTCCTGCGCGATGTCGAGGAACTCCTGGCGGTTGGCCGGCTCGGCGTCGGCGGCCTGCGCCCAGTCCGTCGCGACGTCGATGAGGTTGGGGACCTGGATGTTCGCGTCGACGAGCGTCTGCTGCGCCTGCGCGTCGGCCGACAGGTACGTCACGAGCTCGACGGCCTCGTCGGGGTGCTTCGACGTCGCGGAGACGCCGATGCCGAGCGACCCGACCCACGTGGCCGTCCCGCCGTCGCCGACGGTGGGCCAGGGGATGAGGTCGTAGTCGAAGTCGAGGTCGTTGTAGACGCTGACGTCCCACGGGCCGACGGGGAAGAAGCCGATCTCGCCGGCCATCCAGCGCTGGTACGTGTCGAGCGTCGCCGCGTCGGAGGCCGACGGCGTGACGGCGTCGACGGTGGTGAGGTCGGCGAACTTCTGCAGCGCGTCGGCGAACTCGGGGGTGTCGACCGTGACCGTGGTGCGGTCGGCGTCGATGAAGTCCGCGCCGTTGCTCCACACCATCGACTGCAGGTTCCACTGGACGTTGAGCCCGGTGCCCCACTGGTCGACGGCGCCGTCGCCGTCGGTGTCCGTCGTCAGCTGCTTGCAGATCTCGACGAACTGCTCCCACGTGAGCGGCGTGTCCTTGTCGGGCAGCGGGATGCCCGCGGCCTCGAGCATGGTCTTGTTGTAGCCGAACGAGAACGGGCCGATGTCCTTGGGCAGGCCGTAGAGGCGGCCCTCGGGGGTGCCCTGGAGCGTGCCGTCGAAGCGGTAGGAGTCGACGCCGTACTCCCAGAGGTTGTCGAGGTCCACGTCGGACGCCTCGACCTGGTCGGTGATGTCGAGCAGCACGCCCGACGCGACGTAGGACTGCAGCGACGCCTGCTCGATGTAGAACACGTCGGGCACGTTGTTGCCGGCGACCGCGGCCTGGAGCTTGGTGGCGTACTGGTCGGCGTCGGTGACGATCATCTCGACGTCGACGCCCGTGGCCTCGGTGTACTTGTCGATCGCGGCCTCGTAGGCCTTCTTCTCGTCGGGGCCGCCGCGGAACATGAAGGTGATCTTCTTGCTCCCGTCGTCACCGCCGCCGCCGTCGCTGCTGCACGCGGTGAGCGCGAGCGCGCCGACCAGCGCGGCACAGGTCGCGCCGACGACCAGCCTGCTCTTCTTCATCTGCCTGCCTCCCGTGGTGGTGGGTCGGTCAGGTCCACGTCCGTGCGGAGCCGCGGTCCCGGTGGCCCGGGGGCGCTGCGGCGCCCCTGCGCGTCGCCCGTCGCTCCTGCTGGTCGTCATTGACCTCTCCGATGCTGCAACGTCTCTACAACGTTGATCTACAACGTTGCACAAACTGACACGGGCACCGGCTCCCGGTCAAGCCACGATCGGGTAACGCCCGGCCGTCGGGGCCGTCGGCCCCCGCGACGTACGCTCGTGCGTGCCGTGCGCCACGCGTGGGTTTGACGCCGCGCCGCACGGTGCGGCAGAGTCGACTCTACAACGATGTAGAAGGAGTCGACGATGACGCTGGCCCTCACCCCGCCCATGGGGTGGAACAGCTGGGACTGCTACGGCACGACCGTCACCGAGGCCGAGGTCCTGGCCAACGCCCGCTTCATGGCCGAGCACCTGCTCCCGCACGGGTGGGACACGGTCGTCGTCGACATCGACTGGTCCGACCCCGCGGCCCGCGCGCACGGCTACACCGACGGCAGCGGCCTCGTGCTCGACGAGCACGGCTACCCCCAGCCCGACCCCGCGCGCTTCCCCTCGGCCGCCGGCGGCCGCGGCTTCACCGAGCTCGCCGCGCAGGTGCACGCGCTCGGGCTCAAGCTCGGCGTCCACGTGCTGCGCGGCATCCCGCGCACCGCGGTCGCCGCCGCGCTGCCCGTCGTGAGCCCCGACGGAGCGGTCGTCACGACCGCCGACGTCGCCGACACGTCGTCCGTCTGCACGTGGAACGGCCACATGTACGGGCTCGACCACACCCACCCGGCCGCGCAGGCCTGGCTCGACGGGCTCGTCGCACAGCTCGCGTCGTGGGGCGTCGACTTCGTCAAGGTCGACGACATGCTCGCGCCGTTCCACGCCGACGCGATCACCGCGTGGTCGCGCGCCATCGCGCGCTCGGGGCGCGACATCGTGCTGTCGCTGTCGCCCGGCACGCGCCTGTCCACCGCGCACCTGCCCGTGCTGCGCGAGCACGCGCAGATGTGGCGCGTGTGCGACGACCTCTGGGACCGCTGGGAGGACGTGCACGCCAACTTCGCGCGGCTCGCGCGGTGGGCGCCGTTCCAGCAGCCCGGCGGCTGGGCCGACGCCGACATGCTGCCCCTGGGGCGCATCGGGATCCGCGCCGAGCGCGGCGACGACCGCGCGTCGCGCCTCACGCCCGACGAGCAGCGCACGCTCCTCACGCTGTGGGTCATGGCCCGCTCGCCGCTCATGATGGGCGGCGACCTGCCGACGTCCGACGACGCGACGATCGCGCTGCTCACGACGCCCGCGGTCGGGCACGTGCTGCGCACCGGCGTCGACGGCCGCGAGCTGCAGCGCGAGCCCGCGGGCGACGGCGAGGTCGTCGTGTGGGGTGCGCGGTCCGGCACCGAGGCCACGCGCTACGTCGCGGTGTTCTGGACCGGGACCGGCGTGCGCACCGAGCACCTGCCGCTGTCCGCGCTGGTGGGCGACGCCGCCGCGAGCGCCCACCGCTGGACGGCCCGCGACCTGTGGGACGCAGCGCCGCTGCCCTACCCGCGCGCGACCGCCGCCGAGCACGACGGCGTGCTGACGCTCGACGTGCCCGAGCACGGCGTGCGGTGGGTCGCGCTCGAGCCCGCGCGTCGTGAGGGCGCCGCGTGACGGACGCGCCCGCCGGGCCCGCGCCGGACGCCCCGCCCGCGCCCGACGCCCGGCCGCGGCGCCGCGGCCGGGCGTGGGCCCTCGCGGCGGTCGGGGTCGTGGCCGCGCTGCTCGTCGGCGGCGGTGCGGTCCTGCTCACGCGTCCCGCCGCGCCCGCGGCGACCGCGCTCGAGCTGGCCGGTGACCTGCGCACGCACGACCCGGCGCTCGTCGTCGGCGACGAGGGCGAGCCCTGGTACGTGTTCTCGACCGGGGACGTGCGCGTCGGGCTCGGCGCGCCGCAGATCCGGCGCTCGACCGACGGCGGCCGCACGTGGGAAGACATCGGCACCGTCTGGGAGGCCGGCACGCGCCCGCGCTGGGTGTACGAGGCCGTGCCGGGGGTCGAGAACTTCTGGGCGCCCGAGGTCGTCGAGCACGACGGCACCTGGTACCTGTACTACGCGGCGTCGACGTTCGGCTCGAACCGGTCGGTGATCGGGCTCATGACGAACACGACGCTCGACCCCGACGACCCCGCCTACGCGTGGGTCGACCGGGGCGAGGTGATCTCCTCGACCCCGGGCGAGGACAACTGGAACGCGATCGACGCGGGCGTGGTCGACGTCGACGGCACGCCGTGGATGGCGTTCGGGTCCTTCTGGGGCGGCATCCAGCTGATCGAGCTCGCGTGGCCCGACGGCACGCTCGCCGACCCCGACGCGCAGCCCGTGACGATCGCGAGCCGCATCGGCTCGCCCAACGCGATCGAGGCCCCGTACCTCGCCGAGCGCGACGGCTGGTACTACCTCTTCGTCTCGCGCGACTCGTGCTGCCAGGGCTCCGACTCGACCTACAACATGGCCGTCGGCCGATCCCGCGACGTCACCGGGCCGTACGTCGACCGTGAGGGCCGGGACCTGGCCGCGGGCGGCGGCGAGCCGCTGCTCGCGACGCGCGGCGACATGGTCGGCCCCGGCGGTCAGTCGTACTCGAAGGGCTACCTGGCGTTCCACTGGTACGACGCCGCCGAGGGCGGCGACTTCCGGCTCGGCATCCGCGAGCTCGCGTGGGACGACGAGGGCTGGCCGGTCGCGACGACGCGCGAGGAGCAGGCGCAGGGCGCGGGCTGACGCGCGGGCGACGGGGCGGGTGCCCGTGCCGTCACAGGCCGCCCACGCGTCGTCGCAGCGAGCGTCGCACCGCCCGCACGACGACCGCGCCTGCCCACACCAGACCCGCGAGGCTCGCGGCGTTGACGCCGCGGCGGGCCTGCGTGCGCCGGTGGCGGAACTCCCGCACGGGCCACCCGACCTCCGCGGCGTGCCGGCGCAGGCGCCCGTCGGGGTTGATCGCGCACGGGTGGCCGACGGTCGACAGGATCGGCACGTCGTTGGTCGAGTCGCCGTACGCGTGGCACCGGTCCAGGTCGTAGCCCTCGCGCTCCGCGAGCGCGCGCACCGCGCTGGCCTTGGCCTCGCCGTGCAGCAGGTCGCCGACGAGCCGTCCGGTGTAGAAGCCCTCGTCGTGCTCCGCGACCGTGCCGAGCGCGCCCGTCGCGCCGAGGCGCCGCGCGATGAGCTCGCCGATCTCGACGGGGGTGGCGGTCACGAGCCACACCGCGTGCCCCGCCGCGAGGTGCGCGTCGAGCAGCGCCCGCGTCCCGGGGTAGATGCGCAGGCTGAGGACCTCGTCGTAGACGTCCTCGGCGATCGCGGTGACCTCGGCCACCGAGCGGCCGCGCATGATCTCGAGCGCGCGGGAGCGGACCTCGTCGATCTGGCGGCGGTTCTCGCCGAATGCGCGGTAGCGCGCCTGCTGGAACGCGAACGTCACGAGGTCGAGGTTGCGGAAGAACCCGCGGCGGTACAGGCCCACCGCGAGGTGGAACGCGCTGGCGCCGCGGATGATCGTGTTGTCGACGTCGAAGAAGGCCGCGACGCGCGTCCCGTCCGGCACGAGGTCGGCCCGCGGCGTCTCGACGGTGGCGGCGACGACGGCCGGCTCGTCGTTCCCCTGGCCCGCGTGCACCCGGCCACTGTAACGACCCGCGCGGGGCGGCGGTCGGCGCGTCCGCGCGCGCTAGCGTGGCGCCGTGACGCGGACGGGTGACGGGCAGGGGTCGGCGGCGACCGCCGCGGCGGACGGGACGCCGGCGCGGGTCGTGCTGTACGGGCGCGCCGGGTGCCACCTGTGCGACGACGCGCGGGCGCTGGTCGCGCGGGTGTGCGCGGAGGTCGGCGCGACGTGGGTCGAGGTGGACGTCGACGTGCCCGGCCCCGACGGCGTGCCGCCCGCGGACGAGCTCGGCGAGATGGTCCCGGTGGTCGACGTCGACGGCGTGCGCCGCGGCTACTGGCGCATCGACGAGGGCCGGCTGCGCAGGGCCCTCGCGGCGGGCGGCGGCAGGCTCTAGCGTGACGTCGTCGCCGGGTGCTCCCGGCGCTGAGGCTCGGGGGGTCGACGTGGACGCTCGGCGCACCGCCGCACGCGGCGGCACCGCCCGGGGTGCGGGCCGGGGTGCGGGCCGCGACGGCGGTCGCGGGACGCGCCGCGGCGAGGCCGTGCCGCCGGCGACGGTCGCGCGGCTGCCGGGCTACCTGCGCGCGCTCGAGGCGACGGCCGCGAGCGGTGCCGTGCTGACGTCCTCGGAGGAGCTCGCGCACCGGGCCGGGGTGACGCCCGCGCAGCTGCGCAAGGACCTGTCGCACCTCGGGTCGTACGGCCGCCGCGGCGTGGGGTACGACGTCGAGCACCTGCGCGAGCAGGTCACGGTGGCGCTGGGGCTGTCCGACGTGCGCCGCGTGGTGCTCGTCGGCGTCGGCAACCTGGGGCACGCGCTCGCGAACTACGCGGGCATCGCGGAGCGCGGGTTCTCGCTCGTGGCGCTGGTCGACGCCGACCCGGCGGTCGTGGGCACGACGGTCGCGGGGCTCGTTGTCGAGCCCGCGGACGACCTCGCGGGGGTGGTGGCGCGCGCGGGCGCGACGATCGCGGTGCTGACGACGCCGGCCGCGGTCGCGCAGCGCGTGTGCGACGAGCTCGTGGCCGCGGGGGTCGTGGGGGTCCTGACGTTCGCGCCGGGCACGTTGCGCGTGCCGCCGCACGTCGACGTGCGGGCGGTGGACGTCGCGTCCGAGCTGCAGATCCTGGCGTTCCACGACCGTGCGCGCGGTGCGGGCGGCGGGGCGTCGTAGCCCCGCCTGCGGGTGAGACGCCGCGAGGGCGCGACCGGTGCGGTCGCGCCCTCGCGGGACGGTGCTGCGGTGCGTCAGGCCTTGATGGCCGAGACGTCGAGGTCGATGCGGACCTTGTCGGCGACGAGCACGCCGCCGGCCTCGAGCGCGGCGTTCCACGTGAGGCCGAACTCCTTGCGGGAGATCGTCGTGGTGGCCTCGAACCCGGCGCGGGTGTTGCCGAACGGGTCGACGGCGGTGCCGTTGAACTCGGTCTCGAGCTCGACCTCGCGGGTCACGCCGTGGATCGTCAGGTCGCCGACGACCACGTAGGACGAGCCGGCCTCGCGGACGGCCTTCGACACGAAGGTCCACTCGCCGAAGACCTCGACGTCGAAGAAGTCGTTGCCCTTGAGGTGGCCGTCGCGGTTGGCGTCACCGGTCGTGACGGTCGACGGGTCGAGCGTCACCGAGACGGCGGACGACTCGAGGTCCTCGCCGACGGTGAGGGCGCCGCCGGTGACCGCGACGGTGCCGCGGACCTTCGAGATGCCGGCGTGGCGGACCGTGAAGGACGCCTCGGTGTGCGAGGGGTCGATGTTCCAGGTACCGGTGGTGAGGCCGGCGGGCAGAGCGGACATGGGTTCCTCCGGGGGATCGACGAGAATCGTTGACACAACAAGTATGCGGTGGTTGATATTTCTACTACAGTGGGATGCGAGCCGCAACCCCCGACCGTGAGGAGCCCGCCGTGACCGACGCCGCGCCGACCGACGACGTGCGCTGGCTCGCCGCGGACCAGCAGGAGCACTGGCGCGCGTTCCGCGACGGCACCGCGCTCCTGCTCGACGTGCTCGCGCGCGAGCTCGACTGCGGCAGCGGCCTGTCGCTGGGGGAGTACGAGGTCCTCGTCCGGCTCTCCGAGGCCCCGGGGCGCGCGCTGCGCATGTCCGAGCTCGCCGACGACCTCGCGCACTCCCGCAGCCGCCTCACGCACACCGTCGCGCGCATGGAGCGCGCGGGCCTCGTGCGCCGGGAGCCCGTCCCGGGCGACGCGCGCGGCGTCGCGTGCGTCCTCACCGACCACGGCTGGCGCGTGCTCGTCGCCGCCGCGCCCGGTCACGTCGAGTCCGTGCGCCGGCACCTCGTCGACGTCCTCGACGACGCGCAGCTCGCGGCGCTCGGCGCCGCGATGCAGGTCGTCGTCGACCACCTGCGCACGCCCGCGTGCGAGCGCGCCCGCGACCAGGGCGACGTGAGCGACGTCACCGCCGCGAGCGCCTGAGGGCCCACGTCCCGGCGCCGGGCACACAGGAGACTTTGCGAGACTGTGCGCATGGTCACCACGACGGTCCACCTGCTCCGCCACGGTGAGGTCCACAACCCCACGGGCCTGCTCTACGGCCGCCTGCCCGGCTACCGGCTCTCCGAGCGCGGGCAGCAGATGGCCGAGCTCGTCGCGCGCACGCTCGCGGGCGACGAGGGAGCCCCGCGCCGCGACGTCGTGGTCGTCACCGCCTCGCCGCTGCAGCGCGCGCAGGAGACCGGGACCCCCATCGCCGAGGCGTTCGGCGTCGCGCTCGGCACCGACGAGCGCCTCATCGAGGCCGAGAACCACTTCCAGGGCCTGCGGTTCGGCGTCGGCGACGGCTCGCTGCGCCACCCCGCGCACTGGCCCCACCTGCGCAACCCGTTCCGGCCGTCGTGGGGCGAGCCGTACGTCGAGCAGGTCGACCGCATGCTCGCGGCCGTCGACGCCGCCCGCGTCGCGGCCCGCGGCCACGAGGCCGTGCTCGTCAGCCACCAGCTCCCCATCTGGGTCACGCGCCTCGCGCTCGAGAACCGCCGCCTGTGGCACGACCCCCGCAAGCGGCAGTGCTCGCTCGCGTCCCTCACGAGCCTGCGCTTCGAGGACGACACGCTCGTGGGCGTCGGCTACGGCGAGCCCGCCGCGGCGCTGCTGCCCGGCGCGTCGCAGGTCCCCGGGGCCTGACGTGCGTACCTCCCGCACCTCCCGCACCGGCCGGGCCGCGCGCGTGCTCGCCGCGACGGCCGCGCTCGCCGTCGTGCTCGCCGGCTGCGCCGCCGGCGACGGGTCCGGCACGCCCGACGACGTCGTCGACCAGGGCTACCAGTCCGGCGACGGGTCGACCACGACGTGGGCGCCCGCCGACCGCGTCGGGCCCGTCGACATCGCCGGGACCGACTACGAGGGCGGCGCCCACGACCTCGCACAGCTGCGCGGCGACGTCGTGCTCCTCAACACCTGGTACGCCGCGTGCCCGCCGTGCCGCGCCGAGGCGCCCGACCTCGCGGCCGTCGCGACCGACTACGCCGACCAGGGCCTGCACGTGCTCGGCATCAACAGCCGCGACGCGGCCGGCACCGCGCAGGCCTTCCAGCGCGAGCTCGCCGTGCCGTACCCGTCGCTCGACGACACCAGCGGCGCCGCGGTCGCCGCGCTGCAGGGCGTCGTGCCCGTCAGCGCGGTCCCCACGACCGTCCTGCTCGACCGGCAGGGTCGCGTCGCCGCGCGCGTGCTCGGCCTCGCCGACGGCTCGGTGCTCCGCTCGCTCGTGGAGGAGCTGCTCGCCGAGGGCGACGCCGGCCCGGACGCGACGCCCGCGCCCGCCCCGGGCGCGACCGGTGGTGCTGCCGCCGACCCGGCGGCCGTCGACCCCGTCGACACCGCGGACGCACCGCGGTGACCGGGGGCGGCGCGCTCGCGCTCGACGTCGGCTCGACCGTCGCCGGGGGCTCGCTGCTGCTCGCGGTCCCGGTCGCGCTGCTCGCCGGCCTCGTGTCGTTCGCGTCGCCGTGCGTGCTGCCCCTGCTGCCCGGCTACGCGGGTCTGCTCGGCGGGCTCGCCGCCGGCGGGCCCCGCCGCACGCCGGGCGCCGCGCTCGGGCTGGTCGACGCGACCGACGTCGTGCGCGTCGGCGACGGCACGCCCAGCGGCGACGCCGCCGCGGCCGTCCCCGTGACCGGCCCCGCTCCCGCGACGGGAGCGCGCGTCCGGACCGCGCCCGACCCGTCCGACGCCTCAGGTGGCCGCCGCGTGCTCGTGCTCGGCGTGACGCTGTTCGTCGCCGGGTTCTCGGCCGTGTTCGTCGCGTTCGGCGCGCTCGCGGGCTCGCTCGGCGCGGTGCTGTGGCAGTGGCAGGACCCGGTGAGCCGCGTGCTCGGCGCCGTCACGGTCGTCATGGGTCTCGCGTTCCTCGGCGCCGTGCCGTTCCTGCAGCGCGAGCGGCGCGCGCACGTCGCGCCGCGCACCGGTCTGTGGGGTGCGCCGCTGCTCGGCGTCGCGTTCGGGCTCGGCTGGACGCCCTGCATCGGACCGACGCTCGCGGCGATCCTCACGCTGTCGCTCACGGGCGGCTCGGCCGGGCGCGGTGCGCTGCTGGCGGTCGCGTTCTGCGTGGGCCTCGGCCTGCCGTTCGCGCTCGTCGCCGTCGGGCTGCAGCGCTCGCGGCGGGCCGTCGCGTGGCTCGGGCGGCACCGGCTCGCGGTGCAGCGCACCGGCGGTGCCGTCCTCGTGGTGCTCGGCGTCGCGCTCGTCACGGGCGCGTGGGGCACGTGGGCCGCCTGGCTCCAGGGCCTGCTGACCGGCGCCGACCCGTTCGTCCCGGTGCTGTGAAGGTGGGTGCGCAGGTGGTTGTCGAGACGGGTGCCCAGGTGGCGGCGAGGCTGACGACGTGACCGACCGACCGCGCGAGGCCGCCCGCCCCGGCTACCGGCCCGAGGGCCTCGACGACGCCTTCAGCGACGACGCGGCGCGTACCGCGGCGTCCGACGACGCGTCCGGTGCCGACGCGCCGGCCGGTGGCACGACGACCGGCGCCGACGGCACGAGTCCCGAGCCCGCGGCCCTGCCCGCGCTCGGGCCCGTCGGCTGGCTGCGGTGGGCGTGGCGCCAGCTCACGAGCATGCGCGTCGCGCTGCTGCTGCTCGTGCTGCTCGCGGTCGCCGCCGTGCCCGGCTCGGTGTTCCCGCAGCGGCCGCAGGACCCCGCGCGCGTCGCCGAGTACCTCACCGAGCACCCCGACGTCGGCCCGTGGCTCGACCGGCTCGGATTCTTCGACGTGTACGCGTCGGTGTGGTTCTCGGCCGTCTACCTGCTGCTGTTCGTCTCCCTCATCGGCTGCATCCTGCCGCGCACGCGCGTGCACCTGGCCGCGCTGCGCGGCCGCCCGCCCCGCACGCCGCGCCGCCTCGGCCGCTTCCCCGCCCAGGGCGCCGGCACGTCCGACGACGCGCCGCGTGCGGTCGCCGAGCGCGCGGCGGCCGTGCTGCGCCGGCGCCGGCTCGGCGTCCCCGCGTTCCGCGTCGACGTGCACGACGAGGGCCGCGGCACGTGGTCGGTGTCCGCCGAGCGCGGCTACCTGCGCGAGACCGGCAACCTCGTGTTCCACCTCGCGCTGCTCGGCCTGCTGGTCTCGGTCGCGACCGGGCAGCTGCTGCACTACCGCGGGCAGGCGATCGTCGTGCAGGGCACGGGCTTCGCGAACGTGCAGGCCGGGTACGACTCGTTCGAGCGCGGCAGCGCGTTCGACCCCGCCGACCTCGAGCCGTTCACGCTGCGCCTCGACGACTTCGAGTCGCGGTTCGACCCGCGCACGCTGCAGTCGCGCGACTTCACCGCGCACGTCACCGTCACCGAGCCCGGCGGCGAACCCACGCCCGAGCAGATCAAGGTCAACCACCCGATCGTCGCCGGCGGCGCCAAGGTGTACCTCATGGGGAACGGCTACGCGCCGCACCTCACGGTGCACGACGCCGCGGGCGAGGTCGCGTTCTCGGACGCCGTGCCCTTCCTGCCGCAGGACGAGGTGTACACGTCGCGCGGCGTCGTCAAGGTGCCCGACGTCTCGGGCGGGCAGGACCAGGTCGGTCTCGTCGGGTTCCTGCTGCCCACCGCCGTCGAGGCGGCCCCGGGCCTGTGGCGCTCGGTCGACCCGCAGCCGGCCGACCCGCTGCTCGTGCTGTCGGTGTGGCGCGGCAACCTCGGCCTCGACACGGGTGTCCCGCAGAACGTCTACCGGCTCGACGAGTCGCGCATGCAGCAGGCCGTTGACGACGCGGGCGACGTCGTCACGCTGTACGTGCGGCCGGGGGAGACGGTCGACCTGCCGGACGGGCTCGGCACGCTGACCTTCGACGACATGCCGCGGTTCGTCGCGCTCGACCTGCGGCACGACCCGTCGCTCGCGTGGGTGCTGACGTTCGCGCTGCTCGCGCTCGCGGGGCTCATGGCGTCGCTGTTCGCGCCGCGTCGGCGGCTCTGGCTGCGCGCCGCGCCCCGAGCCGGCGCCCCGCAGGACGAAGGTCCCGGGGGCGCGGCTACAGTGGTGACCGCCGCCGGCCTCGCCCGCGGTGACGACGTCGGTCTGCAGCCCGAGCTGGACCGTGTCCTCACCGCTGTGCTCGGTGCGCAGCCCGCGGCGCCCCACGGCGACCCCGGGCCCGATCCGCAGGAGGACAGGACATGAACGTCGCCGAGCTGAGCGACCTGTTCGTCTGGTCGGCCGCGACAGCGCTGACCATCGCGCTGGTCGCGTACGCGATCGACCTCGCGCGCGCGACCGAGGCCGCGCAGGCCGTGCGTGCCGCGCGCCGGCCGGCCGTCGTGGGTGCCGGCGCCACGTCGGGCGGGGACGTCCTCACGGCCGACGCGCCACCCGCAGCACCGGCGGCGCCCGCGCCGCGGCGCCGCGCGGCCGGCATCGCCGGCTCGACGCTCGTGCTCGGCACGGCGCTGCTGCTCGTCGCGATCGTGCTGCGCGGCGTGGCCGCGGGCCGCTGGCCGACCGCCAACATGTACGAGTTCACGATCGTCGGCACGTTCTGCGCGACGGCCGTGCTCGTGGTCGTGCAGCGCCGGCGCGCGATCGCGTTCCTCGGCGTGCTCGTGACGGGCATCGCGGTGCTCGCGCTCGTGCTGGCGCTCAACACGCTGCACGTGCAGGCCGACGCGGTGCAGCCCGCGCTGCAGCGCTACTGGCTCGTCATCCACGTGGGCGTCGCGATCCTCGCGACGGGCGTCTTCACGGTCGCGTTCGCGACGTCCGTCCTGCAGGTCCTGCAGGACGCGCGCGCCGAGGGCCGCTCGCGGCTCGAGCGTCCGTGGCGTCGCGCGGACGGCCTGCGCCAGGCGTTCCACGGTGCGCGCGTGACCGGTCCCGCGTTCGCGTGGCTCGAGCAGGTGCCCGACGCGCGCCGGCTCGAGGCGCTGTCGTTCCGCCTGCACGCCGTCGGCTTCGTGCTGTGGACGTTCACGCTCATCGGCGGCGCGATCTGGGCCGAGGAGGCCTGGGGCCGCTACTGGGGCTGGGACCCCAAGGAGGTCGGCACGTTCGTCGCGTGGGTCGTCTACGCCGCGTACCTGCACGCGCGCACGACGCGCGGGTGGGCCGGGCGTCGCGCCGCCTACATCGTGTTCGTCGGCTACGCGGTCGTCCTGGCCAACTTCACGGTCGTCAACCTGTTCATCACGGGGAAGCACTCCTACTCGGGCCTCTGAGGCCCGCCGGGCGCGTCAGGCGGACGCGGCGTCGTCGGTGTCGTCGCCGCGCGCCTGCTGCTCGCGTCGACGCCGCTCGAGGTCGAGCCGGCGCAGGAACTCGGGGTCGTCGTCGGGTGCCACCGGCCCGCGCGCAGCACGCGACTGGCCCGGGGCCGGCGCGCTGCGGCTCACGAGCAGCCACAGGACGCCCCCCAGCACCGGCAGCAGCACCACGAGGACCCACACGAGCGTCGGCACGCCCCGCCGCCGACGAGCGTCGCTGCCCAGCACGTCGAACGCGCAGTACAGCGCGAAGGCGGCGATCAGCACGAACGGCAGGTACCTGAGCACCTGTCCACCCTAGACGGCGACCCGTCAGGGTGGGGTCCGCCGCGGTCCGGACGGGCGTCGTCCTGACCTACGCTGGGCGGGTGCCCGTCGTCGTCTACTCCGTGCTGCGTCTCGTGCTGTTCGCCGCCGCGACCGGTCTGCTGTGGTGGGCCGGCATGCGCTCGTGGCTCGCGCCGCTCCTGGCCGCGTTCCTCGCGTGGGGGCTGTCCTACGTGCTCCTGGGCCGGCAGCGGGACCGCGCGGCCCTCTGGCTCGCGGAGCGCGCCGAGCAGCGTCGCGCGCGGGGCGGCCGTACGGCGCGCGAGGCGGCCGACGCCGACGCGGAGGACGCCGAGGCCGAGGGGTCGAGCGGTGCCGTGCGGGAGTGGCCCGAAGGCCGACGGCCTGCCGGGACCTGACGGTCCGCGACCGGTCCGCGACCGGTCGGGCCGAGGGGTCCGCGACCCCTCCGTCAGAGCGCCAGGCCGAGCCCCAGCGCGACGCCGAACCCGAGCTCGAGCGCGCCCGTGCCCGCGAGCACCGGCACGAGCGCGATCCCGCGGGCGCCCAGCAGCACCACGACCGCCAGCACCACCGCGGGTGCGAGCAGCAGCAGCACCAGCAGCGACCACGGCGCGGCGAGCGCGCACACCGCACCCAGCAGCACCGGCAGGACCACCATCACCGCGTACACGCGGCGCGCGCGGTGCTCGCCGAGCCGCACGGCGAGCGTGCGCTTGCCGACCACCGCGTCGGTCGGCACGTCGCGCAGGTTGTTCGCCATGAGCAGCGCGCACGCGAGCAGCCCGACCGCGACCGCGCCGACGACGGCCGGCCACGTGACGGAGCCGAGCTGCGTGTACGTCGTGCCGAGCACCGCCACCAGGCCGAAGAACACGAACACGCCGACCTCGCCGAGCCCGCGGTACCCGTACGGCCGCCGGCCGCCGGTGTAGGTCCACGCCGCGACGACGGCCAGCGCACCGACGCCCAGCAGCCACCACGCGCCGGACAGCGCCACGAGCCACAGGCCCAGGAGCGCAGCGACGCCGAACGCCGCGAACGCGGCACCGCGCACGTGCGTCGCGGGGGCGGCGCCCGACGCGGTCAGCCGCATGGGTCCCACGCGGTCGACGTCCGTGCCCCGCACGCCGTCGGAGTAGTCGTTCGCGTAGTTGACGCCCACCTGCAGCGCGAGCGCGACGCCCGCCGCGAGCAGCGCGCGGCCCGTCAGCGCGCCGTCGGCCTGCGCCGCGGCACCGGTGCCCACGAGCACGGGCGCGACCGCGGCGGGCAGCGTGCGCGGTCGCGCACCGGCGACCCAGTCGGAGGCGGAGGCCATGGTGCTCCTGTTCGAGGACGTCGGGGCGGCCGCGGTGCGGCGCGGCGGCGGGGAGGGGACGGGGCGGGTCGCAGCCGGGCTCACGGCGAGCCGGGCGGGTGCACCGCGGTGCGCTCGAGCGCCACGCGTGCGGCGGCGCGCCGGTCGGGCTTGCCGGGACCGCGCAGCGGCAGCGCGTCGACGACGACGACCTGACGGGGTGCGCTCGCGGGACCGAGCGCCGCGGCCACGGCGGTGCGCAGCGTGGTCAGCGGCGGCGGCGTGCCGTCCTGCGTGACGACGAGCGCGACCACGGCCTGCCCCCAGTGCTGGTCGGGCACGCCGACCACGCAGACCTCGCGCACGCCGGGCAGCGCGGCGACCACGTCCTCGACCGCGTGCGGGTCGACCTTCACGCCGCCCGTGACCAGGACGTCGTCCAGGCGGCCGAGCACGTGCAGCACGCCGTCGTCGACGCGTCCGCGGTCGGCGGTGCGCAGCCAGCGCTCGTCGCCGGAGGTCGTGAACGTCGCGGCGTCGAGGTCCGGCCGGTGCAGGTACCCGGCGGCGAGCACGGGCCCGCTCAGGCTGATCCGCTGCTCGGCGTCGACCGCGACCCGCACGCCCGCGAGCGGCCGGCCGTCGTACACGCAGCCGCCGCACGTCTCGGTCATGCCGTAGGTCGTGACGACCCGCAGGCCCGCGGCGCGGGCGCGTGCGAGCAGCGGCGGCGGGCACGCGGCACCGCCCACGAGGATCGCGTCGAACGCGCGCGCCGCCGCGGTCGCGCCCGGGTCGTCGAGCACGCGCACCAGCTGGGTCGGCACGAGCGACGTGTAGTGCGGGCCGGGGCCCGCGGTCGCGGCCCGGGCCGCCGCGGCGAACGTCGCGGCCCGGAACGGCCCGTCGGCCAGCACCCGCGGCGGTGCCCCCGCGAGCAGGGCCCGCACGACGACCTGGAGGCCCGCGACGTGGTGCACGGGCAGCGCGAGCAGCCAGGCCCCCGGGCCGTGCAGCCGCTCGGCGGTCGCGTCGGCCGACGCCCGCAGCGCGGCGGCCGTCAGCATCACGTCCCGCGGGCGACCCGTGGAGCCCGAGGTCCGCACGACGACCGCCACGTCGGAGGGCACGTGCGCGAGCCCCTCGCGGGGGGTCGTCTCGAGGCAGCGCACCGCGGGCCCGGTGCCGTCGAGCGCGGCGGACAGCGCGCCGACGAGGTCCGCCGCACCGGCGGGCACGTCACGCAGCGGCCGTTCCACCCGGACAGCCTAGGTGGTCGCGCCGCCGGGGTCCGCGGGGCGCGTCCCGGGCAGAGGCGCCCCGACGTGGTCGTAGAGTGGCCCGCGGTCCGGGAGCGGGAGGGGGCACGACGCCCCGTCACGCACGACGAGAACCGCGCGAGCGGGGGACGGGAGACACGATGGCGGCGACGTCACGCAGGGACGCGGCGGCCCGCGGACGGGGTGCGGCCCTGCTGGTCGTGGGCGCGCTCGCGCTCGCGGCCTGCGGCTCGCAGCCCGCGGAGCCGGCGCCGACGGTCACCCAGCGCGCCGACGTCGCGGTCGACAAGGGCGCCGTCCCGACCCCGGAGGTCGCGCCGGTCTGGCCCCTCACGGGTGTCGCGGGGCAGCCCGACCCTCGCCCGGCGATCGCCGTCAAGATCGAGAACACCGCGGCCGCGCGGCCGCAGACGGGCCTCGAGCAGGCGGACGTCGTGTGGGAGACCATCGTCGAGTTCGAGGTGTCGCGCTTCGTCGCGGTCTTCCAGTCGCAGGTGCCCGAGGAGGTCGGGCCCATCCGCTCGGTGCGCCCGATGGACCCGCTCATCGTCGCGCCGCTCGGCGGCCTGCTCGTCTACTCGGGGGGGCAGCCCGGCATCCTCGCGCTCGCCCAGCAGGCGGGCGTGCAGATCGTGTCGCACGACGCGGGCGCGCCCGGCATGTACCGGTCGAAGGCGCGCAAGGCGCCGCACAACGTGTACGGCGACCCCGCGCGGTGGTGGGCCACCGCCGAGGCGGGCCGCACCGCACCCGCGCAGCAGTTCGCGTTCGCGCGGTCGGCCGAGCAGGCGTCCGCGACGGTCGGCGGCACGCCCGCGACCACGCTCGACCTCCGCCTGTCGGGGCAGTCGCACCCGGTGTGGTCGTGGGACGCCGCGAGCGGCACGTGGCTGCGGTCGGAGGGCGGCAGCCCCGCGACCGCCGCGAGCGGCGCACGGCTGTCCGCCGTGAACGTCGTCGCGATCACGGCCGGGCACCCCAACACCGAGTTCGGTGCGCAGGGCGGCGCGCCCGTGCCGACCTACGAGCTCGTCGGGTCGGGCGACGCGGTGCTCGCGACCGGGGGCAAGACGCTCCCGGTGCGCTGGCAGAAGGACGCCCAGGACCAGCCGCTGCGGCTGCTGTTGCCCGACGGCTCCGAGGCCACGCTGGCGCCGGGCAACACGTGGGTCGAGCTCGTGCCCGCCGGCAGCGGCACGCTCACCGTCTCCTGACGGTCCGACCCGGGCGCCGCGGTGCCCGGGGTCGATACCTCAGGACGACGACCGGGTCCGGTCCGTCGTCCCCGCGGGGGAGCCGGCTCCACCCTCCGGCCGGGGCCGCGCCCGCCACGACCCACCCGCGGTGCGACGCGCGCGCGGGGTGCCGGCGGCGAGGCTGAGGGCATGGCCGCACACACCACGTTCCCCGCCTCCGTCCGCCCCGCCCGCACGCGTCGCGACCCCGAGGACCACTCGGTCCGCTCGGCGGTCGCCGTCGTCGCCGCCGGTCTCGTGCTCGTCGCGCTCCTCGTGGGCGGCGGCGCGGTCGTCGCGACGCTCGTCGAGATGATGACCTGGATGAGCCAGGGCTGACGCGGCGTCAGTACGCGTACGGGAACCCGGACCAGTCCGGGTCGCGCCGCTGCAGGAACGCGTCGCGCCCCTCGACGGCCTCGTCCGTCATGTACGCCAGCCGCGTCGCCTCGCCCGCGAACACCTGCTGACCGGCCAGCCCGTCGTCGGCGAGGTTGAACGCGAACTTGAGCATGCGGATCGCCTGCGGCGACTTCGTCGCGACCACGCGCGCGTACTCGAGCCCGGCCTCCTCGAGCTCCGCGTGCGGCACGACGTCGTTGACGGCGCCCCAGCGGTACGCGTCGTCCGCCGAGTACTCGCGGGCCAGGAAGAAGATCTCCCGCGCGCGCTTCTGCCCCACCTGGCGGGCGAGCAGCGCCGAGCCGTAGCCGCCGTCGAACGAGCCGACGTTCGCGTCGGTCTGCATGAACCGCGCGTGCTCGCGGCTCGCGATCGTCAGGTCCGCGACGACGTGCAGCGAGTGCCCGCCGCCGGCCGCCCAGCCGTTGACGAGCGCGACGACGACCTTGGGCATGGTCCGGATCAGCCGCTGCACCTCCAGGACGTGCAGGCGCCCCGCGCGGGCCGGGTCGACGGCCTCCGCGGTCTCGCCCTCGGCGTACCGGTAGCCGTCGCGGCCGCGGATGCGCTGGTCGCCGCCCGAGCAGAACGCCCAGCCGCCGTCCTTGGGGGACGGTCCGTTGCCGGTGAGCAGCACGGTGCCGACGTCGGAGGTGGTGCGTGCGTGGTCGAGCACGGCGTAGAGCTCGTCGACGGTGTGCGGCCGGAAGGCGTTGCGGACCTCGGGGCGGGCGAACGCGACGCGCACGACCGGCAGGTCGCGCGCGACGGCGCCGGCGGCCGCCTGCTCGCGCGTGGGGCGCGCGTACCCGCGGTGGTAGGTGACGTCCGTCAGGTCCGCGAACCCCTCGACGTCACGCCACCGCGCGGGGTCGAAGGTCTCGGAGACACGCTCGGGCAGGGGGGCAGGGGCACCGCTCTCGCTCACGCGGCCACCCTAGCGACGCGCGTCGGCGCCGGGACGCGCGGTGGTGCGCCGCGCGGGCACCGGCCGGCCGGTGCGTGCGGCATAGCCTGGGTGCGTGGTGAGCGCGATGCCGGACCTCGTGGTGTGGGACGTGCCGCTGCGCACCCGGTTCCGGGGGCTGACGCGCCGTGACGGCGTGCTGCTGCGGGGCGACGCGGGGTGGGGCGAGTTCAGCCCGTTCTGGGACTACGACGACGCGGCGGCCGTGCGCTGGTGGCGTGCCGCGCGGGAGGCCGCCGACGAGGGCTGGCCCGCGCCGGTGCGCACGCACGTGCCGGTCAACGTCACCGTGCCGGCGGTCGACCCGGAGCACGCGCACCGGATCGTCACGGCCTCGGGGGGGTGCCGCACCGCGAAGGTCAAGGTCGCCGAGCCCGGTCAGCCGGCCGGCGCGGACGAGGCGCGGCTCGAGGCGGTGCGCGACGCGCTGGGCCCGGACGGCGCGATCCGCGTCGACGCGAACGCGGCGTGGGACGTCGACACCGCGGTGCGCGTGCTCGCGTCGCTCGACCGCGCCGCGGGCGGCCTCGAGTACGCCGAGCAGCCCGTGCCGGGCGTCGAGGACCTCGCCGCGCTGCGCCGCCGCACGCACGTGCCGCTCGCGGCCGACGAGGCCGTGCGTCGCTCGGACGACCCGCTCGCGGTCGCGCGCCGGCACGCGGCCGACGTGGTCGTGCTCAAGGTGCAGCCGCTCGGCGGCGTGCGCGCGTGCCTGCGCCTGGCCGAGCAGCTGGACCTGCCCGTGGTCGTGTCCTCGGCGCTCGAGTCCTCGGTCGGGCTGGCCGCCGGGCTCGCGCTCGCCGCGGCGCTGCCCGAGCTGCCGCACGCGTGCGGCCTCGCGACCGCCGCGCTGCTCGCGGCCGACCTCGTCGAGGACCCGCTGCTCCCGCGCGACGGCGCGATCGCGGTGCGGCGCCCCGAGCCCACGCCCGCGCTGCTGGCCGCGGCCACCGCCCCCGAGGACGTCGCCGCGCGCTGGGGCGGGCGTCTCGCGGCCGTGCGGGCTCGGGCATGATGGCGCCCGTGACCCCCGCCCCCGACGCCCCGGACGACGCCCCCTCGGTCACCGCGGCGCGCGTGCTGGTGCAGGCGCTCGCGGCGCTCGGCGTCCGCGACGTCGTGCTCGCGCCGGGGTCCCGCAGCGCACCGCTCGCGTACGCGGTGGCCGACGCCGCGCGGCCCGACGGCGAGCGCCCCGCGGGGGCCCCCGCGCTGCGGCTGCACGTGCGCATCGACGAGCGGGACGCGGGGTTCCTCGCGCTCGGGCTCGCGAAGGGCTCGGCGCACGCGGGCGAGCGCACGCCGGGGCCGCCGCGGCCGGTCGCGGTCGTCACGACGTCCGGCACGGCCGTGGCGAACCTGCACCCGGCCGTGCTCGAGGCGCACCACAGCGGCCTGCCCCTCGTGCTGCTGACGGCCGACCGTCCGCACGAGCTGCGCGGCACGGGCGCCAACCAGACCACCGAGCAGGCCGGGATCTTCGGCAGCGCGGTGCGGCTCGCGGTCGACGTGCCCGCGCCCACGGGGCGCCCCGGCGAGGACCGCGACCTGCGACGCACGGCGTCGCGCGCGCTCGCGGCCGCGACCGGTGCGCGCACGGGCGACCCCGGGCCCGTCCACCTCGACCTCGCGTACCGCGACCCGCTCGCACCCGGGCGGACGCCGTGGCCGCGCCCGTCGGAGGCGGGGCTGACCCACGTCGTCGGTCGCGGCCAGCCGGCCGAGGCGTCGCCCGCGACGGGCGCCCTCCCCGTGATCGTCGGCGAGCCGGCGGGCGACGGCGCGCGGCCCTCGCGACGCGCGCGCGGCGCGGTGCCGACGGTCGTCGTCGCGGGCGACGGTGCGGGGCCCGCCGCGGCGCGGCTCGCCGCGGCCAACGGCTGGCCGCTGCTCGCCGAGCCGTCGTCCGGCGCGCGGCAGGGGGCGCACGCGATCGGCGCGTACCGGCTGCTGCTGGCCGACCCGCGCCTGGGCGGGCGCGTGGGGCGCGTCGTCGTGCTGGGCCGGCCCACGCTGACGCGTCCCGTGCAGGCGCTGCTCGCGCGCCCCGACGTCGAGGTGCTCGTGGTCGCGCCGCGCGGCACCGACTGGCCCGACGCCGCCCGCAACGCCTCGCAGGTGCTGCTCGACGTGCCGGCGCGCATGCGGCAGGGCCGGGTGGGTGCGCCCGCCGGGTGGCTCGACGCGTGGCGCGCGGCCGACGCCGCGGCGCAGGACGTGCTCGCCCGGCTGCTCGACGCACCCGAGGACGCGCGCCGCTCGCGCAGCGGCCCGCGCGTCAGCGGGTGGGCGCTCGCGCGGGCCGTCGCGCGCGCCAGCGCCCCGGACGACGTGCTGGTGGTCGGCTCGTCCAACCCGGTCCGCGACCTCGACCTGGTCGCGCGGTGGGACGCCGCGCCGCTGGTCCTGGCGAACCGCGGGCTCGCGGGCATCGACGGCACGATCGCGACCGCGACGGGTGTCGCCCTCGCGCTGCCGCACCGTCGCGTGCGCGCGTACCTGGGCGACCTGACGTTCCTGCACGACGTCGGCGGCCTGCTGCGCGGCGCGGGCGAGGCCGCGGCGGACCTGCAGCTCGTCGTCGCGAACGACGACGGGGGCTCGGTGTTCACGACCCTCGAGCACGGCGAGCCGGGCCGTGCCGACGTGTTCGAGCGTGTGTTCGGCACGCCGCACGGCGTGGACGTCGCGGCGCTGTGCGCGGCGTACGGCGTGCGGCACACGCGGGTCGTCGACACCGACGGCCTGCTGCCGGCGCTCGCGGCGCCGGGCACCGGCACGAGCGTCGTCGAGGTGCGCGTCGACCGTGCGCACCGGCGCGCGCTGGGGGAGCGGCTCGCCGCCGACGTCGCGACGGCCGTCGACGCGGCGCTCACGGCACGGGACTGACCCGGTGGACGTGCGCCGCGCGGCCACGTCCACCGCACCTGGCGGACTCACAGGAAACCTCCAGGTCCCCTGAAGTGCCGTCCCAGCCCGGCGCGGTGTCATAGGTGTCGACAAGGAGGCAGCCATGACGACCACACCCGAGCCGCAGCACGGCCACCACCCCCAGGACCACCCGACGCAGCCGCTGCCCGCACCCGACGCGACCCAGCCGCTGCCGACCCCGCACGCGCCGGCCGCGCCGGCCGCGCACCAGGAGGCCCCGGCGCGGCTGACGCCCGCGCAGCAGTGGGCCCGCTACGAGGCCGCGCAGCGCGCGGCGCAGCAGCCGGCGCCCCAGCAGCCCGCGCCGCAGCCCGCCGCGGTCGGCGCCGAGGGGCACCACGCCCCGGGTGCCGCGTTCGGCGTCGGCGCCCCGGGCGGCCCCGGCGCGGTACCGCCCGGCGCGGACCCGTGGGCGGCCCCGGGTGAGCCCCCGGCCCGCAAGCGCTCGCGGGCGTGGGCCTGGGTCGCGTCGGCCGCGGTGATCGGCGTGCTCGTGGGCGGCGGCGCGGTCGCCGGCGTCGGCGGTCTGGTCGGCGACGCCGCTCCCGGGTCGTCGCAGCGCTCGGCGTCGCTCGCCGACGTCGGCCGCTCGACCGCCGAGAACGTGCCGGTCTCCGGCTCGTCGAACGAGAACCCGGACTGGCAGGCCGTCGCGGCCGCCGTGCAGGCGTCCGTCGTGGCCATCGACGTCAAGACGTCCTCGGGCGAGGCGCAGGGCTCGGGCGTCATCATCGACGACGCGGGCCACGTGCTCACGAACAACCACGTGGTCGCGGGCGCCGAGGGCAACGTGCAGGTCACGCTGACCGACGGGCGCATGTTCGAGGCCCAGGTGGTCGGCACCGACGCGAGCACCGACCTGGCGGTCGTCAAGCTCGTCGACGCGCCCTCCGACCTCAAGGCCGCGGCGCTCGGCGACTCCGACGAGGTCGCGGTCGGCGACCCGGTGATGGCGGTCGGCAACCCGCTCGGCCTGGCCAACACGGTGACCACCGGCATCGTGTCCGCGGTCGACCGTCCGGTCTCCACGCAGGAGAACGGCGGCGAGGCGGCCGTGACCAACGCGATCCAGATCGACGCGGCCATCAACCCCGGCAACTCGGGCGGGCCGCTGTTCGACGCGACGGGCCGGGTCATCGGCATCACGTCGTCGATCGCGACGCTCAGCCAGCAGTCGGGCTCGATCGGCCTCGGCTTCGCGATCCCGGTGAACGTCACCAAGAACATCGCGGGTCAGCTGATCCAGGACGGCCAGGCCGAGCACGCCTACCTCGGCGTGACGCTCGCGGACGGGACGGCCACGGCCGACGGCGTGACGCGCCGCGGCGCGGTCGTGCAGACCGTGAGCGACGGCTCGCCGGCCGCGGCGGCCGGCGTGCAGCAGGGCGACGTCATCGTCGCGATCGGCAAGGACCCGGTCGGTGGTGCGGAGTCGCTCACCGCGTTCGTGCGGGGCATGTCGTCGGGCGACGACGCGACCCTCACGGTCGTGCGCGACGGGAAGACCATCGAGCTCGACGTCACGCTCGCCACGCGTCCCGACACGACCGACCAGAACCAGCAGGGCCAGGGCCAGCAGGGCGGTCAGGACCAGCAGGGCCAGCTGCCGGGCGGCATGACCCCCGAGCAGCTCTGGCAGTGGTTCCAGCAGCGTCAGCAGCAGGAGCAGCAGGGCCAGCAGGGCCAGGGCTGACGTTACGGCGGGGCCGGCGGCACGCCGGGCCCCGCCCCCCGCACCGGGGCGGGTCCGTGAGGACCCTGCCCGGCGCGCCGGCCCACCCCCTGGGGCCGGTCCGCACCGCAGGCCCGTCGCGGGCAGTCCCCTCCCGCGGCGGGCCTGCGGCACGTCCGCGTCCGGCGGGCCCGCCGGACGGACGGCGCGCGGCCCGGCGTCAGGACGACAGCGCGAACCGCATCGGCACGAGCTTGGCCTGCGACTCCGCGAGCTCCGCGGCGGGGTCGGACGCGGCGACGACGCCGCAGCCCGCGAAGAGGCGCACGCGGTGCGGGTCGGTGCGGTCCACCTCGGCGGAGCGCAGCGCGATGCCCCACTCGCCGTCGCCGTCGGCGCCGAACCACCCGACCGGGCCGGCGTAGCGCGCGCGGTCCATGCCCTCGATGCGCGCGATGAGGTCGCGCGCCGCGGCGGTCGGCGTGCCGCACACGGCGGCCGTGGGGTGCAGCGCGGCGGCCAGCGCGAGCGACGACGGGTGCGCGTCGTCGCCCTGCGGCGACGCGAGCACGCCCGTGACGTCGGACGCGAGGTGCAGCACGTTCGGCAGCGACAGCACGAACGGCACGTCGGGGACGTTGGTCGACGAGCAGTACGGCGCGAGCGCGCGCGCGACGGACGCGACCGCGTACTCGTGCTCCTCGAGGTCCTTCGAGGAGTGCGCGAGGATCCCGGCGCGGGCGACGTCGGCGTCGTCGTCGCCCGTGCGGCGGATCGTCCCGGCGAGCACGCGCGAGGTGACCAGCCCGCGCTCGGAGCGCACGAGCAGCTCGGGGGTCGCGCCGATCATGCCGTCGACGCTGAACGTCCAGCACGAGCGGTACCGCTCGGCGAGCCGGCCCAGCGCCCAGCGCACGTCGAGCGGGTGCTCGGTGCGCGCGTGCACGTCGCGCGCGAGCACGACCTTGTCGACCTCACCGGCCCGGATCGCGGCCACGCCGTCGGCGACGACGTCGAGCCACGCGTCGGCCGTGACCGCGCCGTCGGTGTACGCGACCTCGCCGGGGCAGGCCGCGGGCGTGCGCGCGGGTGCGAGCTCGGCGAGCCGCGGCAGGGGGCCGAGCGCGGCGCCCGTGCTGAGCGTCGTCAGCCACGTGCGGCCGTCGCGCCGCCCCACGACCACACGGGGCACGACGACCACGCCGCCCGCGGCCGAGGAGCCGTCGAACGCGAAGGAGCCGAACGCGACGGGTCCCGTGCCGGGCAGCCGCACCTCGTCGCGGACGACCGCGTGCGCGAGCACGTCCTGCCACGCGCGCTCGGCGTCGGCGAACCGGTCGGGGCCGCCGACCTCGATGCGCACGGCCTCGCCCCAGCCGACCAGGCCGTCGCCGCGGCGCACCCAGGCGAGCGGCGCGTCGGGCGGCAGCAGGTCGAGCAGGTCCGCGGGGTCGGGGTGGTCACCGGTCGGCAGGTCGTGGATCGCGACGGTGCGCACCACGAGGTGCTGCGGGACGTGGGCGCCCGCGGCGGCCCGGTTCGGCGTGCTCATCGTCGTCAGCGTAGGACGCGCGGGGGGCCGCGGCGGACCGGCGGGGCGCCACGCTCGGTGACGTGCGGCACGTCCGGGCCCGTGGACCTGAGACGATGGGACGCATGTCCCGTGCCACGCTCGAGAAGGACCCCCGCGACGTCGCGTCGATGTTCGACGCGGTCGCGCGCCGGTACGACCTGACCAACGACGTCCTCTCGCTCGGCCAGGACCGGGCGTGGCGTCGCGCGACGCTCGCCGCGCTCGACGCGCAGCCGGGCGAGACGGTGCTCGACCTCGCGGCGGGCACCGGCACGTCGAGCGAGCCGCTCGCGGACGCGGGCGTGCACGTCGTGCCGTGCGACCTGTCGACGGGCATGCTGCGCGAGGGGCGCCGGCGGCGGCCCGACCTGCCGTTCGTCGCGGGCGACGCGCTGCACCTGCCGTTCGCGGACGCGTCGTTCGACGCGGTCACGATGTCCTTCGGGCTGCGCAACGTGTCGGACGTCGACGCCGCGCTCGCCGAGCTGCTGCGCGTCACGCGCCCGGGCGGCCGCCTCGTGGTGTGCGAGTTCTCGCGCCCGACGTTCGCGCCGTTCCGCGTCGTCTACACGAACTACCTCATGCGGGCGCTGCCGCCGGTGGCGCGTGCGGTGTCCACGTCGCCCGAGGCGTACGTGTACCTCGCCGAGTCGATCCGCGAGTGGCCGGACCAGCGCGCGCTGGGGCGTCAGGTGCGTCGCGCGGGGTGGGACCAGGTGGCCTACCGCAACCTGTCGGGCGGCATCGTCGCGCTGCACCGCGCCGTGCGTCCCTGACGTCGCGACGGCCTCTCCCGGGGGCTGTCCTGACCTCTGTCGACGAGCCCGTCCCGCCGCCCGGCGGGGCGGGCTCGCGGCGTCCGCGGACGTCTCGGGTGTGACGATCGTCGCGCCGCGCGGCCCGGTGGCCGGCCGTTCGGACCGCCCGGACGGCCGCACCCGCGGTGCGGACGCGGCCGCCGCGCGGGACGATGGGGACGGACCGGGCGTCGACGGTGCGGTCCGCGGCGCCCCGGAGGGGGTGTCACCCCTGCTCGGCACGCGTCCCGGGACCATCGTCCCGGGGGTCTACCAAGGTAAGCCAAACCTTCGCAGACAGGCCCTGGGGGCGTGGTTACACTCGCCGGAGTTGCACGTGAACATCGTCACAAGTGGGGTCCCAGCGTGGTGCGCGTACCGACGGATGACGCCGACGTCATCGTCGTCGGCGCAGGTCCCGCAGGCGCATCGACGGCCTACCACTGCGCGGCCGCCGGGCTCGACGTGCTGCTCCTCGAGAAGGCGACGTTCCCGCGCGACAAGATCTGCGGCGACGGCCTGACGCCGCGCGCGGTCTCGGAGCTCGTGCGCATGGGCGTGCCGATCCGCGAGGAGGACGGCTGGATCCGCAACCGCGGCCTGCGCGTCATCGGCGGCGGCCACCGCCTCGAGCTGCCCTGGCCCGAGCTGTCGAGCTACCCGTCCTACGGGCTCGCGCGGGCGCGCACGTCGTTCGACCAGACCCTCGCCGAGCACGCGCGCGCCGCGGGCGCCAAGCTGCTCGAGGGCACGTCGGTCACGAGCCCCGTGCGCGACGAGCGCACCGGCCGCGTCGTCGGCGTGCGTGCGCGGGCCGTGGCGTCCGACGGCCGCCGCACGGTCGACGCGGGTGACCAGGTGGAGTACCGCGCGCCCGTCGTGGTCGCCGCGGACGGCGTGTCCGCGCGGCTCGCGACCGCGGTGGGCCGCACCAAGCGCGACGACCGCCCGATGGGGGTCGCCGTGCGCACCTACTTCCGCACGCCGCGGCACGACGACCCGTGGATGGAGTCGCACCTCGAGCTGTGGGACGGCGCCCCCGGGCGCTCGAACCTCATGCCCGGCTACGGCTGGATCTTCTCGCTCGGGGACGGCACCGCGAACGTCGGGCTCGGCTCGGTGTCCTCGACGGCCGCGGCGACCAAGGTCGACTACAAGGACCTCTTCGCGCGGTGGATGGCGAACGCCCCCGCCGAGTGGGAGTTCACGCCCGACAACCAGGTCGCGCCGGTGCGCGGTGCCGCGCTGCCGATGGGGTTCAACCGCGGCCCGCTGTACGCGAACGGCCTGCTGCTCGCGGGCGACGCGGCCGGCATGGTCAGCCCGTTCAACGGCGAGGGCATCGCGTACGGCCTGCAGGCCGGGCGTGTCGCCGCCGACGCGCTCGCGCAGGGCCTGGCGCGCGGGTCCGCGGCGGGCCGCGAGCGCGCGTTCGCGACGTACCAGCACCGCATGAAGGACGACCTGGGCGGCTACTACACGCTCGGGCGCGTCTTCGTGCGGCTCATCGAGCACCCGCGCATCATGCAGCTGTGCACGCGCTACGGCCTGCCGCGGCCGCTGCTCATGAAGTTCGTGCTCAAGCTGCTGTCCGACTGCTACGAGCCACGCGGCGGGGACGTGGTCGACCGCGTGATCGCCGGGCTCGCCCGGCTGGCGCCGGACGCATGAGCCCCGCACCGTGACGCACGCGCCCGACCCCCACCGCCGGCCCCGCAGCGGACCGGCCTCGACGACGAGGAGGACAGCCCGATGAGCAACCCGTACGTCCCGCTCCTGGTGATGATCGGGATCGCCGCGGTCCTGGCCCTCGGCGGCGTCGGTGCGAGCGCGATCCTCGGACCCAAGCGCTACAACCGCGCCAAGCTCGAGGCCTACGAGTGCGGCATCGAGCCGACCCCGCACGCGATCGGCGGCGGGCGGTTCCCGATCAAGTACTACCTCGTCGCGATGACGTTCATCGTGTTCGACATCGAGGTGGTGTTCCTCTACCCCTGGGCGGTGAGCTTCGCGGAGCTCGCCACGTTCGGCCTGGTCGCGATGCTCGCGTTCCTGCTGCTGATCACGGTGCCCTTCGTCTACGAGTGGAAGCGCGGCGGCCTGGAGTGGGACTGACGGAGACGACGGGGACGAGGAGGGTCTGACATGGGCATCGAGGAAGCGCCCTCGGGCTTCCTGCTGACGACGGTCGAGGACCTCGTCGGCTACTTCCGCAAGGCGTCGCTGTGGCCCGTGACCTTCGGGCTCGCGTGCTGCGCGATCGAGATGATGGCCGCGGGCACGAGCCGCTACGACATCTCGCGCATCGGCATGGAGGTCTTCCGCGCGTCGCCGCGCCAGGCGGACCTCATGATCGTGGCCGGGCGCGTGAGCCAGAAGATGGCGCCGATCGTGCGGCAGGTCTACGACCAGATGCCGGGGCCCAAGTGGGTCCTGTCGATGGGCGTGTGCGCGTCGTCCGGCGGCATGTTCAACAACTACGCGATCGTGCAGGGCGTCGACCACGTCGTGCCGGTCGACATCTACCTGCCCGGCTGCCCGCCGCGGCCCGAGATGCTGCTGCACGCGATCCTCGCGCTGCACCAGCAGATCCAGGACCAGCCGCTGGGCGTCAACCGGGCCGAGGCCGCGCGCAAGGCGCAGGAGGCCGCGATGGCCGCCACGCCGACGTCGCACATGACGGGGCTGCTGCGATGACCGACGAGAAGAGGACGACGCCCGCGGGCGAGAAGGCCGACGCGTCGGCCGCCGTGAAGCCGGGCGAGAGCGCACCCGTGGGTGCGCAGCGCACGAGCGCGGCGGCCCTCGAGGCCGGGTCGCAGAACCTGCCGGCGGACGCCGGCGCCCGCACGCCGCTCGAGGTGGTCGACGTGCGCACCGGCATGTTCGGCGCGCACGGCACGGGCGACACGTCCGGCTACGGCGGCCTCGTGCGCACGGTCGCGATGCCCGGTCCGAGCGAGCGCCTCTACGGCGGCTGGTTCGACGAGGTCGTCGACGTCCTCACCGAGCTGCTCGACGAGTCCGGCACGGGGTACGCGAACGCGGTCGAGGCCGTGGTCGTCGACCGTGGCGAGCTCACGCTCGTCGTGGCCCGCGCGCACCTCGTCGAGGTCGCCCGCGCGCTGCGCGACGACCCCGACCTGCGCTTCGAGCTGTCGCTCGGGGTCTCGGGCGTGCACTTCCCGCACGACGCGGGCCGCGAGCTGCACGCCGTCTACCACGTCGTCTCGGTGACGCACGGGCGCCGGCTGCGGCTCGAGGTCGCGGCGCCCGAGGCCGACCCGCACATCCCGTCGACCACGGGGGTCTACCCCGCCAACGACTGGCACGAGCGCGAGACCTGGGACTTCTTCGGGATCGTGTTCGACGGGCACCCCGGCCTCGCGCGCATCCAGATGCCCGACGACTGGCCGGGCCACCCGCAGCGCAAGGACTACCCCCTCGGGGGCATCCCGGTCGAGTACAAGGGCGCGACCGTGCCGCCCCCGGACCAGCGGAGGTCGTACAGCTGATGACCGCCCCCACGTCGCACACCCCCCACGCGACCCGCAGCGTCCCGCAGGACCAGACCGAGGGCGTGCCCTCGTTCGAGGCGTCCGGCGGCGACTGGTCGCAGATCGCCGAGGAGGCCGCTCGCCTCGGCGAGGAGCGCATCGTCGTCAACATGGGGCCCCAGCACCCGTCGACGCACGGCGTGCTGCGCCTCATGCTCGAGATCGACGGCGAGACCGTCACCGAGGCCCGGGCCGGCATCGGCTACCTCCACACGGGCATCGAGAAGAACATGGAGTTCCGCACCTGGACCCAGGGCGTGACCTTCTGCACCCGCATGGACTACGTCGCGCCGCTGTTCCAGGAGGCCGCGTACTGCCTCGCGGTCGAGAAGCTCCTCGGCATCACCGACGACGTGCCCGAGCGCGCGAGCGTCATCCGCGTGCTGATGATGGAGCTCAACCGCATCTCGTCGCACCTGGTCTTCCTGGCCACGGGCGGCAACGAGCTCGGCGCCACGACGATCATGATCCTCGGGTTCACGGCCCGCGAGGAGATCCTCAAGATCTTCGAGATGATCTCGGGCCTGCGCATGAACCACGCGTACATCCGCCCCGGCGGCGTCGCGCAGGACGTGCCCCCTGGCTCGATCGACGCCGTCCGCGAGGCGCTCGGGAAGGTGCGGGGCTACCTGCGCCAGCTCGAGGACCTCATGCTGGCCAACCCGATCCTGCACGCGCGCATGAAGGACGTCGGCACGCTGAGCCTCGCGGGCTGCATGGCCCTGGGCGTCACGGGTCCGATCCTGCGCTCGACCGGCCTGCCGTACGACGTGCGCAAGGCGAACCCGTACAGCGGCTACGAGACGTACGACTTCGACGTGCCCGTCAACGACGGCGCGGACGCGTGGAGCCGGCTGCTGCTGCGCATCGAGGAGTGCTACCAGTCGATGCGGATCGTCGAGCAGTGCCTCGAGCGGCTCGCGAAGCCGGGCCCGGTCATGGTGGCCGACAAGAAGGTCGCGTGGCCCGCGCAGCTCGCGATCGGCACCGACGGCATGGGCAACTCGCTCGACCACATCAAGGAGATCATGGGCACCTCCATGGAGTCCCTGATCCACCACTTCAAGCTGGTCACCGAGGGCTTCCGCGTCCCCGCGGGCCAGGTGTTCCAGACCGTCGAGCACCCGCGCGGCGAGCTGGGCGTGCACCTGGTGTCCGACGGCGGCACCAAGCCGTACCGGGCGCACTTCCGCGACCCGTCGTTCAACAACCTGCAGGCCGTCTCCATGATGTGCGAGGGCGGGCAGATCGCCGACGTGGTCGTCGCCGTGGCGTCGATCGACCCGGTGCTGGGAGGGGTGGACCGCTGATGTCCGTCGAGCACGCAGACGCGGCCGCGCCGCACGGGCACGGTCGCGTGCCCGGCGAGCGGCACGCCACCGGCTACGACGACGAGACGCGCGCGCGCCTGACGCGTGACGCCGACGAGATCGTCGCGCGGTACCCGCAGGCCCGTTCGGCCCTGCTGCCGATGCTGCACCTGGTGCAGTCCGAGGACGGCTACGTCAGCCCGCGCGGCATCGCGTTCTGCGCGGCGCACCTGGGCCTGACGACCGCCGAGGTGTCGGCCGTCGCGACGTTCTACACGCAGTACAAGCGGCACCCCAACGGCACGTACACGGTGGGCGTGTGCACCAACACGCTGTGCGGGGTCATGGGCGGCGACGCGATCTGGGAGGAGCTCAGCGAGCACCTCGGGGTCGGGCACGACGAGACGACCCCCGACGGGGCGATCACGCTCGAGCGCATCGAATGCAACGCGGCCTGCGACTACGCGCCGGTCATGATGGTCAACTGGGAGTTCTTCGACGAGCAGACGCCCGCCTCGGCGGTCGAGGTCGTCGACAGGCTGGTCGCGGGCGAGCCGGTGGCGCCGACGCGCGGAGCGTCGCAGGTCGGCACGTTCAAGGAGATCAGCCGCGTGCTCGCGGGGTTCCCCGACGGCCGCGCCGACGAGGGCGTGGGCGCGGGGGAGGCCACGCTGCGCGGCACGGCGCTCGCCAAGGAGCGCGGCTGGACGGCCCCGTCGTTCGACGCCGACGAGCGGGCCGCCGCGACGGCCGCGCAGGTCGACGACGGTGCGCCCGAGGTCGGCGAGGAGCGGTCGAGCGCGCAGCACGCGCCGACGACCCCGGCCGACACCTCGCCCACGGGCGAGCAGCGCAAGCAGAAGTCCGACGACGCGAAGGAGTCGTGATGACGACCCTGACCCCCGTGCTGTCCGCGCACTGGGACGCGGACCGGTCGTGGAAGCTCGCGCGCTACGAGGCCGACGGCGGCTACCGCGGCCTGCGGCGCGCGCTCGGCATGCCCGCCGCCGACGTCGTGACGACGGTCAAGGACTCGGGCCTGCGCGGTCGTGGCGGCGCCGGCTTCCCGACGGGCATGAAGTGGGGCTTCCTGCCCGCGCCCGACGGCGGCCCCCGCTACCTCGTCGTCAACGCCGACGAGTCCGAGCCGGGCACCTGCAAGGACATCCCGCTCATGATGGCGAGCCCGCAGGAGCTCATCGAGGGCGTGATCATCACGTCCTACGCGATCGGCTGCCACCACGCGTTCATCTACCTGCGCGGCGAGGTCGTGCACGTCTACCGCCGCCTGCTGGAGGCCGTGCGCGAGGCGCGCGAGGCCGGGTACGTCGGCACCGACATCCTCGGGTCGGGCTTCGACCTCGAGATCACGGTGCACGCGGGCGCCGGCGCGTACATCTGCGGCGAGGAGACGGCGCTGCTCGACTCGCTCGAGGGCCTGCGCGGCCAGCCGCGCCTCAAGCCGCCGTTCCCCGCGGTCGCGGGCCTGTACGCGCGCCCCACGGTCGTGAACAACGTCGAGTCGATCGCGTCGGTGCCGGGCATCCTGCGCGGCGGTGCCGAGTGGTTCACGTCGATGGGCACCGAGCGCTCGGCGGGCCACGGCCTCTTCTCGCTGTCGGGGCACGTGACGCGCCCCGGCCAGTACGAGGCGCCGCTGGGCATCACGCTGCGCGAGCTGCTCGACATGGCCGGCGGGGTCCGCGAGGGCCACGAGCTGAAGTTCTGGACGCCCGGCGGGTCGTCGACGCCGATCTTCACCGCCGAGCACCTCGACGTGCCGCTCGACTACGAGTCGGTCGGCAAGGCGGGGTCGATGCTCGGCACGCGCGCGCTGCAGATCTTCGACGAGACGACGTCGGTGGTCCGCGCGGTGTCGCGCTGGATCCAGTTCTACAAGCACGAGTCGTGCGGCAAGTGCACGCCCTGCCGCGAGGGCACGTTCTGGCTCGCGCAGATCATGGCGCGCCTCGAGGCCGGTCAGGGCACGAGCGCCGACATCGACCTGCTGCTGGACCTGTGCGACAACATCCTGGGCCGCGCGTTCTGCGCGCTCGGCGACGGGGCGACGAGCCCCGTGACGAGCGCGATCAAGTACTTCCGGGAGGAGTTCGAGGCGGGCACGCACACGCCCGCCGACGTCCTGTTCCCGCCCGAGCGCAGCGCGCTCTTCGACTACACGCCGCGTCGTCGCACGCAGCTCGCGGGGGTGCACGCATGACGATCACGACCCCGAGGAACACCTCGGGCACGCCGCTCGTGCCGGCCGCGCCGCCGGTCACCGCGCCCGAGCCGGAGGCGACCGTGACGTTCACGGTCGACGGCATCGAGACGACCGTGCCCAAGGGCACGCTCGTCATCCGCGCCGCCGAGCAGCTCGGCATCCAGATCCCGCGGTTCTGCGACCACCCGCTGCTCGCGCCCGCGGGTGCGTGCCGGCAGTGCCTGGTCGAGGTGTGGGCGCCCGGCCGCGACGGCAACGTCGCGAAGATGCCGAAGCCGCAGGCGTCCTGCACGCTCGAGGCGACGCCCGGCATGCAGGTCAAGACGCAGCACACGTCGCCCGAGGCCGACAAGGCCCAGCACGGCGTCATGGAGCTGCTGCTCATCAACCACCCGCTCGACTGCCCGGTCTGCGACAAGGGCGGCGAGTGCCCGCTGCAGAACCAGGCCATGAGCAACGGCCGGGCGGCGACGCGGTTCGTCGACGTGAAGCGCACGTTCCCCAAGCCGATCGCGGTGTCGACGCAGATCCTGCTCGACCGGGAGCGGTGCGTGCTGTGCCAGCGCTGCACGCGGTTCTCCGAGGAGATCGCGGGCGACGTGTGGATCGACCTGCAGAAGCGCGGTGCGCAGCAGCAGATCGGCACGTTCGACACGCAGGTGCTCGGGTTCGCGGGCGACGCGCCGGTCGGCGCGTCGACGGTCGACACCAGCGGGCGCCCGTTCGCGTCGTACTTCTCGGGCAACACCGTGCAGATCTGCCCCGTGGGCGCGCTGACGTCGGCCGCGTACCGGTTCCGTGCGCGTCCGTTCGACCTGGTCTCGACGCCGGGCGTCGCCGAGCACGACGCGAACGGGTCGGCCATCCGCGTCGACCACCGGCGCGGCGTCGTGCTGCGCCGCCTCGCGGGCGACGACCCGGTCGTCAACCAGGAGTGGATCACCGACAAGGACCGCTTCGGCTTCCACTGGCAGTCGGCGCCCGACCGCGTCACCACCCCGATGGTGCGGCGCCGCAACGCGGACGGCACGCGTGGCGAGCTCGAGCCGTGCTCGTGGGTCGAGGCGCTCGACACGGCGGCCGAGGGCCTGCGGGCCGCGATCGCGGGAGCGGGCGTGGGCGTGCTGCCCGGCGGCCGCCTCACGCTCGAGGACGCGTACGCGTACGGCAAGCTCGCGCGCGTCGCGCTCGGCACCAACGACGTCGACCACCGCGCCCGGCCGCACTCGGCCGAGGAGACCGCGTTCCTCGCGCACCACGTCGCGGGGCGCACGCTGCAGGTGACGTTCGGCGACCTCGTCGCCGCACCCGCCGTGCTGTGCGTCGCGTACGAGCCCGAGGAGGAGGGCGGCATCGTCTTCCTGCGGCTGCGCGGCTCCGTGGTCGCGGGCCGCACGCGCGTGTTCTCGGTCGCGGCCCTCGCGAGCCGCGGCCTCGAGCGTCTGGACGGCACGCTCCTCGCGGCCGCGCCCGGCACCGAGCCCGAGGTGCTCGACGCGATCGCGACGGGTGCGGACGACGTGCTCGGCGCGACCGCCGACGCGCTGGCCGCCGAGGGCGCCGTGATCGTCGTCGGCGAGCGCGCGGCGACCGTCCCCGGCACGCTCACGGCGGTGCTGCGGCTCGCCGAGCGCACCGGCGCGCGCGTCGCCTGGGTCCCGCGCCGCGCGGGCGAGCGCGGCGCGATCGAGGCCGGCACGCTGCCGACCCTGCTGCCCGGCGGCCGCCCGGTCGCCGACGCGGCCGCACGCGCCGACATCGCCGCGACGTGGGGCGTCGACGAGCTGCCCGCCGCGCCCGGCCGCAGCGCGGACGAGATCCTCGCCGCCGCCGCCGAGGGGCGCCTGGGCGCGCTCGTCGTGGGCGGCGTCGACCCGGCCGACCACGCGGACCCCGTGCTCGCGCGCGCCGCGCTCGACACGGTGCCGTTCGTCGTGTCGCTCGAGGTGCGGCGCAGCGAGGTCACCGACCGTGCCGACGTCGTGCTGCCCGTCGCACCGCCGGTCGAGAAGCCCGGCACGTTCGTCACGTGGGAGGGCCGCCCGCGACCCTTCCCGCAGGCGCTCACGACGACGCAGCTCGCCGACCACCGCGTGCTCGACCGCCTGGCCGACGCGCTCGGCGTCGACCTCGGGCTGCAGACGCTCACGGCCGTGCACGACGAGCTCGACCGCCTCGGCGGCTGGGCCGGCGCGCGCGGCGACGCGCCCGCGACGGCCCCGGCCGAGCCTCCCGCGGTGCCGCCGGGCCACGCCGTGCTCGCGACGTGGCACCAGCTGCTCGACGCGGGCCGCCTGCAGGACGGCGAGCAGTACCTCGCCGGCACCGCCAAGCGGACCGTCGCGCGCGTGTCGCCCGCGACCGCGCAGGCGGCGGGCCTCGCGGACGGCGACGACGTCGCCGTCTCGACCGACCGCGGCACCGTCACCGTGCCCGTGCAGGTCACCGACATGGCGGACCACGTGGTGTGGCTGCCGACCAACCCGCGCGGCGCGGCGGTCCGCGACGTGCTCGGCGCGGTCGCCGGCACGGTCGTGCGCCTCGAGCGCGCGGGGGCGTCGGACGCACCCCTGGTCGTGGACGGCGCGACGGGCCCGGTGAGCGGCGACGCCGCCGACGCGGTCGCCGGCGTCCGCGCGGACGAGGAGGAGCAGGCATGAGCGTGCTGCCCGCGGCGCTGACCGCGCTGCCGAGCGCGGTCGGGGACGGCGCCGTCGCGCCCGTCGTCGCCGACTTCAGCAACGACGTCTTCTGGGTGTGGCTGCTCAAGGCCGTCGCGATCATCGTGTTCCTGCTGACCAGCGTGCTCATCGCGATCTGGTTCGAGCGGCGCGTGGTCGGCATCATGCAGCTGCGGCCCGGCCCGAACGTGCACGGCCCGTTCGGCCTGCTGCAGTCGCTCGCCGACGCGATGAAGCTCCTGGTCAAGGAGGACATCACCGTCAAGGCGGCCGACAAGCTCGTCTACATCCTCGCGCCGATGATCGCGGTGCTGTGCTCGCTGCTCGTGTACGCGGTCATCCCGTTCGGGCCCGAGGTGAGCATCTTCGGCGTCGTGACGCCGCTGCAGCTCACCGACTTCCCGGTCGCGGTGCTGTACATCCTCGCGTGCGCGTCGGTCGGCGTGTACGGCATCGTGCTCGGCGGCTGGTCCTCCAACTCGACGTACCCGCTGCTCGGCGGCGTGCGCTCGACCGCGCAGGTCATCAGCTACGAGCTCGCGATGGGCCTGTCCCTCGTGTCGGTCTTCATCATGGCGGGCTCGATGTCGACGTCGCAGATCGTCGACTCCCAGACCTCGGTGTGGTGGTTCCTGCCGCTGCTGCCCGCGTTCGTCATCTACGTCATCTCGATGGTCGGCGAGACGAACCGTCTGCCGTTCGACCTCCCCGAGGCCGAGGGCGAGCTCGTCGGCGGCTACACCACCGAGTACTCGTCGATGAAGTTCGCGTGGTTCTTCCTCGCCGAGTACATCAACATGCTCAACGTCTCGGCGGTCGCGACCACGCTGTTCTTCGGCGGCTGGCGCGCCCCGTGGCCGCTCTCGGCGATCAACGACGGCATGTTCAACACCGGCTGGTGGCCGGTCCTGTGGTTCGTCGCCAAGGTCTGGATGTTCATGTTCCTGTTCGTGTGGATCCGCGGGTCGGTCCTGCGGTTCCGCTACGACCAGTTCATGAAGATCGGCTGGAAGGTCCTCATCCCGGCCGCGCTCGCGTGGGTCGTGTGCGTCTCGCTCGTGCAGGCCGCGCGCCAGCTGTGGGACGTCGACCTGCGCACGCTGCTGTTCGTGCTCGCGGGCCTCGTGCTCGTCGGCCTCGTCGTGTCGTTCCTGGTGCCGGAGAAGACGCCCGCGCCCGAGCCGGGCCCGACCGGACCGCAGGAGATCGACCCCTTCGCGGACGGCTACCCCGTCCCGCCCCTGCCGGGGCAGGTGCTCCCGCCCTCGCCGCGCGCGCAGCGTCGCCTCGCCGCGACCGCGACCGACGCGGGCGACCCGTCCGGACCCGAGACCCCGCTGGAGGTGCGCGGTGGCTGAGCAGCGCAAGAAGAAGGCCCGCCCGGGCGCGACGCCCGCGTCGTCGGGCGGCCAGGTGCAGCGCACCGGACGCACGGGCGGCGAGGTCGACCGCCCGGCCGCCGAGGGGTACCGCTCGCTCATCGAGAAGCGGTCGGGCCTCGGCGAGCTGCTGGCGCCCGTCGCCGGGTTCGGCGTGACGTTCTCCAACATGTTCCGGCCCACGGTCACGGAGCAGTACCCGCGCGAGCGCGTCCCCACCAAGCCGCGCTACCACGGCCGGCACCAGCTCAACCGGTACGCCGACGGCCTCGAGAAGTGCATCGGCTGCGAGCTGTGCGCGTGGGCGTGCCCCGCGGACGCGATCTACGTCGAGGGCGCCGACAACACGCCCGAGCAGCAGTTCTCGCCCGGCGAGCGGTACGGGCGCGTCTACCAGATCAACTACCTGCGCTGCATCTTCTGCGGCCTGTGCATCGAGGCGTGCCCCACGCGGGCGCTCACGATGACCAACGAGTACGAGCTCGCGGGCCCCACCCGGCCGGGCATGATCTGGGAGAAGCAGGACCTGCTCGCGCCCCTGCGCGAGGGGCAGCTGTCCACGCCGCACCCCATGGTCGAGGGCACGACCGACACCGAGTACTACCGGGGCGAGGTCACCGGCACCACCGACGAGCAGGTCGCGTGGGTCGCCGAGCACCGCCCCGACGACCCCACGCTGCCGGAGAACCGTGCCAAGGGCGCGGTCGTGCCGGACCTCGGGGCCACGCGCCTCGCGCAGCGGGAGATCACGGCGGGCGCGCACCGCCAGGGGGGTGCCCGGTGAGCCACGTCCTCACGGTGCTGCCGGCGGCCGCCGGCGCCCTGACCGAGTCCGGTCAGACCAGCACGGCCGAGGCCGTCCTGTTCTGGGTGCTCGGCCCGATCATGGTGCTCGCGGCGCTCGGCCTGCTGTTCGCCCGCAAGGCCGTGCACGCGGCCCTCGCGATCGTGCTGGTCATGATCTCGCTCGCGTTCCTGTACGTCGCGCAGGGCGCCGAGTTCCTGGGCGTCGTGCAGGTCGTCGTCTACACCGGCGCCGTCATGATGCTGTTCCTCTTCGTGCTCATGCTCGTGGGCGTCGACCGCTCCGACTCGCTCGTCGAGACGATCCGCGGCCAGCGCTGGATCGGCGCACTCGCCGGGATCGGCCTCGCGGTCGTCCTCGCGGGCGTCGTGGGGCGCGCCACCTACGGCGCGCCGGTCGGCATCACCGAGGTCAACGACGGCTCCAACCCGACGGCGATCGCGCACGTGATCTTCGGCCAGCACGTGTTCGCGATGGAGGTCGTCGGCGCGCTGCTCGTCACCGCGGCGCTCGGCGCCCTGGTGCTGACGCACCGCCAGCGGCTGACGCGCAAGGTCGGCCAGCGCGAGCGCGCCGAGCGTCGCCTGCGCGAGGGCGGCTACCCCGTGTCGCTGCCCGCCCCCGGCGTGTACGCGCGGCACAACGCGCTCGACGTGCCCGCGCTCGACCCCGAGGGTCGCCCGATCGAGGCCTCGGTGCCGCGCGTGCTGCGCGTGCGCGGCCAGGAGGCCGACGCGCGCGAGTACGCCGCGCGGATCGACCGCGTGCTCGCGGGCGGCTGGGCGTCCGGCGCCGGGACGTTCACGTCCAACCGCGACGTCGACGACCCGCACGGCCGGACCGCACCGACCCCGGGCACCCCCGGCACCGACGCCACCGAGACCGACGACGAGGAGGGGGCCCGGTGAGCCTCACCCACTACCTGGTGCTGGCCGCGATCCTGTTCGCGATCGGCGCCACGACGGTCCTGCTGCGGCGCAACGCGATCATCGTGTTCATGGGAGTCGAGCTCATGCTCAACTCGACGAACCTGCTCCTCGTGACGTTCTCGCGCATGCACGGCAACCTGTCCGGCCAGGTGCTCGCGTTCTTCGTCATGGTCGTCGCGGCCGCCGAGGTGGTCGTCGGGCTGGCGATCATCGTCACCATCTTCCGGACCAGACGCTCGGCGTCGGTCGACGACGTCAACCTGCTGAAGAGCTGAGGGGCTCCGACGTGCACACCCTGATTTCTTTGACGGCCCCTGCCGTCGTGCCGGCCGTCGAGCCCGTCGTGGCCGCCGACTGGCCCGGCGCCGACGCCGCCGTGCTGCTGGTCGCGCTGCCGCTGCTCTCGGCCGCGGTCCTGCTGCTGCTCGGGCGCCGCTCCGACCGCTGGGGCCACTGGCTCGGCGTGCTGGCCTCGGCCGGGTCGTTCGTCGTGGGCCTCGTGCTGCTGCTGGGCATGCTCGGCCTGCCGGCCGAGCAGCGCGTGCACGACGTGCACCTCGGCACGTGGCTCGACGCGGGCGCCCTGAGCATCGACGCCGGGCTGCGGGTCGACCCGCTGTCGCTCACGTTCGTGCTGCTCGTGACGTTCGTCGGCACGCTCATCCACGTCTACTCCGTGGCGTACATGGAGCACGACGCCGCGCGGCGCCGGTTCTTCGCGTACCTCAACCTGTTCGTCGCGGCGATGCTGCTGCTGGTCCTCGCGGACTCGTACGCGCTGCTGTTCGTCGGCTGGGAGGGCGTGGGCCTCGCGTCCTACCTGCTCATCGGCTTCTGGAACCACCACACGCCCTACGCGGTCGCCGCCAAGAAGGCGTTCGTCGCCAACCGCGTCGGCGACGTCGGGCTGCTGGTCGCCATGGGCCTGATGTTCGCGACCTTCGGCAGCCTGGACTTCTCGACCGTGCACGCGAACGTCGCGCAGACCTCGGAGTCGACGCTCACGCTGATCGGCATCGCGCTGCTCGTCGCGGCGTGCGGCAAGTCGGCGCAGTTCCCGCTGCAGTCCTGGCTGGGCGACGCGATGGCGGGCCCGACGCCGGTCTCCGCGCTCATCCACGCCGCGACCATGGTCACCGCGGGCGTCTACCTCATCGTGCGCTCGGGCGTGATCTACGCCGGTGCGCCCACCGCGCAGCTCGTCGTCGCGATCATCGGGGCGATCACGCTGCTGTTCGGGGCGGTCGTCGGCTGCGCGAAGGACGACATCAAGAAGGCGCTTGCCGCGTCGACCATGTCCCAGATCGGCTACATGGTGCTGGCCGCGGGCCTGGGGCCCATCGGGTACGCGTTCGCGATCTTCCACCTGGTCACGCACGGCTTCTTCAAGGCCGGCATGTTCCTCGGCGCCGGGTCGGTCATGCACGGCATGGACGACCAGGTCGACATGCGCCGCTTCGGCGGACTGGGCCGGTACATGAAGATCACGTACTTCACGTTCATGGCCGGCTGGCTCGCGATCCTCGGCATCCCGCCGTTCGCCGGGTTCTTCAGCAAGGACAAGATCATCGAGGCCGCGTTCGTGCCCGTCGACGGCCAGCCGTGGCGCGCGTGGGTGTTCGGCACCGTCGCGCTGCTGGGCGCCGGCATCACGGCCTTCTACATGTCCCGCCTGTTCTTCATGACGTTCGAGGGGCAGAAGCGCTGGAGCACCACGCGCGAGGGCAAGGAGCAGCACCCGCACGAGTCGCCCGCCCTCATGTGGGTGCCCATGGCCGTCCTCGCGGTCGGCTCGGTCGCGCTCGGCTGGGTGCTGCAGGCCGTCGGGTTCGTCACGTGGCTCGAGCCGTCGGTCGGCCACGCCGAGCACGAGGAACCCGTGCTGGGCGTGCCCGTGCTCATCGGCCTCACGCTCATCGCCGTCGCGCTCGGCCTCGCGCTCGCGTGGCGCCGGTACGCGGTGTCCACCGTCCCGGTCGTGCCGCCCGTCGGCACGGTGCTCACGCGCGCCGCGCGCGTCGACCTCTACCAGGACGCGGTCAACGACGCGGTGCTGGTCGAGCCCGGGCAGTACCTCACGCGGTCGCTGGTCTACGGGGACAAGGCCGTCGTCGACGGCGCCGTCACCGGTCTGGCGCGCGTGACCGTCGGGATCGGCGACCTCGTGCGCCGCGCGCAGAACGGCTTCGCCCGTTCGTACGCCGCGGTGATGGTCGTCGGCGTGGTCGTGCTCGCGGTCGTCGTCCTGGCCGTACGCGGCTGATCGAGTCGGAGGAGAGCGAGAACTGATGTCGGACTTCCCCTGGCTCAGCGCCCTGGTGGTGCTGCCGCTGCTCGGCGCGGTCGCGCTGTGGGTCCTGCCCACCGGCGCCCGTCGCCACACCCGCGCCGTCGCGCTCGGGTTCGCCCTCGCGCAGGTCGCGCTGGTCGTCGCCGCGTTCTCCGCGTTCGACGTCGCGGACGCCGCGACCCACCAGCTCGTCGAGACGTACCCCTGGATCCCGGCGCTCGGGGTCTCGTGGGCGCTCGGCGTCGACGGCGTGGGGCTCGCGCTCATCGCGATGTCGGTGGTCCTGGTGCCGCTCGTCGTGCTCGCCGCCTGGCGCGAGCAGGGCTCGGTCAGCGGGCCCACGGACCGGCTGCGCCACTACCTGGCGCTCGTGCTGCTGCTCGAGGCGTTCATCGTCCTGGTGTTCGCGGCGCGCGACGTGTTCCTGTTCTACGTCGTCTTCGAGGCGATGCTCATCCCGGTCTACTTCATGATCGGCGCGTTCGGCGGCGCCCAGCGGCGCTACGCGGCGGTGAAGTTCCTGCTGTACTCGCTCGCCGGCGGCCTCGTCATGCTGGTCGGCGTCATCGCGCTGTACCTGCAGGGACCGGGCGGGCCGGAGGGCTTCCTCACCGAGAACCTCGTCGGCACGGCGCTCGACCCCACGGTCGAGAAGTGGCTGTTCCTGTCGTTCTTCCTGGCGTTCGCCATCAAGGCGCCGATGTTCCCGGTGCACACGTGGCTGCCCGACGCGGCGCAGCAGGCGCCGGCCGGCACCTCGACGCTGCTGGTCGGCGTGCTCGACAAGGTCGGCACGTTCGGGATGCTGACGCTCTGCCTGCCGCTGTTCCCGAACGCGTCGCGCTGGGCCGCGCCCGTGATCGTCGTGCTCGCGGTGGTCTCGGTGCTCTACGGGGCGCTGCTCGCCATCGGGCAGAAGGACATGATGCGGCTCGTGGCGTACACGTCGGTGTCGCACTTCGGGTTCATCGTCCTGGGGATCTTCGCGTTCACGTCGACGTCGATCGCCGGCTCGTCGTTCTACATGGTCAACCACGGGCTCTCGACCGGTGGGCTGTTCCTCCTCGTGGGCTTCCTCGCGGCGCGCCGCGGGTCGCAGCAGATCGGCGACTTCGGCGGGCTGCAGAAGGTCGTGCCCGTGATGGCCGGCCTGTTCCTCGTGGTCGGCCTCTCCGCGCTGTCGCTGCCCGGCCTGTCGACGTTCGTGAGCGAGTTCCTCGTGATCGTCGGCACGTTCGCGCGGCACCCGGGCGTCGCGGTGGCCGCGACCTTCGGCGTCGTGCTCGCCGCGCTGTACGTGCTGTGGCTGTACCAGCGTGTGTTCACGGGCCCCGTCCGTCCCGAGCTCGCGAGCACGCCCGATCTCGGCGCGCGTGAGCGCTGGGTGATCGGCCCGCTGGTCGCGCTCATGCTCGTGCTCGGGTTCCTGCCCGGCCCCGCGCTCGACCTCGTGCGGCCACCCGCGCACGTGAGCCTCGAGCAGGTCGGCGTCGACGACGTCGCGCCGACCGTGTCGATCGCCACCGCCGGTGCCGAAGGGAGCGACCAGTGAGCGGCTTCACCGTCCCCGAGATCGCGTGGGGACCGATGGTCCCCGTGATGGTCGTGCTGCTGACCGCCGTGGTCGGCGTGCTCGTCGAGGCGTTCGTGCCCGCCGCGCACCGCCGCGCGGTGCAGCTCACGCTCACGCTCGCGGCGCTGGCAGGGTCGATCGTCGCGATCGCCGCGCTGTGGTCCGACACCGAGCGGACGGGCGGCACCGACGTGCTCGGCGGCTCGCTCGTGGTCGACGGCCCCACGCTGGTGCTGCAGGCGACGATCGCGCTGCTCGCGCTGCTGTCCACGCTCGTCGTGGCCGACCGCGTCACGGGCGGCGAGGACGCGTTCGCCCCCGCGGCCGCTGCCGTGCCCGGCTCGGACTACGAGGAGCTCGCGCGCCGCCGCGGGCTGCGCCAGACGGAGGTCTTCCCGCTCCTGCTGTTCGCGACCGGCGGCATGATGGTCTTCCCCGCGACGACCGACCTGCTGACGCTGTTCGTGGCGCTCGAGGTGCTCTCGCTGCCGCTGTACCTGCTGTCGGGCATGGCCCGCCGCCGGCGCCTGCTGTCGCAGGAGGCGTCGATGAAGTACTTCCTGCTCGGCGCGTTCGTCTCGGCGATCATGCTGTTCGGCATCGGCCTGCTGTACGGGTACTCCGGCTCGCTGCGGTTCGCGGACATCGCCGCCGCGACGGCCACGCCCAACGGCATGGAGGGGCTGCTGGTCGTCGGCGCGCTAATGCTGCTCGCGGGTCTGTTCTTCAAGGTCGGCGCCGTGCCGTTCCACATGTGGACGCCCGACGTCTACCAGGGCGCCCCGACCCCCGTCACGGGCTTCATGGCCGCGTGCACCAAGGTCGCCGCGTTCGGCGCGCTGCTGCGCGTCGTGTACGGCATGCTCCCGGGCATGGCGTGGGACCTGGACGTCGTCCTGTGGGTCGTCGCGATCCTCACGATGGTCGTCGGCACGGTCGCCGCCCTCGTCCAGACCGACGTCAAGCGCCTCCTCGCGTACTCGTCGATCGCGCACGCCGGTTTCGTGCTCACGGGCGTCGTCGCGCTCGACGACGCCGGTCTGACGGCCGTGCTGTTCTACCTGCTGGCCTACGGCGCGGCGACCGTCGGCGCCTTCGGGCTCGTGTCGCTCGTGCGCGAGCAGGGACCGGGGGAGGACGGCACGACCACGCTGCTGGGCGAGGCCACGCGCCTGCCGCAGTGGGCCGGGCTCGGTCGCACGCACCCCGTCGTGGCCGTGACGTTCACGCTCTTCCTGCTGTCGTTCGCGGGGATCCCGCTCACGGCCGGGTTCGTCGGCAAGTTCGCCGTCTTCTCGGCGGCCGTCGAGGGCGGCGCCTGGCAGCTCGCGCTCGTCGGCGTGCTGGCCTCGGCCGCCGCGGCGTTCTTCTACGTCCGCATCATCGTGCTGATGTTCTTCACCTCGCCGCACGACGCGGCCGACGACGCGCCGGCCGGTCCGACCCCCGCGGTCGGTGCGGTCGCGTCCGACGACGTCGCGGACGGGGGCACCCAGGCCGCCGCGACCGGCGTCGCCGTGGCCACGTCTGCGCCCGAGCGCGCGACCACGACGGTCGCGGCCGGCGAGGGGCTCACGGTCGTCGCCGTCGCGGTGTGCGCCGTCCTCACGGTGCTGCTCGGCGTCGCCCCGTCGCCGGTCCTGGACGCCATCGCCTCGGTGGCGGTCCTGCTGCCGTGACGTCCGTGTCGTGGCTGCGCGAACCGGGAGCGATCGGACACCGAGCGCTCCCGGTTCCGCGACCGCGCCAGGGTGCGGATAGGTTCGTCCCGTGACGACCGCTCTCGCCCTCCCGTTGCACGACGCCGCGCTCGCCGAGCGCCTGACGGGGCGCCTCGGTCTCGTCGAGGAGCTGCTGCGCAGCGCCGTCACGTACGCCGACCCCATCGCGCACGACGCGTCGAGCCACCTCGTCAACGCGGGCGGCAAGCGCCTGCGCCCGCTGCTCACGCTGCTGACCGCGGAGCTCGGCGACGGCGCGCGCCGCGAGGTGGTCGACGCCGCCGCCGTGGTCGAGCTGACGCACCTCGCGACGCTGTACCACGACGACGTCATGGACTCGGCCCCGGTCCGTCGCGGCGCACCCGCCGCGCACGAGGTCTGGGGCAACTCGGTCGCGATCCTCACCGGCGACCTGCTCTTCGCCCGCGCGTCCTCGCTCGTGTCCGGGCTGGGACCGGAGGCCGTGCGCATCCAGGCGCAGACCTTCGAGCGGCTGTGCCTCGGCCAGCTCCACGAGACCGTGGGCCCCGGTGCGGACGAGGACCCCGTCGCGCACTACCTGCAGGTGCTCTCCGACAAGACCGCGTCGCTCATCGCCACGTCCGCCCGCTTCGGGGCGATGTTCGGGGGCTGCAGCGCGGAGGTGGTGCGCACGGTCACGCAGTTCGGCGAGACCATCGGCGTGGCGTTCCAGCTCGCCGACGACGTCATCGACCTCACGTCCGACGGCACCGTGACGGGCAAGACCCCCGGCACGGACCTGCGTGAGCGGGTCCCGACGATGCCCGCGCTGCTGCTGCGGTCGCGGGTCGCGGCGGCGTCGGGCGGCGCGGCGGACCGCGACGTCCTCGCGCTGCTGGACGGCGACCTGACGGACGACGCGGACCTCGCCACGGCGGTCGCGGCGCTGCGCGACCACGACGTCGTCGCGCAGACGCGTCGACGGGCCGTGGAGCTCGCGCGGCAGGCGGTCACCGAGCTCGCGCCGCTGCCGGCCGGGCCGGTCAAGGACGCGCTGGTCGCCTTCGCGGACGCGCTCGTCGACCGCGCGTCGTGACGCGGCGGTGGTGATGGGTACCCGGGTCCGGCTACGGTCCGCCCTCGCCACCGACCAGGCCGCGCGCGACAGCAACGAGGACACCGCGTGGGCCTCCGACGGGGTGTTCGTCGTCGCCGACGGCATGGGTGGGCACGAGGCCGGTGAGGTCGCGTCGAGCGTCGCCGTGGACGTCGTGCGCTCGCTCGGCGGCACGAACCCGTCCCTCGACGACGCGGTGCGTGTCGTGCGCGAGGCGCACCGCCGGGTGCGCGCGCTGCGTGCCGAGGGGGAGCGGCGGCCGGGGACGACCCTGTCCGGCGTGGTGCTCACCGAGCACGCGGGCGTGCCGTGCTGGCTCGTGGTCAACGTCGGCGACTCGCGCACCTACCGCATGGTCGGCGGCGTCCTCGAGCAGCTCACGCACGACCACTCGGAGGTCGCCGAGCTCGTCGCCCAGGGTCTGGTCGCGGTCGAGGACGCGCCGCACCACCCGCGACGGCACGTCGTGACGCGCGTGCTGGGCGGCGGTGCGTCGCGCGTCGAGCCGGACCTGCGGATGTTCCCCGTCAGCCCGGGCGACCGCATGGTCGTGTGCTCGGACGGGCTGACCGACGCGCTGCCGGACGCACGCGTGCAGGCGGTGCTGCGTGCCGAGCGTCACCCGCAGGCGGCGGCCGACCGGCTGGTGCGCGAGGCGCTGGCCGCGGGCGCGCAGGACAACGTGACCGTCGTCGTGGTCGACGCGGTGGCCGTCACCCGCCCGTCCGACGCGCCCACCGGCCCTGACGTGGGACGATGACGCCTCACCCGACCCCGGAGGATCGTCCGTGAGCACCCGCGCCTCGGCCCCCCGCTGTGCGTCCTGCGGCATGCCGCTCGCGCCCGACGCGACGGCGTGCGCCGTGTGCGGCGCGCGCGTGCCGCTCATCGCCCGCACGTCCGGCGAGGAGGATGCGCAGGCCGCGCCGGAGACCCCGTCCCGCCCCGTGGGTGGGCTCTCGGGGCGCCGCGCCGCAGCCCGCGGCGGCGCGGACGGCTTCTCCTCGGACCCGCTCTCGGCGGACGCTCCGCGGCCGTCCGCGTGGCCGACCCCGCGCGCGGGCGACGACCGGGCGGCCGCGTCGTCCGCCGGGCACCCGATCGCCGGGCCGGCCGCGGACGCGTCGCCGTCGGTACCCGGCGTGCCGACCTCACCTGTGTCGTCGTCGCCCGTCGCGCCGCCGCCGACCCCCGCCGCACCGGGGCCGGGCGTCCCTGCTGCCGCGCCGTCCTCGCCGCGTCTCGAGGCGGCGGCGGTGCGCGACCTGCGGTCGGCCGTGCGCGCCTCGGGGGGCGCGCGCGCGGACGTGCCGCCGTCCGTGGGGCGTCGCGTCGGTGCGTACGCGATCGACCTCGCGCTCGCGTTCGCGGCGGGCCTCGTGGGCGTGCTGCTGGGGCTGGCCACGGGCGTCGACGGCACGCTGCTCGCGTGGGCGCTCGGCCTCGTGGTCGGCGCCGCTCAGATCGTCGCCGAGGGTCTGCGGGGCACCACGCTCGGCGCCCGGCTGCTCGGCGTCCGCACGGTCGACGAGCGGACGGGCGCGGCCCCGGGCGTCCCGCGCGCGTTCGTGCGGCAGCTCGTCGTGGCGCTCGGCACGCCGGTGTGCCTCGTGGGCAACTGGGTGGTCGCGGCGTCGGCGGCGTGGGACAAGGGCCCGCAGAGCCGGGGGTGGCACGACAAGGCGTCGGGCACGCGCGTCGTGCGCACGACGGCCACGGCCGCCGCCGCGGTGCGGACGGCCCCGGCGGGCGCTCCCGCGCAGGTCCCCGGCCGGGCCGTCGTCCCGCCCGGCGACGCGCTGTACGCCCCGCCCCCGCGCGACGTCCGCGGTCCGGTGCCCCCGCCCCCCGTGGGGCCGCCGGCGCCGCGCCCGCCCGCGCCGGCGCCGGACCTGGTCGAGCCGCCGCAGGTGGCGCCGCACGCACCGCGCGCGGAGCGGCCCGCTGCCGACCTGCTGCCGCCGCCGCCCACGCCGGGCGGGACCGACGGTGCGCGGGACGCAGCGGCGCGCTCGCCGCGGGAGCCCGTCGTCGCACCGACCGACGAGGACCTGGCCGAGCTCGAGCACACGCGCGTGCGGCACCCGGAGTCGTTGCGACGTCGCACGGGCACGCTCGCGCTCAGCTTCGACACCGGGGAACGCGTGCGGGTCGTGGGGCGCGGGCTCGTGGGCCGCGGGCCGCGCGCCGAGGACGGCGAGGACATCCTGCACGTGGTCGCGCTGCAGGACGCCGCGCGGTCGTTGTCGCGCGTGCACGCGGAGTTCGGTCCGCACGAGGACGGGGGCGACGGCGCGGCGCTCTGGGTGACGGACCGGGGATCGACCAACGGCACCGTCGTGGTCGACCCCGCGGGCGTCGCGCGCGTGCTGCCGGCGGGCACCCCGGCGGTGGTGCGCGCGGGGTGGACGGTGCGCCTGGGCGACCGCGAGGTGCGCGTCGAGGACGACTGACGCGGCAGCGCCGCGGCCCGCGGCCGCCGTGCGTCGGGAACGGTGCGTCGGGAGCGGTGTCAGGCCGTCGGGCCGAGGGGGGCGTCGTGGGCCGCGGGGCGGCGCGCGTGGCGCAGCCCGTCGACCGTGAGCACCACGAGCGCGACCCAGACGAGGCCGAAGCCCCACCAGCGGGCGGGTGGCATGCGCTCGCCCGCGACGAGCACGCCGATCGCGAGCTGGAGCACCGGGGCGAGGTACTGCAGCAGCCCCACGGTGGCGAGCGGCAGCCGCCGCGCCGCGGAGTTGAACAGCAGCAGGGGGACGGCGGTGAGCACGCCCGTGCCGACGAGGGCGAGACCGTGCCAGTCCAGCGCGGCCGTGCCGAGCCCGGCGACGTGCAGGACGACGAGGTAGCCGACGGCCACGGGGGCCAGCACGGCGGTCTCGGCGGCGAGGCCCGGCAGGGCCGCGACGCGCGGGCCCACGCGGGACTTGATGAGGCCGTAGGTGCCGAAGCTGCCGGCGAGCACGAGCGCGATCCACGGCAGGCGGCCGTAGGCGACCGTGAGCACGACGACGGCGGCCGTGCCGCACGCGACGGCGGCCCACTGCACGGGCCGGAGCCGTTCGCCGAGCACGAGCACGGCGAGCGCGATGGTCACGAGCGGGTTGATGAAGTAGCCGAGCGCGGCGTCGACGACGTGCCCGGTGGTCACGCCGTGCACGAACACGAGCCAGTTGACGGCGAGCAGCACGGCGGCGAGCGTGAGGCGCAGGACCAGTCCCCGGTCGCGGAGGATCGCGACGAACGCCGCCCACGTGCCGGTGACGCGCAGCAGCACGAGGCACAGCAGCAGCGACCACACGACGCGGTGCGCGATGATCTCGACCGGCCCGGACGGGGTGAGCAGCGGGAAGTACAGCGGCAGCGCGCCCCACAGCAGGTACGCGCCGACGCCGGCGGCGAGCCCGCCGCGGCGGCCGGGGGAGGGTGCGTCCACGTCGCGACTGTACGACGCGGCCCGTAGGGCGGTCGTTCTCATCACGTCCGCATCGCGGGATGTCCGTATCGTGGAGTGGACGTCGAGCAAGGGTGCCCTCACGTCCTAGACTTGCGGAGCATCGCTCTCGCGCCGACGGCGAGGCGCACGGCCGCCGGGGCCCTGGAGGGCGCCCCGTCGTGCGAGGGCTCCCCACAGCGGAAGGCAACCTGGTCCCGTGAGCACCCCGACCCTGCGCGTCGCGATCGTCGGCGCCGGTCCGGCCGGCATCTACGCGGCGGACATCCTGTCCAAGACGGACCTCGACGTGAGCATCGACCTGTTCGAGCGCCTGCCCGCGCCGTTCGGGCTCGTGCGCTACGGCGTCGCGCCCGACCACCCGCGCATCAAGCAGATCATCGTCGCGCTGCACAAGGTGCTCGAGCGCGGCGACATCCGCCTCATCGCCAACGTCGACTACGGCACCGACCTCAAGCTCGACGACCTGCGCACCTACTACGACGCCGTGATCTTCTCCACCGGCTCGATCCGCGACGCCGCGCTGCCCATCCCCGGCATCGACCTCGAGGGCTCGTACGGCGCCGCCGACTTCGTGTCCTGGTACGACGGGCACCCCGACGTGCCCCGCACGTGGCCGCTCGAGGCGCAGCACGTCGCGGTCCTCGGCGCGGGCAACGTCGCGCTCGACGTCGCGCGGATCCTCGCCAAGCACGCCGACGACCTGCTGCCGACCGAGGTGCCGGCCAACGTCTACGACATCCTCAAGACCAGCCCGGTCACCGACGTGCACGTGTTCGCGCGCCGCGGGCCCGCGCAGGCCAAGTTCTCGCCGCTCGAGCTGCGCGAGCTCGGGCACGTCCCGGACGTCGACACGATCGTCTACCCCGAGGACTTCGAGTTCGACGAGGGCTCGATGGCGGCGATCCACTCGAGCAACCAGACCAAGCAGGTCGTCAAGACCCTCACGGACTGGACGCTCAAGGAGCCCGAGGAGCTCACGGCCTCGCGGCGCATCCACCTGCACTTCCTGCACCAGCCCGTCGAGGTGCTGGGCGAGGACGGCAAGGTCGTGGGCCTGCGCACCGAGCGCACGGCGCTCAACGGCGACGGCAACGTCACGGGCACGGGGCAGCTCCACGACTGGCCCGTGCAGGCCGTCTACCGCGCGGTCGGCTACTTCGGCTCGCCGCTCGTCGACATCCCGTTCGACGACGTCGCGGGCGTCATCCCCAACCGCGAGGGCCGCGTGATCGACGTCGACGGCGAGCACCTGCCGGGCGTGTACGCGACCGGGTGGATCAAGCGCGGCCCCGTGGGTCTCATCGGCCACACGAAGTCCGACGCGTCGGAGACGATCCGTCACCTCGGCGAGGACGTCGCCGAGGCCGGCGAGGCGTTCTACACCGCCACCGAGCGCGACCCCCAGGCCGTGCTCGACTTCCTCACGCAGCGGGGCGCCGAGCCCATCGACTGGTCCGGCTGGGAGCTGCTCGACGCGTACGAGCGGTCGCTCGGCGAGCCGCACGGGCGCGAGCGGGTCAAGCTCGTGCCGCGGGACCACATGGTGGCGATCTCGCTCGGCCGCGAGCTGCCGCAGGGCTGACGTCCCGCGACGCGCCACGAGGGCCCGGACGGCACGCCGTCCGGGCCCTCGTGCGTGCGCGTCCGGGGCGGTCGGGAACGTCGCCCCCGCGCCTCGCGTTGTCACGGGTGCGGGCGGCGGAGGGTCGCCGGCCGCGGGGAGGACGAGACTGCGATGGGTCACCGGCACTACAACGGCCTGAAGACGGCGGCGCTGTTCGGCGCGCTGTGGGCGGTCCTGCTCGGCATCGGCTGGCTCGTGGGCGGGCCGCGCTACCTGTGGCTGTTCACGCTCGCGGGCCTGGCGATGACGGCGTACAGCTACTGGAACTCCGACAAGATCGCGATCCGCGCCATGCGTGCGCGGCCCGTGAGCGAGCTCGAGCAGCCCGCGATGTACCGGATCGTGCGCGAGCTCTCGACGGCCGCCCGGCAGCCGATGCCGCGGCTGTACGTGTCGCCCACGATGGCGCCGAACGCGTTCGCGACGGGCCGCAACCCGCAGAACGCGGCGGTGTGCTGCACCGACGGCATCCTCGCGATCCTCGACGAGCGCGAGCTGCGCGGCGTCCTGGGGCACGAGCTCATGCACGTCTACAACCGCGACATCCTCACGTCGTCGGTCGCCGCGGCGGTCGCGGGCGTCATCACGTCGCTCGCGCAGTTCGCGCTGTTCTTCGGCGGCGGCGACCGTCGCGACGGCGGCGGCAACCCGCTCGCGGGCCTGCTCATGGTGTTCCTCGCGCCGTTGGCCGCCACGACCGTGCAGCTCGCGATCTCCCGCACCCGCGAGTACGACGCCGACGAGGACGGTGCGCGCCTGACCGGCGACCCGCTGGCCCTCGCGTCGGCGCTGCGCAAGCTCGAGGCCGGCACGAACGCCCGCCCCCTGCCCCAGGACCGTGACCTGGTCGACGTGTCGCACCTCATGATCGCCAACCCGTTCCGCGGCGGCGGCCTCGGGCGGCTGTTCGCGACCCACCCGCCGATGGCCGACCGCATCGCGCGCCTCGAGGCCATTGCGGGCGGCGGCGTCACGCGCTACTGACGCGACGACGCCGGGCGTGGTGCGCCGCGCCCGGCGTCGTCGGTGCGCCCGGGCGCCCGGGCGTCAGGTCAGCGGTAGTTCGTGAACTGCAGCGCCGCGTCGACGTCGGCGCCCTTGAGCAGCGCGATCACGGCCTGCAGGTCGTCGCGGCTCTTGGCCGAGACGCGCAGCTCGTCGCCCTGGATCTGCGTCTTGACGCCCTTGGGGCCCTCGTCGCGCACGATCTTCGCGAGCTTCTTGGCGACCTCGCTGCTCAGGCCCTCCTTGATGGTGGCCGGCAGGCGGTACTCCTTGCCCGAGGGCTTGGGCTCGCCGTCACCCGTGTCGAGGGCCTTGAGCGAGATGTTGCGCTTGATGAGCTTCGACTGGAAGACGTCGAGCACCGCGAGCACGCGCTCGGCGGAGTTGGCGACCATGAGGATCGTGTCGCCGCTCCACGCGATCGACGCGCCGACGCCCTTGAAGTCGTAGCGCTGCGCGATCTCCTTGACGGCCTGGTTCAGCGCGTTGTCGACCTCCTGGCGGTCGACCTTGCTCACGACGTCGAACGACGACTCGCTCGCCATGTCCTGCTCCTCCCGGCGCCCCGTGCGGGGGCCTTGATCGTCCGTCGGACGGGGGCGTGCGGTGCGTCGCGCCGGCCGCTGCGGGCCGGGGTGGCGCGAGCCCCCTCCTGGACTTGCTATCCTTCCATCCGCACGCGGCTCACGCGGACGCACCGGATCGTCGTACTCGTACGGCGCCCCGGGGTGGTCGTACCGGGCCCGCGCCCCTTGGCGGGTTACCCGAGTGGCCAAAGGGGGCTGACTGTAAATCAGCTGGCAACGCCTACGGGGGTTCGAATCCCTCACCCGCCACGCACCGAAGGGGACGTCCTCCACGAGGACGTCCCCTTCGTCGTCCCCGTGCCGTTCCCGGTCCGGGGTCCGTGCGTGCGTCAGCAGGTCCAGGCGCCGGACGTGACGGAGACGGTGGTCCCCTCGTCGCGCGTGTCGAACACGCCGGCGTCCTCCTCGGAGGCGAACAGGACGCCGACGGCCACGGGCTCCGCGATGCCGGTGAGTGCCGCGAGCTGCTCGTGGGCGCCCTCCTGGCACGCCGGGTCGACGGGTTCGACGTCGTAGCCCTGCTGGTCGAGGCGCGCGACCTCGGCCGCGAGGGCCTCGGCGTCGGCGCTCGCGTCGACGGCCGTCCAGACGGCCCACACGTCGCCGTCGGCCTCGGCGGGGGAGACGGCGGCGGGCCAGTCCGCCGCCGACGGGTCGACCCCGGCGTCCGCGTCGGACGCGCAGGCCGCCGACACGAGGAGCGTGACGGCCGCGAGCACGGTGGGCAGGGCCGCGCGGTGCGCGACGGGACGGGGCCGCGCGGCACCCGGGGAGGGGACGGCGGGCCGGACGTCAGGACGACGGCGAAGGGGTGGCATGCGCGGGATCGTGGCACGCGGTCCGCGCCGGCCGCGACGAGCCGAAACGCTTAGGCGGACGACCGGGGGCCGGGGCGACGGCGCCGGTGGGTGCGGCCCGCGCCGAGGGTCGCGGGCCCGCGTCCGCGGGGCGTCGCGGGCGTCCGGGGCGCCGCGCGCGACCCCGATTTCGCAGGTGCCCCGTGGCCCGTGTACTCTGATCCGCGCTGCCCCGATAGCTCAGTCGGCAGAGCGTCTCCATGGTAAGGAGAAGGTCAAGGGTTCGATTCCCTTTCGGGGCTCTGTGGTGTGTCACGGGTCGGTCGTCCTCGCGGCGGCCGCCCGGGACATGACCGCTGTGGCGGGATAGCTCAGGTGGTTAGAGCACACGGCTCATAATCGTGGTGTCGCGGGTTCGAATCCCGCTCCCGCTACCACGTCCGGCGAACATCCGTCGCAGCAGCGCGCGTCGGCCGGCGCGCGCCAGGAGAAGAACGCAGCCCCCGCGGGGCGCGAGAGGTGACACGAACATGGCCAGCAAGAGCGCGGACGTCCGCCCCAAGATCACGCTCGCCTGCACGGAGTGCAAGGAGCGGAACTACATCACGAAGAAGAACCGTCGGAACACGCCCGACCGTCTCGAGATGAAGAAGTTCTGCCCGCGTGACAACAAGCACACGGTGCACCGCGAGACCCGCTGACGCGGGTCCACGCCGGCAGCCACGCTGACGTGCAGGTCGACACCTCCTTCGCCGGGCGGGCCTACCCGCCCGGCGACGTGTATGTGGTCGCGCGAGAGAAGCTGCGCGAGTTCGCCGAGGCGACGGGTGCCACGCACCCCGCCCACACCGACGTCGCCGCCGCCCGCGCGCTGGGCCACCCCGACGTCGTGGCGCCGCCCACGTTCGCCGTGGTCATCGCGCAGCGGACCGAGGCGCAGTACGTCGACGACCCGGCCGCCGGCATCGACTTCAGCCGTGTCGTGCACGCCGACGAGCGCTTCACGCACCACCGCCCGATCCACGCGGGGGATCGGCTGCTCACCACGCTGCACGTCGACTCCGTGACGCAGCGCGCGGGGCTGTCGATGGTCACCACCCGCTGCGAGATCGCCGACGAGTCGGGCGCACCCGTCGCGACCGTCGTGTCGACGCTCGCCGTGCGCCCCGAGGACGCCGCATGACCGCCCCCGTGCTCACCGACCTCGAGGTCGGTCAGGAGGTCGCACGCCGCACCGTCGCGGTCGACCGCGCGCGGCTCGTGCGCTACGCCGGCGCGTCCGGCGACTTCAACCCGATCCACTGGAACGAGCGCGTCGCGACGTCGGTCGGCCTGCCGGGCGTCATCGCGCACGGCATGTGGACCATGGGCGCCGCTGTCGCGGTCGTCGTGGACTGGGTGGGCGACCCCGGTGCCGTCGTCGACTACCAGACGCGCTTCACGCGCCCCGTGCCCGTGCCCGACCCGGGCGAGGCCCACGTCGACGTCGTCGCGACGGTCGGTGCGCTCGACCTCGAGGCCGGCACGGTGCGAGTCGACCTCACGGTGACCGTCGAGGGTGCGCGCGTGCTCGGCAAGGCCCAGGCGGTCGTCCGGCTCGGCTGAGCCGTCCCGCCTCCTCGCCGCCGTCGCTCGCGGCGTCCACCGACGCGCGCCGCCGCGCCTTCCCCGCGCGCGGTGCGTCGTGCTCGGTGCCGCGCGATCAGCGCGGCGCGGGGCCCGTCGTCGTCCCGACGCGCAGCGCGACCGGCAGCACCTGCGGCTCGGGCATGCGGCCCTCGAGCAGCGCGGACACCGCGGTGCCGATCGCGGCGCCCTTCTCGGCGAGCGGCTGCGCCACCGACGTGAGCACGTCGGGTGCGAGCCAGGCGAGGTCGAGCCCGTCGAACCCCGCGACGGACACGTCCTGCGGGACGCGCAGCCCCAGCTCACGCGCCGCGAGCACGACGCCCGACGCGAGCAGGTCCGACTGGCAGATCACGGCCGTGGGCCGGTCTGGCGCCGCGAGCAGGGCGCGGCCCGCCGCGGCGCCGTTCTCGACGAGCGACGCGGGGGTCTCGTAGACGGTGGTCGGCGTGACGCCCGCGTCCGTGACGCCCGCGAGGCGACGGCGCGTGATCTCCCAGGCGAGGTGCGTCAGTCGCTCGGCGTCCGCGGGTCCCTCCGAGCGGCCGCGGTCGAACGGCAGCGTGACCGTCGCGATGCGCGTGTGCCCGAGGTCGAGCAGGTGGCGCGTGAGCTCGGCCATGCCGCCGCGGTCGTCGATGCCGACGGCCGCGACGTCGGGCTGGGGCGTGCCCTCGACCAGCACGGTCGGCGTGCCGCGGCGGCGCAGGGTCTCGAGGACGGGGTCGTCGGTCGTGCCGCCCCACATCTGCACCGCGACGTCCATCGCGGCGGACTCCAGCAGCGGGTCGACGGCGGGCTGCGACGCGTCGTGCGGGCCGGGGACCAGCAGCACGCCGAGGCCGAGCGGGCCGAGGGTCGCGGCCAGCCCGTCGAGCACCTGCGACGAGACGGGGTCGCGGAACGCGCGGCGCAGGGCGTCGCCCATGATGACGCCGACGATGCCCGAGCGTCCGCGGCGCAGCTGGCGCCCGAGCGGGTTGGGGCCCGCGTAGGCGAGCGTGCGGGCCGCCTCGAGGACGCGCGCGCGGGTCGCGTCGGCGATGGGGCCCGATCCGGAGAACGCGAGCGAGGCCGTGGAGACCGAGACGCCCGCGGCCGCCGCCACGTCGGCCAGGGTCGTGCGCTGCGCGGACAGGGCGGGTACCTCCGGGGGCGGGGTGACGTGCGTCGCGGTCGTTGACGTCCGCGTCAGCGTACCCGCAGAATGTCCGGGACCCCTCATATCGATTCGACCCGGTGCGACGTGCGATCGAATCGATTCGAGCCGTCCGGGCGTCGACCTCGCCGCCCGTCGTCACCCGCACCACGGAGCGCCCCTGTGACCCGCCACGCCCCGCCGAGCGTCGCTCGCGCGCGGATCCTGCTCGTCGGACTGTTCTGCCTCGCCGGCTTCGCCTTCGCGAGCTGGCTCGCCCGCATCCCCACCGTGCGCGACCTGCTCGACCTCGGCACGTCCGACCTCGGCGTGCTGCTGCTGGTCGGCTCCGTGGGGTCGCTCCTCACCGTGACGGCGTCGGGCGCCGTGCTGCAACGGCTCGGCACCCGACGCGTCCTGGTGCTCTCGGCGTTCGTCCTCGCGACCGCGCTGGTGCTGCTCGGCACCGGCCCGACCGTGGGCTCGCGGGTGCTGCTGGCCGCCGGCATCTTCCTCAACGGCGTCGCGGTCGCGCTCGGCAACGTCGCGATCAACGTCGAGTCCGCGCGCATCGAGCGTGCGGTCGGGCGCACGATCATCCCCCAGTTCCACGCGGCGTTCTCGGTCGGCGCCGTGCTCGGCTCCGGCACGAGCGCGCTCGCGTCCGCAGCGGGCGTCCCGGTGTCGGTCCAGCTGCCGGCGACCGCCGCGCTCGTCCTGGTGTGGCGCCTCGCGTCTGTCCGCGGCGTCGTGCTGCCCGCGACGGCGGTGGAGCTCGCCGCCCGCGCCACCCCCGCCACGGGGGAGGCCGACGCGGCCGTCGCGCCGGTCCCGGTGTCGCGCGCCCGCCGCGGCGCGCGCCGCATCGGCTCGGCGCTCGGCGCGTGGCGCGAGCCCCGCACGCTGCTCGTGGGCGTCGTCGTCCTCGCGGCCGCGTTCTCCGAGGGCGCCGCCAACAACTGGCTCTCGCTCGCGGTCGTCGACGGATTCACCACGAGCGAGTCGGTCGGCGGCGCCGTGCTCGGGGTGTTCGTCGCCTCGATGACGGCCGTGCGGCTGCTCGGCACGCGCCTGCTCGACCGGTACGGCCGCGTCGCGGTGCTGCGGGCCTCGGGCCTCACGTCGGCCGTCGGCCTGCTCACCTTCGGGTTCGCGCCCTCGCTGCCGCTCGCTGCCGGCGGCGTCGTGCTGTGGGGCGTCGGCGCCGCGCTGGCCGTGCCCATCGGCATCGCCGCGGCCTCCGACGACCCCACCCGGGCCGCCGCACGGGTCGCCGTCGTGTCGGCGTTCGCGTCCATGGCCTCGCTCGTGGCGCCCCCCGTGCTGGGCCTCGCGGCCGAGCACGTCGGCGCGCGTCACGCGCTCGTGCTCATCGTCGTCGCGATGCTCACGAGCGTCTCGGTGTCGCGCACGGTCGCCCCCCAGGCGTCCGGGCCGTCCGTCGTGCCGACGCCGCGGGCCGCCGCCGACGCCGTGGTCCCGGCCCGCCCGCAGCCCGCCGGCCCGGACGGCACCGGCCCGGGCCTCGTGCGGTCGCCCTCGACGGGCGCCGCCGCCGAACTCGCGGACGCCGAGGCCGCCGCGGCGGGCCCGGGAGGCGCACGATGACCGCCGGGTCCACGGGCGCGCGCGCGGCGCGGACGCCGGACGCCCGCGACGTCCGGCTCGCGTCCACGGCCGTGTTCGCGGTCTTCCTGCTCTCGGGGGTCAACTTCGCGTCGTGGGCGTCCCGCCTGCCCGCGGTGCGGGACGCGCTCGACCTCACGCCCGAGCGCATGGGCGTCCTGCTGCTCGTGGGCGCGTTCGGGTCGCTGCTCTCGCTCCCGCTGTCGGGGCTGGTCGTCGAGCGTCTCGGAGCGCGGCGCACCGTCCTCGGGTTCGCCGTCCTCAACGCGGTCGGGTACGTCGTCGCGTCGCTCGGCGTCACGCTCGGGCTGATCCCCGTCGTCGGGGTCGGCCTGGTCCTCGCGGGCGTCGGCACCGGCGTGTGGGACGCCGCGATGAACCTCGAGGGGGCGCTCGTCGAGCAGCGTCTGGGGCGCACGGTCATGCCGCGGTACCACGCCGGGTTCTCGTTCGGCACGATGGCGGCCGCCGGTGTCGCGGCTCTCGCGGCCTGGGCGCACGTCCCCGTCCAGGTGCACCTGCCGGTGATGGTCGTGCTGTCCGCCGTCGCCGTGGCGGTCGCGGTGCGCGCGTTCCTCGTGCACACCCCCGCCGAGCCGCATGCCGACGAGCCCGACGTGGGCGACGTGCAGGGCGAGGCACCCCGCGGCGCGCGCGCCGCGCTCGGCGCGTGGCTCGAGCCCCGCACCCTGCTCATCGGCCTCGTCGTCCTCGCGGCCGCGCTCACCGAGGGCTCGGCCAACGACTGGGTCAGCCTCGCCGTGGTCGACGGGTTCGGCACCGCCCACGCGACCGGGGCCGTCGGCTTCGGGCTGTTCGTCACCGCGATGACCGCGATGCGGCTGTTCGGCACCGCGCTGCTCGACCGGTACGGGCGCGTCGTCGTGCTGCGGCTGTGCGCCGCGCTCGCGGCCGTCGGCCTGCTGCTGTTCGGCCTCGCCGACCAGCTCTGGCTCGCGCTGGCCGGCGTCGTCGTGTGGGGCATGGGCGCCGCCCTCGGGTTCCCGGTGGGCATGAGCGCGGCCTCCGACGACCCGCGCCGCGCCGCGCAGCGCGTCGCCGTCGTCTCGACGATCGGCTACTCGGCGTTCCTCGCCGGCCCGCCGCTGCTGGGCCTGCTGGCCGAGCACGTCGGCTACCGCGACGCGCTCCTCGTGATCTTCGCGCCGGTCGCGCTCGGGCTGCTCGTCACGGGCGCCGCGCGTCCGCTGCCCGCGACGCCGACCCCGCCCCCGGCGGCGGCCGCCCGCGAGGACGCACCCCCGCCCGGCGTCTAGCCTGGGACCGTGGAGCTCGACACCTGCGCCCTGCCCGGCCCGGCCCCCGAGCCGGCCCGCACCGGCGTCCCGACGCACGGCGGCACGCCGACCCTCGCGGACCTCACGACGCTGCGCGTCGGCGGGCCCGTCGGGCGGTACGTCGAGACCTCGACCGAGGCCGACCTCGTCGCCGCCGTCCGCGAGGCCGACGCCGCGGGCGAGCCCGTCCTCGTGCTCGGCGGGGGGTCCAACGTGCTGGCGGCCGACGCGGGGTTCCCCGGCGTCGTCGTGCGCGACGTGCGCGGCGGCGTGAGCGTGCCCGACGCGACCGCGTGCGCGGGCGTCACGCTCACCGTCCCGGCCGGCACCGTGTGGGACGACGTGGTCGCCTACGCGGTCGCGCACGAGCTCGTGGGCGTCGAGGCACTGTCCGGGATCCCCGGGTCGACCGGCGCGACGCCCGTGCAGAACGTCGGTGCGTACGGGCAGGAGGTCGCGCAGACCGTCTCGCAGGTCCGGGTCTGGGACCGCGGGCGCCGGCGCGTGCGCACCCTGCCGTACGTGACGCTGGGGTTCGGCTACCGGTCGTCGCTGCTCAAGCGGTCGCTGCGCGCCGACCCGTCCGACCCGGGAGCGCCGTGGGGCCCGACCCCGCGCTACGTCGTGCTGGACGTGACGTTCCAGGTCAAGGAGGGGTCGCTGTCCGCGCCGGTGACGTACCCCGAGCTCGCGCGCACGCTCGACGTCGCCGTGGGGGAGCGTGCGCCGCTCGCCGACGTGCGCGCCGCCGTGCTCGCGCTGCGCGCCCGCAAGGGCATGGTGCTCGACCCCGCCGACCACGACACGTGGAGCGCCGGGTCGTTCTTCACGAACCCCGTGCTGCCCGCCGACCGCGCCGCCGCGCTGCCCGACGACGCGCCGCGCTGGCCGCTCGACGACGGCACGGTCAAGAGCAGCGCGGCGTGGCTCATCGAGCGTGCGGGCTTCGCGCGCGGCCACGGCGCACCCGGGCCCGCGTCGCTGTCGACCAAGCACACGCTCGCGCTCACGAACCGCGGCGACGCACGGGCCGCCGACCTCCTCGCGCTCGCGCGCGAGGTCCGCGACGGCGTCCGTGAGCGGTTCGGCGTGACGCTCGAGGCCGAGCCGGTCCTGGTCGGCGCGACGCTCTGAGCGGTCGGCGGGCGCGACCCTAGGACGTCACGGGGCGGCCGCGCGTCCCCCTCGCGACGGGTTCCGGGTCCGTCCCCCGGGCCGATGCGGCGGCCCTCGCGCGCCCGCGAGGGTGGACGTGCGCCGACGGCCGGGGCGCAGGGGCTCCGGCGGGCGCCGTCCAGGGGAGCACCATGAGACGACCACACCTGAGCCGCGCCGTCCTCGCGACGGCCGTCGCCGCGAGCCTCGCCGCGACGCTCACCGCGACGTCGGCGGCCGCGCACGGCCCCGGCGGACCGGGGCACGCGCGGGGGCACGACCGCACGAGCCGGGCCGAGGCGGCACGCGTCGACCGCGTGCCGGCACCCGACCCGGGCTGGTTCGACTGCACGTCGCTGTTCGGCGCCGGCACCGAGTGCGGCACGGTCGAGCTGCCGCTCGACTACGACCAGCCCCGCCGCGGCACGACCGAGGTCGCGATGCTGCGCGTGCGGGCCACCGACCCGGCGCAGCGCATCGGGACGCTCTTCGTCAACCCCGGCGGCCCCGGGGGCTCGGGCGTCGAGATGGCCGCCGTGGCGTCGGCGTTCCTCTCGCCCGAGCTGCTGGCGCGCTTCGACGTCGTCGGCATCGACCCGCGCGGCACCAACTACTCGGCCAACGTGCGCTGTTTCCGGGACGTCGGCGAGCAGGGGGCCGCGCTCGCGGGCATGGACGTCCGCTTCCCGCAGGGGGACGCGCAGACCGCGGCGTTCGTCGGGTCGGCGCGTGCGCTCGGCGAGGCGTGCTCGACGACCGGCGCCCCGCTGAGCGCGTCGATGTCGACCGCGCAGGTCGCGCGCGACATGGACGTCGTGCGGCGCGCGCTCGGCGACGACCGGCTGACGTTCCTCGGGTTCTCGTACGGCAGCTACCTCGGCCAGGTCTACGTCAACATGTTCCCGGACCGGGTGCGCGCGGTCGCGATCGACGGCGTCCTCGACCCCGTCGCGTGGGCGGGGACACGACGCACGGCGGACGTGCCCGTGACGGAGCGCCTCGCGTCCGGCCAGGCGGCCTGGCGCGCGGCCCAGGAGATCCTCGACCGTTGCGCGCAGGCGGGGCCGGCGCTGTGCCGGACGGCGGGCCTGGGTGACCCGCGGACGGTGTGGGCGGACGTCGAGGCCGGCATGCGCGCGGGTGGCGTCGAGCTCACCGACCCCGCGACCGGCGAGTCGCTCGGCACGTTCGACTGGGACGACACGGTCGGCGCCGTGCTGTCCCTGCTGTACGCCCCGAGCGGGTACGACGCGGTCGACACCGTGGTGTGGGCGCTGTGGTGGCTGCTGCAGCCCGAGAAGCCCGAGAACGCGCAGCAGCGCGCGGAGGCGCTCGCGGCGCTGTTCGGCTTCGAGCGGACCCTTCAGGACGCCGCCGCCGAGCGGGACGCGGCGCGTGCCGCACGCGCCGACGCGTTCGGTCTCGGCTTCCCGTACGGCAACGGGCTCGAGGCGTTCTCGGCCGTCCTGTGCACCGACTCGCTCAACCCGCGCCGCCCCGAGGACTGGGTCGCCGCGTCGGCGCGCCAGGACGCGGTCGCGCCCGGGTTCGGGCCGTCCTGGACGTGGTCGTCGCCGCAGTGCGCGTCGCGGGCGTGGACCGCGCGCGACGACGACGCGTGGACCGGGCGGTTCGACGCCCGCACCTCCGCGCCCGTCCTGGTCGTCGGCAACCTGTGGGACCCGGCGACCGCGTACGAGGGGGCCGTCGCGGCGGCCGCGGTCCTGCCGCGCAGCCGCCTGCTGTCGTCCGACAGTTGGGGGCACACGGCGTACGGCACGTCGCAGTGCGCGACCGGGGCGATCGACCGGTACCTCGTCGCGGTCGAGCTGCCCGCCGAGGGCACGCGGTGCGTGGGGGACGTGCAGCCGTTCGTGCCGGTGCCCGAGCAGCGCTCGGCCCAGGCGCCGCGCGCGCTGCCGCCGGTCGTGCCGCCGGTGCCGGGCGCGCCGCCGCGCGTGCCGTGACGCGCCGACCATGAGGACGTGCGGGGCCCGGGCGGTCGGGCCCCGCACGTCGTCGCGGCGGGGACCGGCGCTCGTGCCGTGCCCCGGGAGTCACGCGTCCGGGCGCGGCGCCGCGTCCCTCAGCGCGCGTCGCCGCCCGGGGCCGCGAGCCACGCGTCGACGCCGGCGAGCAGCCGGGCCCGTGCGCCGGGCGACGCGGTGCTCGCGAGCACCGAGGACCGCGCGAGCGCGGCCAGCTCGTCGTCCGTGAAGCCGTGGACGTCGCGCGCGACCCGGTACTGCTCGACCAGGCGCGAGCCGAACAGCAGCGGGTCGTCCGCGCCGAGCGCGACCCGCGCCCCGGCGGCGACGAGCGTGCGCAGCGGCACGTCGCCGTCCGACGCGTACACCCCGAGCGACACGTTCGACGCCGGGCAGACCTCGAGCGCGACGTAACGCTCGACGACCCGCTCGAGGACCCGCGGGTCCTCGGCGCTGCGCACGCCGTGCCCCAGCCGGTCGGGGTGCAGGTGGTCGAGGACCTCGTCGACGTGCGCCGGGCCCAGCAGCTCACCGCCGTGCGGCACGGCCCGAAGGCCCGCGCGCCGGGCGATCGCGAACGCGCGCCCGAACTCCGCGGTGCTGCCGCGCCGCTCGTCGTTCGACAGGCCGAAGCCCACGACCTCGCCGGGGCCGTCCCCGGCGTACCGGGCCGCGAGCCGCGCCAGCGTGCGCGCCTCGAGCGGGTGGCGCATGCGGGACGCCGCGACGACCACGCCGACCTCGACGCCCGTCGCCTCCTGCGCGGCGCGTGCCTCGTCGAGCACGATCTCGAGCGCGGGCGTGATCCCGCCGACGAACGGCGCGTACGACGTCGGGTCGACCTGGATCTCCAGGCGGCCCGAGCCCTCGGCGGCGTCGTCGGCCGCGGCCTCGGCGACGATGCGGCGCATGTCCGCCTCGGAGCGCACGCACGCGCGCGCCGCGTCGTACAGGCGCTGGAAGCGGAACCAGCCGCGCTCGCCCGCCGGGACCCGCAGCGGGTCGGCGTCCAGCAGCACGTGCGGCAGCCGGATGCGGTGCCGCTGCGCGAGGTCCGCGAGCGTCGCGACCCGCATCGACCCCGTGAAGTGCAGGTGCAGGTGCGCCTTGGGCAGCAGGGTCAGGTCACGCACGCGCGCCAGTCTGCCAGCCGTCGCGGCGCGTCACGCGCTCGTGTCGACCAGCCGGTACCCGACCCCGCGGACGGTGTCGAAGTGCTCGGCGCCGAGCTTGCGCCGCAGGTAGCGGACGTACACGTCGACCACGTTCGACCCGGGGTCGAAGTCGAAGCCCCACACCTCGGACAGCAGCCGCTCGCGCGTGAGCACGTCGCCGGGGTTGCGCATGAACGTCTCGGCGAGCGCGAACTCGCGCGCGGACAGGTCGACCTCGGTGTCGTCGACCCGCATCCGCCGCGTGCGCAGGTCGAGCTGCAGCCGCCCGTGCACCAGCACGTTCCCGCGCTGCTGGGCGCCGGGCTGGCCGCGCAGCCGCAGCCGGACGCGCGCGAGCAGCTCCTCGAAGCGGAAGGGCTTGGCCATGTAGTCGTCGGCGCCGGACTCCAGCCCGGTGACGGTGTCGGTCACGGACGAGCGTGCCGTGAGCACGACGACCGGCAGGTCGTAGCCGGACGTGCGCAGCGCCCGCAGCACCTCGAACCCGTCCATGTCGGCGAGCCCCAGGTCGAGCACCAGCAGGTCGACGCCGCCGCCGCCGATGCGCCGCAGCGCGGCCGTGCCGGTCGGCACCGCCGTCGTCTCGTAGCCGTGCGCGCGCAGACCCTTGGCGACGAACGCCGCGATCCGCTCCTCGTCCTCGGCGATCAGGATGTGCGTCATCGGTGCGGCTCCACGAGCTCGGGGGACTCGGACCCGTCGACGAGTCCGACGGCGGGCAGGTCGAGGACGAACACCACGCCCGGGCCCGACGCGGGCGGCGGGTGCTCGAGGAACACGCGGCCGTCGTGCGCGGCCGCGATCGCGGCGACGATGGGCAGCCCGAGGCCCGCACCGTGCTGCACGCGGTCCGCCTGGCCGCGGTGGAAGCGCTCGAAGATCCGCGCCTCCTCGGCGGGTGGCACCCCCGGCCCCTCGTCACGGACCCACAGCAGCAGGCGCCCCGCGGCGACCTCGCTGCCCAGCCGCACGGTCGAGCCTGGTGCCGAGAACCGCACGGCGTTCGCGAGCAGCTGCAGCCACGCCTGCGTCACGCGCTGCGCGTCGACGTGCGCGACGACGTCGGCGCGGGACACGACGACGAAGCGGCGGTCGCCCAGACCGCGCGCCTTCTCGAGCACGTCGTCGGTGAGGCGCCCGACGTCGACGGGGGCGGGCCGCACGAAGTCCGGCCGGTCGGCGGTCGCGAGCGTCACGAGGTCGTCCACGAGACGCTGCATGCGGTCGAGCTCGTCGAGCGCGAGCGCCTGCGTCGCGCGCACGTCGGCCTCGTCGGCGGGGTCGAGCAGCTCGAGGTGGCCGCGCACGATGGTCAGGGGCGTCCGCAGCTCGTGCCCGACGTCGTCGAGGAGCTCGCGCTGCGAGCCGAACGCGCGCTCGAGGCGCTCGAGCATGGAGTTCACCGACGCCGCCAGGTCGGCGAGGTCGTCACGGCCCCCGACCGCGATCCGCTCGGACAGGTCGGACTCGGTGACGCGGCGCACGGTGTCGCGCAGCACGCGCACGGGCCGCAGCATGCCGCCGACGACGAACCACGCGACGGCCGACGTCACGGCCAGCGCGGCCACGCCCACCGCCGAGTAGGTCGAGAAGATGCGCCACACCGCGGCGTTCTGGGCGGTCCGGTCGAACGCGAACACCATGAGCCCGTCGGCGTCCGCGTCGACCTCGAGGTGCACCGGCACGGTCGCGAGGCGGTACTCGGTGACGTCCGTGCGGACGGTGCGCGGCTCGCCGGCGAGGGGGTCGTCGGCGGGCAGCTCGCGCAGCCAGGCCATGAGCTCCTCGTCGAGGTCGACGCGGACCGCACCGGTCTCGTCCGCGGGCCGCCACGCGAGGTCGCCCCCGACGAGCGACACGATGCCCTCGTGCTCGCCGGGCACGCGGTTCTCGACGGCCTTCTGCAGGAGCAGCGAGACCGACGTCCAGCGCTGGACGGGTGCCGTCGGGTCGCGGGGGGTCGTCGACGTGCGGTCGGCGTCCACGAGCCCGGCCGACGCGAACGACTCGAACGCCTGCACCGAGCGGCGCAGCGCGTGGTCGGTGCGGGCGTCGCCGGCGCGCAGCTGCAGCGCCAGCCCGGTGACGCCCGCGACCGTCATCGCGGTCGCCGTGAGCGCGACCACGGCGGTCATGAGCCGCCCCCGCACGGTCGCGCGGCGGCCCGCGGCGCGCGGCGGGTCCGACGGGGTGGCGGGGGCTCCCGCCGACGCCGGACCGTTGCGCATGGCGCTCAGTATGGGGGCGGCCGAACCCCCGCAGAAGGGACGTCCACGCCCGGTGCCCCGGACGTGGACGCCGCGCCGCGGCGACCGGGTGGTGCGCGGGCCGGGCTCAGGCCCCGGGCAGGATCCCGCGCTCGATCGCGACGGTGACCGCGCGGGTCCGGTCGTCGACGCCGAGCTTGGCGAACGCGCGCAGCAGGTGCGTCTTGACGGTCGCCTCGGTGATGAACAGCTCGCGTCCGACGGCGGCGTTCGACAGCCCGCGCGCGACCCCCGCGAGCACCTGGCGCTCGCGGGGCGTGAGCCGTTCGCCGCCGTCGCCCCGGACCTGCTGCACGAGCCGCAGCGCGACCGACGGCGAAAGCGCGGACTCGCCGCGCGCCGCTGCCCGCACGCCCGCGACGAGCTGCGCCCGCGGCGTGTCCTTGAGCAGGTAGCCCGTCGCACCGGCCTCGACCGCGCGCAGGATGTCGGTGTCCGTCTCGTAGGTCGTGAGCACGAGCACGTGGACCCCGGGCAGCTCGGCGACGATCCGCCGCGTGGCCTCGGCGCCGTCGGTGCCGGGCATCCTCAGGTCCATGAGCACGAGGTCCGGGCGCAGCGCGTGCGCGAGCGCGACCGCCTGCGCGCCGTCGTCGGCCTCGCCCACGACCTCGAGGTCCGGTTCGAGCGCGAGCAGCGCGACGAGCCCCGAGCGCAGCACCGGGTGGTCGTCGGCGACGACGACGCGCACGCTCACGGCTCCTCCTCGGGGTGGGCGTCGTCGGTCGTGCCGTCCTGCGGGGCGCCCGCGGGCACGCGGACCCGCACGCGCGTGCCGTCGCCGGGGGAGCCGGCGACGTCGACGCCGCCACCGGCCGCGTCGGCGCGTGCGCGCATGCCCCGCAGCCCGACGCCCTCGGCGGCGCCGGCGGTCAGGCCCCTGCCGTCGTCGACGACCTCGAGCACGACGTCGTCGCCCGCCCGGGCGAGCCGCAGCGTCACGTGCGACGCTCCCGCGTGGCGTCGCACGTTCGCGAGCGACTCCTGCGCGGCGCGCAGCAGCACGACCTGCGCCTCGCGGCCCGGCACGCCGTCGGGTGCGTCGTCGACGACGACGACGCGCACGCCGGTCTCGACGCCGAACCGCTGCGCGAGGCGCCGCAGCGCGTCGGCGAGCGAGCCGTCGCCCAGGCCCGGGGGCGAGAACGCGCCGACGAGCGCGCGCGCCTCCGCGAGGTTGTCGCGCGCGACGTCCTCGATGTGGCCGAGGCGCTCGGCGACGCGCTCGACGTGCCCGCCGGCGAGCTCGGCGGCGGCGGTCTGCGCGAGCATGACGACCGACGTGAACCCCTGCGCGAGCGTGTCGTGGATCTCGCCGGCGAGGCGCTCGCGCTCGGCGACGACGCCCGCGGCGTGGTGCGACGCCGCGAGCGCGTCCTGCGTCGCGCGCAGCTCCTCCAGCAGGTACGCACGCTCCTCGCTCTGCTCGGCGACGTGCGTGATCCACAGCCCGAGCACGACCGCGAACAGCAGCGCGATGCCGAACTGCCCGGCGATCTGCGCCGCGACCCCACTGTCGGCGCCCTCGCGCCACACCGAGGCCGCCGCGACACCCACCGTGAGGGCGGCGCACCACAGGACGCCGGCCCGCCGCGTCCGTGCGAAGAACCAGACCTGCGAGTACGCGAGGAACAGCAGGACCGTCCCGATGCCGCCCAGCACCACCTGCGCGGTGCTGACGGCCGTCAGCACCGCGAGGTACGCGTCGGCGCGACGCGGGGCGCCGCGCACCGCGGCGACGTGGCCGAGCACGCCGTACGCGACCGCCAGCAGGACCAGTAGCGCTACCGCGACGACCTTGCGCTGCGTCGGCATCGAGTCGAGCGCGATCGCGCCGGCCGACAGCACGACCATCGCGACGAACCCCAGGTCCCACAGCCGCAGCGTGCGGAGCCAGAAGTCGTGCCGGCCCACGACCTCCCGCTCCGGTGCCGACGACGCGCTCATGCCCCGGACTCTGCCACGCGCGGGGCGTCAGCCGTCGTCACGCCGCCGCCAGCGGAACGTGCGCACGCCGACCACGAGCCCGACCACGAGCCACGCCGCGAGCACCGCCGCCGTGGCGCCGTGCTGCCACGACCCCGACGGCTCGACCACGACCGCGGCGTCCGGCAGGACCACCGAGCGCATGCCCTGGGCCATCCACTTGAGCGGGAACACCGACGCCACCTGCTGCATCCAGGTCGGCAGCTGGTCGAACCGGAAGAACACGCCCGACACGAACTGCAGGACCAGCACCACGGGGATGACGACCGGGCTCGCGGAGCGCCCGGTGCGCGGCACGGACGAGTAGGCGACGCCGCACACGGCCCCCGCGGCCGTGCCGAGCACGAACACCCACGCGAACGTGCCCCAGCGGGCCGCGTCGTCGGGCAGCGGCACGTCGAACACGAGCGCCGCGACCGCGAGCAGCAGCGCGGTCTGCACGCCGGCGGTCACGAGCACCTGCCCGGTCTTGCCGAGGAAGTACGCGGCCGGCGGAAGCGGCGTCGAGCGCAGGCGCTTGAGCGTGCCGTCGTCGCGCTCGCCCGCGATCGAGATCGCGAGGTTCTGGAAGCTCGAGAGCATGACGCCCGTCGCGATCATCCCGGGCAGGAAGTACTGCGGGAAGTGCACGCCCGACCCGGCGACGACCTCGTCGTCGGTGCCGAAGACCGTCGCGAAGATCGCGAGCATGAGGATCGGGTAGGCGAACACGAACACGACGGCGTCGCGCTCGCGGAAGAACGTGCGGACCTCGAACGCGGTGCGCGACCACGCGAGGCGGGCGGTGCCCGGCAGACGGCCCGCGGTGCGCGGGGCGCCGCGGCCCGTGCCGCGCGTCGGGGCGGGGGTGGTCGTGGTCATCGGGGCGTCTCCTCGTGCGTCGTGCCGGCGGCGTCGTGCGCGGCGTCGATGAGCCCGAGGTAGACGTCCTCGAGCGTCGGGCGCAGCACCTGCAGCCCGGCGACCTCGCCGTCCGAGCCCGCGAGCCGGCTCGTGAGCCGTGCGACGAGCGCGGTGGGCGTGTCGGTGGCCTCCTCGCGCGGGGTGCCGTCCTCGGTCCACCGCACGCGCGCGCGCCGCGCGCGGCGCCCTCCCAGGGTGTCGGGCGCCCCCTGCGCGACCACGCGCCCGTCCGCGACGACGACCACCCGGTCGGCCAGGTGCTCGGCCTCCTCGAGGTAGTGCGTCGTCAGCAGGATCGTCGTGCCCTCGTCGCGCAGGCCCTTCACCAGGCCCCAGAACTCGTGGCGGGCCTGCGGGTCGAAGCCGGTCGTCGGCTCGTCGAGGAACAGCAGCTCGGGGTCGCCGACCACGCCGAGCGCGACGTCGAGGCGGCGCCGCTGCCCGCCCGACAGGGCGCGCGTGCGCGCCGACCTCTTCTCGCGCAGCCCGACGGCGTCGATCACGGCCTCGGGGTCGCGCGGCGCGGGGTAGAAGCCCGCGACGTGGTGCACGATCTCGCGCACCGTCGCCTCGGCCATGTCGTGGTTGTCCTGCAGCACGACGCCGAGCCGGGACCGCCACCGCCGGTCGCCGTGCGCCGGGTCCTCGCCGAGCACGCGCACGTGGCCCGCGTCCGCGCGGCGGAACCCCTCGAGCGTCTCGACGGTCGTCGTCTTGCCCGCGCCGTTCGGCCCGAGCACCGCCACGATCTCGCCGTGCTCGACACGCAGGTCGAGCCCGTCGACGGCGCGCTTGTCGCCGTACCTCTTGTGCAGGCCCTCGACCAGGACGGCCGGGGCACTCGTCGTCGTCATGCGCCCAGCGTGGCCGCCGGGGCGGCCGTCGCGGGACGACCGGGAGACGGGTCCGGGGGTCCACCGATCGGTGGACCCCCGGCTCAGCGCGACGCGGCGACCGACGTCAGACGGCCTCGCCCAGCAGCGCCTGGATGCGGCGCACGCCCTCGACGAGGTCGTCGTCGCCGAGCGCGTACGACAGCCGCAGGTACCCGCTCGGGCCGAACGCCTCGCCGGGGACCACGGCCACCTCGGCCTCGTCGAGGATCAGCGCGGCCAGCTCGGCCGACGTCGTCGGCGTGACGCCGCGGATCGTCCGGCCCAGCACGCCCTCGACCGACGGGTACGCGTAGAACGCGCCCTGCGGCGCGGGGCACCGCACGCCGTCGATCGCCTCGAGCATCTCGACCATGGTGCGGCGACGCCGGTCGAACGCCGCGCGCATCGTCTCGACGGCCGACAGGTCGCCCGTGAGCGCGGCGACGGCCGCGCGCTGCGACACGTTCGCGACGTTCGACGTGAGGTGCGACTGCAGGTTGGTCGCGGCCTTGACGACGTCCGACGGCCCGATCATCCAGCCCACGCGCCAGCCGGTCATCGCGTACGTCTTGGCGACGCCGTTGAGGACGATCGTGGTGTCCGCGAGCTCGGGGACCACGCGCACGACGGGCGTGAACACCGCGTGGTCGTACGTGAGGTGCTCGTAGATCTCGTCGGTGATCACCCAGATGCCGTGCTCGAGCGCCCAGCGCCCGATCTCGGCGGTCTGCTCGGGCGAGTACACGGCGCCCGTGGGGTTGGACGGCGAGTTGAACAGCAGCGCCTTGGTGCGCGGCGTGCGCGCGGCCTCGAGCTGCTCGACGGTGACGAGGTAGCCCTGGTCGACGCCGGCGAACACCTCGACCGGCGACGCGCCGGTGAGGCGGATCGCCTCGGGGTACGTCGTCCAGTAGGGCGCGGGCAGCAGCACCTCGTCGCCCGGGTCGAGGATCGCCGCGAACGCCTGGTAGACGGCCTGCTTGCCGCCGTTCGTCACGAGCACGTCGGACGGGCGCACCTCGTACCCGGAGTCGCGCAGCGTCTTGGCGGCGATCGCCTCGCGCAGCGCGGGCAGGCCGGCGGCGGGGGAGTAGCGGTGGTTCGCCGGGTCCTGCGCGGCGCGCACCGCGGCCTCGACGATGTAGTCGGGCGTCGGGAAGTCGGGCTCGCCGGCGCCGAACCCGATGACGGGCCTGCCGGCGGCCTTGAGGGCCTTCGCCTTGGCGTCGACCGCGAGCGTCGCGGACTCCGCGATGGCGGCGACGCGGGTGGAGACCCGCGCGCGGGGGGACGTCGACGTCGCTGCGCTGTGCTCGCTCACGACTCCCATCCAAGCAGAGCCGTCGCCGCGCGCGTCGCGGGTGTCACGACGTGGTACGCACGTGCCCGTCGCCGCAGCGCCGGACGACCGGGTTCGACCACGCGCCGCGGGTCGCGTACAGTGATCCCCCGGCGGTTGACGCCCGCCATGATGAAGCACGCCCTCGCGCGAGGGTCGGCGGACTCGTGGTGGACCAGGCCGTCGTAGGGCAGTGGCGCAATTGGTAGCGCAGCGGTCTCCAAAACCGCAGGTTGCAGGTTCGAGTCCTGTCTGCCCTGCGCACGCGGAACGACCTCGGCCCGGCCGCCCCTCGGGGTCGGCCGCCGGTCGCGGGTCGCCCGCCGTGAGCAGGACCGCCGGACGGTCCGGCGCGACGCGTCGGCCTGTCGGCACGTCCTCGACCCGCGGCACCCACCCGGGAGTCGCACGACGACGAGTCACGAGACAGGGGCCAGACGTGAGCGATACCGCAGCGGCCGCGGCGTCCGACGCCGAGGGCTCGGCCGCCCGCAAGGGCGAGCACGCACCGCGTCGTGGCGAGGAGAAGCGCGGGCTGTTCGCGCGCATCGCGCTCTTCGTGCGCCAGGTCGTGGCCGAGCTCAAGAAGGTCGTCCGGCCCACGCGTCAGGAGCTCGTGACCTACACGGGCGTCGTGCTCGTCTTCGTCGCGGTCGTCATGGCCTTCGTGACGGTCATCGACCTGGGCCTCGGCCAGCTGACGTTCCTCGTCTTCGGGTGACGCGCGCCGGCCCGGCGCCGGCACCCACCCCACCCGCGCGGCCCCGGGCCGCGCACCGCCGGCCCGCGGGCCGACCACCGGAGAAAGCAGGTTGCACGTGTCGCAGGAGTCGCAGGAGCCCACGCCGGGCGCCGAGGACGAGCTCGCGGACGCCATCGCGTCGGTCGAGTCGGTCGAGGCGACCGCGGGTGACGAGGTCGACGGCGAGGACGTCGAGGCGACCGAGGTCGACGACGTGGCCGGCGACGACGAGGTCGACGCCGACGAGCCCGTGGCGGACGCCGCCGACGAGGACGAGGACGACGAGGACCCGGTCGAGGCGTTCAAGACCGCGCTGCGCCGCCAGCCCGGCGACTGGTACGTCATCCACTCGTACGCCGGCTACGAGAACCGCGTGAAGGCGAACCTCGAGTCGCGCACGCAGAGCCTCAACATGGAGGACTACATCTTCCAGGTCGAGGTGCCCATGGAAGAGGTCGTCGAGATCAAGAACGCGCAGCGCAAGGTCGTCAAGCGCGTGCGGATCCCCGGCTACGTCCTCGTCCGCATGGACCTCACCGACGAGTCGTGGGGCGCGGTGCGTCACACGCCCGGCGTCACGGGCTTCGTCGGCCACACCCACCAGCCGGTCCCCCTGACGCTCGACGAGGTCTTCTCGATGCTCGCGCCCGTCATCGAGGCCAAGGCGCCCACGCAGGCCGCCACCAAGGCGGCCGCGAAGCCCGTCGAGGTCGACTTCACGGTCGGCGAGTCGGTCACCGTCACCGACGGCGGCCCCTTCGACACGCTGCCCGCCACGATCTCCGAGATCAACGCCGAGAGCCAGAAGCTCAAGGTGCTCGTGTCGCTCTTCGGCCGGGAGACCCCGGTCGAGCTGTCCTTCAGCCAGGTCTCGAAGATCTGACCTGCTGACCGCCCCGCGCCGCGGGGCCCTGCAACCGGGTCATCGCCCACGGCGTCGGCCCACGAGGAAGAGAGGGAGGCGTCATGCCCCCGAAGAAGAAGGTCACCGGCCTCATCAAGCTCCAGATCAACGCCGGCGCGGCCACCCCCGCGCCGCCGATCGGCCCCGCGCTCGGTCAGCACGGCGTCAACATCATGGAGTTCTGCAAGGCGTACAACGCGGCGACCGAGTCGCAGCGCGGCAACGTCATCCCCGTCGAGATCACGGTGTACGAGGACCGCTCGTTCACCTTCATCACGAAGACGCCGCCGGCCGCCGAGCTCATCAAGAAGGCGGCGGGCGTCGCCAAGGGCTCGCCCACGCCGCACACCACCAAGGTCGCGAGCCTCACCCGCGAGCAGGTGCGCGAGATCGCGTCCACCAAGCTCGAGGACCTCAACGCGAACGACCTCGCGGCCGCCGAGAAGATCATCGCCGGCACCGCGCGTTCCATGGGGATCACGGTCCAGGACTGAGCCCCCCCAGGGCGGCGCCCGCCGGGCGCCGCCCCGCACCACCCCTGTGGCAGGGCCCGCGTGCGGCCCGTTCGACCACGACTGCTGAGAAGGAGACAGGCAGATGCCCAAGCACAGCAAGGCGTACCGCGCCGCCGTCGAGAAGATCGAGGCCGGCCGCGTCTACGCGCCGCTCGAGGCCGTGCGCCTCGCGCAGGAGACGTCGACCACCAAGTACGACGCGACCGTCGAGGTCGCGTTCCGCCTCGGTGTCGACCCCCGCAAGGCCGACCAGATGGTCCGTGGCACGGTCAACCTGCCCCACGGCACCGGCAAGACCGCCCGCGTCATCGTCTTCGCGAACGGCGAGCGCGCCGAGCAGGCCCGCGCCGCGGGCGCCGACGAGGTGGGCGGCGACGAGCTCATCGCCAAGGTCGCCGACGGCTGGACCGACTTCGACGCCGCCGTCGCAACGCCGGACCTCATGGGCAAGGTCGGCCGCCTCGGCAAGGTCCTCGGCCCGCGTGGTCTCATGCCGAACCCGAAGACCGGCACCGTGACGATGGACGTGGCCAAGGCCGTGTCCGACATCAAGGGCGGCAAGATCGAGTTCCGCGTCGACCGGCACGCGAACCTCCACTTCATCATCGGCAAGACGTCGTTCTCCGACGTCCAGCTCGTGGAGAACTACGCCGCGGCGCTCGAGGAGATCCTGCGTCTCAAGCCGGCCGCGTCGAAGGGCCGCTACATCACCAAGGCGACGCTCTCGACGACCAACGGCCCCGGCATCCCGCTGGACCAGAGCAAGACGCGCAACCTCACCGAGGAGGACGCTGCCTGACGGCAGGTCCACCACGCAGGACGGCCCGGCACCCTCGAGGGTGCCGGGCCGTCCTGCGTCCCGGGTGGCGCGTACCCGCCCCGCGCCGTGCGTGGTCCCCCCTGCGGACCGCGCCCGGCGCGCCGGCGGGCTCAGCGACGCGTCACCACGGCAGCCACGGCGTCACGCACGTGCCGTCGGGTGTCTCGCAGACGAGCCGGACGGGCCCCTCGGGCGTGATCCCCAGCCGGAAGTAGCCGACCTCGTCGGTCGTCACCTCGGCGACGTCGCGGTCCGGCGTCCGGAGCACGACGTGCCCCCGACGTGCGGGGATCAGCTGGCCCTCGACGCCGGAGTCGCCCACCTCGACCTCGACGCCGACGCCGTCCCCCTCGAACACGAGGGTCCGTGACGGCTGCCCGCTCCGGTCCCGGACGGCCACGGGGCCGTCCGCCGTGCTCGAGTCGTGGACGAGCTCCAGCAGGAGCAGGTCGACCGCGAGCTCGTCGCGGAGCGCGAGCATGCCGCGGTGCGCGTGGAACGCGGACGACGCGGCGCGCTCGACGCGCCGGCGCAGGTCGTCGTCGGCGACCGCGGCGGCGAGGTCGGCCGCGAGCGCGTCGTCGTCCTGCCAGGTCTCGGGCGACCAGGCCGGTGCGGGCGGCTCATCCGAGGGCCAGGGCATCGTGGCCTCCTTCACGCGTGGTGGTCCCGGTCGGGGCCGCGAGGTAGGTGCGGATCGCGGCGGTCCGACGCAGCCGCGCGAGCCCACGCTGCCGTGTCGGCCCGATCGACCCGATCGGGATGCCGAGCAGCGCCGACACCTCCTGGTAGCTCGGTGCGGGGTCGGTCGACAGCAGGAGCAGCAGCTCGCGCTGGTGATCGGGCAGCTCGGCGAGCGCGGCCCGCAGCGCGGCGTGCCGCTCGGCACGCAGCAGCTCGGCGTCGAGGTCGGCGTGGTCGGGCGCGTCGAGACGCCCGGTGGCGGGGTCGACGGGCACCGAGCGGCGCGCCTGCTGGGTGACGCGGATGCACTCGTGCCGGGTCGCGGTCGCGATCCACCCGGGCAGTGCCTCGGGCTCGCGGAGGTCCCCCAGGTGCTCGAGGAGGTTCAGCCAGACGGTCTGGGCGACGTCCTCGGCCTGCTGCGGCGTGAGGCGGAACTGCCGCACGCGGGACATGACGAGCGCCGTGTGGCGGTGCACGATCTCCGACCAGGACCCCTCGTCGCCCGCGAGGGCACCCGAGACGAGCTGCGAGGTCGTGCGCTCGTGGTACGGACCGCCTCGCTGCTCCCGGCTGCTCACCGCGCGCCTCCTCCGACCGTCGGGCTCGTCCCGCAGGCCATCATGGCGCGCCGCGAGGCACGTGCCCAGCACGTCAGCCCTCCGACCTGGGTGCGCGCACGCCGCGGTGCGGCGCGGGGCCCCGCCGCGCTGCCGCGTCGGGCAGCCTCGCCGGGCCGGCTGCGGGGCGACGTCGCACGGTTCCTCCTCGGTGGGGCACACGGTGGTGGTGGCGGGGTCGGCGACGGTCCGCCGCGTCCCCCCGATGAGAGGCGGTGGCGTGCCGCCCTGATACCTCGCGCGCGTCCGTGCGCACCGGCGCGGCGTCACAACCCGCCCAGCACGTGCAGCGCGCGGCCGTAGTCCGGCAGCGGGCGTCCGGTGGCGCGCAGCCGCGCGTAGGCGCGCCGCGCGCCGACGCCGTGCTCCCGCATGAGGTTCGCGACGGCGCCGGCGACCTGCGGCGCGGCGAACGACGTCCCGCTCCACCACGCGAACGCGTCGGCGGGGAAGTCGTCGGGGTCGGCCGTGAACTCGTACGACTCGCGACCCTCGACGAACGGTGCGCGGATGCCCTCGGCCACGGCCGAGCAGTCGACCCAGAACCCGTGGCTCGACCACGGTGCGGGCCGACCGTCCGGCGTGAGCCCCGCGACCGCGACGACCTGCCGGAACGCGGCCGGCCACACGGGTCGCGTGCTGCCGGAGTTGCCGGCGGCCGCGACCACGAGGATCTCGCGTCCGGTCTCGTCCTCGATCGCCTCGATCGCCTCGAGCGCGGCCTCGACGGCCAGCGACGGCTGGTCGAACCGCGTGCTCGACCCCAGCGACAGGTTGATGACGTCGGCTCCCGCGCGCGCCGCCCGCACCATGGCCGTGGCCACGTCGACCTCGCTGCCGACGCCACCGCCCAGCAGCGCGCGGTGGACGGTGAGGCGCGCGTGCGGCGCGACGCGTGCCACCACGCCCGCGACGAACGTGCCGTGGCCCGCGCACAGGTCGAGGTAGCCGTCGTCGGGCTCGATGTCGAGCGGGTCGATGTTGCGGTCCCGCCCGCGGCGGTGGCGCGGCACCGCCGCGAGCCAGCCGTCGGCGCGCACGCGGGCGTCGATGCCCGTGTCGACCACCGCGACGTGGGGTGCGTCGTCGGCCGGACCGTCCGTCACGGGGGGCAGCGGGTCGGCGAGCGCCGGGCCGCCGAGGTTCTTCATGACGGGGTCGCACGGCAGCACCTGGTTCTGCGACGCCGCGAAGCCGCGCAGGCGCAGCTCGGCCACGGTGTCGTCGAGGTCGTCGAGCGTGACGTCCTCGGCGCGCAGCAGCACGACGCGCTCGGCGATGCCGTCGAGGTCGACGCGCGCGCGGCGCAGCCCGCGCGCCTCGAGGTAGGCGCGCGCGCCCCGGTCCGACCACGTCGCCGCGGTGACGACCAGCTCGCCCTCGACCGCCAGCACGTGCGGCCCGCCGTCGTCCGTGACGGTGCCGATCCGCTGGTCCGTGCGGGCGTGGTACCGGCGCGAGACGGACCGCGCCGCCTGCCGGCGCAGCGCGGGGTCCTGCGCGGTGCGGACCAGCTCGGTCACCTGCCGCCGGACCTTGGTCCGCGCGGCGGACCCCGCGGGGTCGGGGTGGGGGTGACCGGTAGCGTCGGTGGTGCTCATCGTCGGGCTCCTTGGGGGCCTCGTGCTGCCTGGGGCGGGAGGGACATGACGCGGACGTCGCCGCTCGCGGACGGGTCCACGGAGCAGGAGCGCCGCGACGCGCTGCTGATACGTGCCCGTGCGCTCGCGGACCGGGCCGCGTCCGACCCGCGCGCCGTCGAGGAGGACGCGCACGCGCTGGTGCTGCGGGCGCGGCACGCGTCCGCGCACGCCGCGCACGCGGTCGGCCTGCGTGCGCTGGCCGCGGTGCACCGCGCGCGGTGGGAGCACGCCGAGGCGGCCCGCCTGCTCGGCAGGGCCCTCCGCCTGGGGCCGCGGCACGGCGACCGGCTCGTCGACGCCGAGCTGCTCGCGGCGCGTGCCGCGGTGAGGCACGGGCAGGGCCGCGTGACGGGTGCCGTGCGGGACGTCGACGCGGCGCTGCGGGCCCTCGCGGAGGCGCGCGACGCCGCCGCGGGGGAGCGCGAGCGGCTCGGGGCGTACCTCGAGCTCCAGCGCGCGGCGCTCGACCACAACGCGGGTCGCCTGCGTGACGCGGAGGCCCGATACCGGCGCATCCTCTCCTCGGGCCGGGCGTCGGACGACGTGACGGTCCGCGTGGCCAACAACCTCGCGCTCGTGCTGGCGGCCCGTGGCCGGCACGCGGAGGCGCTCGCCTGGTCGTCCCGCGCCGTGGCGGTCGCGTCGGGCCTCGGCCCGGTGCCGCACGTGGTCACGCGGCAGACGCACGCCTGGGTGACCGTGCACCAGGGGCGCCTCGCCGACGGCCTGCGGGAGTTCGCGCAGGTCGCCGACGCGTACCGCGCCGCCGGGCTGCCGCTGGGCGAGCACCACGTCGAGGTGGCGGACGCGATGGCCGACCTGCGGCTGCTCCCCGAGGCGATCGCGGCGGCCCAGGACGCCGCGGACGAGCACGCGCGTGCCGGGACGTGGCTGATGTGGGTCGAGGCGCAGACGCGCCTCGCGCAGCTGCACCTCGCGCGCGGCGACGCCGTCCGTGCGCGAGAGCTGGCCGCCGCGTTGCTGACGCGCAGCCGCACGCAGCGGCGGGGCGCGTGGCTCGCCCGTGCCCGCGTGGTCGACTCGCGGGCGCGCGCGGCCCTCGGCGAGGACGTCGCGGGCGACGTCGCGGCGCTGCGGCGCGCGGCGGCCGGCCTGCGCCGTCACGGCGACCTGGCGGCCGCGGTCGACGCCTACCTGGCGGCGGGGCGGGCGGCGCTGACGGGCCCGCGTCCGGTGCGGGCGTGCGCGGACCTCGACGCGGCGGCGGCCGCCGCGGTCCGCGGGCCGCTGCTGCTGCGCGTCCGCGGTCGTCTGGCCGCCGCGACCGCGGCGCACGTGCGCGGCGACGACGCGCGGGCGCTGCGCGAGGCGCGGGCGGGCCTGCGGGACCTCGCGTCGCACCGCTCGGCGCTGCCGACGATGGAGCTGCGGGCCCTCGCCTCGGGCCACGGCGGCGAGCTCGGGGAGGCCGGGCTGCGCGTGCTGCTGCGCACCGGGGACCCGGTGCGCGTCCTGCGGTGGATGGAGCGCACGCGGGCGGCGGCGCTGGCGGCCCGGCTGCCGGTCGCGCCGCCGGGCGCCGACGAGGCGAGCACCGGCGAGGTGCGTCAGGAGGAGGGGGGTGCCGCGGGTCCGTCGCCCGTACCCGCGCAGGACGTGCTGCGCGCGGTCGCGCGGGGGGTCGTCCGTGCGGCGCCGACCGCCACCGGCCCGGTGCTCCCCGCGGGGGCGGCGGAGGCGCTCGCCCACGTCACGAGCACCCCGCCGCCGGCCGCGGCCGCGCTGCGGGCCGCGCTCGACGGGCGGGTCCTGGTGGAGCTGGGGGCGTGCGACGGGCGGTACGTCGCGGTCGTGGTGGACCGGCGTCGCACGCGACTGGTCCCGCTGGCCGCGACGGCCGACGTGACGTCCGCGCTGCGGCCGCTGGTGTTCGCGCTGCGCCGCCTCGCCGACCCGCGTTCGGCGGCGGCGGGTGCGGCGGCCCGCGCGAGCGCCGAGCTCTCGCTCGCGCGGCTGCGCGCGCTGCTGCTCGACCCGTTGGGCCTCGCGGGGACCGAGCTCGTCGTCGTCCCCGTGGGGGAGCTGCACCAGGTGCCGTGGGGCGCGCTGCACGACGCGCCGCTCGCGCTCGCGCCGTCGGCGACGGCGTGGTGGGCGACGGCGGTCGCGCCGCAGCGGCCGTCGACGTCGGTCGTGCTGGTCGCGGGCCCCGAGCTGCGCGGCGCGCGGGAGGAGGTCGAGGTGCTGGCGCGCCTGCACGCGGACGCGCGCGTGCTGGGCCCCGACGCGAGCCGTGCGCGCGACGTCGTGCTCGCGGTCCGGGACGCGGGGCTCGCGCACCTCGCGTGCCACGGCCTGCCGCGCGGCGACAACCCGATGTACTCGTCGCTGGTGCTCGCGGACCGCGCGCTCACGGTGCAGGAGCTGCACGCCGCCGGGGTCGCGCCCCGACGGCTCGTGCTCGCGTCGTGCCACGCGGGGGCCGACGTCGCGTACGACGGCGACGAGGTCCTGGGCTTCGTGTCGGCGATGCTGGCGCGCGGCACGCGGGGCGTGGTCGCGTCGATCGCGGCCGTGCCGGACGTGGAGGTGGTGGACCTCATGGTCGGGCTGCACGCGGGGCTCGCGCGCGGCGAGACGATGGCGCGGGCGCTGCACGCGGCGCGCGAGGGCGTCGACACGTCGTCGCCGGCGGGGTTCGTCAACTGGTGCACGTTCGGGGCGCACGGCGCGGCGTGACGCGGCCGGTGCGCTGTCCCCGGGGTGGTGCGGCGCGCGACGGAGCCGCGGCGGACGTGCGGCGAACGTGCGAGGACGTGCGGCAGCGTGCGCATTTGGTCCTGCCGCGCACGTGCCGTAGTCTCGTGGGGCCCAAGACCGCCGGTCGTCGGTCCGCTCGTCGGACAGGCCGAAGCTCCGCGAGAACGCGGGGGCCAGCGCAGGCGAGAGTTCACCGCACGGCACGTCCGCACGTCCGAGCCTCACGGTTCCAGTGCGTCCCGCCCTGCTCCGAGCCCCGCGCCTGCGCGGGGCTCTCTGTCGTTCTGGGGGTGCGACGCAGACGCCCGGTGGCACCACCATCGGAAGGATTGCCATGGCGAGGCCGGACAAGGCTGCCGCTGTCGCGGAGCTCGCGGAGCGCTTCCGCGGCGCGAACGCGGCCGTGCTGACCGAGTACCGCGGGCTCACCGTCGCGCAGCTCAAGACGCTGCGCAAGGCGCTCGGCGGCAACGCGCAGTACGCCGTGGTGAAGAACACGCTGACCGCGATCGCGGCCAAGGAAGCCGGCCTCGAGGGCCTCGACGACGCGCTCGCGGGCCCGTCGGCGATCGCCTTCGTCACCGGTGACCCGGTCGAGGCGGCCAAGGGACTGCGTGACTTCGCCAAGGCGAACCCCGCACTGGTCATCAAGGCGGGTGTGCTCGACGGGCGCCCGCTGACCGCTGCGGACATCACCAAGCTCGCGGACCTCGAGTCCCGCGAGGTGCTGCTGGCCAAGGCGGCCGGCGCGATGAAGGCCAAGCTCTACCAGGCCGCGTACCTGTTCACGGCTCCTGCCTCGCAGGCCGTGCGCACCGTCGAGGCCCTGCGTGCCAAGCAGGAGTCCGACGCCGCAGCCTGAGCCCGACGCTCCGGCCGCACGCTCTCGTAGCAAGCCCAGCACCCCCCGCCGCCGACGACCGGACGGCGGGTCCGAACGGAAGGAAGCGCCACCATGGCGAAGCTCACCACCGACGAGCTCATCGACGCGTTCAAGGAGCTCACGCTCATCGAGCTCTCGGAGTTCGTGAAGGCGTTCGAGGAGACCTTCGAGGTCACCGCTGCCGCTCCGGCCGCCGTCGCGGTCGCCGCCCCCGCCGCCGGTGGCGGCGCGGACGCCCCGGCCGAGGAGGAGAAGGACTCGTTCGACGTCATCCTCGAGGCCGCCGGTGACAAGAAGATCCAGGTCATCAAGGAGGTGCGCACGCTCACGTCCCTCGGCCTGAAGGAGGCCAAGGACCTCGTGGACGGCGCGCCGAAGCCGGTCCTGGAGGGCGTCAACAAGGAGACCGCCGACAAGGCGAAGGCTGCCCTCGAGGGCGCCGGCGCGACCGTCGGCCTCAAGTGATCCGATCCGGTCGGGGCGCCTGACGCCCTCACCGGTCGAGCACGGCACGAAGCCCGGTCCCCTCGTGGGGGCCGGGCTTCGTGCCGTCCGCGGGGTGCGCGTCCCGGCGGCAGGGTGGTGCGTGCGGGTGGACCGGGCTCGTCAGCCGTGGTGGCCGTGCGTCCCGGGGTCGAGCAGCAGGCCGTGGCTGCCGTGGGGCACGGCGTGCGCGCCCGCCTCGGTGGCCGCCAGGCCGTGCACGGTCGCGGCCGACGCGAGCAGCGCGCCCACGGCGAGGACGCCGAGTCGCGCCCACGGCCCCGGCGCGCGGCCGGCGCGTGCCACCGGTGTGCGCGACGCGGCCCCCAGCAGGACGGCCCCGCCCAGCGTCAGCGCGCCCGCCGTGACGGCCGCGGTGCCCACGAGGCCCCAGGTGGGGGCCACGACGAGCACGGCCGCCCCCGTCGCGGTCGCCGCCCCCGCGGCGGCGCGAGGGGCACGGCCGGGGCCCCGCAGCGCGGCGACGGCGCCGGCCGCCGTGGTCGCGGCGAGCGCCAGCAGCGCACCGGCGAGCAGCGCGTGGTGCGCGAGGTGGGGGGCCGCGACAGCGATGGTCACGAGCGCGCCGCCGCCGACCGCGAGAGCGCCCGCCGTGCGCGCGCCGAACGACGTCGCGCCCTCGTCGGGCCACGCGGCCCGCGGCCCGGCGACGTGCGCGGACGCGGCGGGCAGCGCGGGCGCCGCGGCGTGGCCCGCGGTGGTCGTCACGCCGTCGCCGTGCGGGGGGCGGTCGCCTTGTCCGCGCCCAGCCCGACCGCGAGCAGCAGGACGGCGCTGGCCAGGTGCAGGACGTTGTCCGCGCCGTTGAGGGCCAGGATGTTGGCGCCCGAGCCGATGAGGAAGAGGCCGAGGACGCCGACCAGCAGGTAGACCGCGCCGATCGTCGTGTTGGTCGCGCGGGCGCCGGCGACTGACCGGGAGGCGAGGAGCAGCGCGAGGCCGATCCCCAGGTGGACGACGTTGTGCAGCGGGTTGACGTCGAAGACGACGAGCGCGTTGCCCTGCTGGCCGGCGAAGGGCAGGCCGCCCGTGACGAGGAAGCCGGCGAGGCCGACGAGCAGGTAGACGGCGCCGAAGACGGTGGCGACGAGCCGGTTCGGGGACGAGGTCATGGCGGGGCCCTTCTGTCGCGGGCGGGTGCCCGGGCCGGCGTGCGCCGGGAGGGTGCGCGGTGCGGCTCCCTCGGGGGTGGTTCGGAGCCGCGGGGCCGGCGGATGGGCGGCGTGCCGCGGCGGCCCGGCTACCGCGTGCGCGTGCGGTGTGCCACCATGTCCGTCGACGGACGGTCGCGAGGCTGCGGCCGTCGCACGGGGTTTACTTCGCGCGCCCGCACGGGTATGCTGTCGCTTTGCGCTGGCCTGTGCCCGCGATCTCAGATATCCCGACCACGATGACGACGTACGTGCGCGTCGCACCGTGGGTCGAGGCGGGGGATCGCGCATCGCCTGGCCGCGCAGCGTGCCACGATCCGCAGGGAAGGACCCCTCTTGGCTGCCTCGCGCATCCCTTCTGCACCGTCCGCCGACGCCATCGCGAACCGCACCGCATCTCGTCGCATCTCCTTCGCCAAGATCCACGAGCCCCTCGAGGTCCCCGACCTGCTCGGTCTGCAGACCGAGAGCTTCGACTGGCTGCTCGGCAACGAGCGCTGGCAGGCCCGCGTGGCCGCCGCGCTCGAGCTCGGACGCAACGACGTGCCGGAGACCGCGGGCCTCGAAGAGATCTTCGAGGAGATCTCGCCCATCGAGGACTTCGGCGGCACCATGTCGCTCTCCTTCCGCGAGCACCGCTTCGAGCCGCCGAAGTACACGGCCGAGGAGTGCAAGGAGAAGGACTTCACCTTCGCTGCGCCGCTGTTCGTCACGGCCGAGTTCGTCAACTACACGACCGGCGAGATCAAGTCGCAGACCGTGTTCATGGGTGACTTCCCCCTCATGACCGAGCGCGGCACCTTCATCATCAACGGCACCGAGCGCGTCGTCGTCTCGCAGCTCGTGCGCTCGCCCGGCGTCTACTTCGAGCGCGTCGCCGACAAGACGTCCGACAAGGACGTCCTCACGGCCAAGGTCATCCCGAGCCGTGGCGCGTGGCTCGAGTTCGAGATCGACAAGCGCGACAACGTCGGCGTCCGCGTCGACCGCAAGCGCAAGCAGAACGCGACCGTCCTGCTCAAGGCGCTCGGCATGACCGAGGGCGAGATCCGCGAGGAGTTCGCCGACTACCCGGCCGTCATCGACACGCTCGAGAAGGACAGCGTCCAGACGCAGGACGAGGCGCTGCTCGACCTCTACCGCAAGATCCGCCCGGGCGAGCCGCCGACCGTCGAGGCCGGCCGCGCGCTGCTCGAGAACTTCTACTTCAACCCCAAGCGCTACGACCTCGCGAAGGTCGGCCGCTACAAGCTGAACAAGAAGCTCGGCCAGGACGCGCCGCTGTCCGACTCGGTGCTGACGCTGTCGGACGTCGTCGCGACCATCAAGTACCTCGCCGCGCTGCACATCGACCGTCCCTCCCTGCCCGGCACGCGCGGCGGCGAGGCGATCGAGGTCCGCGTCGAGCCCGACGACATCGACCACTTCGGCAACCGTCGCATCCGCGCGGTCGGCGAGCTGATCCAGAACCAGGTCCGCACGGGTCTGTCGCGCATGGAGCGCGTCGTGCGCGAGCGCATGACGACGCAGGACGTCGAGGCGATCACGCCGCAGACGCTCATCAACATCCGCCCCGTCGTGGCCTCCATCAAGGAGTTCTTCGGGACGAGCCAGCTGTCGCAGTTCATGGACCAGAACAACCCGCTCGCGGGCCTGACGCACAAGCGGCGTCTGTCGGCCCTCGGCCCGGGTGGTCTGTCGCGCGACCGCGCCGGCATGGAGGTCCGTGACGTCCACACCTCGCACTACGGCCGCATGTGCCCGATCGAGACCCCCGAGGGCCCGAACATCGGCCTCATCGGCTCGCTCGCCACGTACGGGCGCATCAACCCGTTCGGGTTCGTCGAGACCCCGTACCGTCGCGTCGTCGACGGCAAGGTCACGGACGAGGTGGACTACCTCACCGCGGACGACGAGGACCGGCACATCATCGCGCAGGCCAACGCGCCGCTGAACGCCGACGGCTCGTTCGTCGAGGACGCCGTGCTCGTGCGCACCAAGGGCGGCGAGCCCGACCTGGTGCCCGGTGCGACGGTCGACTACATGGACGTCTCGCCGCGCCAGATGGTGTCGGTCGCGACCGCGCTCATCCCGTTCCTCGAGCACGACGACGCCAACCGCGCGCTCATGGGCGCCAACATGCAGCGCCAGGCCGTGCCGCTCGTGCGGTCCGAGGCGCCGCTGGTCGGCACGGGCATGGAGCGTCGCGCCGCCGTCGACGCGGGCGACGTCATCGTCGCGACCAAGCCGGGCGTCGTCACCGAGGTGTCGGCCGACCTGGTCACGGTCGCCAACGACGACGCGACCACGTCGACCTACCGCGTCGCGAAGTTCCGTCGCTCCAACCAGGGCACGAGCTACAACCAGCGCGTGCTGGTCGACCAGGGCGCGCGCGTCGAGGTCGGCTCGGTGCTCGCCGACGGCCCGGCCACGGACGAGGGCGAGCTCGCGCTCGGCCGCAACCTGCTGGTCGCGTTCATGTCGTGGGAGGGCCACAACTACGAGGACGCGATCATCCTGTCGCAGCGCCTCGTGCAGGACGACGTGCTCTCCTCGATCCACATCGAGGAGCACGAGGTCGACGCGC
>NZ_SPHX01000009.1:0-58278 GCF_004535805.1 Cellulomonas sp. HD19AZ1
CGCCGGACATCGGGACGATGCTGCCGATGTAGGCGAACGAGGCCGCCATCATGAAGATCATCAGCGGGTGGGCAGCGTTCAGGCCCAGCCAGGTGAACGCCAAGCGTGTCGCGATGACCCGGCGTGCGGGGTCGTCGGTGATCCAGACCCAGCCCAGCGGGAAGATCACGCCCGACAGGTAGAGGGCGACCATCGCGACGATGAGCATGACGACGACGGCCGTCATGGCGAAGAGCATGCCGACGAGCAAGAAGATGGCGAACAGCGTGCCGCCGGGGATGTCGATCCAGTCGCCCCGGATGATCGCGAGGAGGCTGGTGAGCGCGCCCTCGCTCGTCGTGCTGAAGAGGCCCACCAGTCCCTCGCTCAGCGCGTGGAAGATGCCGACGATCCACCACGCCACGGCGGGACCCCACATGGCACCACCGATGAAGGTCAGTGATCGGGTCGTCAGCAGCTCGATCAGATCCCCGCCCGACATCCGGCCGCGCGCCGCGGCCAGCAGCCGGGAGAGCACGATCACGAGCCACACCAGGACCGCGAGGCCGAAGGCGAGGGCGTACTGGTTGAGGAACCACTCGGCCGTCAGATCGGGCTTGGTCGCGCTCATCAGCCAGGGCAGCAGCCGGCTCACCAGGCCGTCGAGCGCGTCCTGGACCTTCCCCAACGACCACGCGAGCGGATCCGCCGCGAACGAGATGCCCTCGACGACCCCGGACGCCGGGCCGGTGACCGCATCCCAGATGTCCCCGATGGTGTCTCCGATCGCTCCAGGCACAACAGCCGCGTGCATCAGCAACCCCCCTCGTACCGCTGCCCCAGCAGCCGGAGGTCGGACGCGTCACGCGTCGGGACCATCCGCTGCAGCTGCCACCCGGGCGCGCCCTGCACCAAGGTGAAGGTCTGAGCGCCGCTCTGAGTCGTCCCGTCGTCGAAGACACGGGTCGCGGATACCGAGACGACCGTGGCGACTCCTGTGGACGCCTCGATGTAGAAGTGCGCGTCCTCGGTGCTGACGTGCCAGTCATCTGCAGACGCCCCTTCGCGCGCCTGCTCGACGGCCGCCTCTAACGTCTTCTTCAGCTGGGGGTCCGCGTCAGGCGCGAGGATGCTCGCCACCGTCGTCGCCAGCTCGTCGGCCTGGTCCGCGGTCGGATCCGTGCCCAACCACCGGAACAGGTCAGCAGCGAACGCGGCCGCACCCGCGTCGCTCAGCTCGGCGACACGCTGTGCCTCGAGGACCGAAGCGTTCGTGACGTCGCGCCCCGCCTGACATCCCGCGACGCTGCTGGCCGTCGTCGTCGCGGGCACGGACGACTCGCCCGCCGTGGGGCCGCTGCTGGCAGGGGACTCTCCCCTGACCAGCAGCGGCGCGACCACAACGGCCACCGCTGCCAGCACTGCGACTGCCGAGATGCACCCGACAGCGATCCATACGCCCCTGCGCTGGCGTGGCTCAGTCGTCATCAGCCGGCGATGTAGAAGACCACGGTGACGAGCACGCCGAAGGCCACCGAGAGCCCGAGCGCGATGGACGAGATCTTCAGCGCCTCCTGCCCCTGCTTGTGCGCGTGGGGGTTGTCACTTGTCGACCGCAGCTTCAGGATCGAGCCCAGGCAGAACACGAGGCAGCCAATGATCACGAGTCCCCAGAACGCCGCGAAGGCGCTCCTCCACCAGGTGTCGAAGGGACCACCGAACGAGAACGACGGCCCCAGTCCGTTGATCGGGCTCTCGATGGCGATGATGCGGCCGTCCTGTGCGGCGGTGCCGATGACGGTGTGGATCGTGCTGTTCATCAGTGGGTCCTTCCGAGGTTGAGGTGGGGCAGGAGGTTGCTGGCGCACGTCACGACCTGGGCCGTGGCGCGCACCCACGCGCGCTGGGACGCCTGCGACAGACGACCCAGCGAGATCTCGTTGCCCGCAGCGATGTGCGGGTCGAACGGCACGTCGACGACGGCACCGAGCTCGAGCTCGTCCAGCGCGCCGCGCAGGCGTGCCGCCTCCTTGGCGTCGACGGAGCGGCCGTCGTCGGTGACGATCACGACCGCGTTGTCGGCCAGGAGCTCGCCGCGCGGCAGCTCGCCGCGGACGCGGTAGAGCGTGTCGATCAGGGAGACGACGGAGCCCGTGGACAGCACCGTGGGAAGCACCAGCACGTCGGCTCCGTCGATGCACTGCAGGAAGGCCGAGGCCTCCGGGTTGTTGCCCGTGTCGACGACGTTGATCGCGTAGTACTGGTCGAGCAGACGCCGCAGCGCGCGCACGTGGCTCTCGTCCAGGGTGGTGCGGTCGCTGATCGAGCCGAGGACCGCGGCGCCGGACGACTGCAGCTGCGTGAACCACGCGAGGTTGGCCGCTGTGCGGATCCTGGCGAACTCGGCGAGCAGCTCGCTGATGCCGCGCACCGACTCCTGGGATCGCTCCGCGCGCAGCGCGAGCGTCCCGGCCGCGTCGGCTCCCTCGAGGGCGACCACACCGCCCGTCCTGACGTACGCCAGCACGCCGGCGAGCAGCAGGCACGTGGGCGTCTTGCCGACGCCCCCCTTCTTGTTGGCGACGAGCACGCTGAACGGGCCCGGCCACTGGAACCGGCGGATGACCTCGAGGTCCGCCTGGTACGCGCGTTCAGCCTTCCCCGCTCCGGGGCGCAGGAGACCGCCGCTCGACCGCCGCAGGACGGCTCGCGCCCCCCACTGGGCGGGCTCGACGACCGGCGCACCCTCCGACGTCTGCAGCAGCTGGGCCCGTGCTGCGCCCAGGCGTCGCCGACTCTCCGCGAGGTCGCTCCCCGCGGCCCGGGACGCCGGTTCGGGCGACACCGGCGCCGACGGTGCGCTCGGCGTGGTCGCCCACCCCGAGTCGTCCGCGAAGCTCTTGACGCGGTCCGCGCCCTGGAACAGCTCGTCCCCGAGGTTGAGGCCCTGCGAGCCCCACCCCTCGCTCGTGTCAGACATGCGTACACCCCTCACTTCTCCTGCTGACGCCCGGCCGCTCAGCGCGCGCGGCCCCCTGTGCGCCCGATCGGACAGATCTCGGACGACGCGCTCGGGCGTCGACCGCGCTGGTCATGACGGCCATCACGGGACCGTCGCCGTGCTCGTGGCCACCAGGCCGTCGACCGACGCCGTCCAGGTGTGCGAGCCAGCCGGAAGACCGGTGAGCGTCCCGCTGAAGGTCCCGGAGCCGACCCCGACCGTGATCGAGGAGCCGGCGATCGTCACGACCACGGGGCCGGTGACCCCACCGGTCGTGACGCTGACCGTGACCGTGCCTGGGCTACCCGAGTCCCACGAGACCCGGCCCGGCCTGATGAACCGCTCGGTGCTCGGCGCCTGCTCGACGGGCCTGGCCGGTGCCGCCGGCGGCGCCTCAGCCCCTGCAGATGGCCGGTCCGCGCTCCGCGGCGCCTTGCCGGACCCGCGCTCGGCGGCCGCCTGCTCTGCCGCCCGGGCGGCGGCTGCCTGCTCGGCGGCCGCCTGCTCGGCCGCCGCTCGCTCGGCGGCCGCCTGCTCGGCCGCGACGCGTTCCGCCTCAGCCTGCTGCCACGCTTCCTTGGAGCTCACGACCTGCTTGACCGCCACGACCACGCTCGAGCTCCAGAACGACCAGTCGTCCGGCCCACCACCGGCGACGCTCTGCCGCAGGTGAGCTACAGCAGCCGCGAGGTCGACGCGCACCTGCTCGTCGACGACCTGACCGCGCGAGCCCTCGAGCACACGGTGGGCGGCCGCGCTCAGCGCTGTTGCGCCCGAGCGCGCCGCCGCACGTCGGCCAGCCACCTGTGCGCGAGCATCCCGGTCCCGCTGCGCCGTCCACGCGGGCGTGAAGGGGGCGGCGGCGCTCTGCGCCGGGATCTGCTGCGGCGGGTGGATCGCCCACCAGGTGCCCGCGATGCCGACCCCCGCAGCCAACGTCGCCACGAGGACGACGCGACCCCCGCGTCGACCAGGTCGACCCGGCGCCGCGGCCGGAGGCGTGGTCGACGCCGGTGCGGCAAGAAGCGGGGAGGACACGGGCCGTGCCGCCGCAGGGGCATCGGCCGGGGAGCCTAGAGGCGTCCCCCACGGAGCCGTGCCCGTGTCCTCCCGGTCTGGAACCTGCAGGCTGTCGCCCGCAGGGAGTCTCGTGACGCGCCCGCGCGCTGTGGCACCGGCGGGCGCCGCGGTGACGTCGTCCTTCGCACGTACCGACCCGTCGGGCAGCGCGACGAGGTGACGCGACCCGCCCTCGTCGACCGCGAGGAACGGCACCGACGCCCCCGTGCGCTCGGCCTCGGCCACCACGAGCTCCAGCGCACGCTGCCTCGCCTGCGCCGCGGTCGCCTCCACGATCGACTCGGAGCGCTCACCGAGCGTGACGACGCCGGACCCGTCGTTCCCGACGACGATCAGGACCTCGCGCTCCGGCACCCTGTCGCGTCCCGCGGAGGCGGTCGTCGCGCTCATCGAACGCCGCCCGCTGAGGTGGGAGGGCGCAGGCCGCCGGGCGATCGGTCGGGGGAACCTCCCCCGGGCCGGCCCGCGCCCTCCCGGTTCATGTGTGACGCCGCAGAGCTCGCACCGGCGCTCGTCGAGCGCGGCGGGTGCGACATGTGCACCGCTGTGGGTGCGACGTGGGTACGGCTCTGGCGTGTCATCAGTCCCCCGACCGATTGGTGGATGCACCCCGTGGGTGCGATGGCGTTGGCCCCGCGTGGTGCGGGGGTCGTTCAGTCCGGCGCGCGCGCCTGACGGAGAGGTCCCGGACGCAGGGGGGTGCGGAGGGGGTCGCTGCCCCCCTGCGCCCGGGAGGTGGCGCGACCGGCGGGCCAGGGGGTGCCGGGCCGGCGCGCCGTCGTGCGGGAGTCCAGTGACGAGGCGTCGGTGGACTCCCAGCTCGTGCGCGCACCGCTGATGGGTGCGCGGTAGATCAGGCCCACGGGCGCACCACCTGGGTGAGCACCGAGACCGATGGGCCGGTCGGGTAGGGCAGCTGGCCGCAGAAGTACGCGTCCTCGTCCGTGCTGAGCAGGACCGACGAGTACCCGCCCGTGGCTCCCGCGGCCGCGTACGTCACACCGGCCGGCTGAGGGATGGGGGTCGGCACCAGGACCGAGTCGGCGGGCGGCAGGCACAGGTTCCCCGCCGTATTCCAGCCCCAGGCGTAGACCTGACCGCTGGCCGTCGCACCGAACGCGAAGGTCGGCCCCGCGACCAGGCTGGTGAAGGTGACACCTGCCGGCATCGCGGCACGGGTGGGCACGCTGGGGTCCGTGAGGGAACCGGTCCCCAGGCGCCCGTGCGCCGCTCGGCCCCAGCCGTAGACCGCCCCGTCCGAGGCCAGGAGGTAGCCCGAGTTGGTGCCCGCGGCGACGGCGACCACGCGGGCGCCCGCGGGCATCTGACCGCGCTGCGCCTGGACCGGCGTCGTCGAGTCCGCGGTGTTGCCGGTGGCGAGGCGACCCTCGACCCCAAGGCCCCAGGCGTACAGCGTGCCCGCGTCGGAGAACGCGTAGCCGGTGGTCCCTCCGCGAGCGATACCGGCGATCTTGGCGCCTCCCGGGAAGCTCATCCTGACCGGCGTCAGCGCCGTGGTCTTGGTCCCGATCCCGAGCTGTCCGTAGCGGTTGGCGCCCCAGGCGTAGACGTCTCCCGTCGACGTCAGGACCATCGCGGAGGCGTCGCCGTCGGTGGCCGAGTGGCTGCCGGAGTTCATCGCGATCTCGCGCACCACCGTGCCGGCCGGCAGCTTGACCTTGATCGGCGTCGCCGAGTTCTCGGTGGTCCCCTGGCCGAGGAGCCCCTGTCCGCCGTACCCGAACGCGTAGAGGCTGCCGTCCTCGAGCAGAACCAGGACCGTGGCCTGGGTCGCGATCGGCCCGGCCACGGCGATCTCGACCGGGCGCGACGGCCAGACGAAGCCTGCCGGCGTCGCGAGCTGCGGAGTCGTCGTGACCTGCGTGGCGGCGCCCCACAGCGAGCCTGGGCCGACGGTCCCCCACTGGTAGACCTGCCCGTCTCGGCCGATACCGACCGCGACGGGGAGAGACGTCGCGGCGCGCACCATCGGCACGCCGGGACCGGCCTTGACCGAGACCCGAGCCACGACTTCGTCGGTGAAGGTCGCGCCGGTCGTGACCGGTCCGACTGCGCCTCCAACCAGGAGTGTCGACGCGGTGAGGACGCCGAGGCCCCGCAGGGGGCGCACGTTCTGCAGGGGGCCTCGAGCGCGGCCAGGCGCACGATGGCGCGCCGCACTGGTCCGGCGGCTCATCGGCTGCCGCCCTTCCAGGACGGGGACCGGTGGCGCCCGGCGGCGACGGCGCCCGCCAGGATCAGAGTGACCGCGATGACGCCAAGGGAGACCGCATCGACGCCCGTGAGCGCCAGCGGCGCGGGCGAGGGCGGCTCACTGCCCTGGGCGTGGACGCTGATCGCGGCGCCCCACCTCTGGCCCTGCGCATCGTTGCCGGCAGCCTCGCTCAGGCCGGCCGTGACGAGCAGGTGGAGGGTGTGCCCGGCTTCGAGCGGCACCGCCGCCAAGCTGCCGCTCGAAGCCGGGACTTCCCCGCTGCGGCACACGGGCGCGCTCGGCGCCGCTCCGTGTGCCGTCGGGACCCCAGCCCAGGGCTGGGTGCAGCCAGCGAAGGCGACCTGCAGCAGGTCGTCGTCCTCGCCGGCGAGTTCGGAAGGCAGGTGGTCTCCGGTGACCGTCACGTAGGCCGCGACGTCGGAGACGTTGGTCACCTCGACGTCGACCGCGCCGGTGTCACCCGGGGTCAGGTCGCTGATGGTGACGGCGTCGGGCTCGACCCGGATCATCCCGGCGGCGGGGATCTTGACCCGGATCGTCCCGGCGGGGAGAGCGTCGGGCGCGGTCGTGGCGCTCGTGGACGCCATAACGGGGCTCATGCGGTCACCGCACGGTCGTCGTGTGCGTGGCGGCCGGAGCGGGCCCGTCGCGGGGCGAGCACGAGCAGCGCGACGGCGAGCCCCGCAAGCATGAGCGGGTTGCGCACCAGCGCCGCGGCCGCGCGCCACGTCACACCCAGCCCCGGCACGGAGAACCGGACGACGTCGACCTGCGGGCCGGCGTACGGCGTGGCGTCGTCGACGACGTTCGCATCGCCGCGCGTCGTGACGGCGCCTGTGAACGCGTCGACGTCGACCACGCGGTGCGTGACGCGCTTGCCGTCGTCCCCGACGAACGAGACCACGTCGCCGACGGCGACCTGGTGCACGTCCCTCGGGGTCGTCACGACCAGCGCGCCGTTGGGGATCGTGGGCTGCATGGAGCCACCCCGCACCTCGAGCGGGAGCCACCACCCGAGTCGAGTCCCCAGGGCGAGCACGAGCGCGCCCGCCACGGCGATCCAGAGGACCGCCGTGGCAGCGCGACGCCCGCGCTCGCCCATCCGAGTCACCGTCACCGTCACTCCTGGGCGGCGGACAGGGCGAGGGTGAGGGTGTCGGTCTTGCCCTGCTCGGTGTTCGGGGTCCGCTCCGGCAGGGTGAGCGTGATGGTGAGCGGAACCTGGCCACCGGCGGGGACGGTGAACGGGGCGAGGTTCGCCCCCCCGTTGGCCTTCCCGCTGCTGGTGACGGCGGGTGACCCCGACGGGGCGGCAGTCAGTGTGGCGTCGAGCCAGGCCCCGAGCGCGTCGGGGCTCTGGCCGACCATCTTCGTGGTCACGACGGCCGGCAGGGACCCGGTGTTGCGCACCTGGACCGTCTTGGTGGTCGTGTCGCCCGGCTTGAACTGCGCCAGGGGAAGGGGCAGGTCGACCGGGGCGGGGTTCCCCTGCTGGCCGTCGACGTTGATGTCCAGCGTGCCCGCCGCGACGTTCACATCGATGCGGGCCTCGTCGAAGAACGTCGCCGACGTCCCAGCGACACCCCCGCCGACCAGCGCCAGGGCGATCGAGACCGCCGCGATCTTGGCGGCCGGCGTGCGTGAGGCGCCGCCCACCGCACGCATGGTCGAACGCAGCAGGGTGGGGCGAGGGCTCGTGGCGGCGCGGCCACGACGGGAGGAGGTCAGCTCGTCGCGCAGGGGCGTCAACTCGGTCATCGGATTCTCCGGTTCGTTCAGAAGTGGGTGGGGAGAGGGCCTGGGGGTGGTCACGGCGGACCACCCCCAGGCGGTGCCGCGCTACGCGACCTGCGTCTTGCGTGCCCGGGCGTGGGCCACGGAGCCCCAGCCGAAGGCGATGAGGCCCGCGCCGAGGAACAGCAGGCCCCAGCGCTGGAAGCCCGTGACGGCCAGCGCCTTCGCGGTCGAGTCACCGGCGCTCGCCTCGGAGCTTCCGCTCGTCGGCGGCGTGCGTGGGTCGACGGTCTCGGCTGCGAGCCCGCACTCGGACACCACGGCCTTCCCGCGGGAGACGGTGGTCTCCTGGAAGCCGTAGATGAGGTTCGTGCGCTTCGCGGACGTGGTGTAGATCGCGCCGGTGTCGTAGGTCGCCGTGCCGGCCACGAGCTCGAGTTCGACCTCGGCCAGCGGCGTGCCGGTGCACAGCGGCGGCGTCCCGCGCTCCCACGCGTAGAGCCGGACCGTCACCGAGTCGCCGGGCAGGATGTCGCCGTCGACCACGACGCGGTCACCGATCGCGTCCCCGTAGACCGGCCCCTGCTGGGCCGGGTCGGAGGGCACGTGGTACGCCGTCGTGGTGGCCTTGATCGGCGGGAACTTCACCGTCGTGGTCTGCGACGGCTCACCGACGCGCTCCTGCACCAGCACCTCGTCGTCGGTGTCGACGACCCGCGGCACCCACGTGAAGCGCAGGCCCAGGTCGGGCACGAGCCCGCCGGCCGTCAGCTCGTGCTCCGGGGACTCGGCGGTGAACTCCTCCCCCACGCCCAGGGCGGGGAGCACCAGGCCCACCGACCCGTCCTCGAGCACCGGGCCGTCCGGCACCGGCGTCGCGTCCGGGCGGCACGCCGCCTCGGTGTCCTCGGCCTCGACGTAGTAGCAGGCCGACCAGATCAGGCGCGAGCCCTCACGGACCGGACCGGTGATCGTCACCGAGTCCTGGGTGACCTCGCCCAGCAGCCCCGAGGGCGTGGCGCGCGAGGTCATCGTCGGCAGCGGGTAGTCCACGACCGTCACCTGACCGGTGGTCCCCCACGGCTCGCGCTTGAGCTCGCGCCCGACCCCGTCGAAGAGGATCGGCTGCCAGCCGCGGCGCAGGGTCGTGCCGGGCTTGGTGTCCGCGGGGACCTCGACCGTCCACGTCGGGGACGTCACGGTCGGGTTCTCGGGGTCGACGGCGACCGGCTCGCCGACGTCGACGACCGTGCCCTCGATCGGGTTGTCGTCCTCGTCGAGCCAGGCGGCCTGCCACTGCACGGTCCAGTCCGAGCGCGTCGGGCCGTCGAACGTCACGACGTCCGACGTCTCGTCGCCGACCTTGGCGGTGGGCGTGGCCTGCGAGGACCACGGCGGGACCTCGGCACGGATCGTGGTGACCTGCGCCGGCGTCCCGAAAGGCTCGCGTAGCAGGACGTCGCCGTTCGCGGCGCGCAGGATCGGCGCCCACCCGAACGAGGCCGTGAGCTCACCGGCCGGGAAGTCGGCCAGCGTCGGCGTCGGGAATGGCGGGTGCTTGTAGAAGCCGGGCCCGTCGACGGGCGTGGAGTACGTCGTCACCGGGTTCGGGCAGGTGAACGGGTGCTCGAAGCGGACCATGCAGGTCTGCCACTCGAGCGTCGCCCCGGCCGGCGGCGTGCCGTTGATGAGCACCAGGTCCTCGATCGTGCCCTCGCCCGCGACGGCGTCCGTCGTCGCGGTCGACGTCATCCAGAGCCGGTCCGCGCCGTCCGGCGGCACGTAGAACTGCTCGCGGATGTCGTTGGCCGCGCTCGTGAACGGTGCGACACGGTCGTCACCCGCGAAGGAGTAGACGAACACGTAGTGGCCCCACCTCTCGGCGAAGACCGCGTCGGCCTCGACGTAGCCGATGTTGTAGGTGCCGTTCTTTGCCGGGACGGTGATCGTCTTGACGGCCTCCGCGTCGTCGGGGACCTCCACGGTGGTGAACGGCGTGTCGCGGCGGTAGACCGTGACCTCGGCGGTACCGAGGTCCGGCTTCCAGCCTCCGATGCCCTGGAACGTGCCGTGGTCCTCGGGGTAACCGTCGATGTCGATGCGGTCGAACGCTCGCCCGCCGCGCACGACGTTGTACTCGCGCACCTCGGAGTAGTGCTTGATGTGGTGCCGGGCCGACGTCGTCTCGGTCTCGAGCATGAACCAGTCGCGCACGGGCCCGGCGAGCACCTGCTGCATCGCGGGCGACTGGTCCTCCATGCGGACCTCCGCCACCCAGGTGTAGAAGGCCCCGTCGGGGCCACGACGGATCGCGCCCGACGTCGGCTTGGTGCCGGCCTTGTAGAACGTCAGCATCTCCGTGCCGTACACCGGCGCCCCGGCAGGGACGTTCTGGCGTGGGGGCGTGGGGACGTTGAACGGGCCGTAGACGGTGTTCCGCTGCACGAGCGGCAGCGGGTTGCCGCTCGCGTCGGCCGGCCACACGTCGGAGCCGGGCAGCGACACGGTCACGGCGTCGACGAGCGGGGCGTTCGGGTCGTCGACGAGCCGGTCGCGGACCTGCGTGCGCAGCTGCGGGGTCATCCGCACCGTCACGATCTCCGACGGCGCCATGAACCCGTCGCTCACGCTCGCGCGCACGTACATCTGGTTGTTCGGGGTGGCGTCCTTGCGGATCTGCCAGACGAACGCATAGGTCGCGCTCGTCGGCGACGTCCAGTTGACGTTGTACGAGCCGGGCCCGTTCACATCGAGCTCGAACGTTCCCGCCAGCGGCGTGCCTGCCGGCACCGTCGAGGAGAACGGCTTCTCCCCGTCCAGCGGTCCGTACACGGCACCATCGACGCGGACCGAGACGCCCTGACCGCCGACCTGCGACCAGACGTCGCCCGGGTTCAGGCCCACGATGACGGACTCGCGGACGAGCTCGTTCTTGTCGGCGTACCGGGTCGAGAGCTGGCTCGCGATCGTCGGCTGGAAGTCCCCGACCGCGCGGAACTGCACGCCGCCGGACGGGTAGATGACCGGGTCGGTGCCGGTCGGGCCAAGCACGTCCTGCGTGCTCGCGCCGGTGCGACGCATCTCGAGTCGTCGCCGGTCGACGCGGAACTCGGTCCGGGCCCGCACGTCGTGCACGCCCGCGGTGGCGACCCAACGCAGCTCGAACGCGTGCCCGGGGGTCGTGCCGCTGTAGACGCTGGTCTCGCCGGGGTCCGCGATCCCGTTGCCGTTCGTGTCGAAGACCGCCCCGGTCGTCAGCGTGCTCGTGAACGGCACGCCGGCGATGTACTCACCGCGGCCGTTGCGCAGGCCGAGGTTGGAGATGACGCCGGTGCGCTGTCCGCCGAGGTCGTAGGTCTGGATCTCCGTCGTCGCGTTGAGGTTGACCGAGGCGCGGGCGAGGTCCAGGAGCCGGTCGACCTCCGCGCTGAGCGCGGGCCACATCGCCGAGCGCAGGGCCGCCTTGCGCTGCTCAGCCGACACCCCGTTGCTGCCCTGCTCGTACAGCAGGTGCACGATCGCGCCGCCTGCCGCGTTCGACAGCGCGCGGTCCCCCACGCCGAGGGAGCCCGGGTCGTACTGCAGCTGGTAGGTCAGCCACGCCACCATCGCGGCGTCCGCGTCGGTGACCGTCTCGACGGACGTCACACCACCGGACGGGATGTTGAGGCCGACGTTGGTGCACCACACCCAGTTGGGTCCGCCGGTCGGGTCGTTGAGCGGCCCGAGGAACGCTGCGCCCTGGTTCGTGAAGCCGGTGATGGTGTAGCCCTCGCCGGCGGCACGGCCGCCGCCGGCCAGCGCCTGGCCCGGCGCCACGCGCTGGCCCATCGCGGCCGAGGCCGTCGGGGCGAACACGAGGATCGCGAGCAGCGCGAGGACGCTGGTCAGGGCCACCAGCGCACGCTTGCGCCGCGGGCGGTGTTCGGCAGCCAAGGAGGCTGCCGAAGACGGCACAGCGTGGAAGGATGATTGAGCTCGCACAGCAGTCCTCTTCTCAGGCTCGCGCCTGCGTGGGTTGATCTGGCCGATCGGTTGTTGTGTGGGTAGAGGGGTCCGGGTTGCCGCCCGGGCCCCTCACCTTTTGTCAGGGGTGTCTCAGCACGTCACGTACATCAGCAGCCCGTCCACGAGCCGCCGCTCTCGTCCGTCGTGATGCAGTAGGTCTCCTCCTGCGGCGGCGGCTGCCGCGGCGGTGCTGGCGCTGCAGCGCTCGAGGACGAGCGCGTTCCACCGCCGGACGACGTGCTGTTCTTGCTCCCGCTCGACGACTGCTGCGAGCTGGCGCTCTTGCCCGTCGACGCGCGCGGCTGCTGAGGGGCCGACGGCCGGGCCTTGGCTGCCTGCTCCGCGGCGGCGCGCGCAGCCTGCTCGCCGGCGATCCGGTCCTGCTCGGCCTGCCACGCGGCCTGCTGGTCGACCACGGCCTGCGCGACGGTGGGCAGCACCGACGTCGCCTCGCTCGCGGCCGACGTCGCCGCGGTGAGTGCGTCAACGTCGGCGTCCTCCGCTGGCGGCTGGTCGCGCAGCGCCGTCGCCGCGTCGATCGCGGCGGCCAGGGCCGCGCGGGGCGCCTCGTCGAGCACCCGACCCTCGGACGCGCTCAGGACGGCGTCCGCCGCGTCGATCGCGGCGGCGAGCTCCGCGCCCGCCTGCGCGTAGTCGGCGCGGGCCTGCTCCAGCTCCCACGCGTGCTGCGCGGCGACCGTCTCCTCGGTCTTGGCCCGCAGGGACGCGGCGGAGCGGCGGACGGTCTCGGTGGCGCCCTCGAGCGCAGTGGCTCGGTCGCTGCGCGAGCCCTGCGCGCTGACCTCGGTTACCGCCGCCTGCTCCACCGCGACCTCGAGCAACCCGTGAAGGTCGTCGTGCGTGATGCCCTTGAGCGCGGTGCGCGCCTCGGTCAGGGCTGCCGCGTGGTCCGCGCGAGCGCTCTCGTACTCGGTCTGCGCCACGGCGAGCAGTTGCTCCTGCGCAGCGTCCCACCGGGTGTACGTCACGGCTCCGCCGCAACCGAGCGCGAGCACCACCGCGACCCCGACCGCCGCGTAGGTGCGTCCTCGCCGACGGTGCGGCGTCGCCTCGGAGCCCTCCTGGCCCTCGAGCTCGACGCGGGCCCCCTGGTCCGTCATCGCCATGTTCCCCTCCATGGGCGTGCTGCGGCGGCAGAGCGACACGAAGTCGCTCGCCGATCCCCTGTGTGGCTCGACGTCAGGCACGTGTGCCTGCGTCGAGTCCCCTCTTCCATCGGCACCCTACTGCCGAACTGAAGTAGGCAGTAGGGTGACGGTTCATGGGATTCCGGCGGAGCGATGCGCGCGCAGCCCGTTCCCCCTGGCAGGGCTCGGGCACACTAGGCGCGTGTCCCGACTCATCGAGCCCCCCGTACCACGGGAGGTCGCTGTGATCTACGACGCGGTCGGCAACCGCGTACGCGGGATGATCGTGTCGGAGCTCGGGCGCTCCGGACCGCTGTCGACGACCGACCTGGCTCAGCGCGTTGGCATCGCACGGAACTACGCGCTGAAGCACCTCGCCAAGCTCGAGGAGGTCGGCCTCGTGCGAGCGGACACTCCCCGCGAGGTGCGCGCACGCCGGGTCACGCTCTGGAGCGTCGATGTCGAGCGACGCGAGCAGATGATCGAGCAGTTCAACGGCTTCCTGCGAGGTCAGTAGCCTCGAGGGGCGGCAAGTGAGAACGCTTGCCATCATTACTGTCGCCCTCACGTCTCACCCCCTGGTGGCCTGCACTCCCTGTGCGGCGACCCTTGCACCAGCCCATCGGTGTCAACAACTTTCGTGACCAACTGTCAGTGCGCCGTGACCTCGTCAGGGTGAATCTGACCCTCTTTGTCTAGTTATCGCCGGTCGGTGAGTCAGTGCTGGCATGGTTGACTGTCTATGCCATCGTCGGCTTCAGAGACAGGTTGACCTGATGCGATTCGCGTCCGCGGCGTGCGCCGCCCTTGTAGGCCTCTTCGTGTGGATCGGTGTCCCGAGTGGTGGTGCGTCGACGTCGGCGTCCGGCCCCGGCGCGGTCCCGCTCGGGATCGGGTGCTGCAAGGTCCACTAGTCGATGGCTGCACACCGCAACGAGACGCTCGGGGATCGTGTTCGTGCCGCCCGTGCCGCCAAGGGCATGTCGCAGGCCGCTCTCGGCGCCGAGGCGAAGATGAGCGCGAGTCACGTATCGCTGATCGAGACCGGGCTCCGGTCCCCCTCGAGCCATGTGCTTGAGGCGCTAGCGCGAGCGCTGGACACCAGCCCTACCTTCCTCGAGCAGGGCTGGCAGACCGTCGACGGTGGCGTCGAGGTCGCTGTCGACTTCGCACGGCTTGCCCTCACCCAAGGTGACGCCGCCGGTGCCCTCGACCGCCTCGTCGGGCTCGACCTGGAGCGGGTCTCACCCGCGACGCGCGCGCGAGCCCGTACCGCGCTCGCCGAGGCGCACGAGCTGTGCGGTGACCTGGACCGCGCGATCGCGATCTTGGAGGAGGTCCTGCAGGACGCTCACGAACGCGATGATGCGTTCGACGCTGCGGCCGCCGCGATGCCGCTCGTGACGTACAGCATCGAGTCCGGCGACCTCATCCGCGCCGGAGAGATCGGCGAGGCGGAGCTTGCGCGCCTCGAGGCAGCTGGCCTCGCCGGCACCGACGAGCACCTGCGGCTCGGTGCCGCGGTGCTGTGGGCCTACACCGAGCGCGGCGACCTCGCCGCCGCCACGAACCGCGCCGGACGGCTCATCCGCCAGGCCGAAGAGCTGGGGACGCCTCTCGGACGCGGCTCCGTCTACTGGAACGCCGGCCTGCTGGCGGAGGAGCGTCGGGACTTCGTCACCGCGCGGCGCTACGCCGAGCGCGCCCTGGCGCTTCTCGGCGAGTACAACAGCGTCCGGGACCTTCCACGCCTGCGGGTGTACTTCGCCCACCTCCTGCTCGTCAGTCCAGTGCCGGCACCCGCTGACGCTCTCCTGCAGCTCGAGCACGCGCGCCCTGGGCTGACCGCGGCTGGCTCCCCCGTCGAGCTCGCGGTCCTGGAGACCGAACAAGCGCGGGCCCAGCTGCTCTCTGGCGACGTCGACGAGGCGCGCGCGCTCGCCAATCAGGCCATCGCGCGGCTCGGCGACGAGCCTCGACTGGAGGCCTCCGAGGCCCACCTCGTGCTCGGCGACGTCCACCAGGCGCTCGGGCAGCCGGACCAGGCGCTCACCGCCTACCGGTGGGCCGCGGAGCGTCTGTCCACGATGTCCGCGTGCCGGCGCTCCGCAGGGGCGTGGCGGAAGCTCGCGGACCGCTACCGCGCCGCCGGCGAGGTCGAGCTCGCACTCGAGGCGTTCGCCCGCGGGATGGCCGAGGCCGGCTTCCCCGAGGCGCCACCTGTTGTGCAGCGAGCAGACGCTGGTGTCGCGGACGGGCGCGTGCAGCGGCCGCGCCGTGGGCGTGCCGTGGCGCGTTCTCGTTCGCACGCGTGACGCTGGAATCACGAGCGTCTGAGGTCCCCGTCCGCCCCGATGGTGCATTCGAGCGACACGCCGCGCGCTAGCACCTACGTGCCGCGGTCATATGGATATGGTCTGCGCATGGCAGCCAAGGGGTCGCGACCGACGAGGCCGAACACCGCTGCGCTCTTCCTCGAGGTGACCCCCGACGCCAAGGCCGTCGTGGAGGACATCTACGCCGCCGCCGGCGGCAAGGAGTGGGGGCCGAAGTGGCTGGTCATGCAGCACATCCTGGAGAACGCGCGTGCCGACCTGGGTTCCGACGGCCTCCCCACCTGGTGGAAGCGCGAGGACACCTCGTTCGAGCAGCCGACGCTTGACGTCGACGACAAGCGGAAGCCCGAGACCCAGCCCAAGGCGCGACGCGCCTCCCGAAGCCGGAAGGGGGCTGCGCGACTGATCCAGTCCGCCTAACCCAATACGAGAACGGGCCCGCCCCCGAAGGGGCGGGCCCAAGCCCGAAAGTCCTCACCAGTCTTCTAGCTTGGCGGCGGAACCCTGGTGATGGACTCCCTGTAGCGCACCCTGAGGTGCTTCACGATGGAGTCGACGATACCCGCGTTCGCGAGTTTTGCGCACCCTCACACGGGTGACACGCCGTCCGGGCGTGTCGTAACGAGCCCGTCGACGGGCTCCCCCGCCCTCCTCAGCCCCGTGGCCAGCGGCCCCGGGGCTCTGTCGCGTGCCCGCGTCCAGCGCCGCACCCTCCCGGGCCGGGTGGGGTGAGGCCGGCCGCCAGAGCCCTCGAACCGCAGACCCACCGACCCGCCGCCGCGCGGGTCACAGGCGTGCCCGGAAACAGCCGGCGACGCCCGGGCAGGGTCGAGCCGATCGAGGCATGGGCGGCCGCGGCTCGCGCGGCCGGCCAGCGGCTCGACCCCCGTGCGATCGTGGCCGTGGGCCTCGCACCGCACCCGCTGCTGGCCTCGCAGGTGCTCACCCGCTGGCTGGTCCGGCACGAGGCGGTGCCGGGCACCGTCCTGGGTCCTGCGGCGCTCGAGGAGCTGGGCGTGGTCGACAACGTGCCGCCCACCCAGCGCCGCGCGCAGGCGCGGTTCCTGCTGAACCTCGCTTCCGGGCATCTCGAGCGGCACAACGCTGGCGCGCTTCCCCACGACGAGCCGCGATCGCTGGATGCCGGCGACCTGTCGGCCGCGGTGGGCGCACCCAGCGCCGGCAGGCGGCCCGTCCGCGCGCGGCCCTCACGCGCGCAGGAGACCTCCCCCAGGCACGTAGCCGCTGCGATCCCCAGCGGCGCGGTACGCGTCGCGGATCAGCGCACGTACGTCGCCGCGGTGCGCGCGCACCCCGCGTTCGCCACGCTCCGTCAGGACGCGTACCGCAACGTGGTCGCGGTCGCCGAGCACCTGGCGCTGTGGGCCGAGTGGGACACCTGCACCACTCGGCCGACGTGGGCCGTGCTCGCCGACCGCGCGGGCGTCTCCCGGCCGACGGTGGGGCGCGTGGTGCGCCGCCTGTGCGCGGCCGGCCTGCTGGGCACCGTGGCCACCGGCCAGTCCGCGCACACGGCCACCACGTCCGCCGACCAGCACGGCAACCTCGCTGCCGTCTACGTGCTGTGCGTCCCGGGCTCGCTTGAGTTGGTCGAGCAGCCGGTGGATGAAAGTGATACCCCTCCGACCACCAGGTCGTTGAAAGGTTCCCCCACGCACGCGCGCGCGCGAGGCGAAGACCCCGAACCGACGCCGCTGCGCGGCGCTGCCCTCAGCGGCGCTACGCGCCGCAGCGCGCCAAGTCCGACATCAGGCCAGCACACCTCGCGGCCGCCGGCCCCCAGGTCCTCACCACCCCGCCCGGACGACGCACGGCTGACCATGGCCATCGCCTTGCGCGAGCGGCTGCCCGTTTTGCGTAGAATTAGTGACCGACACGTGGCCTGGATCGTCCGCGACTTCGTCGAAGCCGGCTGGACGACGTCCGAGCTCGCCGTCGCGGTCGACCAACGCCCCGACGACACGCTCTGGCCTCACGACGGTGCCCGGGGCGTGAGGAACGTCGGTCGGTGGCTGGCCCACCGCCTCAGGGCTTGGCGGTTCGACGACGGCACCGTGCACACGAGCCCCGGCGCCCGGCGCCAAGCGGAGATCGCCGAGCGCCGGGCCCGCCAACGCGCCGAGCGAGAGCGCCACAGCACGCGACCTCTCAGGCTCGTCGCAGCAGACACCTCCCCTTCGCTGGCCGACGTCCGCGCCAAGATCGCCGCAGCGCGAGCGGCGAGCCGATGGTCACGGTCATGACCGGAGATCGGGGCGCCCAGGGCCGACCGCACTCGGCCCTGGGTGGGGGTCGCCGCGTGCCGGCCGGCGCCCGCCGACGCGCAGGCGGGACACCTCTCCTCCTTATTTCTTTATGTATGTAATGCCGTACGGCTTGACAGGCACACGCACGCCCGGCCACACTGACACCCGCACGCACGTACCTACGGCATGCAGTACGGCCGTCGGTACGCCAAGCCACACGTCCACCCGGCGTGTTGGGCATACATACAGCCGCACTGCTGGAAGGATGTGCTCATGAACGCACGTGCACGGGAGCAGGGGAGCGGTCCGCGGGTCACCGCGGTCGCCAACCAGAAGGGCGGCGTCGGCAAGACGACGCTGACGCTGAACCTCGCCCACGCGCTGGCAACGGCGGGGCGCAAGGTCTGCGTCCTGGACCTCGACCCGCAGGCCAACTCCACGGACTCGCTCGACGCGACGGGCGACTTCGACATGTACGACGTCCTGCGCTCGGAGGAGACCGGCGTCATCGGCGACGCGATCGTCGACACCGCCTGGGCCGGCGTGAGCGCAGTCCCGGGCAGCAAGCGACTGTCGTTGTTCGAGGGTGAGTCGATCATGACCCCCGAGCACCGCCTCATGAACGCGATGCACGAGGCGGACGGCCTCGAGTCCTTCGACGACATCCTCATCGACCTGCCGCCGAGCCTTGGCCGTCTGACGCTCAACGGCCTGATCGTCGCGTCCCGAGTGCTCGTCGTGACCACGCTGGAGCCCTACTCGATCCGTGGCGTGGGGGAGTTCGTCGAGACCCTCGGTCAGATCAAGCGCAACCCGCAGCTGAACCCCGCCTTGCGTCTGGCGGGCGTCATCGCCAACGACGTCGACCTCCGAACGGTCGAGCACCAGCAGGGGCTGCAGGAGCTCAAGGAGTTCCTCGGCACGGACGTCGTCAGGTCCCCGTACCTGCGCAGGTCGACGGTGGTTCCCACCGCCGCAGCACGACACCAGCCCGTGTCGGCGATGAGCGGCAAGACGGCCGCGGCGATCGCCGACGACTTCTCCAGGCTCGCGGCCTGGCTCATGCAGGAAGGTCACTGACATGGCTGAAGGACGACGCAAGGCCCTGGGCCGAGTGCAGACGAACAGCGACATCGTGGCCTCGCTCGTGGGTGGCGGTGTCGACGAGGCACTGAAGAAGCCGTCGTCGACGTCAGCGCCGATCCCGCCGGCGCCCGCACCGGCACCCGTCCGCCAGCAGCCTCCGGCTGCACCGGCCGCCGCAGACGAGCCCACCGCCCACGTGTCGGGCGCCGCAGCAGACGCACCCCCTTCGGCGACCACCGTTAGGCGGGGTCCTGGCCGACCCCGGCGTAGCGAGCGCGTGATGCTGCCGTTCACCAACCAGATCGAGCTCAACCTGCGCGCCCGGGTCGACGACTACGCCGCACGCGAGAACGCCAAGGTCGTCGACATCCTGGACCAGGCGCTGAGGCTGGCGCTGGACGTGTGGGAGGGCAAGGTCGTCGTCGTAGACGGCGCCGACGACGAGGCAGGCAGGCAGGCGTCCCGTGGCTGAGCACCCCGCCACCTCGGAGACGCCCGACGCCTCGCCGCGCGAGACCGTGACCGTCGCCCAGATCGCCGAGAGGTTCCGCGCGCACGCCGAGCGCGGCGAGGCCGTAGTAGACGAGATGGCCGAACTGCGCGTCCCGGACGGCGACGCTGACCTCGTCGCGCGCGCATTGGCTGCTGCTCGCGCCTGGTCGGCTCGGCGGCCCTGACCGGGTGAACGCCTCGGTGCCGTGCCGGGCGCAACCCTCACCCGCTGGTGTCACCCCCCGCCCGTAGGTTCGAGCGGGGAGCCATGAGCGGTAGGGGCGGCTGGTGGCAGCACGGCGTAGGAACGTCCAGATCGATGGTCAGGGCGAGTTGGACCTGTTGTGGGCAGCACCTGAGGAGGTTCGAGATGAGCGCGTACGAGCGCACCGCGAGGACGTGGTGGCAGCAGGCTCGACCGAACGAGCTGCTGGTCATGCAGGAGCCGGAGGCCTTCTTCAGGGACCTCTCGCAGCAGATCGAGTCGCGAGTGAGCGCACTGACGATCGAGCTCGCGGGGCCGGACGAGCCGGGGGAGGACTACCTGGCGAAGGTGGGACGGCTCAACCGCGCGCAGACCGCGGCGCAGGAGATGGCGTTGGACGAGCTCGTGTTCTCGATCGGGCCGGAGAGCGAGCCAACCGAGCCTCCCTCCGAGATCGGGATGGCGGTCCTGGAGGCGCACCAGATGGTCAGGGACGCCAGGGACTGACGCTCGACCGGTTCCGACCGGCCACCCAGGACGACCTTGCCCCCTCGGGGCAGCGAGCAAGAGTCCAGGCGAACCTCGCTGCGTTGCGCACGCTGCGCGCCCTTCAGCGCGACGAACGCGGCGCCACGGCCCAGGAGCAGCAGACGCTCGCCCGGTGGTCCGCCTGGGGCGCCGTGCCGGGCGTCTTCGACGAGACCCGTACCGAGTGGTCGAGCGAGCGCGACGAGCTGCAGCGGCTCCTGAGCGACAGCGAGTACGCGGCCGCCCGCAGGACGACGATCAACGCCCACTACACGGACCCGACCTACGTCCGCGCCATCTGGCGGACCCTCGGTGACCTTGGCTTCGACGGCGGCCGCGTCCTGGAGCCGGGCTCCGGTGCCGGCACGTTCATCGGCCTGGCGCCCGAGGGCGCCGCCATGACCGGCGTCGAGCTCGACCCGGTGTCAGCCGCCATCGCGGCAGCCCTGTACCCGCACGCCGACGTGCACGCGCAGTCCTTCGCCGAGTTCCGCCGACCGGCCGGCTACTTCGACGCGGTGGTCGGCAACGTCCCCTTCGCGGACGTTCGCCTGCACGACCCGGTGCACAACCGGGGCGGGCACGTGATGCACAACCACTTCCTGCTGAAGTCGCTCGCGCTGACGCGGCCCGGCGGCATGCTCGTGGCCCTCACGTCGCGCTTCACGATGGACCAGGTCAACCCGGCAGCACGCCGCGAGATGAACCAGCTCGCCGAGCTCGTCGGCGCCGTCCGCCTTCCTGCAGGCGCGCACCGGCGTGCCGCAGGCACGGAGGTCGTCACCGACCTTCTCGTCATGCGCCGCCGGGAGGACGGAGAGACGGTCCGGGACTCGGTGTGGGAGACGGTCGGTGCCCACCGCGTCGATGCGCACACCGTCCGCACCAACAACTACTTCCTCGACCACCCCGACCACGTGCTCGGGACCTATCGCGTCGGTCACGGCATGTACGGCGAGGAGACGCTGACCGTCGAGAGCGACCTCACGCGGATCCCGCAGATGCTCGAGGGCGCCCTCAGCGACGTCGTGCGACGGGGCCGCGCCCAAGGTCTCACCTGGACCCCCGCCGCGACCGCAACCCCCACACAGCCGGCACGCGTCGCACAGGCGGACGACGGTCTCTGGGAGGGCCACATCAGCACGGCGCCCGACGGCACGTTCACGATGCTCGTCGACGGCGTACACGAGCCCCTGGCGGTGCCGGGGACCCGCGCCCGGGAGCTCCGGGAGCTGCTCAGCCTGCGGGACGGCGCACGTCATCTGCTCACCCTGGAAGCCGAGAGCGCCGACGACACCCCCGAGCTCGACACGGCGCGCCGCACCCTGCGGACGAGCTACGCCGCCTACGTCGCCCGGTTCGGGGCCCTCAACCGCTTCTCGACGCGCAACACCGGCCGGGTCGACCCTGCCACCGGCGAGCAGCGCCTCGCGCGGGTGCGGCCACCGGTGATGAACACCTTCCGCAAGGACCCGTTCAACGCCCTCGTGATGGCGCTGGAGATCTACGACGACGCCACAGGGACAGCGACGCCGGCGCAGATCCTCGAGCAGCGCGTGGTCGTGCCGCGCACCCCGGTGCTCGGCGTCGACGACGTGGGGGAGGCTCTGGCCGTCACCGTCGAAGCACTCGGCCGCGCGGACCTCGAGCACATCGCGTCCCTGCTCGGCGTGGACGTCCAGGATGCCCGTGCGCAGCTCGGCCAGCTCGTCTACGACGACCCCGCCGACGAGCACAAGATCATCCCGTCCGCGGAGTACCTCTCGGGCAACGTCCTCGACAAGCTCGACGCCGCTCGAGCAGCAGCCGACCGCGATCCCCGCTACCAGGTCAACGTCCGCGCGCTCGAGGAGGTCGTGCCCACCCCGCTGGGCGTCGACGAGATCGCCGCCCGCCTGGGCGCCGCATGGCTCGACGAGGACACCCACACGCAGTTCGTGCGAGAGATCCTCGCCGACCCCGACGCCCGGGTGATCCACGCCGGCGGGGCAGTGTGGGACGTCAAGGCGCGGACCTACACCATCCAGGCCACGAGCGACTGGGGCACCGCCAGGATGCCGGCGCCGGCCATCCTCAAGGCCGTCCTCGAGCAGCGGCAGATCCAGGTCACGGACGCCGTCGACGGTGGCGGGCGGGTGCTCAACCCCACTGAGACGGAGGCAGCGCGCGAGAAGGCCGGGGCGCTCCAGGAACGGTTCGCCGAGTGGGTGTGGGAGGACCCCGAGCGTGCCGAACGCCTGGCTGCAACGTACAACCGGATGTTCAACGCCCTCGTGCTGCGCGACTACACCGCCGAGGGGAAGCGGCTCACGCTGCCAGGCCTGGTCAGCACCTTCACCCCACGAGAGCACCAGCGCACCGCCGTCGCGCGCATGATCGCCGAGCCCGCGGTCGGCCTCTTCCATGAGGTCGGCGCCGGCAAGACCGCCGAGATGGCCATGGGCGTCATGGAGCTCCGCCGACTCGGTCTGGTGAACAAGCCGGTCGTCAACGTCCCGAACCACATGCTCGAGCAGTTCACGCGCGAGTGGCTCCAGCTGTACCCCGCCGCCCGACTCCTCGCCGCGTCGGGCGAGGACCTGGCCGGCGACGGCCGTCGCCGGTTCGTCGCGCGCGCCGCCACCGGCGACTGGGACGCGATCATCCTGACGCGCGGCGCCTTCGAGCGGATCCCGGTGTCGCGGCAGACCGAGGCGGACTACCTCGACAGCGAGATGCAGTCCGTGCGCGCCATGCTCGCCCGCCTCGCTGACGAGCGCGGGTCGGGCACGGTCAAGCGCCTGGAGAAGGCCGTCGCCGCCGTAGAGGAACGTGTCCGGGCAAAGCTCGACTCGCCGCAGGACCCCGGCATCACGTTCGAGGAGACGGGCATCGACTACGTCGTGGTCGACGAGCTCCACGACTTCAAGAACCTGATGACCGTCTCGAACATCCCCGACGCGGCCATCGCCGGCTCGCAGCGCGCCACCGACCTGCACATGAAGCTCGAGTACCTGCGCGGCCGCCACGGGCAGCGCGTGGTCACGGGCGCCACCGCCACACCGATCGCCAACAGCGTCACCGAGGCGCACGTCATGCAGCGGCTGCTGCGCCCGGATCTGCTGCGTGCAGCGGGCGTCGACCAGTTCGACGCCTGGGCGGCGACCTTCGGCGAGGTCGTCACCGAGATCGAGATGTCGGTGACCGGCGGGTACAAGCAGAAGTCGCGGTTCGCCAGGTTCCAGAACGTCCCGGAGATGCTGCGCACGTGGCACACGTTCGCCGACGTCAAGACCGCCGAGGACCTCAACCTCGACCGCCCCCTCATCGCGGCCCGGCCCGACGGCACCCGAGGCCCGCGCACGATGATCCTGCCGCCGTCCGACGAGCTCGTGCAGTACGTCGAGTGGCTGGGCGAGCGCGCCGACGCCGTCCAGAGCCGCCGGGTCGACGCGACCACCGACAACATGCTCAAGATCACCACCGACGGCCGGAAGGCCGCCCTCGACCTGCGCCTGGCCGGCGGGCAGCGCACCGAGGACAACAAGACCGAGGCCGCGGCCGACAAGATGGTCGCGATCTGGCAGGCCAACAAGGACCGCCGCTACCTCGACACGGTCACAGGCCAAGTCGCCGCCGTCCCCGGTGCGCTGCAGCTCGTGTTCTGCGACCTGGGCACACCCTCGGCCAACTGGAACGTCTACGACGAGCTGCGCCGCCAGCTCGTTCGCCGGGGCATGCCGCGCGAGCAGATCGTCTTCATGCACGAGGCCGCGAAGGACGCCGACAAGGCCCGCCTGTTCGCCGCGGCGCGCGCCGGCCACGTCTCGGTCCTCGTCGGCTCGACGCAGAAGATGGGCGTGGGCACGAACGTCCAGGCGCGTGCGGTCGCCCTGCACCACCTCGACTGCCCCTGGCGACCCGCCGACCTCGAGCAGCGCGACGGGCGGATCCTGCGGCAGGGGAACCAGAACCCCGAGATCGAGATCTACCGGTGGGTCACCGAGCGATCCTTCGACGCGTACTCGTGGCAGACCGTCGAGCGCAAGGCCCGGTTCATCGCCCAGGTCATGCGCGGACGCCTCGACGTCCGCGAGATCGAGGACGTCGGCGACTCCGCGCTGTCGTTCGCCGAGGTCAAGGCCCTGGCCTCGGGGAACCCCCTGGTCATGGAGCGCGAGAAGGCGCTGCAGGCGGTCACCAAGTACGAACGGCTCGAGAGGGCGCACCACCGCAACCAGGTCCACCTCGCGCGGGGCCGGCAGGCCGCCAGCGAGACGTTGAGCGCGGCGGAAGCCGACCTGCCGGCGCTCGTCGCGGCCGCCGAGCGGTCGACCTCGACGGCGGGGGACGCGTTCATCATGACCGTGGGCGGCCGCCAGTACGCGTCCCGCACGGACGCCGCTGCCGCCCTACGGTCGTGGGCTCACGACCATGCTGAGCAGACGCTCACCTCCCACCTCGAACCGCGACCGCTCGGTGTCCTCTGCGAGGTCGCCGGCCACACGGTCACCGCGGCCGCCGCCCCGCGCGCCGGAGCCCTTCTGCTCCGGGAGCCCGGTTTCCTGCTCGAGCTCGCGGGCGTACCGCGCACCGCCTGGCGCGTCGACGTCGAGACGGCGGCGGGGGAGGGCCTCGGGCTGGTCCGACAGATCGAGCACCGCGTCGAACGACTCCCCGCCACGGTCGAGCGCGTCCGAACGGACATCGTCACCGCGCAGCGCGACGTCACACAGGCCGAAGCGGCGCAGGCTCGACCCTTCAAGCACGCCGAGCAGCTGGCTGCCGCCCGCGCCGAACTGCAGCGCATCGAGTCGATCCTCAACCCACCCACGCAGGAGCCCGAGGCGCCCAAGCCATCCCTCCCGGACCAGCCGAGCCTCGCCACCCGGGCGGCCGCGCTCAGAGCGCCTGGCGCACCGGGCGTCGACACGCGGGACGTCGCCCCGCAACGGGACCTACGTGGGCCAGCCATGCGGTTCTAGCCGAGATCGGCCCCGTTTCGTTTCGTGGCGCGCTACGGTATGTGCGTGACGCTACGAAACGAAACGGGGCTGGACGGACGCAGCACCTGCCGCTTCCCAGGCTGCACCCGAGCGACCGAGCCCGGTGACGGTCGCGGGCGCCCGCCGGCGTACTGCGACGACCCCGCGCACAACCGCGCCGCGGCGTACCGCGCACGCCGAGGCGCCGAGCCCGGTGACCAGCAGGGCTCCAAGAGCGAGGGGACCGGGGAGCCCGCGGTCGTGGTCGTGCGCGAGCGTGCCGCGACCCTGGTCGAGCGCTTCGAGGCTGCTGCGATGGCCATGGCGGCCACGGCGACCGGCGTCGTGGAGGAGCTGCGCACGCTGGGGGAGGTCGCAGCCGTCGAGGTCGAACTGGAGAGCGTCACGGCGGCCGCCGAGCAGCGCGCCGCACAGGCGCGCTCCGACGCAGCGGAGGCCGAGAGGCGGCGTCGACGAGCAGAGGCGGCCGCGGCAGAGGCCGACCAGCTCCGGGCCGACGCTGAGGCGGCAGCGGAGGAGGCGCTCACCGCGGAGCAGCACGCCCGCTCGGCGGCGCTCGCCGCAGAGCGCGAAGCGACCCGCGCGCACGAGGACGTCGAGCGACTGGCTGCCAACGTCGCCGCCCTCACGCACGAGCGTGACGCGGCCCTGGCTCAGGCGCGGCGCCTCGCCGACGACCTGACCGCCGCGCAGGCCCTCGTCGACCAGGCTCGAGGCGAGCGCGAGCGGATGTGCGCTGACATGGATGAGCGGGAGAGGCGCATCCTCGACCTCGAGGCCGAGCGGGCCGCCGCCCGGCAGGAGGTCACCGCGCTTGCTGCGCGACTGGACGAGGTCCGCGCGCTCTACGCCACGCTCAACTCCCCAGGTCCGCACCGCACAACCCGTCCTGACCAGGGAGAACATGCGTAGGCGCATTGTCCCCTAGCCAATAAACGGATACACTATTAGCATGCAGATCAGGTGGTCGAGCAGCGCGGACAAGCACGGTGTCCCGCACGAGGACGCGATCAACGCGATGCTCAACTACGAGTTGCGCTGCTCGCCGTTCGGCACGACACGGGTGGCAGGTCGCGCGGCGCCGGACCTGTTCATCGGCCCCGGGCTCGACGGAACGCTGCTCGAGGTGATGGTGGAGCGGACCGCTACGGGACTCGTCGTCTTCCACGTCATGGCCGCCCGACCCAAGATCATCGACGCCGCTCGAAGGGAGCAGCAGTGACCGACACGAAGCGCCCCACCGCTCACGCGGACGACGCCCACTTCGACGAGCTGAGCCGCCGCGTCGAGTCCGCCGACTTCGCCCTGCCGCGCGGCGCCAAGGTTCGCAGCGGCGGCCCGGGCGCCGGCCGAGACTTCCTCGCGCAGTACATGAGTCCGGACGAGCTCGACGCCGCCACCAGGCGCGGTCGTGGTCGGCCGAGCCTGTCCGGAGCGGGCAAGTCCCCCTCGCGCCAGACGCGGCTGCCGCACGACCTTGACGACCTGCTCGTCGAGCGCGCCAACCGTGAGGGGCGCTCGATCAGCGACGTCCTGCGCGCAGCGGTCGAGGACTACCTGCGTCCGACCGGCTGAGACCCCCGGGGCCGCAGGCCCCGGTCGCACCACCCACAACTGAAGATGCCCCGACGGTGCTGGAACACCGCCGGGGCGAGGAACCCACCAACGCAACTGGAGGACTCCCATGTACATCATCCCTCGGGCGGGATCACCCCGTCGAGCCACCCAGGGGTGCGTGGACCACGCACCGCGCCACGTGGCGGCTACGAGCACCAACCGCGCCTGCAGCCTGACCGGGGCGCTGCGATGAGCGACCCGACGGTCGTGCTCACCCCGGCCATCGACGTCATGACCCAGGCCGTCAGGGACCTCGACGCCGACGTACTCGACGTCCGAGAGTGCGAGGAGACGTTCGTCGAGTGGGTGGCCCACACCCTCGCCGCCGTGGTGGCGAACGTGCCGTGGTTGCACCGGACGCCGCAGGAGCCGGCCCTCAGCGCGCAAGCCGACCTGGTGCGGCAGCTCGTCGCCATGCTCACGGACGGCGACGACCTCGAACTGCTGCGCTACCGCACGATCCCCATCGCCCTGTGCTTCGACCCCGCCGCCGCGCTGGTGCGACTCGGCGTGCGCGAGCTCGTCGACGACGACCTGCGCCAGCTCGACCTGCTCATCACGCAGACCGAGGACAACCTCGCCCGTGTCGGCGGGCGCCTCGACCAGCGGGCCCACGCAGACGGCCTGGAGGCCGAGTTCCTAACCCTGGACCCGACCGACGAGACCACGGACACGCGCCGCCGTGACCTGTGGGAGGAGCTCAGAGCGCTGCGCGCCGCGATGCTCGCCCAAGGCCAGGAGCACTCACCCGCCGCCGCCACCGCCCTGGCCAGGCTGCACGTCACCCGGAACCGGATCGAAGAGCTGTGGGAGCACGACGTCGACCTCTACCGCCGAGCCTACGCAGCGACGTTCGACCAGCTGCTGCGTGAGCGCGGCGTCTGCGCCGGCGTCCGCCTCGCGATCGATGAGCCACGCCCCGCCCAAACGACCGCGTTCGACGAGCTGCTCGCGCTCGTCGAGACGCACGCGTACGAGCGGACCCCGCTGCCGATGACCGGCCGGCCCCATGACCCTCGCGCGGGCGCGCTGCCCGACGTCCTGCGCGCCTCCGGTCTCGGCTACCGGCACCGAGTCGACGCGGCCTGGTGAATCTCCGGTGGGGGTCGAGCGCCACCGCGCTTGACCCCCACCAAAACGCCTACGCGTGCGAGAGGATTGGGCCGTTCGGCCAATCAATCCCGCAGTGCGCAGTACCCCCACACATTCACCTGAGAAGAGGTCCTGTTTTGCGTACCTTTGCAGCGTTAGATCCATGCTCGATAGCCACCGGGCGGCTCCGAGCCGCCAGCGTCGAGTCCGAGAAGTGGTTCATGCGCGGCATCCGCCTCCTGGTCGTCTGCGCCTTGGCCGGGATCAGCGCGGTCCCGCTCGGGCACGACACCACACCGGTGACGCGCCTGCTGATGCTGGTCGGCGCAAGCCTCCTGCTGGTCATGGTCCTGGTCGTCGTCGTCGGGTCGACCATGGCGCGTACCGAGCTACGAGAGGCACGCCGCGAGCTTGCCGAGATCGAGGGCGCCGACCGGAGCGTGGTCCGATGAGACGCGGTCGGCTGTCACGTGCTCCGTGGGGGGTCTTGGCCTTCCTCATCGTGAGCGGGGCCGTGATCGCGTACCGCATCGACTACGTCGACAACAGCCCCCAGGACGCACCGAGCGCCACCCCCGGGCAGGAAGTGACAGCGGACGTCCGCCGCGTGATCGACGGTGACACCATCCTCGTCGACCAGCAGGGCGTCGAGCGCAGAGTCCGGCTCCTGGGCATCGACACGCCCGAGAGTGTCAAGCCGGGTGCCCCCGTCGAGTGCTTCGGCCCCGAGGCTGCAGCGAGAACCACGGAGCTCCTCACCGGCCAGACGGTGCGCCTCGAGCCTGACCCCACCCAGGACCAGACCGACGTCTACGGCCGGACCCTGGCGTACGTCTGGCTCGACGACGTCCTCGTCAACGACGTCCTCGTGGCTGAGGGCTTCGCACGCGAATACACCTACGAGGTGCTCGGCATTCATCACGACATCCTGGCCGAGTCGCAGCGTCACGCGCGCGACGAAGGGCTCGGCCTCTGGTCCAGCGCGACTTGCGCGGGAGGACGGTAGGACACGAGCGAGCAGCAGTAAGACCCGCGGCGAGCGCGACGGCCGCCGTCCGCTCCGCCGCCGCCAACCCCCTAGGCTGCTCCGCAGGCTGACGCCCCGGCATCTCTGACCCCTTGCTGCCGGGGCGTCGGCCTCCAAGCGGCGGACGCACCGCGTCATGCCCTGCCGGGGATTGCCCACCGGTCATCTCCGGTCAGGGCGACCGGCACGCGCCCTGGGTGCCACGCGTCGACGTCCTGGCAGCCCTCAGCGACGAGGGCCCCGCAGTGCCGGCACCGCCAGGCGATGTGCGTCAGCCGGTCCGCGCCCGGGCACCCGCACGTCAGGTGGTGGTCGTCCGGGCGCCACGGCCCGTCGACCGGCCAGCCCCACCCGCACGCTGGACACTCCGGCGGAGGTACCAGCTGGTACCCGCCGCGCACTCGGCGCCAGCGGGGACGCGAAGACTCGTGCACGCCCACATGCTCTCTCGCGCTGCCGACAGGGCCGCACGTCCACCCTCATGGGTGTATGACGATCACACACTACATGTGTATGATCGTCATACACCGACAGCGAGGGAAGGAACCCGAGATGAGCACCGCGACGCAGACCCCGATCACCACCGCCGCCCGCCGCATCGCCCGCGACGTCAACGCGACCGCGAGCACCGTGCGCACCGCCTACGACACCGAGGGTCGCCCGGTCCACACCTGGCAGGACGGCATGTACTTCGCCGCCGGCGCGGTCGAGGAGGTCCGCGACGCGGCCGCCGCGCTCACCGGCACCAAGGGCACCGGCCGCCGGTGCACCGAGCGCGACGCGCAGGACATGATCGACGCCACCGCGCACGCCCGCCGCGTCACCGGCTTCGCGCACCCGGTCGTCATCGGCGACTACCTGGCCGACCTCGAGCAGGCCCGGGACGCCCGGTGAGCGCCCTCGACGACGTCGCGGCCGCAGCAGCGCGCCGCGACGCCGCCGAGGCGGCCCTCGTCGAGGCCGTCGCCGCCGCCCGCGACGCCGGCGCGGACGTCGCCGCGATCGCCCGCGCCGCCGGCGTCACGCGCCAGACCGTCTACCGGTGGGCCAGCACCGTCACCGACGGCACCCGCGTCCCGGTCAACGTCGCCCTCGACGACGGCCTCGCGATCCTCGTCGACCTCGTCGGCCCGAACATGCGCGGCCAGGTCGCCGCCGGCATGAGCTCGACCGACGTGCGCGTCAAGCTGCGGCGCTGGGACATCGCATGGAAGAACGTCGACGGCGACGCCCTGCGCGAGCTCGACGACGAGGGTCGCTCCCGGCTCGACCTCGCGGGCAAGGTCGTCGCCAAGATGACCCGCGCGATCGACGCCCACGCCGACCCGCTCCCCGCTACGGTGATCATCGACTGATCCCCGCACGCGGGGATGGACCCGCCTGGGTCGGCATGTCGCCGGTCTCCCCGCACGCGGGGATGAGCCCAGCAACCCCGAGGGCTTCGGGCCCTCCCGGCGCGGCCGGGTATGACGAGGCGCCCCCTGCGGTAGCGGCGGGGCGCCTCGTCATGCCCATCGTTTCTTGCGGCGCCGACGCCGCGCCTTCGTGATCCGGGTAAACCGGCGCGTCCGCGAGTCGTCGCGCAGGATCCATACCCAGAACGCTCCACGGGCGAGCATCGAGAGACCGAACAGCACGACAGCGACTGGACGTGCGTGTTCGACGAGTGGCAGCCATGTCGGGACGTCAGGGGGCATCACGGGCTCCTCGGATTCCCGCCGCCCGGCCGGCGATCCTTCGGAGTTACTGCGAATCCCTGTGCCTAGTTCTGGATTGTGCCTGCGGCCTCACCGCGCGCACACCGGCTCCGGGGACGATGCGGCAGCACGGGTCGAACGCAGCCACCCAGGTTGCCTTCGCCAAGTGCGCTCATCCGCCCAAGCAGCTCCCGTGTCGACCAATCAACCCGAGCACCGTGCCCAGGTGAAGGAACGCCCGCATCGCGCCCGGCGGCATGCCGAGCCACCTCGGACACGACTTGTACGACCGTTCATCTATCAGCCTACGACCTCGGTCGTGCGCCGGGGAAGCACCGATGCGCGCAGTGTCAAGCTCGGGCGCGCTGTCGCGCAGGTACCCACGGGTGCGCGGTCGGCCCGCCACCCGCGGGGCCTCAGATGCAACCGCGTCGAGCGCTGACGCAGTTGCCCTCTGGGCAGCGCCAGCAGTCGACGTCATACACCATCTCCACCTGGTGCTCCTTGCAAATCACCACAGTCATCTTGCTCTCCTTGCGGGATGGAAAACGTCTGTCATGGCGGGCCGCCCACGAGGTCACCAAACTTGAGTCCTCGCTCTTCCCTTCGGCTACGGCAGCCGTAGGGGAGTCTGGCTCGGGGGATTGACACGCCTCCTTCTCTGGGGTCCTCGACTTCCGGGACCTGCTGTTTCATCTCTTGGTGGCCGAGGTCGGACGCTGGACAGGGTTGGCAAGGGACGTTTCTCGGGGGGAGCGGCGGAGGCGCCAGGCTAATTATGCTCCGGACGCATTGCGTGCTATAGTTGAGATGTGGGAAGGAACGCCCGGGAATCGCCTGGGCACCCACTTTGCAAGGAGCACCAATGAGCATTCAGACCGCGCCCGCGACCTCCGCCGCGATCGTTCACGTCGACCCGAACGCGCTGATCCTCGAAGCGAACGTCCGCAGCGACGTGGAGCTCGACGCCGAGTTCGTCGCCTCGATCCGGGACTACGGCGTGCTGGTGCCCGTCCTGGTGCACCAGGTCGAGGAGGGGCTGCGCGTGCGCGCTGGGCAGCGCCGCACGCTCGGGGCGATCGCGGCTGGCCGCGAGACGATCCCCGCTCTGATCGTCGAGGGCGACGACGGCGAGGCGCGCCGACTCATCGAGCAGTGGAGCGAGAACCACCACCGCCGTGCCCTGTCGACGGGCGACGAAGCGGACGCCTTCCAGCAGCTGGCGCTGCTCGGGCTCAGCGCCTCGCAGATCGCGCGGCGGACCCACGCCAAGAAGGAGCGGGTGACCGCTGCGCTGAAGGTCGGGTCGTCGAAGGTCGCCCGCGCGGCCGCTGAGCAGTACGCGATCACGCTGGACCAAGCCGCCGTGATCGCGGAGTTCGAAGATGACGCGGAGGTCGTCGAGGCTCTGACCATCGCCGCGGTCGACGAGCCGGAGACGTTCGCCCATGTGGCACAGCGCGCGAGGGACGACCGTGCGCAGGAGGTTGCGCGCGCGGCCCTCGTCGAGGATCTGACGGCCAAGGGGTTGACCGTGGTGGACGGCCGCGTCGACCTGACCGAGTTGTACGACCTGGCCGGCGGCGACGGGCGAGGCATGTCGACCGAGGAGCACGAGACGTGCCCCGCTCGGGCTGCCTTCGTCACCACGAACTGGAAGGGCGAGCTCGCGGTCGTGTACGGCTGCACGAGCCCGGACGAGAACGGCCACACGCGCCGGTGGGGGAGTGCGCCCCTCACCGAGGAAGAGGAGGAAGCGGCCAAGGAGGAGAAGAGGGCCGAGCGGCGCCACGTCATCGAGACGAACGCCGCGTGGCGATCGGCCGAGACGGTCCGCCGCGAGTGGCTGACGGCCTTCGCCAAGCGCAAGTCGGCCCCCGCGAACGCCACGGCGTTCGTCGTCTCAGCGCTCACGAACGCCGCGACGGTCGGCACCCTCGACGACTCCACGCGAGAGCGGGGCAACGCGCTGGCGCGGTCGTTCCTCGGCATCACCGAGGTCGAAGGGCGCTACGCCTCCGGGGCGGCGTTCAAGGGCGTCGTGGAGAAGGTCAGCGGTCAGCGCGCGCAGATGATCGCGCTCGTGGTCATCCTGGCGGCGATCGAGGAGAGCACCAGTGTCCAGACCTGGCGCAGCCCGTCACTGTGCGTCGCGGCCTACTTCACCGCGCTGCGCTCCTGGGGGTACCACCTCTCGGAGGTCGAGGCGCAGATGATCCCGGCTGACGACGGGGTCTGATCCGACAGCCGTCGCTGGGCCCGAGCGGACAGTCGACTCGGGCCCAGCGACCGAGACCCTAACTATGCTCGCCAAGCCCCATATGCTATAGTTAGAGTCAGGCGGGGAGGTAACGCGCGGGAGTCGCCCGGGCACCCCGCCCCTCGAAAGGGGAGCCTCATGGCATCCACCGTTGCAGTCGTGACCCACTCGCTCGACGACCCCAACCGCCTGGCCGGCACCTGCCACGGCTGCGGCGCCGAGCCCGGCGAGGAGTGCCGCGCGGGCTGCGTCATCGTGGCCATGGACACGCCCAGCCTGGGCGACATCCCGTGTGAGACCTGTGGTGCGTTCAGCGGTGAGGAGTGCCGAGACTCGTGCATCGCTGCCCCCGCTCTGGCGGCCGAGTTCGGCGACGACGACCTCCTCGCGGAGAGCGAGGAGGGTCGGCTCGCCCTCGTCCTGGCGCGTGACCTGCGCACCGCCGGCCTCCCGGGGAACCCGCGCGCCACGTTCGGTGCGGGCCGGAACGTGATGGTGGTGCTCTCCCACACCTCGGGGCGTGACTGGATCGTCGCCTCGGTCGAGATGACGTGGTCGGGCCCGCTCTTCTACATCGCGCGGTTCGCCGACAGCAGCGACGACCTGTGGGTGCAGACGCGTGACGCGCACGAAGTCGCGGGTGCCGCACGAGCCATCACCGACCTGGCGGCGGCTGCCCTGATCTGAGCGACGCGGCCCGGCACCTCCCTACGAGGCGCCGGGCCGCGCCCCGGGCAGGAGGGCCGAGCCGCACGTGAGGGGAGCAGGAGCATGAACGAACGATGGGACTCGCGCGTGGTCACGCGCCGGTGGATCAGCGAGGACGTCGCGGTCGTCGCGCAGCGAGCGTGCGCGGGCGAGCCGACGGCGTACCTCGGCACGGACGGGCACACCTACGTGGACGTCGAGGGTGCGGACAGGGGCTTGCGGCGGCTCGAGGGTAAGCCCGAGGCGTTGTGGGTAGTCGGCAGCCACGTGCCTGGATGGCCGCCGGACGTGGACACCTCCCGCGACGTCATGACGTGGAGCGACGCCGTGGACACGTATTGCGCCGACATCGCCGCCCTGATCGACGACGGCACGGAGGACGGTGGGCAGCCCTGGGTCGACGCCACCGTGCGCGTCACGCGCGGAGCGATCCCGAGCCGCCCCCAGCCCTTCCGAGTGGCTGTCGTCGTTCCCGACGGCTGGGAGCGCCTCTACTACGTCCAGCTCGCGCCGCGCCGGGACCGGCGACCGGCCCGCTGAGACCTAACTATCTCTGCTGGTGCCTTTCTGCTATAGTTATCTCGTTGGGAAGGAACGCCCGGGAGTCACCCGGGCACCCGCGCCGCTAGGAGCATGCATGAACACCACGCTCACCCCGTCGGCTGACCAGGAGTTCGAGGTCCCGGTCGTCTTCGACGTCTACGCCCCGAGCCGCGAGGCCGCAGCACGCATCGTGAAGGACGTCCTGCAGGCGAACCGTGCCGGCGTGCTCGACGCACGCCCCGAGATCGACTGCTGGTGGTTCCCCGAGCAGCAGGACAAGAAGCTCGACGGCAACGACCGCGGTGCGATGCACCTGGTCTACTCGGAGGTCGGCACGCTGCGTGACGTCGCGGACGCGCTCCCCGGTTCGCGGTACTACGACGAGCGGGAGCGTCGCGGCGGCGTGACCCTCGAGGTGCACGGCCACTGCATCGTCGTGAGCGACTGGGACGCGCACCCTGGTGAGAACTTCCTCGTCGGGCTCTACGGACGGCCGGAGGACGCCACGGCGCTCGAGCAGGTCGAGGTCCACTCGGCGCGCGACGCGATCGCCGTCGTCCACCGCTTCATCGCGGACCTGAACCTCGGTGCCGGTCCGAGGCCGGCACGGTGAGAGCCGTGACGCGGCGACCCGAGGGCGGGGCCACTGTGGCCCCGCCCTCGGGCGTGCGCGAGACCGCGCGCGGGTCGGGTCGTGGCCGCCGGCATCAGGGGAGTGTCGGCGCATGCCGCTCGTGTGGCGTGACCCGCACGAGACGGTCCCGGTGCGTCGGGCACTCGACGACCACGCGCGACCCGGGCGCCCCCATGGTGGGCGACCGCGGGGACAATGATCAGCGCACCCCGACAGGAAGACCACGATGACCAGCCGACACCTCGAGCAGATCCCGGAGGACGCCGCGGCGGCGTACCTCGCAGTCCTCGACACCGCGCGCGCCGCGGCGCAGCGCGACGTCGACGTCGACGGCCAGCAGGTTTTCCGCGACGTCGAGAGCGCACACCCGGTGCCGCGGACCGGAACCAAGATGGCGCGCATCGCGGCGGCGGCAGGGTCGACCGCGGCGCACGCGCTGCGTCTGCAGGCTGACGCCGGGGGCGGATCGAGCGAGGAACCGTGGACGGCCGCCCTCGCTCAGACCGCAACTGTGCTGAGCTCGTGGGACTGGGACGAGCGCATGCAGGCAGCGCTCAACCTGCGCGCCACGTACAAGGACCTCCCCGACGACGTCGCCGCCGCCCACAAGGCGACGCTGCGCCCGGTGCGACTGGTTGCCGCCTGGTTGACGCACACCAACGACGACGGACTCATCCCTGCCGGCGCCCGGCTCGCCGAGTACGCGCTCGCCTCGAGCCTCCCTGAGGACACCTGGGCCGCGGCGTGGTTCGCGGTCAACGGCCTCGCGCTCATCGACAAGCTGGCGCCCACCGTGACGATGGCACCCGGACGTGCGACCGCCGACGAGACGGCGCGGCGTGCTCGCCTGCGGGCCGCCGTCGCGGGGACCTACGCCGCGCGGGTCGTGCCCTTCCGGTCGTTGAGCCAGCGCGCCGGCATCACCGACGTGACGACGCAGTCGTGGACGAAGCACCTGCGGGAGCCCCGCAAGGGCTGAGGTGCCAAGTGCCTCGGCGCGGCGAAGGGCCCCGCCCGGACGCGCGCCGGACGGGACCCCTCGGCTGGATCAGTGGTGCAGCGACGCGCCCGGTGTGGGCGGCGGGTCGATCGTGTAGGCGAGGTCAGCAACCTGGCCCTGGATCGACTCGACCCGTGCCGCGAGGTTGAGGTGAGTGCGCTCGAGGGCGTCGTCGGCGATCGCGACCTCGTCCTGCTCGCCGTGCAGGTCGCGTACGCGCTCGAGCAGCGCGCCGCTCTGCTCCGACAGTCGCCGTGCCCGCGCCGCTGCGTCGCTCGTGGGCGCGCCAACGTGCGCACGGGCGGCGACGAACTGCGCGCGCTGCTCCCAGTCCGCTGTGGCTGATGCGATCCCGCGCGTGACGTCGTCGGGGTCGTCAGGGCCTCGACCGGCCTCGAGGGCGGCGACGACCGCGCCGGATGCGGACACCGCGTGAGCCTCCCGCTCCCACGCGGACTCGACCTGTGCTGCAGCAGCCTCGACCTCCTCCGGCGCGTCCGGGTACAGGGCATGCGCTACGCGCTCGACGTCGCCGCCGTGGGCGACGACCTCCCGCGCAACGACCTCGAGCGCGGCAGCCTGCACCTCTGCCGGCACCTCGAGAGAGCCCGGCACCGGAAGGTGTCGCTCGTCGGGAGGGAGCGCGAGCTGCTCTTCGAGGAAGGCCACGCGGGCATCGTTCGCTGCGCGGTCGAACCCCGGCACCCCGAATGTCAGGAGGCGCAGGTCCGCCTCGACGTCGTTCACCGGTGCTCGCTCGTCGCGTCGGACGGGGCCGACGGCGCCGCACCGCGGAGCGTGCTCGGCGACGGCGGCTTGAGTCGGTTCCACTCGGCCGCGTCGATCGCGAGAAGGGCCTGCGCGCGCTTGGGCTTCTCGTCGAGCGCCAGCAACCGCCCGATCGCGTCGCTCTGTTCCTGCTCGGCGGCCGCGATCTTCCGACGCAGGTCGTCGATCTCGTCCGCGGCCGCGTAGAAGTCAGCGACCGCCTCGTCGACCTGCTGGTCGCGCTTGATCTGCTCGGCGTCGAGCTCGAGGCGGCGCTGACGAGCGCGCTCCCGAGCGGCCGTGCGGTCTGCGGTGCGGGTCGTTGCCATGGTGGAGATCCTCCGGTTCGTGGGTGGTCAGTGCTGCGAGCTGATGCTGGGGGAGAGGTCGGGGGCGTGTTCCATGCCTGAGGGGGTCAGGACCGCGGTGGCCGTCTCGAGGGACGTCGCGACGACGTCCGCGAGCACCCGCGCACGTCGGAATCGCTGCCCGCCACCGTCGACGTGCACGTACGACACGAGGCGGCCCACGACGACGACGCGGTCTCCGGGTCCGACCGAGGCGTTGACGTTGAGCGCCTGGGGACCGCTGATCCGGACGTCGTGACGCGTCGCCATCACGTCCGTCTGCGCATCGTCATCGACCGGAGAGTTGACCGGCACCTCGATCGTCAGGTCGACGCGCGGCGAACCTGTGGCGGTGTGATGCAGACGCGGGGGAGCGGTGACGACACCTACGGTCGTGACCAGTGTTGCGAGCGAACCCATCGCCGGCGCCCCGCTACTGCCCGACCTGTCGTGCGGGAACGCGGGCGGTGGGCGGGTCGTCGAAGCCCGGCCGGCTGACGGCCGGCTCGCGGTCGAGCGAGCGGGCGCGGGCGGCCAGATCGACCGACGGCGCCGCGGTGCGTTCGCTCGGGACGTCGACGGCGCGGGCGGCGGCGTACGCGCGGATCACGTCCGGCCGGTACCCGGACCAGTGGTTCCCGCTCACCAGCCCCGGCACGTTGCGCTCGGTCACGACCACGGGCGCACTGGTGTAGCCGAGGCCGCGCACGAAGTCGCCGGCGGCCCGATCCTGCGTCACGTCGACGACGCGGTAGGGGACCTCGGCGGCCGTCATCGCGCGCTGGGTGGCGGTGCACTGCACGCAGCCAGGCGTCGTGTAGATCGTCGCCCCGCCGTGGTCGTGGGCCGCCGATCCCTGCTGCTCCTGACGTTCTGTCGCGCCCACCCTGCCTGTCGACACCTGCTCGTCTACGTCGTCATTCACGACGGTTCCTTTGTTCGGCAACGTCTGTGCTGATCGAACAGTCACAGAGGCTCCCCAGCCGATGAGGTCAGCATCCCATCGACAGCACCTCCCCCACAAGACGAAGACCACGACTTACACACCTCTTGCACTACAGTGTGTGGCGCGCCGAGTCCGGCCCGTCCGGGGTCTATCGAGAACGCTTCTCGGCGGCCCGTGAGGGGGGTGGTGCGGCCGTGATGACCGTCCACGTCCTGCACGCCGGCGACGGGTACACGTACCTCACGCGGCAGGTCGCCTCGCACGACGTGACGCGGCAGCGGGGCGAGTCCCTGACGGACTACTACGTGCACGACGGGAACCCTCCGGGCCGCTGGGTAGGGGAGGGGCTCTCCCAGCTCGGTGTCACCGGCGAGGTCACCGAGGCGCAGATGAAGGCGCTGTTCGGCGAGGGCCGACACCCCAACGCCGACGTCATGGAGCGCGACCTTGTGCACTCGGGCGCGAGCGTCGAGGACGCGCTGCGCGCGACGCAGCTCGGGCGCCGGTTCCCGCGCTTCCGGCAGCCGGAGGACGACGGCTTCGAGGCGCGCCTCGAGCACGAGCACGAGGCGTTCGCCGTCGAGCACGGCCGACCCGCGGAGCCTGGAGCCGAGCGCGATCGCCTGCGCCGTGCCGCGGCCGGGCAGACCCTCGCTGCCGCGGGCAAGGCGTTCACCCCGGCGGACATCGCGCGGTACCTCGCCACGGCACGCGGCCAGCGCAGGCAGCCCGTCGCCGGCTACGACCTCGTCTTCACGCCCGTGAAGTCCGTCTCCGTCCTGTGGGGCCTGGGCGACGAGCGGATCCAGCGCGAGGTGGCGGAGGCTCACCAGGCGGCGTGGCAGGGCGCGCTCGCCTGGCTCGAGACCGAGGCGGCTGTGACGCGCGTGGGCGCCGCCGGCGTGGCACAGGTCGACACCCACGGACTCGTGGCGACCGCGTTCGATCACATCGACTCACGCGCAGGCGACCCGAACCTCCACACGCACGTCGCGGTGTCGAACAAGGTGCTGGGCCTGGACGGCAAGTGGCGCTCACTCGACGGGCGGGTGCTGCACGCGCTCGGTGTGGCTGCGTCCGAGCGGTACAACACGCTCGTCGAGACCGAGGTGTCCCGTCGACTCGGGGTGGAGTTCGTCGAGCAGGCCGGCCCGCGCGAGAAGCGTCCCGTGCGCGAGATCGCAGGCATCCCCGTCGAGCTGCGTGAAGAGTTCTCGGCGCGCCGCGCTTCCATCGAGCAGGCGTACCAAGACCTCGTCACCGCCTACCGCTCCGAGCACGGCCACGAGCCCAGCAAGGCCACCCAGTACAAGATGGCGCAGCAGGCGACGCTCACCACCCGCCAGGCGAAGGAGGAGGGCGTCGCCCTCTCGACGCGTCGCGAGCAGTGGCGTGCGCGCGCCGAGCGCGTCCTCGGGTCGCCGCGGGCCGTCGATCGCGTCCTGCGCTCAGCGACGCACCGACGGGAGCTCCGGTCCGAGCACGACGCACCAGCGACGTTCGACGAGCTGCACGAGCAGGTCATGACCCAGCTCGCCCAGGCCCGCGCGGTGTGGACCATCGGCCACATCGAAGCCGAGGCGCAGCGCGTCGCCCGCACGCAGGTCGGCCTCGTCGACGCCGAGCGCATCGAGCCGCTCGCTGAGCAGCTCGTGACCTCCGCGGTCGCCGCCTCCCTCGCCCTCACGCCCCCGGACCTGAACCCTGCGCCAGCGGCCCTCCAGCGCGTCTCCGGCGAGAGCGTCTACCGCCAGCACGCCACCGAGCGGTTCACCACGCTCAGCGTCCTGGACGCCGAGGACCGACTCGTCGCCGGGGCACGGACCCTCGGCGGCTTCGTCGTCGGAGCCGACGTCGTCGCCGCTGCCGTCGAGCGCGCCGCAGAGGAGAAGGGTCGGCGCCTGAACGACGCGCAGGTCGAGCTCGCCCGCCGGTTCGCGTGCGGCGGTCACGTCGTCGAGGCCGGGATCGGTCCGGCAGGCGCCGGCAAGACGAGCGCGATGGGCGTCTTCGCCGCCGCCGTCCGTGAGGCCGGGGGACAGGTGCTCGGCCTGGCACCGTCCGCCGCGGCCGCCGCCGTCCTCGGTGACGAGCTCGGCGTGCGCGCCGACACGATCCAGAAGCTGCTGCACGCGCACCAGATGAGCGAGCGTGCCGGCGACGAGGTACCCGAGGCCCTGCACCTCGACGAGCGGACGATCCTGCTCGTCGACGAGGCCGGCATGGCCTCGACGCCCGACCTGGACGCGCTGCTCCAGCTCGCACGAGCGAACGGCGCCAGCGTGCGACTGCTCGGTGACCCCGCTCAGCTGCAGGCCGTCGGCGCAGGAGGGGTGCTGCGCCTGATCGACGAGCAGGTCGGCGCGACCCACCTCGCCGCCGTCCACCGGTTCACCACCGAGGGAGAGGCAGCAGCCTCCCTCTCCCTTCGCGACGGCGACGTCGCCGCGATCGACTTCTACATCGAGCACCAGCGGACCTTCGGCGGCACCCGTGAAGCCATGCTCGAGGAGATCTACGCCAGCTGGTTGGCCGACCACCGCGCCGACAGGACGTCGCTGATGATCGCCGCCTCGCGCGACGACGTCCTCGCGCTGTCGACACGCGCGCGCCTCGACCGGGTCGCTGCAGGCGAGGTCGAGCACGGCGGCGTGACCCTGCACGACGACTCGACCGCCGGTGTCGGAGACCTCGTGGTCACACGCCAGAACGACCGCCGCCTGCGGGTCGAGCGCGGGACCGACTTCGTCAAGAACGGTGACGTCTGGACCGTCGTCGAGCGCGGCGACGACGGTGCGCTGCGCCTGCGGCACCGCGACCACCACGGCTTCGTCACGCTGCCGGCGGACTACGTCGACGACCACGTCGAGCTCGCCTACGCCACCACGATCCACCGTGCCCAGGGCATGACCGTCGACACCGCCCACTACCTCGCGGCTGCCACGGCCAGCCGCGAGCAGCTCTACACGGGCATCACGCGAGGCCGGCAGAGCAACCGCGTCTACGTCGCGGTCGACGAGCTCGTCGACCCCGACCTGCACCAGCAGCCGACCGGCGCCCAGGCCGTCCGCGACTGCCTGGTGTCGGTCCTCTCGCGCACGGACACCACACCGTCGGCGACATCGACGCTCAACGACCAGCACGAGCAGGCCATCTCCCTGGCCACCCTCGCACCGCAGTACGAGGACGTGTGGGAGCGGGTCGTCTCGGCCGCGGCCGAGACGCGCCTCGTCGACGTCGTGCGTGCCGCAGTCCCCGACCTCGCCGACGCGGTCCTCGCCGACGCCGCCTGGCCCGCGCTGCGTGCCCTGCTGCTACGTCACGAACGAGCGGGCACCGACCTCGTCCCGCATCTCCGGGAGGCCGCGCAACAGCGCGAGCTTCAGAGCGCGACGTCGGCTGCCCAGGTGCTGCACTGGCGCCTGGGCGAGCCCGGCGGTGACCCGAACGGTCGCCTCCCCGTGTGGCTGACGCCGCCGCTCGCGCGCCCCGAGGCCGGTCCCCAGCCAGCAGCGCCCGAGCCCGGCCTCGAGCCCCACGACGCACCGCCGGAGGCCAGCAGCGCACCGGAACCGGTCGAGCCGATCGGCCCCGACGTCGCACGCGTCCTCGAGGTGAACGAGGCCGCGTGGCGGCTGTGGCAGGGCCGTGCGGAGCAGGAGGACTCCTGGGTCCCGACCTACCTCGCCGAACGACGCCTCGCCGCGCTCGACGCCGGCCACGCGCCAGCGGGGTGGACCACCACCATCGACGCCCTGCGGGCGCAGGGCTTCACCGACGACGATCTGACCGCGGCCGGCCTCGCCACGACGTCCAAGCGCGGGCAGCTCATCGACCGATTCCGCGACCGGCTCGTCCTGCCGGTCCTTGACGAGCACGACCGCATCCGAGCCTTCACCGCCCGGTCCAACCCCCTCGAGGACCACGAGGGCACGCCGAAATACATCAACTCCCCGGAGACCGCCGCCTACCGCAAGAGCGAGCGGCTCTACGGCCTCGACGCGGCAGCCATCGCCGCGTTGCAGGGTGGCGCGACCCCGGTCCTCGTCGAGGGCGCCATGGACCACGGGGCCGTGGCCACGCTCGGCGACGGCTTCGTCCCGCTCGCGCCTTGTGGCACGTCCGTGACGACCGAGCAGCTCGACGTTCTGCGCGCCGTCGTGCCGGGCGGGCTCGGGCGGCTCGTCGTGGCCACCGACGGCGACGAGGCTGGCGTGAAGGCGGCCGTCCGCCTCTGGACGATGCTCGACCCGAACGAGGCGGCCGAGGTCCGCGCGGTGGTCCTCGGGGACGGCGCCGACCCGGCCGACCTGGTCAAGGCCGGACGCTCCGCCGAGCTCCAGATCGCGCTCCACACCGCTGGTGAGCTCACCGACGTGGTGGTCAAGCGGATGCTCGAGCAGTACAACTTCGAGTGGGTCGAGCACCGGGTGAGCGCCACGCGCGACATCGCCGCCGCCGTGGCCACCCTGCCGGCAGCGAGCGTCATCGCGGCCGCGACCCTGACCCGTGAGGCCATGGGCGACGCCGCGCCAGAATCGATCGCGGAGATCTTCCTGAACGCGCACGCAGAGGCCATGGTCGAGCAGGCGGCCGCGCGCGCCGGCACCCCGCCGAGCGACGCTCCACCCGCCGACCCCTCGAGCCACGGGACCGCGACCAACGACAGCGCGACGTCGACGAGCGCGCCCGACGTCGACCAGCCCGTCGCCGAGTGGCTCCACAAGCAGCAGCAGCTCATGGCCGCACGGCTCGACGGCCTCGTCGCCCAGGTCGAGTACGCCCCGCCCGCCTGGGCCGCCGCGCACATCCGCCCCGTCCCCAGCGACGAGGCCGAGGCCGCGGCCTGGCGCCGCGACGTCCGCACGATCGTCGCCTACCGCGACCAGTGGTCCGTCGCGACGAACGACGTGCTGCCGCCGGCCAGCGGCCGGGGTGTGCAGGAACGTGCCCGATCCCTCGCCGCTGGTGCCCTGACGCGGGTGGCCACCGAGAACCCGCGCGTCGCCACCAGTGCGCAAGGCGTCGAGCGCGCGCGTCTGCGGGTGCAGACCGAGCAGCGCATCGCCGACGCGCGACGCCGCGCCGAGCAGCAGACGCAGCGGCAGGGGCTGGCCGAGCGCGCTGCGGCGCTGCGTGACGCGCGAGAGGCCGCGCTCCACGACCAGCAGGACGACGCTGCCGCACGTGCGCAGCGGCTGCGGGAGGAGCAGGCGAAGCGCGCGCGTCGCGCCGACGACGGTCCCCGGCGCGACGCGCCCGGTGGCCCCCAGGTCTGACCCGGCCGGTTCCTCGCCGACATCTGGTCGTCCGTGTCGGAGCTCACCGCTACGGTCACCTCATCACCCCACGGGAGGCGAGACATGGTCCAGAACGTCATCGGTCCGGTCGTCCTCCTACTCGCCGGAGCGACGGCGACCAGCCTCGCGGGACGGTGGGCTCGGTCGGCCGTGCACGGCCTCCTGCGGAGGCGGCTCGTCTCCGCGTTGTGCTTGGGCACCATCGCGGTCGCTGCACCAGCATTCATGCTGATCGGCGCGGGCATGCTGTACACCGCTGCCGACGGCAGTCTCGTGGGGCGTTGTCTTGCGGGCCTCTCGTTGGCTGCTGCTCTGGCGTTCTCTGCTTGGCTCGCGCGGGCGCGGGCGCGGGCGAGCCAAGGCCGGGTGCGCGAGGGTCACGCTTCCTGACGACGATCAGTCTGGCGCTGAGTCCCCCTGGAGGGCGTGCCTGCATGCCGTTCGTAGTTCTCGCATTGACGCGTACAGCGGCTTAGCGACGCTGGCAGGAACTTTCGCATCAGCCTCGCCATTCCAGTCCGTCTCGAACCACCAGCCCAGGCTCTCCGTCGCTTCGACGAACTTCACCCATGCCCTTTGCACGGCATCGGGCGCGATGAGCTCGATGCGAATACCGACCTCATCCAGTGGGGTGAGAGACATCGGTGGGCCTGCGGGCTTTGGGGATGCGTCGTAGCCGTTGTAGCTGTCGCCCACCCAAAACCGGTTGAGCTTCCGTTCGAGGTGTCTGACGTGTGCAAGCGCGTCGACAAAGAGGGTGATTCTCTCGCGGCGTCGGTCTTCTGCACGTTCCGTCTGGTGCCGATCCGCCGCGAGCTGGGCTGCCTGCGCGCGCCCCTTCGCGGCGGTCGCAAGAGTCGCGCCGATTCCGGCCAGAGCCACCAATCCGGTGATGACGGGGGCCACCCAGGTCGTCAGATCCACCGACCCAGGGTGGCAGAGATCAGGGCGGAGAAGCCTCGCCGACGTCGTCGGCGCATGCGCGGCTGCGGGCGCGGTGGAACGAGCCCTCTCGTCGGGTCGGTGCCCCTCCGATGATACCGATAACCGTTATTATGTCACCAATCCGCTGTCCGACATCGTATTGACGTCCTACACGTGGTAGCGTCGGGCATGCCGACCCACTACCGCGTTGGTGCCCCCGAGGGCAGGCCCATGCCCCATCCCAGGAGACCGCGATGACGAACACGATCACGCCCGTCTATCCGTCGACCCTGCAGGCCGATGAACTGTCGCGGCGCCAGGTGGCCGAGATGCTCCAGACGACTGCGCGCAGCGTCGAGAAGCTCACAGCTTCCGGCTACCTCCCGGACCTGAGAGCCGGCCGCGTGCTCTCGCTGGCCCGACGCCCGTTCCTGTACACCGACGGTGTCCAGCCCGTCCTGCGCCAGGCGGTGGCGCAGATCGACCCCGACGGGGAGCGCGACTACATCGGCGAGGGCGCGATGCTGACCGATGCCCAGCAGCTCGACGCCGACCGGCGGTGGTGGCGATGCGACGCCGAGCAGGTGGTGGCCGCCGGGCTCCTGCCCGTGACGCTCGCAGGCTTCGTCGTCACCGTGCTGAAGATCATCGACACCGAGACCCAGGTCCGCCGAGTCATCCCCGGACGTGGTGCGCAGACGACCACCGTCGAGGTGCGCTACGCCTTCAGCGCGAGCATCGCCGGCCGTAGCCGAGCGCTCGGCGAGCCTGAGCGCGACTACCTCGCGCCCGACCTGAGCGACCAGGAGCGAGACACCGTCCAGGTGATGCTCGGGGGGCGGTCGTCCGCACGCAGCGGCGGACCCTTCGCCTACCTGCCGCAGATCGGCGCCTGAGGCCGCGTGTCCACCGCGGCAGGCGCCGCGGTGGACACGCGGAGGGCCAGCTCTAGAACGTGATGCCCCGGTCAGCGAGGAACGTCTTGGGGTCGATCGGCTTGCCGTCGATCACGACCTCGAAGTGCAGGTGCGGCCCGGTCGCCTTCCCCGACATGCCGACGGCCGCGATCTGCTGGCCCGCGGTGACGCGCTGGCCCGGCCTCACGAAGATCCCGCTGGGGTCCGAGTGCAGGTAGCGGATGACGCCGCCGCCGCCGTGATCGATCACGACCCACTGCAGACCGTTCGCGTTGCTGCCCGCGGCGCCCGCCTTGACGACCAGCCCGTCGGCGCGACCCCTCCCTAACGTGCAGCGCCTCATCGCAATGGCCAGGCGAGCCGCCGTGTGTCGGTCCTGATGCTGCCGCGTGGGGTGATTCACCCGCAGCAGACGGCATCTGCGTGGGACGCTGACGCCATGAGCGCGGATCTCGCGGCGTCGGTGGCCGCCGTCGCGGCTGTGGCGGCGGCCCTGCTGGTCGCATGGCAATCATGGGAGACCCGCCGGGCGGCTGACGCATCCTCCCGGGGCCTAAAGACGGCGAACGACGCTCTCGTCGTCGCGCTACGACAGGCCGACGAGGCCGTTCGTGCACGCATCGACGCCGCCACCCCGTCGATCGGTGTGTTTCTCGACGAGGTCGATTGGCCCCCCCTGGAGCCATCCGCCTTCGCCGGCGGTTCACCGAACCAGCTGCGCCGAGGCTTGGCGCCCGAGTCGCTGTTCCTGCCACGAGACCGAGGCCGGCTCATCATGGTGCGGGCCGGCGTCCGGATCGTGAACGACTCGCACCGCCATGTGCGCATGAACGTGTTCGGGCTGATCGAGAAGGACGACGGCGTGACGCCGATCCCCTCACCCGTGCTCCTCGGCCCTGGTCGGACGATCGAAGCCTGGTGCGCGTGCACGCACACGCTCGCCGAATGGATCGACGTCTACCAGCGCCGAGAGCTCGGCGACGCCGCCGACGAGGTCGTAGCTGCCGTGCACTACAACGACCCCGCCGACACCGGCGCGTCCGACCGCTGGGACTTGGCCATCGGCGGCGTACCGATCGCCCCCACCGCCGAGACGCAGGGTGGCTGGCAGATCATCCCCGGTCCGGAGCCAGCGCCCGGCGCCGTCGCGGCTATCGGCACAGGGGATGTCGTGCTGCGTCACCGGCGCTACTACCTGTCGAAGAGCCGTGGCGAGGAGATCACGACCTGACGCCAGCCCTTGAGGCAGGGGTCGGTCACCACGAATCGCGCGAGCTTCCCCCTGGGCTTTACCGTTTGGAAAGGCGCAGAGTCCCTTTCAGTCGCAGCACCCGACATTTCCTCGATGCTCTTTAGTGTATAATAGCGGTTGTGCCCAGTTTGCTGGCACGACCACCTATCAGAGCGTTGGAGAGCAGCATGAACAAATGGTTAGAGCGATGGCTACAGGCGGCACAGGTAGCAAAGGGGGGTGTTGTCAGGCGGCACCGGTTCCACGTCGATAAATACAGTTCAATCGAAGAGGTGATAGCGGTTGCGACCAGGCGTGGTTTCCATGTCATCGAGTCGGGCGAGCAGGTCCTCATCGTGTGCAACCAGGGTCTGCTCAAGGTCCACTGCTAGCACCCTGGCACCAGACACCTGAGGGGCTCCACTCGATCGCGAGTGGAGCCCCTCAGGCGTCTGGCGCCCGAACAGCGCTAGAACGTGATGCCCCGCTCCTCGAGGAAGGGCAACGGGTTGACGGGCTTCCCGTCGATGACGACCTCGAAGTGCAGGTGCGGTCCTGTCGTCTTCCCGGACATGCCCACGGCCGCGATCTGCTGGCCCGCTGTGACGCGCTGGCCCGGCTTGACGAAGATGCCTCCAGGGTCCGAGTGCAGGTAGCGGGTGACGACGCCGCCACCGTGGTCGATCACGACCCACTGCAGCCCGTTCGCGTTGCTGCCCGCGGCGCCCGCCTTGACGACCAGCCCGTCGGCGGCCGCGAAGAACGGCGTCCCCCGTGCGGCCGAGATGTCCATCCCGGCGTGCAGCTTCCACACGTTGTCGACGGGGTGGAACCGCATCCCGAACGGCGAGGTGAGCTTCTTGTAGTTGGTGATCGGCTTGGTCCAGCCGTCGGCCGTGACGGGGCCGTTCGACACCGGCGCCGCGCACGGCCCGCCGGAGGTGTTCGAGACGTCGACGCCGGTCAGCGCCTGTACGAGGACCCCCGACTTCTCCCAGTGCTTGTCGTACGCGTCCGGGTACGCCGACCGCTGGACCGCCTGAGCCGCTGCCGCGGGCCGCATCTGCTGCCAGCCGTCGATCTTGACCAGCGCGTCGAAGAACCGGCCGGCGGTGTAGGACGGGTTGAGCAGGTTGGTGATCCGCTCGGTCCAGCTGCCCTGGCCTCCCCAGCCGGCCGACGGGCGGCCCTGGAACAGGCCGATCGAGTCCCAGTCGCCAGGTGCCACGCCGTCGTTCGGGTAGTTCACCGACGACGCGACGAACGGCTGGATCGCCGCCCACTGCGCGGCCGTCATGACGGTGGTCCTGGCCGGGTAGCGGAACTTCCCCGCGTTGGCGAGGTTGCGCAGCCCGGACTCCTGCAGCGCGGTGATGATGCCGACGCGCGCGCCCTGGGCCCCCAGGCCCCGCTGGTTCGCGATCGACACGATCACCGCGGCGTTGCGGACCTGGACGTCGGTGAAGCCGTCGACCGCCGGCAGGTCACCGACGACGACGAGTTCGCCCTGGGCGCCATCGCCGCGGGGCTGGCACACGGCCATGAGGGTCCCGAGCGTCGAGCCGAGCACGCTCATGCCGAAGAACGCGGCACCTCCCAGGAGCAGGACGACGACCAGGACGGCCGCGATGACCTTCTTCACCGCTCGCTCCCCTCGGGCGGGGCAGGTGTGAGCGATGCGACGAGCCACGGGGCGCCGGCCTCGGCGCGCACGAGCTGCACGTCGTGATCCCCCGCGTCGGTCCGCACCCTGACCACGGCGCTCGTCGCGGTCCCTTCGACGACCGTGCCTGGCCCCGTGATCTCGGTGGCCGGCACGGTCGTCGGGTCGGTCCAGACGTAGCCCTCTGCGGCCGACGGGGTGAGGAAGCCCTGCACACCTGCGAGCCACGCAGCGGCGTCGAGCTCGGGGCGCGCCCAGGCCCTGACGAACCCTTCCGCCCGGGCGGCGGCGTCGATCGCCGCCCGCTCGTCCCACGTCGGCAGCTCCGGCGCCTCGACCTCCAGGTCGTCGTGTCCGTCCTCGTCGTGGCCCTCTTCGTCGAGCGGAGCCTCGCTGGCGTGATCACCGTCCGGACCGATGTCGGTTGCTCGTGCCGCAGGAGTCGCCGGGGCCGGCGACGAGGAGGGCGACGTCGTGGCCTCTCCGGTCGAGCACGCCGCGAGCGTCAGCACGACGACAGCCACCAGTCCTGCCACCCACCGGTTCACAGCTGCTCCTCTTCCCGCTCGTCGGCGACCTCGACGTCGTCTTCGTCGACCTCGGGCGCGACCTCGTCGACCCATGCCACGAACGTGGCCGGGTCGTGCTTGGGGCTGCGTGTCGGGTCCGTGTGCCCGTCCTTGCAGTTGTTGAAGACGCGCATCGCCTTCAAGGTCGCGAACACCGGCTCGAACGCGCGGGTGTGCCAGTCGACCAGCGCGAACGACGGCACCTGGACCTTTGCTGAGTAGGTCGCCCAGTGGGCGACCATCAGCGCTGTCAGGAGCTCGACGGCGATCGGGTGTCGCCACCAGCACCGTGCGAGCTCGTACGTGTCGCTCGACAGCGCGATCAGGTAGCGCTGCTCGAGCCAGGCGACCCACTCCCCCAGCTTCAGCCACAGGTCGCGAAGTGCCGCCCCCGTGAGCTTGTCCCAGGCCCATGGCCCGCCGGGGGCCGCCTCGAGCAGGCTCAGGATCGCGTCGATCGCCTCCTGGTGCTCCTCCAGCTTCGGCAGCAGCCCGCTCTGCTCGCCGACGATGAGCTCGGTGAGCGAAGCCACGTCGCGCAGGGCCTGGGCGACGTCTGCGGCCAGCAGGACCGGGTCGAACTCCACCTGCCCTGGCGGTGCCTGGGCAGGTGGCCCGTCACCGAACGGCCCCCCAAGCGGCACGCCGTCGTACAGGGCTCCGTCGTCGGCCGGCGTGCCCGGCCAGCCGGCGGCGGTCATGACGCCGCCTCGGCGAGGTCGTTCTCGTGCTCGTTCGTCGCCTGTGCGATGAGGTCGTCGGCCGAGATGGTCGCGCCCAGCCCCTCACGCCGCAGCACGGAGGCCAGGGACGCCTCGAAGTCGCGCCGGTCCTTGCGCTCCCACCACGGCACGAGCGTGGCCACGGCTGGAGCGGCCGCGCGGTAGAGCATGAACGCCTTGCCCATGCCGATCGTGCGGATCGCCTCGGGTGCCATGAGGGGCTGCCGCTCCCACGAGTGCTGTACCGAGCCCTGGGCGCTTCCCCCGGTGCCCGTCGACGACGAGACGCGCTCGACCAGGTGCTCTCCGGCCAGCGCGGACAGCTCTCGCAGGTGGTCGACGTCCTTGCAGCCGGCCAGCATCACGAACACCGACGCGGAGTCCAGGATCGTCTTGGCGTCGTCCTGGCCGTAGCGCTGGGCGAGCTGGCGGCGGGACTGCACGAAGACCCAGGTCAGAACGCCGCGGCCACCACCGTCCGACATGAGCGAAGCGAGGTCGCGCACGGGCGCGACGTTCGCCACCTCGTCCAGGATCAGCGAGATCGGCGGGTCGATGCGACCGGTTGCCGTGTGCCCGGCGGCGAGGCGCGCGCGGCGCTCGACAGCGGTCACCAGGGCCGTGATGATCGGCGCGGAGAGAGACGTCTTGCCCGAACGCGACAGCAGGTAGAGCGTGTCGCGCGTCGTGTGGAACCGCGTGGGGTCGAACCCCTCCCCCGGGCGCGGGCAGACCGAGTCGAGCACGGCCGGCAGACCGAAGGCCTTCAGCACGAGACCGAGCGACATGTCGGTGCTCGAGACGGTCTCGCGGGCCTCACCCCGGCAGAACTTGGCGAGGTCGTCCACCCACCCCTTGACGCCGCCTCCGCGCTCGCGCAGCAGGTCGTACGGTTCATCGAGCGAGAAGTCGCGCGCCCACCGCACGACGTCGCGCATGTTGCCGCCGGGCTTGAGCGCGGCCGCGTGCAGCAGGCACCGCAGCACGGTGTCGGCGGCCTCCTGGAAGAACGACGCGTTGCGTCCGTCCCCCAGGTCGCGGGACCCCACCAGCGCGCCCGCGCGCTCTGCGGCCTCCTCGGGGACCTCGCAGCCGGTGACCATGTCCCACTGGATGCGGTTCGGCCACAGGGACACGCCCTCGGGGTCGAAGACGTGCACCGTGCCGACCCTCTCGCGGATGCCGGCGGTCAGACGCAGGACGTCAGGCTTCGTCGACGTCGAGACCACGGCCCCGGGCGCGTCGACGATCAGCGGGATCGCCAGGTACATCGTCTTGCCGATGCGCGGCGGGGCGACCACGGCGCCGTTGTCCTCGTTGCGCAGGGTGAGGGCTTGGCCGTCGAGGTAGGCGAAGGGCCTCAGCGCGCTCTCCTCCGCGGAGCCAGCCATCTCTCGTCGGAGCGCGCGACCCCCGGCCATCTGCCCGGGCGTGCTGACGGCGCGCGCTCGGCGGCGCCGGACGTCGACGACGACCGCGGTCACGATGGCCAGGACGAACAGAGCAGCACCGACCCCGGCGGTCGACGAGGTCGCGTGAGGGGTCTCGGGAGCGGGGTCGCCGCTGCCCAGGGTGGCCTTGAGGACGTCGAGGCCGCTGACCGGATCCAGGAGGTCGGTTCCGAGCGTGACGGCCGCGGCGATGTGCCACGCCACCACCGCGGTCAGCAGCACAGCCGTCGCGAGGCCGTAGTAGCGCAGGTTCTCCTTGGTGGTCACGCCTGCCCCCGGCCGTTCTCGGTCATCGCCTCATCGGTGTTGGTGACCGCGATCTCCCACGGCGTCCGGACGTGCCGTACGCGCACCTCGGCGTTCGACCCGACCTTGTAGAGGTGGTCGCCGGTCGTCAGGGACCCGAGCGAGCCGCCCGCGCTGCTCTCGAGGTTGAACGCCTCGATCGAGGCGGCCTGATCCTCGGCCCGCGACTGCCGGAACACGTGCACGGTCTGCGCCTCCTGGATGATCGCGTACGCCGGCGAGCTCTTCGGGATGTCCGCGAGCTTGTGGATGTTCGTGATCATCGAGACGCCGAGCCCGCGGGCGAGCTTGATGAGCGAGCGCCACAGGGCACCGTTCGCTCCGCCGATGAGGTCCCAGCCCTCCTCGGCCAGGACGTTGGTGAACCACCCGCGCCGGCGGCGCAGGACGCCCATCAGCCACATGTTCGCCGCCGCCACGACCATGGGCGCAGCCGGCCCCGTCGCCGGCAGTTGCGAGATGTCGAACGAGGTGAGGCGGTCAGACAGATCGATGGCCTTGCTCGTCTCGCCGTCGAAGAGGCCCGAGAACTCCTCGAGCAATCCCGAGAGGACGAACATCACGGTCGCGGCCGACTGGTGCAGCCGCTCCCGGGCGGCGGGGGACAGCTCGTCCCGAGTCGTGTGCACGCGCGGCAGCTGGGCGGCGAGGTCGACCAACGTCGGAGCACGACCCGCGCTCTCCCCCCACGTCATGGTCATCCGCAGAGCGCGCCGCAGCGCCTCCATCTCCCAGTCGTCGAGCCCTCGCCCAGCGACGGTCTCTGCGACGGCCCGCAGGAGGTCGAGCGTGCGCCCCAGCCCAGCACCGAGCACGATCGCCGGATCGAGCAGGTTGATGATCGACCGCTTCTCGCTGCCGTCCAGCGAGAAGAAGATCGGCGTGGAACCGTTGCGCTCGACCAGGCTGGTGTACTCCCCGCGCCCGCCCTGGTCCTTCTTGTCGAACACCACGACGCGCCGCCGGCGCAGCGGGAGCACGCGCAGCACGCACACGGTCTTGGTCAGGGAGGACTTCCCGGCACCGACGTCGCCAACCACCACGACGTTGGGGGACGAGATCAGCCCCTTCTGGTAGGCGGTGAACGGGTCGCCCGCGACGAGGGTGCGCGAGAGGCGGTCCTCGCCGATGACTACGCCCTCCTCGTCGGTCGGAGCCGCGATCGCAGCCGTGTTCAGAACCTCCGCCTGGCGCGTCGACGTCGGTGCGCCGCGGTGCGCGGGGGCATAGAAGCCGCGCCCCGCTCGCCACTTGCTGACGCGAAGCTCGGCGCCCTGGGCGAGCCACGGGCCGAACTCCACGGTGCTGGTCGCGTCGACGTCGTCGGTCGGGTCGTCGTTCACGACGGGGGTCGCTGTCTGGCGCGCGCGGCGGGCAGGGGCCTCGGGTGCCTTGGTGGGTGTCATGTCGCCTCCGCTTGTTCAGTCGCGTGCGGTGCGCCGCTCGAAGCGGTCGCCCCAGCTCGTCTTCGGGGGTCGCAGGCCGCGCCCGATCGGCCACGTCAGGCCGGACGCAGCCGGCTGGTAGGAGTCGAACCACTCGAGCTGCTCGATGCCGAGGCTGTTGTCGAACGCCTCGCTCATCTGGCGGCGTGCCTGGGCGAGAGCCTCGGGCGTGCGCGCCGAGACGGTCACGTGGATGAGGTACTCCACCCCGGCATGGCCGGTGCCCGGCGCGAGGTCTGCTCGTCGTCTCTTCGCCGCGTTGAGCCGTACGACGGTGTCCTCGTCGACCAGACGGCCCTTGTCCCTGTCGCTGAGCTGCTGCGCCTGGTCGGAGGTGACGTCCTGGCGAGCGCTGCGCTTCGCCTGACCGGTGGGCACCACGACTCGGGTGATCGAGACCGTGCGGATGATCGGCAGCCGCATGTTCGTCAGCACCGGCAGCAGCCACAGCAGCGTGCGGGGTCCGGTGGCGATCGACGCTGGTACCGCCTGGGCCGTCGCGTGGTACCAGTCCGCGGCGTGACCGTCCGGACCAGGCGCGCTCACGTGATGCGCCTTCGGCGCCGGGTCCGACGCCATCCCGAAGAGCGTCGGATCGACGTCGGCGGCCTGATCGATGGGCCAGTCGGGGTGCTGCATGTTCCGGATCACCGCGGCCGTCTGACGCGCTGTCAGGACGTCGACCCGACCTTCGCCGGCGGCCTGCAGGCGCCGCCGGATCGACGCGATCTCGTCCGCCATGAGCTCGCGCCAGCCGTCCCGCCCTGGGCCCTTGGTCGCGGCGGCCGCCGCGAACCGTGCGTCGTTGCGCCAGGTCACGATGACGTAGTGACGCGAGATCATCGCGCCGCGGGACATCTGACGCAGCAGGGCGTCGTACGAGCGGACGGCCTCGATGTGTCCGGTGTAGGCGCGTCGTGCCCGACGGGCCGTCTCGTCGTCGCCAGTCACGCGCTCCGGGAGCGGCGCGAGCTGCGACCGCACCCACGCCTCGTGGCGAGCAGAGTCCGGGGGCAGCACCCGTGTGAGGGTCTGCACGCCGGACGCCAGCGACGACAGCTTGCCCAGCGACGCCTGGAACCGCCCGAACAGCTCGCCGGCCTGGTCGACGGCTCGTGACGACTGGATGCCGCGCAGCTGCCCCGTCACCGCGAAGCACACCGAGAAGTACTCGCTCTCCCCACGGGGGGCGTGCCACGCGACGCCCGGGTGCGAGGCCCGCATGTCCAGCCACCCCATGCCGTCCGCGCCGGGGGGCATCTGTCGCAGAGCAGCCAGCGCGCGGATGACCGCCTTGCGCTCGCTGCGATCGGTGTTGCTCGCGAGCCGCTCCCACTCGGCTGCGTCGTACGGGCGGTACACGTCCGTCCCCCGCTTGGCCGCGTCTCTCAGGCGAGCGCGGGCGACGTGCTGCGTCCAGAGCGTGTTCTCCCCCGTCGTCGCAACCAGCACCGCGATGATGAGGCAGACGGTGATCACCGCGCCGGGGATGTGGAGCGACAACGTCAGGAAGCCGCCCACGATGCAGGCGGCAACCAGCCCGACCTTCCTCTGACGGCTCATCCCGGCGCCGAGCAGGCCGCGGCCGCCGGTCTCCCCTCCGAGCACTGACAGCCGTGTCACTGGCTTCCCTCCTGAGCTGACTGCATGTCTGAAGCGGCCATGTCGCCGGCTGCTCCGCCGGCCTCCACGACCTTGGACGTGGCCTCGAGTGCGGCGGCGGCAACCAGCGTCGGGATCCCGACGACCGCGCCGACCCCAGTCGCGCTCTCCGCGGCGCCCGCGGCCGCGGCCGCCTCGGCGGCCTCACCCGCGGCGGCTGCGCTCGAAGCGCCTTCTGCGCCCGCGGACGCACCGCCCGCGGCCTGGGCTGCCTCCGAGGTGCTGGAGGCGCCGATCGGTGCGCCGGCAGACGCGCCGTCGGGGCCCCCTGGCATCGCACCCGGAGTCGCCTCAGCGCTCTCACCAGCGCCTGGTGCATCAGCACCCAGGGGCGACCCCTCACCGGCATTCGACTCCCCGGCGCCCCCGCCGGTGCCGGCGTCCGCGCCGCTTGGATCGTCCGTGACGCTCGCGTTCATCGCTTCCGCCTCGAGCGGGCCAGGGTCTCCGCCCGCTCCGTTCGCCCCGGGTGCTCCCGGGCCGTTCGACCCGGCAGCGGGCTCTGGAGGTTCGCCTGCGAAGTCGTCGTCGGCCGCGTTCCCGTCGGCGACCGTTCGCAGGTCGCCGGCGCCGAACCGCGAGCCGCCTCCGCCGCCTCCGACGCCGAGCGAGGGCATCGACTGGCCGGCGGTCGTCGGCAGGACGGGAGCGAACTTGAACAGCAGGGCCGGCGAGAACGCCGTGATGATCAGCACGATGAACGCGGCGATGCCGTTCGTCAGCAGGACGATGCCGGGGTCGCCGGACATCGGGACGATGCTGCCGATGTAGGCGAACGAGGCCGCCATCATGAAGATCATCAGCGGGTGGGCAGCGTTCAGGCCCAGCCAGGTGAACGCCAAGCGTGTCGCGATGACCCGGCGTGCGGGGTCGTCGGTGATCCAGACCCAGCCCAGCGGGAAGATCACGCCCGACAGGTAGAGGGCGACCATCGCGACGATGAGCATGACGACGACGGCCGTCATGGCGAAGAGCATGCCGACGAGCAAGAAGATGGCGAACAGCGTGCCGCCGGGGATGTCGATCCAGTCGCCCCGGATGATCGCGAGGAGGCTGGTGAGCGCGCCCTCGCTCGTCGTGCTGAAGAGGCCCACCAGTCCCTCGCTCAGCGCGTGGAAGATGCCGACGATCCACCACGCCACGGCGGGACCCCACATGGCACCACCGATGAAGGTCAGTGATCGGGTCGTCAGCAGCTCGATCAGATCCCCGCCCGACATCCGGCCGCGCGCCGCGGCCAGCAGCCGGGAGAGCACGATCACGAGCCACACCAGGACCGCGAGGCCGAAGGCGAGGGCGTACTGGTTGAGGAACCACTCGGCCGTCAGATCGGGCTTGGTCGCGCTCATCAGCCAGGGCAGCAGCCGGCTCACCAGGCCGTCGAGCGCGTCCTGGACCTTCCCCAACGACCACGCGAGCGGATCCGCCGCGAACGAGATGCCCTCGACGACCCCGGACGCCGGGCCGGTGACCGCATCCCAGATGTCCCCGATGGTGTCTCCGATCGCTCCAGGCACAACAGCCGCGTGCATCAGCAACCCCCCTCGTACCGCTGCCCCAGCAGCCGGAGGTCGGACGCGTCACGCGTCGGGACCATCCGCTGCAGCTGCCACCCGGGCGCGCCCTGCACCAAGGTGAAGGTCTGAGCGCCGCTCTGAGTCGTCCCGTCGTCGAAGACACGGGTCGCGGATACCGAGACGACCGTGGCGACTCCTGTGGACGCCTCGATGTAGAAGTGCGCGTCCTCGGTGCTGACGTGCCAGTCATCTGCAGACGCCCCTTCGCGCGCCTGCTCGACGGCCGCCTCTAACGTCTTCTTCAGCTGGGGGTCCGCGTCAGGCGCGAGGATGCTCGCCACCGTCGTCGCCAGCTCGTCGGCCTGGTCCGCGGTCGGATCCGTGCCCAACCACCGGAACAGGTCAGCAGCGAACGCGGCCGCACCCGCGTCGCTCAGCTCGGCGACACGCTGTGCCTCGAGGACCGAAGCGTTCGTGACGTCGCGCCCCGCCTGACATCCCGCGACGCTGCTGGCCGTCGTCGTCGCGGGCACGGACGACTCGCCCGCCGTGGGGCCGCTGCTGGCAGGGGACTCTCCCCTGACCAGCAGCGGCGCGACCACAACGGCCACCGCTGCCAGCACTGCGACTGCCGAGATGCACCCGACAGCGATCCATACGCCCCTGCGCTGGCGTGGCTCAGTCGTCATCAGCCGGCGATGTAGAAGACCACGGTGACGAGCACGCCGAAGGCCACCGAGAGCCCGAGCGCGATGGACGAGATCTTCAGCGCCTCCTGCCCCTGCTTGTGCGCGTGGGGGTTGTCACTTGTCGACCGCAGCTTCAGGATCGAGCCCAGGCAGAACACGAGGCAGCCAATGATCACGAGTCCCCAGAACGCCGCGAAGGCGCTCCTCCACCAGGTGTCGAAGGGACCACCGAACGAGAACGACGGCCCCAGTCCGTTGATCGGGCTCTCGATGGCGATGATGCGGCCGTCCTGTGCGGCGGTGCCGATGACGGTGTGGATCGTGCTGTTCATCAGTGGGTCCTTCCGAGGTTGAGGTGGGGCAGGAGGTTGCTGGCGCACGTCACGACCTGGGCCGTGGCGCGCACCCACGCGCGCTGGGACGCCTGCGACAGACGACCCAGCGAGATCTCGTTGCCCGCAGCGATGTGCGGGTCGAACGGCACGTCGACGACGGCACCGAGCTCGAGCTCGTCCAGCGCGCCGCGCAGGCGTGCCGCCTCCTTGGCGTCGACGGAGCGGCCGTCGTCGGTGACGATCACGACCGCGTTGTCGGCCAGGAGCTCGCCGCGCGGCAGCTCGCCGCGGACGCGGTAGAGCGTGTCGATCAGGGAGACGACGGAGCCCGTGGACAGCACCGTGGGAAGCACCAGCACGTCGGCTCCGTCGATGCACTGCAGGAAGGCCGAGGCCTCCGGGTTGTTGCCCGTGTCGACGACGTTGATCGCGTAGTACTGGTCGAGCAGACGCCGCAGCGCGCGCACGTGGCTCTCGTCCAGGGTGGTGCGGTCGCTGATCGAGCCGAGGACCGCGGCGCCGGACGACTGCAGCTGCGTGAACCACGCGAGGTTGGCCGCTGTGCGGATCCTGGCGAACTCGGCGAGCAGCTCGCTGATGCCGCGCACCGACTCCTGGGATCGCTCCGCGCGCAGCGCGAGCGTCCCGGCCGCGTCGGCTCCCTCGAGGGCGACCACACCGCCCGTCCTGACGTACGCCAGCACGCCGGCGAGCAGCAGGCACGTGGGCGTCTTGCCGACGCCCCCCTTCTTGTTGGCGACGAGCACGCTGAACGGGCCCGGCCACTGGAACCGGCGGATGACCTCGAGGTCCGCCTGGTACGCGCGTTCAGCCTTCCCCGCTCCGGGGCGCAGGAGACCGCCGCTCGACCGCCGCAGGACGGCTCGCGCCCCCCACTGGGCGGGCTCGACGACCGGCGCACCCTCCGACGTCTGCAGCAGCTGGGCCCGTGCTGCGCCCAGGCGTCGCCGACTCTCCGCGAGGTCGCTCCCCGCGGCCCGGGACGCCGGTTCGGGCGACACCGGCGCCGACGGTGCGCTCGGCGTGGTCGCCCACCCCGAGTCGTCCGCGAAGCTCTTGACGCGGTCCGCGCCCTGGAACAGCTCGTCCCCGAGGTTGAGGCCCTGCGAGCCCCACCCCTCGCTCGTGTCAGACATGCGTACACCCCTCACTTCTCCTGCTGACGCCCGGCCGCTCAGCGCGCGCGGCCCCCTGTGCGCCCGATCGGACAGATCTCGGACGACGCGCTCGGGCGTCGACCGCGCTGGTCATGACGGCCATCACGGGACCGTCGCCGTGCTCGTGGCCACCAGGCCGTCGACCGACGCCGTCCAGGTGTGCGAGCCAGCCGGAAGACCGGTGAGCGTCCCGCTGAAGGTCCCGGAGCCGACCCCGACCGTGATCGAGGAGCCGGCGATCGTCACGACCACGGGGCCGGTGACCCCACCGGTCGTGACGCTGACCGTGACCGTGCCTGGGCTACCCGAGTCCCACGAGACCCGGCCCGGCCTGATGAACCGCTCGGTGCTCGGCGCCTGCTCGACGGGCCTGGCCGGTGCCGCCGGCGGCGCCTCAGCCCCTGCAGATGGCCGGTCCGCGCTCCGCGGCGCCTTGCCGGACCCGCGCTCGGCGGCCGCCTGCTCTGCCGCCCGGGCGGCGGCTGCCTGCTCGGCGGCCGCCTGCTCGGCCGCCGCTCGCTCGGCGGCCGCCTGCTCGGCCGCGACGCGTTCCGCCTCAGCCTGCTGCCACGCTTCCTTGGAGCTCACGACCTGCTTGACCGCCACGACCACGCTCGAGCTCCAGAACGACCAGTCGTCCGGCCC